>CADCHN010000018.1 GCA_902801295.1 Oscillospiraceae bacterium | reverse complement strand
TCAAAAGAATTTTTATAGTCTTTTCAGACTCTTAAAAGCCCTTTTCTTGGTGCTTATTTGCATAAGCTTTTCTTACATTGTTCAATTTTCAAGGTACATTCTAAGCGCCGGCCCTTTCGGGTGACAGCTTGATTAGTATACCGCAGCGAATTGCGTTTGTCAAGAACTTTTTTCATTCTTTTCAGAATGATTGAAGTGCCTGTCGCATTTCGGAGGGCGCACTTTTGAGGTGCTTTGTTAATATAGCATCTGCTTTGCCTCTTGTCAACACTTTTTTGACGCTTTTTTGAAGAATTTTTTAGCAATCAAAATCTTGTGGTTTTTGTTGAAAAGAGGGCACAAAATACTGCTCAGAACTCAGCCGCCGATATAGGGCAGCTTCTTTTCCTCGCCGTTGATGACGTTCTTGATGCCGATGATCGACATAAGAACCTGGAAAAAGCCGACGGCCCAGCCGATGCCGAACATGGTGCCCAGCCCCTCCAGGATCGCACTCCAAATCAGCAGCCGCAGTCCCTGCCGGGCGTGGAACCTCGTAAAGCCGTCGCTGTTGCCGATCAGCAGCGGAATCAGGCACAGCGGCCCGAGATAGGAGAGCAGCGGCAGGATCTTCCCGCCGGCCTTTTCAAAGGTGTCCTCCGCCGTATTCACTGCGTCGGAATTGACGAAGTCGCGCACTTTGTCGCCGAGTTCGACTTTCTTGCTGCCGTCCGCGTTGACGACAACGTGGACCTTGTCGCCGATCCGGACATTTTTCGTGCCGTCCGCGTCGACGTAGATGTGCACCCCGCCATTTTCCTGCTCCCGGTTGAGGCGCTGCTGTTCCTGGCGGCTGCGCTCCTCCGCCTCCTGCTGGCGGCGGCGGAATTCCTCTTCCTCGCGGCGGCGTCGCTGTTCGTTTTCCGCCCAGACCTTGTCATAGGCCTGGCGCTGGGCGCGGCGCTTCTCCGCCTCCTCGCGGGCGAACTTCTCCTGCTCCTGCTGATGGGCCTGCGCCGCTGCGGCCTGCTGATTCTGTTTTTCTTCCTGCTCCTTGTCGTACCCGCAGGCCGGGCAGGTCGTCCAGCCGTCCGGGATATACGAGCCGCAGCGATCACAGTATGCCATAGCCATCCCTCCGCTTTTGTGCTGTTTTTTTATTATATGATAACGCGCCGCCCTTTGCAAGAGCGGCGCGCGATTTTTCACGAGCAAAAACGATGGCTGCCGATCGTTACGATCAGCGGTCGCGACCAGATCCATTGGCTGGTAGCGGTGGATGGATTAAAATAGTAGATCGCACCGCCGCTGGGATCCCAGCCGCCCAGCGCGTCCTGCGCGGCGCGGTAGGCGCTCTCGGCGATGGGCTCGTTGAACTGCCCGTCGCTGACGCAGGTGAAGGCGTCGGTCTGGTAGATGACGCCGGAGACCGACGAGGGAAACGAGGGATGGCGCACCCGGTTGAGCACCACCGCGCCGACGGCGACCTGCCCGACGTAGGGCTCGCCACGGGCCTCGGCGGAAATGAGCCGTGCAAGCAGATAGACGTCGCCGCTGCTGTCCTGCGGCGTGCCGCTCTCCCCTGTCGGCAGCCCGAGCGCAGCCAGGGTCTGTACGCCTGCCTGCCCGTCCGCGCTCAGGCCGTTTTGCCGCTGAAACCAGCGGACGGCGGCCTCGGTGCGGCTGCCGTAGACGCCGTCGATCTCCCCCTGGTAATAGCCCCAGTTTTTCAGCCGGGTCTGGATCTCCGTGACCCGCGTGCCGGAGGAGCCGCGCTTATAGAGATCGGCGTAGGCCGTCTGCGCCAGGGCGATCAGCAGGGCGTTGAGCGCCGCGATCACGGCGACGGCCAGCGCGCGGCGCTTCATTTTGTTGCTCATAAAACATTCCCCCACAAACTTTTTGTTAGTTTGTGGGGGATGCTTCTGTTTTATTCGTATCAGTCGTGGGCCTTGGTGCGGATCTCCTCGCTGATGCGGGCGATGAAGTCGTCCAGCGGCATCGCGCCCAGATCCTCGCCCTTGCGGGTGCGGACGGAGACCGTGCCGTTTTCGATATCACGGTCGCCGATGACCAGCATGTAGGGGATCTTCTGCATCTGCGCCTCGCGGATCTTGTAGCCCAGCTTTTCGGAGCGGTAGTCCGCCTCGACATTGATCCCGGCGGCGCTCAGCTTCGCCGCGATCTCGGCCGCGTAGTCGTGAGCGCGGTCGGTGATGGGCAGCACGCGCACCTGCTCGGGCATCATCCAGGTGGGCAGCGCGCCGGCATAGCGCTCGATCAGGTAGGCCAAGGTCCGCTCATAGCAGCCGAGGCTGGTGCGGTGGATGATGTAGGGGCGCTTCTTCTGTCCGTCCGCGTCGGTGTACTCCATGCCGAACTTCTCGGCCAGCAGCATATCGACCTGGATCGTGACGATCGTGTCTTCCTTGCCAAAGACGTTCTTGTACTGGATATCGAGCTTCGGGCCGTAGAAGGCGGCCTCGTCGATGCCGATCGTGTAGTCCACGCCGAGGTCGTCGAGGATGTTCTTCATCGTGGCCTGCGCGACCTCCCACTGCTCGGCCGTGCCCTCGTACTTATTGTTGGGGTTGGCCGGATCCCACTGGGAGAAGCGGAAGCTGCAGTTTTCCAGCATGCCGACGGTGTCGAGGCAGTACTTGGCGAGCTCCAGGCAGCCCTTGAACTCCTCCTCAAGCTGCTCGGGGCGCAGGATCAGGTGGCCTTCGGAGATCGTGAACTGGCGCACGCGGATCAGGCCGTGCATCTCGCCGGAATCCTCGTTGCGGAAGAGCGTCGAGGTCTCGCCCAGGCGCATCGGCAGGTCGCGGTAGCTGCGGGCGCGGTTGAGGAAGACCTGGTACTGGAAGGGGCAGGTCATCGGGCGCAGGGCGTAGCAGTCCGTGGTCTCGTCATCCGGGTCGCCCAGGATGAACATGCCGTCGCGGTAGTGATCCCAGTGGCCGGAGATCTTGTACAGGTCGCGCTTGGCCATGAAGGGTGTCTTGGTCAGCAGATAGCCGCGGCGGCGCTCCTCATCCTCGACCCAGCGCTGCAGGGTCTGGATGACGCGGGCGCCCTTCGGCAGCAGGATGGGCAGGCCCTGGCCGATCACGTCGACCGTGGTGAAGAACTCCAGCTCGCGGCCGAGCTTGTTGTGGTCGCGCTTGAGCGCCTCGGCCTGCTGGGCCAGATACTCGTCGAGCTCGGCCTTGCTGGGATAGCAGGTGCCGTAAATGCGCTGGAGCATCTTGCGGTTGGAGTCGCCGCGCCAGTAGGCGCCGGTGGCGCTGGTGAGCTTGATGGCGTTGCCCTTGACGCGGCCGGTGGAGTCCAGATGCGGGCCGGCGCAGAGGTCGGTGAACTCGCCCTGGCGGTAGAAGCTGATGACGGCGTCCTCGGGCAGGTCGTTGATAAGTTCGACCTTATAGGGCTCCTCGCGCTCCTCCATGAATTTGACGGCTTCCTCGCGGGGCAGTTCAAAGCGCTCGAGCTTCAGCTTTTCCTTGCAGATTTTGCGCATCTCGCCCTCGAGCTGCTCCAGGATTTCCGGCGTGAAGGCAAAGGGTGCGTCAAAGTCGTAGTAGAAGCCGTTTTCGATGGCCGGGCCGATGGCAAGCTTGACCTCCGGGAAGAGGCGCTTGACCGCCTGGGCCAGAATGTGGCTGGTGGTGTGGCGATAGGTGTTCTTATATTCGGGGTTTTCAAATGTGTAGAGTTTCTTTTCGTCCATGGGAATGACCTCCTTCAATAAAAAAGCACCTTTGACGGTATTTTACCGTCAAGGGTGCATGAAAATACACGGTTCCACCTTGATGTTTCACTCATTCAAACGCTTAACGCGCGTCGCGCGGGGAGGCATTTCCTCCTCCCGGCTCGGGAGCGGTACGCAGTTGGACGCTGTTCCACGGGGCGGCTTGCAGCCGGTGGCCTGCCCTCTCTGTGCCGGAATTTCGTCCGCGTTCTCCGTCAACGCCTTTGATGGATGTACTATATCACCGCTTTTTACTTCTGTCAATCGGAAAAAACGGGAATTTTCCTCACATCTGCTCCGCGATGGCCGCGCGGGTGTAGGCCGCGTCGTCCGTGACCTCGCGGATGATGCCGAGGTGGCCGGGAAAGTGGATGGGCGTGTCCTCCTCGCTCAGCTCCGTCTCGAGGATCGCCTTGTCGTTCCACATCGGATAGAGGTCGATTTCAAAATACTGCCCCTCGTGGGTCAGGCGGTAGCGCGTCTTGCGCACCTGCTTCTTGTTGGGATCGGCCTCCTGCAGCAGATCCTGGTATTCGCGTTTGCTGAGCCGCTCCTCGACCTCGACGCGCGTCTCATCGTCCAGCGGATGGTTGTAGGTCTTGAAATAGACGACGCTGTCGGCCTCCGCGCGCTGGTGGATGCGCAGCGCCACGTCCTCGCGGGAGATCAGGTCGGTCTGCACAATCTCCATCTTCCGCACCTCCGGAAAGCTCTCCAGCCAGCCCAGATCCGGGTAGGCGATGAGGAACTTGCGCTGGATCTCGCGCGGCTGCGGTTCGCCCAGGAAGGCGCGCATCTCGGCGATCAGGCGGCGCAGCTTGGAGTCGAAGTCGGTCGCGTTGTCGATCACGCGCAGGTGCGGGTGGGCAGACCAGGCGGCGATCAGCCGGTCGTCCAGGTCGGCGGCCTGCTCGACGGTCTCGATGCGGGCCTTGTTGTTTTCAGTTGTGTAAAACTGCGGCAGGCCCTTGGCCGCCGTCACAAGATGGAACACCGCGTCGTAGCGCGCGAGCAGCTGCTCCTCGGTGCAGCCGACGTCGGCGAGCACCGTGGCAAAGTCCTCCGGCGACATGTAGATTTTGTTGTCGATCGCGCCGCGGTCGCAGACGATGAGGAGCTTGTCCGCCTTCATCGTGCGCGCGGCCTGCTCGAACAGGCGCTCCTTCTCGAGCTGCAGGCGCATCTGCACCTTCTGGTATTCCAGATTGGTGCCGCAGGTCCAGGGCGCAACGCCCCCGGTGATAAACTCCGTCGCCGTCTCCGGCACGAAGAGCACGGTGTAGCCGAGCTTCGAAAAGGCGTTCTGAATCCAGCTCATGGCGGTCGTTTTGCCGCCGCTGGGGCCGCCGGTAATCACGATTTTGCTGATTTTCACGGTTGTATCCTCCGCCGCTTCCTGTAATACTATTAAAATACTGGAAACGGGCGGCAATTGCAAGTCCCCGCGGCGAAAAAAGGCGAAGTCCGCCCCTGTGACCTGGGAACTATCTCGCTGTCTCCGCGTCTAACAGGCAGTAAAGGAAACGAGGTGTCCGATATGTTGGGAAAACTGAAATGCAAAATGCTCAAGGAAATCCGTCAGCGCATTGCCGATGAAAACGACATCCCCTACGTAACGCGCGAATGCCGTTTTCAGGGTGAGTGCCGCGGCACCTGTCCGAAGTGCGAGAGCGAGCTTCGGTATCTGGAGCAGCAGCTTGCCGCGCGGCAGGCGATGGGCAAACGCGTCACGGTGGCCGCCCTATGCGCGGGGTTCGCCTTTTCTTCCGCCGGCTGCACGCGTGTTGCCGACACCGTCCGGGACATCTCCCGGGGAAATGATCTCACCGGTGCAGTCGCTGCTATTGACGATCCGGAGCCTGCGGAGACGCCCAATCCCGAGGACTGGCAGATCATGGGCGAAGTGCCCTATGACGGCGGCGATCTCGAGCTGGACGGAGACGTGGCATATCCTGACTTCGGCGAGCTTGAGGGCGAGCCGGTTGAAACGATCGATGAGGCCGGCGCCGATGGCTGAACCGCGCTATCCCCTGCTCTCGCTTTCGCGCCTTCGCATGGGCATCGACGGCCCCGGCGTCACGACGCTGATCGCGGGAGCGGGCTGCCCGCTCCAATGCCGCTGGTGCATCAACCGAAAGCTGCTGCGCGAGGTGACGGCCGAGCCCGTTACCGCCGAAGTGCTCTATGAGCGGGTCAGGATCGACGACCTCTATTTTCGCGCGAGCGGAGGCGGGGTCTGCTTCGGCGGCGGTGAGGCGCTGCTGCACGCGGATTTTATCCGCCGCTTTCGTGCACTCTGCCCCTCTGAGTGGCTGGTCGGAGCAGAGACGAGCCTCTCCGTCGCGCCGGAGCTGGTGCGGATTGCCGCCGGGGCGGTGGATTTCTTTCTGGTGGACTGCAAGGACATGAACGCGGACATTTACCGCCGTTATACCGGCGGGGATGCGGCGCTGATGAAGGAGAATCTGCGCCTTCTGCTGGACGCCGTCGGGCCGGAGCGCGTCACCGTGCGCGTGCCGCTGATCCCGCAGTACAGCACGTCTGCCGATCAATCCCGCAACGTGGAGACGCTGAAAGGCATGGGCGTAACGAAGCTGGACTGTTTTGAATATGTAATCAAAGAGGAGTAAACCGGAGAGCTCCCGCGTGATACAGCGCGGGAGCTCTTTTGTTCTCTGTCACGCATGGCCAAGGTTTGTCTGCGCCGGGCCGGAGATCAGCCTGCCCGTGTAGTCAAAGCGCGAGCCGTGGCAGGGGCAGTCCCAGCTGAGTTCGTCCGGGTTCCACTCCAGCTGGCAGCCCAGATGCGGGCAGCGAATGTCCACCGGCCAGAGGCGCCCCTCGCCGTCCTTGTAGACGCCGAGCTTTTCCCCCTGATAAAAGACGATGCCGCCGTGTCCCTTTTCCAGATTCTTTGCCGCCTCGGCCGGAATCTGAAAGAGCTGTTTGGCGAGGCCCTTGACGGCCTGGCCGCTCTCCGCGGCGACTCCCGCGACGGTTTTGACGTCGAAGCGCTCCGGCGCGAACACCTCGGCATACGGATTCTTCTTCCCGCAAATCTGATCGCGCAGCAGCAGGGCGGAGACCATAGAGGAGCTCATGCCCCACTTTTGAAAGCCGGTGGCCACGAACCAGTTTGGCCTGCTTTCCGCGTAGCGCCCGATATAGGGCACGCTGTCCGCCGTCACGCAGTCCTGCGCCGACCAGCAGGCAAGCTCCCGGCTGCCCGGGAACCACTCCCGCGCCTTTTGCCGCAGCGCCTCATAGCGCCCGCCGGCGCTGTTTTCTCCGCAGCGGTGGCCCTCGCCGCCCAGAAGCAGAAGATCGCCGTAATTTCGAAAGGAGTAGGCGTTCTGCCCGGCGCCGATCCACATTCCGTCCACCCGGGCAGCGTTTTCCAGTGCCAGAACGTAGGAGCGCTCCTGGTGCATCCGCGCAAAGTACATCCCCGGGAAATTGACGAAGGGATAGTGGCTGGCGAAAACGACGGTCTCCGCCCGCACGGTTCCCCGCTCCGTCATGATCCGGTCGTCCTCCACGCGCCGCACCGGCGTTTTTTCGTAAATACGCAGCCCTTCCGCCATCGCACGCAGAAACTTCAGGGGATGGAACTGGGCCTGACCCGTAAAGCGGACGGCGCCGGCCGCTGAAAGCGGGAGCTTCACCTCCCGGGTGAAGCTCGCCGGCAGCCCCAGCGAGGCTGCCGCTTCCGACTCCTCCTCCAGCGCCGCGGCGTCAAAGCCGTAGACGTAGGCGTCGCGCTCCTCCAGCTCGCAGTCGATCCCGCGCTCGCTGATGATGCGCCGGTAGGCGGCAAGCGCAGCTTCGTTTGCCGCCGCGTACTGCCTGGACTTCTCCGCGCCGAGAGTTTTCTTCATTCGGGCGTAGATCAGCCCGTGCTGGGACGTGATTTTTGCCGTGGTGTTTCGGGTCTGTCCGCTGCCGATGCGGTCAGACTCAAGAACGACGACCTGCCGTCCCGCTTCCTGCAGTGCGCTGGCGATCAGCACGCCCGCCATGCCCGCGCCGATCACCGCGATCTCCGTGGAGAGCTCGCCGGGCAGCGGCTCTCGCTCCTCAATGCGGCAGCTCTCCGACCAGATGGATTCCGTTCCCGGCATCTTACAGCAGGAGCTCATTGACCAGGCGCTGCATTTCGCTTTTCGAGTCGATTTTCCCCGCCCGCTCCAGGATCATCCGTTTTTCTTTTTCCTCCAGGGTTTCAAAGCGTCTCATCGCCGGCTCGTTCATTGCCAGCGCCATGCCGAATCCAATGGGAAGCATTTGATTGTAGTTGTCCATGTTTATCACCTCAAGCTTAGTTTGCCGAACGGTGATAAGATTATTCTATATATAAGTGAAATCGAAAAATGAAGATAAATGCAAAAATACCGCCACCCCTTCGGGGTCGCGGTATTATTGTCTATGCTTTACACTAAAGATGCCGCTTACCTATACAAAATCAAAACCCAGCACAGCGGAGTGCCAAAGTTGTCAACGAGGCACGAAGCGACCGTGCGGTTTTGATTTTGAAAGGAGGAGCGACGGAGTGAATGAGAGACGGCGCTGGCTTTGAAAAAGAAAACGCCGTCGCGAACGATACGTAGTCCGCGACGACGTGGCACGCTGTAAGGGATTCGACCTGCGCTGCGACGCGCAGCTAATCCTTTAGGGCGGCGCAGGCCAGCTCGGGTTGCAAGGCGCCCCCGGCGCCTTGCCAAGTGCCCTCGCGTTCGAATCCCTCTGAGACGCAAAAAACGGGCCACCCGAATGGGTGTCCCGTTTTTTGGCACGCTGTAAGGGATTCGAACCCCTGACCTTCTGGTCCGTAGCCAGACGCTCTATCCAGCTGAGCTAACAGCGCATATCAGGCTCTCACCTGAAAGCCTGATTATATTAGCACAGTTTTCTCAGGAAAGCAAGAGTTTTTTTACAATTTTTTTCATAGCCCTCCGCAGCCTTTTTCACCGGAGAAACCAGCCGGCCGGAACACGGTAAAAATATACAAGAAATTCCTCCGGTTATTTCCAACACTCCGCCCGGGAATCGGGTATGATAGGCTTAAATACAGAATCTTTCGGTGCGACCGCGTCGCCGAAAACATACAACGGATCATTCGAAAAAGGAGGAGCTATGAAAGGCATTTGCGTGAGAAGCGAGATCCGCCCGCTCAAGAAGGTGCTGCTGCACCGCCCGGGCCGCGAGCTTCTGAACCTCACTCCCGACCGTCTCCCCGAGCTGCTGTTCGACGACATTCCCTTTCTGAAGGTCGCGCAGCAGGAGCATGACGCCTTCGCGCAGATCCTGCGCGACAACGGCGCCGAGGTCGTCTATCTGGAGGATCTGATGGCCGAGGTGCTGGCTCTGCACCCCGAGCTGACCGAGCCCTTCCTGTACCAGTGGCTCACCGAGGGCAATGTCAAAACCAGGCGCTGGCAGGATAAGCTCTACGACTACCTGCGCGCAAACTTTGAGGGCAAGGCCCTGGTGGAGAAAACCATGGAGGGCATCACGCTGCGGGAGCTGCCGCATCTGGCCGCCTACTCGCTGCAGGACATGATCGCGCCGCCCGACGACCTGATCGTCGACCCCATGCCCAACCTCTACTTCACCCGCGACCCCTTCGCCTCCGTCGGCACCGGCGTGCTGCTGCACCGGATGCACTTCCCCACCCGCTGCCGCGAGACGATCTACGCCGACTACATTTTCCGCTATCACCCGGACTTTGAAGGCCGCGTGACCCGCTACTACGACCGCAGCTACCACGCGAGCATCGAGGGCGGCGACGTGCTGAACCTCACGGAGGACACGCTCGCCATCGGCATTTCCGAACGCACCAGCCCAGACGGCATTGAGGCCGCCGCGCGCAACCTTTTCTGCGACCCCAACGCGAAGATTCGTACCGTGCTGGCCTTCGCCATCCCCGCCTGCCGCGCCTTCATGCATCTCGACACGGTCTTTACCCAGATCGACAGGGACAAGTATACCATCCACCCCGCCATCATCGGGCCGCTGACCGTGTATGAGATGACGCCCGGCGACGACCCCGAGGAGCTGCGCATCCGCCGCATCGACTCCGATCTGGAGACGATTCTCGCGCGCTACACGGGCGTGGACAAGGTCAAGCTGATCAAGTGCGGCGGCGACGACCTGATCGCCGCGGCCCGCGAGCAGTGGAACGACGGCTCCAACACCCTGTGCATCGCGCCGGGCAAGATCGTCGTCTATCAGCGCAACGATATCACCAACGCCATCCTGCGCGACGAGGGCATCCAGGTGCTCGAAATGCCCTCCGCGGAGCTCTCCCGCGGCCGCGGCGGCCCGCGCTGCATGTCCATGCCCCTCATCCGCGCCGATTAAGCACGAGCAATCCAAATTCAATATATATTTTTTAGGAGGAAATTACCCATGGGCGTTAACATCAGAGGCAGAAGCTTTCTCACCCTTCTCGACTACACTCCCGCCGAGATCCGTTACCTGCTGGACCTGTCCGCCGAGTTCAAGAGACTCAAGGCCGCCGGCGTCGAGCACAAATGGCTGAGCGACAAGCAGGTCGTTCTGCTGTTCGAAAAGACCTCCACCCGCACCCGCTGCGCCTTCGAAGTCGGCGCGCGCGACCTGGGCATGGGCGTGACCTTCCTGGACCCCGGCTCCTCCCAGATGGGCAAGAAGGAGTCCCTGGCCGACACCGCCAAGGTTCTGGGCCGTATGTTCGACGGCATCGAGTACCGCGGCTTCAAGCAAAGCGTGGTTGAGGACCTTGCCAAGTACTCCGGCGTTCCCGTGTGGAACGGCCTGACCGACGACTTCCATCCCACCCAGATGCTGGCTGACATCCTCACCGTGCGCGAGGAGTTCGGCAATGACCTGCGCGGCCGCAAGCTGACCTTCTTCGGCGACGCCCGCAACAACGTAGCCAATTCCCTGATGGTCGTCTGCTCCAAGCTCGGCATGCACTACTGCGCCTGCGGCCCGAAGGAGCTCATGCCCGCCGACTGGCTGGTGGAGAAGTGCCGCGCCGTTGCGGAAGAGACCGGCGCCGTCATCGAGCTGACCGACGATCCCGCGCAGGGCGCCAAGGACTGCGACGTTGCCTACACCGACATCTGGCTGTCCATGGGCGAACCCGCCGAGCTCTGGGCCCAGCGCATCAAGCTCCTGCTGCCCTACCAGGTCAACAAGGAACTGATGGCCATGGCCAAGCCCACCGCCATCTTCATGCACTGCCTGCCCGCTTTCCACGACCGTGAGACCACCGTCGGCGAGGACATCTACCAGAAGTTCGGCCTCGAGGCCATGGAAGTCACCGACGACGTGTTCCTCGGCAAGCAGGCCCGCCAGTTCGACGAGGCCGAGAACCGTATGCACACGATCAAGGCCGTCATGTACGCCACGCTGAAGTAAGCCATGGCAGAGAGAATTGTTGTCGCCCTCGGAGGGAACGCCCTCGGCAAGACCCCGGAGGAGCAGCTTGCTCTCGTCAAAAGCACCGCCCGCCCCATCGTCGATCTGGTGGAAAAGGGCTATGAGGTCATCATCGGCCACGGCAACGGCCCGCAGGTCGGCATGATCAACCTGGCGATGGAGTTTTCCGCCAACAAGGGCGGCTCCACGCCAAGCATGCCCTTCCCCGAGTGCGGTGCAATGACCCAGGGCTATATCGGCTACCACCTGCAGCAGGCCATTCAGGAGGAGCTGCGCGAGCGCGGCATTGACCGGGACTGCGCCACCGTGGTCACCCAGGTTGTCGTGGACGAGCAGGATCCGGGCTTCCGGAATCCCACCAAGCCTGTCGGCAGCTTTTACACGAAGGAAGAGGCAGAGCGGATCACTGCGGAAAAGGGCTTTACCTTCGTCGAGGACGCCGGCCGCGGCTACCGCCGGGTCGTCCCCTCCCCGATCCCCCGGCGCATTGTGGAGCTGCGGGTCGTCGAGCAGCTGGTCAAAGCCGGTGATATCGTTATCACCGTCGGCGGCGGCGGCATCCCCGTCGTTGAGACCGCGCAGGGCCTCAAGGGCGTCGCGGCCGTGATCGACAAGGATCGCGCGAGCGCCCTGCTGGCGCGGGATATCGGCGCCGACCGCCTGATCATCCTCACCGCCGTGGACCGCGTCTGCATCAACTTCAACAAGCCCGATCAGCAGGAGCTGGCCGAGATGAATCTCTCCGACTGCGAGCGCTATATCGCCGAAGGGCAGTTTGCCCCCGGCAGCATGCTGCCCAAGGTGCAAAGCTGCATGGACTTTGTCCGCGGCAGCGCCCACGGCATCGCGCTCATCACCTCCCTCTCCCGCGCCGCCGAGGCGCTCGAGGGCAAAACCGGCACCGTTATCACCAGATAATCGCACAAGCTATCCGCCAACCGGCTGTCCGTTCACCGACGGGCAGCCGGTTTTTCCGCGCCGAAGGGGATGGATTTTTTCGCGTCGGCGCGATATAATAAAGTATTCTATTGTGTCGAGGAACTGCTTATGAACCATCCCACGACCGTACAGGACAGCTGGGTTCCCTCCTCTGATCCGAGCCGGATCTGCTCCTTCGACTATGAGTCCATCCAGCAGCCGACCAAGGCGCTGATGCACCGGGCCGCCCGCTTTCTGTATATCAAGCGCGGCCGCGGCGTCATCAACCTGGACGGCACGGACTACGCCCTCGTGCCGAACACCCTCGTGGCCATCACGCCCTGGAAAATTTCCGACGTGACCGAGGTGTCGGAGCCGCTGCAGTTTATCAAGCTCGTCTACGACTACCCCTTCGTCAACACGATCCTCAAGGGTCTGACCGGCTTTGCCGACGACGGCGCGGAGCTGCTGCGCTTTCTGTCGATGGAGCCCGTGGTCTATCTCGACTCGGTGCAGGCCGAGTACGTCGACGCGCTGACCGAGCAGCTCAAGGCGGAGCTGGGTGTGGAGTCCTCGCGGATCGTTCCGCCGGACAAGCCCTTTTCGCAGCTGTACACCTGCACCAAGCTCATCGAGCTCATCATCAGCTATCGCCGCTTTGTCATGGCCTCCCGCGGCGAGACGGACACTCTCCAGTCGCCCGCGCGCGAGAGCACCGTTTTCAGCTACGTCTACGCCCATTCCTCCGAAAAGATCACGCTCTCGCGCGTGGCCGAGGCGCTGTTTGTGTCGGAATCGACGCTGTCCCGGCAGATCGCGGAGGTGAGCGGGCTGAGCTTTCCGAAGCTGCTGAGCAGCATCCGCATCGAAAAGGCATCGGACTACCTGATCTACACCGACCTGACGCTCGACGAAATCGCGGATCTCGTCGGCTTTGTGGACGCCTCGCACCTGTCCAAGCATTTTGTCTCCCGCGTGGGCATCACGCCGATCAATTACCGAAAAATCTACAGCAAGGCCAAATCCAAGCTCAACCCCACCGACAAAAACGTGGCCTTCGCCATCACGGACTACATCTACAAAAACTACCCGGACGAGCGCCTCTCCGCCTCCCAGACGGCCGCGCAGTTCGGCGTGTCGGTCACGGAGATGAACCGGCTTCTGCTCTATTACTCTGAGAAGAACTTTGAAACGCTGCTCAACCACACCCGCATCCACAAGGCCTGCGAGCTGCTGGCCTCGACAAACCTGCTGGTGATCGACGTGGCCGTTGAAGTGGGCTACAGCAACGTCAAAACCTTCAACATGAACTTTTTCAAATTCAAACAGATGACACCGACGGAGTTTCGCGAGCGCATCACCCTGCAAAACGCCGACGGCAGCGAGAGCGCCGGCAAAAAGCCCGGCGCACAGCGCGGCAAGTGAGCATCCGCGCCGAAAACCGGCCCTTTTCCCGGGCAAAACACTTGTATAATTTCATTTTTGTGATATAGTATCAACATTCGGAAAAAAACGCCCCCCGCGGGCGCTGCCAATACGGAGGAAACGCAAGCATGAGCAATTTTGAACAAACAATTTTTGACGCGGTTCGGGACGCGGTCAAGGCCGTCTATGACATCGACGCCGACGAGAGTCTGCTGGTCGTGGAGACGCCGAAGGACCCCAAGCTCGGCGATTACGCCACCAGCGCTGCGATGAAGCTGGCGCGCACGCTGCGCAAAAACCCGCTGGAGATCGCCGAAGCGCTCGCGGAAAAGCTGCGGGAGCTGCTGCCTGAGGCGGAGAGCATCACGGTCGCCCGCCCCGGCTTCATCAATTTCCGTCTGAAAAACGAGGCGCTCGCCTCGCTCATCAACCAGGTCATCGAGGCCGGCGACGCCTACGGCCGGAACGAGTCCGGCAAGGGCAAAAAGGTGCTGGTCGAGTGGGTCTCCGCCAATCCCACCGGCGACCTGCACTGCGGCCATGCCAGAAACGCCGCCTGGGGCGACAGCATCTGCCGCATGATGGAGGCAAGCGGCTGGGACGTGCTGCGCGAGTACTACGTCAACGACGCCGGCAACCAGATCGTCATGCTGGGCAAGAGCCTGGAGGCCCGCTACTTTGAGCATTTCGGCCGGGACGACTATCCCCTGCCCGAAAACGGCTACCACGCCGAGGACGTGCGCCTCATTGCCGAGGAGATCGCCGCAAAGGACGGCGACAAGTGGCTGACGGCCGATCCGCAGGAGCGTCTGGAGTACTTCATGCAGGAGGGCAAGACCCGCGAGCTCAAGAAGATCGACCGCGACCTCAAGCTCTACGGTGTGGATATTCAGTCCTGGATGCACGAGACCTTCTTCTATGAAAACGACCGCGCGCGCATCAAGGCCTGCCTCGATCGCATGGCGGAAATGGGTCTGACCTATGAAAAGGACGGCGCCCTGTGGTTCAAGAGCACCGACTACGGCGACGAAAAAGACCGCGTGCTGCGCAAGAGCGACGGTACGCTGAGCTATCTGACGCCCGACATCGCCAACCACGTCCACAAGGTGGAGCGCGGCTATCCCTTCCTCGTCGATCTCTGGGGCGCCGACCACCACTCCTACGTCATCCGCATGCAGGCCGCGCTGACCGCGCTGGGCTACCCCGCCGGCACTCTCGCCGTCGACCTGATCCAGATGGTGCGCATGGTGGAGGACGGCAAAGAGGTCAAGATGTCAAAGCGCACCGGCAACGCCATCACGATCCGCGAGCTCTGCGACGACATCGGCGTGGATGCCGCGCGCTGGTTCTTCGCCTCGAAGGACGTGTCCACCCACATGGATCTCGACCTCAAGCTCGCCCGCTCCAAGGACAACAACAACCCTGTCTACTACGCGCAGTACGCCCACTCCCGCATGTGCTCGATCCTCTCCAACCCCAAGACTCCGGCCTTCCGTCAGCAGGACAGCTACGAGCGCCTGACCGACGAGAAAGAGCTGCAGCTGCTGAAGATGATCGGCGAATTCCCCTCCGAGGTCGCCAATGACGCCCTGCTGCGCAAGCCGAACAAGCTCGCCGACTATATCATCTCCCTCGTCAAGGTCTTCCACAGCTACTACAACAGCTGCAAGGTCATCAACCCCGACGATCCCGACCTGACCAATGAACGCCTCGGCCTCGTGAAGGCGACGATGATCACGCTGAAAAACGCACTGTATCTCATCGGCGTCTCCGCCCCCGAGAGTATGTAAAACCATAAAAGATTTGGCCTCCCAACCGGGAGGCCAAATCTTTTACTTCATGAAGCTGCCGGCAACGCTGTCCACGACCTGCCCCATGGTCTTCAGTGTCTTGCCCAGGCCGGTCTTGCGGCTCTTTTTCATGCTCATGGCCGCAGCCGCCGCGCCGCCCACCATCAGGCCCGCCGACATGCCCATCAAAAACTGCTTGTTTGTCATCGACTGATACCTCCTGTCAATTTCTGCATGCTTATTATGTGCGGAATGCGACTTGAAGCAAGCAGGCAATTTGTGGTATGATGATATGAAATAAAATCCTCAGGAAAGAGAGGACTTTGCCATGACGATGAACATTCTGGCCGTCGGCGATGTCTGCGGTGAGCCGGGTCTGGCCATTCTGGACAAGCGCCTGAAAGCCTACCGAAAAGAAAACAACATCGATTTTGTGGTCGTCAACGGTGAAAACGCCAACGTCGTCGGCATCACGCCCCGCCAGGCCGACGCGATCCTGCGCGCCGGAGCCGACGTGATCACGCTCGGCAACCACACCTGGACGCGCACGGAGCTGCGTCCCTATCTGGACGAGCGGCGGCGCATCCTGCGCCCGGCGAATTTCGCGCCCCAGTGCCCCGGCAAGGGCATCAACGTCTATCACACGGACAAGGGCGACGTGTGCGTGCTGAATCTGATGGGCCGCTTCACGCTCGACACCAACACCGACAATCCCTTCGTCATTGCCGACGGCTATATGGAGGAGATCCAGGAGAAGATCATCCTCGTCGATTTCCACGCCGAGGGCACCAGCGAGAAGATGGCGATGGGCTGGCTGCTCGACGGCCGCGCCAGCGCCGTCTGGGGCACGCACACCCACGTGCAGACCTCCGACGCCTGCGTGCTGCCCAAGGGCACCGGCTACATCACCGACCTCGGCATGACGGGCGCCGCCAACTCCGTCCTCGGCATCGACCCGGAGCAGAGCATCGGCAAGTTCATGGGCGATCCGCCCCAGCGCTACAACTCCGCCTCGGGCCCGGCCAAGCTGGAGGGCTGTGTCTTCGAAATCGACACGGAGACCGGCCGCTGCGTCCGGGCAGAGGGGGTGCGGCTCACATGAGCATCCGCTTTCTCCACGCAGCCGACTGGCACCTGGACTCGCCCTTTGAGGGGCTGCGCGCTGGCAAGGCCGCCGTGCGGCGCGCCGAGCAGCGGCAGCTGCTGCAGCGCCTGGCCGAGCTGGTGCACAGAGAGGAGCTGCAGCTCGTGCTGCTTCCGGGCGACCTGCTCGACAGCGACCTGAGCTACGCCGAGACCGGCGAGGCGCTTTGCGCCTGCCTGCGGCAGATGGCCGTGCCGGTGTTCATCGCGCCAGGCAACCACGACTGGTACTCCGCCCACTCCCCCTATGCCCGTCTGCCGCTGCCGGAAAACGTCCATGTGTTTACGAAAAACGAGATGGAAGCCGTCTCGCTGCCCGATCTGGGCGTCCGGGTCTACGGCGCGGCCTACACCGGCAGAGAGAGTGCTCCCCTGCTGCCCGGCTTTCGCGCCGAACGCGGCGACGGACTGCTGAATCTCCTGTGCCTGCACGCCGAAGTGACAAAGCAGCCCTCGCCCTACGCGCCGATCCGCGAGGAGGAGCTTGCGGCGAGCGGCCTGCACTACGCCGCGCTCGGGCACATCCACAAGGCAAGCGGTCTGCAGAAGGCCGGCGGCACCTGGTATTCCTGGCCCGGCTGTCCCGAGGGGCGCGGCTTTGACGAATGCGGCGAGAAAACCGTCAGCATCGTCGAGCTGGATGACGCTGGCTGCCGCCTGCGGCCGGTGTCCGTGGCGCTGCGGCGCTATGAAAAGCTCAGCGTGAACGTGACCGGCGCCGATCCCCTGCTTGCCGTGCACAGCCAGCTGCCCGACGACACCGCACGGGACATCTACCGCATCGTGCTGACCGGCGAGGTGGACAGCCCGCCCGACCTGCAGCGGCTGCAGCTGAACCTGGGCGAGCTGTTTTATGCGCTGCAGCTGCGCGATGAGACGCGGCTGCGCCGGAGCGTCTGGGATCGCGCCGGGGAGGACAGCCTGCGCGGCCTGTTTTTGAAAAAACTGCGCGAGGAAGCCGAGACTGCCACGCCGGAGCGCCGCCAGCTCATCGAGCAGGCCGCCCGCTGGGGTCTGGCCGCGCTCGACCACCGGGAGGAGGTGCTGACGCATGATCATCCGTAAGCTGCGCGCCTCCTTCGGCAAGCTCGAAAACGAGACGCTGAGCCTGCACGACGGGCTGAACGTGATCTACGCGCCCAACGAGAGCGGCAAATCCACCTGGTGCGCCTTCATCCGCGCCATGCTCTACGGCGTGGATTCCTCCGAACGCGCCCGCAGCGGCTATCTGCCGGACAAGCTGCGCTACGCTCCCTGGTCCGGCGCGCCGATGGAGGGCAGCATGGAGCTGCGCGCCGAGCGCAGCGACATCACCCTCACCCGCCGCACCCGCGCCAAGGGCGCGCCGATGCGCGATTTCTCGGCCGTCTACACCGGCACCGCCATCCCCGTGGAGGGGATGGACGGGCAAAACGCCGGCGAGCTGCTGACCGGCGTCAGCCGGGATGTGTTCTGCCGCAGCGCCTTCATCGAACAGGGCACCGTGGCCGTCTCCGGCAGCCCGGAGCTGGAAAAGCGCATCAACGCCATCGTCTCCACCGGTGAGGAGCAGACCTCCTACACCGAGGCCGACGAGCAGCTGCGCGACTGGCAGCGCAAACGGCGCTTCCACCGCAAGGGCGCGCTGCCCGCGCTGGAGGGGCAGATGGACGACGTCAAGCAGCGCATCGCGGAGCTGCACAACGCGGCGGAAAACGTCGACGCACTGGAGGAGCAGCTTGCCGCGCGCCAGCGGGACTGCGCCGCGCTGGAGAGTGCCATGACCGAGAGCCGCAAGACACAGCGCCGGCAGGCGCTGGACAACCTCAGCCGCGGCCGTCAGCTGCTCCGGCAGAGCAGCGAAGCGCACGACGAGGCCATCGCCAACCTCTCCCAGCGCCGCGAGGAGCTCGCGGACGGCGTTTTCGGCGGCCGGAAACCCCAGGAGCTGGAGCCGGAGATTCAGGCGGATCTGAAAACGCTCAAGCGCCTGAAGACAGAGGGCGCCGCGGAAAAACCGATCTGGCCGCCGCTGCTGCTGATTCTGCTGTCGCTGGCCTGCGCCGGGCTGTATACGCTCTGGCAGAACCTGTGGCTGCTGCTGCCAAGCGTGGCGTCGCTGGTGGCCGCCCTGGTGATGATTATCCGGCTGAGCAACTCCCGGCGCGCCGCTGAGGCAGCCCGGAGCGCCCGGCAGCAGCTGTTGAGGAAATATCACGCCCGCAGCGAGAAAGAGATTTTGCAGCAATGGGGCGACTACCAGGCGCAGCTCTACGAGCTGACGCAGGCCGAACAGCGGGAGCTGGACAGCCGCGAGCTCTATGAGCAGGCGCGGCAGGATCTGCAGGAGCTGGAGGACGAGGCGATCGCCGCGCTGGATTTCAGCGGCGGTGACAGTGAAGCCGCCCGACTCGGGCGCGAGCTTGCCGCCGCCCGCGACGACGTGGAGCGCATTTCGGCCCGCATCGCCTCTCTCAACGGGCGACTCTCCGTGCTGGGCGATCCGCTGGTGCTGGCCAGCGACCTCGAGCAGATGGAGAACTCCTACGGCGAGATGCAGACAGAGTACGACGCGCTGTCGCTCGCCATCGAAACGCTCAAGCAGGCCGATACCGAGCTGCAGAGCCGCTTTTCCCCGGAGCTCGGGCGCGTGGCCTCGGACTATATGGCCAAGGTCACCGGCGGGCGCTATGCCGACGTGCTGATCGACCGCGATTTCTCCGCCCGGGCGCGCACCCAGGGCGACAGCGTGGCGCGGGAATCCGAATACTTAAGCGCCGGCACGCTCGATCTGATGTATCTGGCGGTGCGGCTGGCCGTGTGCGAGCTGGCGATGCCCGCGGGCGAGCCCTGTCCGCTGATTATCGACGACGCGCTCGTCAACCTCGACGAGACGCGCCTTGAGCAGGCGATGCAGCTCCTGCGCGAAATTGCAAAAAAGCGACAGGTGATCCTCTTCACCTGCCGAAAAACAGATTAAGCAAGAGAAAGCCTCCCGGAAATCCGGGAGGCTTTCTCTTACCTTATCAAGAATTCATACGCCTCGGTGAGGATGCGGCGCCAGCTCTTGTGCTGAATCAGCTGCATCGCCTGTCCATAGGAATATAGACCAGCGCTGTCCAGTTCCTCTTTCTGCGGCACGATCTGCTGATCCCCGTACTCCGCGAGGAAGAAGCGCACGCGCTTGACCGTACCGGGCTTTTTGGGGAGTGGGTACTCGTCCTGCGCAGAGAAACCCGGCAGCAACGTGACGTGCAGGCCGACTTCCTCCCGGATCTCGCGCAGCGCGGTCTCTTCCGGCGTCTCGCCCGGCTCGCGGTGCCCCTTGGGAAAGCCGTAAATGCCCTCCCGCGAGCGCACGAGCACATAGCGCCGCTCACCGCCGACGCAGGTAAACACCACCGCGCCGCAGGATTCTTCCTGTCTCATCGCGTTTTCCCGTCCTTTTCCAGAATGTCCAGCGTGTGATGAGACGCGCCGATCAGATCCTGACGCTCACAGATCGCAAAATGATACGCCATCCAGCGTTCAAAGGTTTCATCGTCCATCGCGTCGATAAACTCACGCATGAAATTTGTGGCGCCGTCTGTTGCGACGAGCTTCAGCCGGTTGACCGGCAGTTCTGTGTCAAGCGACGCGATATCCTCCGTCCGAACAAGCTGAAAGAGGTCCTTCGGCTCGCTGATGCAGTGCCAGTCCTCGGTCAGCATGTTCAGCTCCATCACTTCATGCAGGTGGTTGAGACCGAACACATACTGCACGACAGTCGGCTCGTTCATACAGTAGGCGACCAGAATGCGGCCGCCTGGTTTTGTCACCCGCACTGCCTCGGAAAGCGCACGCAGCTGATCGGCTCGCGTGTACAGATGGTACATCGGCCCCAGCAGCATCGTCAGGTCATAGGCCTCGTCCGGCAGAAAAGACAGATCAAGGGCGTTGCCCTGCATGGTGACGATCGGCTCCGATCCGTCCAGTTTGGCGCGCAGCAACGTCAGATTGTGTTCGATCAGCTCAACCGCAGCCACCCGATAGCCCTGCTTCGCCAGGGTCACGCTGTAGCGACCCGTGCCTGCGCCGATTTCAAGGATCGACGGATCAGGTATTCCTGACAGACTCTCGCAAATATATTTCATCGTCGTCCGATATTCCACCTGCCCATGGCGAGAGAGAAGGCGCCCCTCCTCGTCATAGCGGCAGTAGTAATCATTCAGATAGTTATTCTCCATATCCCTCACTCCAATTTCTTAAACAGCCGGGCGCTCCAGAAATCCATGCCCACCTCGTCGAGATAAAAATGCAGGATCGCGCGGGCGTTTTTCGTGGCGGTGGATAGCATCAGATACGGCAGACCATCCTGCCGCGCGGTTTCCTCCGCGAGGGCAAAAAGTCGCCGCCCGATGCCCTTTGAGCGGTGTGCGGGCACGACGTACAGCTCCTCGATCTCAAAATACGGCGTCCCGGCGTCCATGACGGTGCTTTTCTTCTCCTCCGTCTCACGCACCCCGAAGAGGTAGCCGAGGATCGCCCCATCCTCCTCCGCGAGAAAGACGCGGCGCCCGGCCAGATCCTCGTGCGTATTGCTCCGGTAACCCCGGCAGCTGTCCTCCGCCTCCCAGTCGGCAGAGAGGCGAATCAGCTCGCGCTCCAGCGCGTCGCTCCATGCCGCCTCGTAAACTCTCATCTTCAAAACCTCCTGCTGCCGGTCTGCCGCTCGTCGGTGACGTCATAGGGCTGCAAGCCATGCTCGCGCAGCCAGCGCTTTTGATAGCGCGCAGCCAGATCGCGTGCGCCGAAGAAGGCGTCGCCGGACGGGTCGCCGTACAGGCGCATCAGCTCCTCGATGGGCGGAATCGGCGCGTAATAGGCCTCGTCCAGTGCCTCCGCCCCGGCCAAAATGTCCGCATAATCACTCTGCTCGAAGTCGGCGATGTTCTCCGGCGTCAGCGAGAGAAGCAGGCTGCGCTCCGTCGGCGCCGGCGGCGGATCCGCGATCCACTCCGCCTCGGTGCGGTAAACGCGCCGGTTCAGCAGCGCCTTCGCCGTCTCACTCAAATGAGAATCATCCTCCATCCGCAGGCGGATCGGCTCCAGCTGCGCGCCGCGCCCCTCGGCGTGTGGGATGAACAGCCGCACGCCAGCCGGGCCGAGTACATCCAGAAGTTCGTCGATCTGCGCGGCGTTCTCCCGGTTCAGCGGCACGCCAACGCTCGTCTCCAGCCCTGCCTTCCGCGCCGCCGCACGCAGGGCGAGCAGCCAGCGGAAGTCGCCCTTTCGGCCGGCAAAGCGGTCGTGATAGGCCTCCGTACCGTAAACAGTGAAGTTCAGATGCCGCACGCCGTGTTCCCGCAGCATCCGCACGAAGGCGGCAGTCTCGTCCGGTGTACGGATGCGCAGTCCGTCGCACTGCAGGTACTCCGCGCCGACCGAGCCGATCTCCCGCAGAAAGTCCAGCACTTCCGGGAGCGCGGGATGTTCCATCGAGTAGCCGAAGGAGAAGTGGAAGCGAAGCTCCGGCCGCTGTTCTTTGATCCATGAACCAAAGGCCGCCGCACAGCGTTTGCTGCGCTCCCAGTCTGCGCCGTGCGTCACCCCGTCCCAGGAAAGCAAACAGTAACGGCAATGGCAGGCACAGGGCACACACAGGGTCTGCAGCATCACACTTGTTGTCTTGACCATCTTCTCGCCTCTCCTTTCTTTTTTCTCGATTGTACCAAAGCGGCGTCCTGCCGTCAACCGAATCCCCGTACAGATATGAAAATCCCCTGAAAAGCGCTGCTTTTCAGGGGATTACATCCGTTTTTCGGAGCTGAATCAGATCAGCTCGATGACCGCGACTTCCGCGGCGTCGCCGCGACGGGCGCCGATGCGAGTGATGCGGGTGTAGCCGCCGTTGCGGTCGGCATACTTGGGAGCGATCTCGTCAAAGACCTTCTTGGCCACGTCTTCACGGGTGATGAAAGACAGAGCCTGGCGGTAGGAAGCCAGATCCTTCGCCTTGCCGAGGGTGATCATCTTCTCGGCCATGGGAGCGATCTCCTTGGCGCGGGTCACGGTGGTCTCCATGCGGCCCATGTCCAGGAAATCAGTCACCTGCTGGCGGAGCATCGCCATACGCTGAGCGGTGGTCTTGCCGAGCTTTCTAGTTCCGGGCATAATTGCTTTTCCTCCTTAGATTACTGGTTGTCCTCGCTGGCCAGGCTCAGTCCCATCATCGTCAGCTTGTGGACGACTTCTTCCAGGGACTTGCGGCCGAGGTTGCGGACCTTGATCATTTCCTCTTCGGTTTTGCTGACCAGGTCGGCGACAGTATTGATATTGGCGCGTTTGAGGCAGTTAAAGCTTCTCACGGACAGGTCCAGCTCTTCGATCGTCATGTTCATGACGGTATCGGGCTGGGTCTCGACCTTCTCGACGACGGTGGAGCCGCTGCCGACGACGTCGGACAGCTCCGTGAAAAGGCGGAAGTGGTCGCAGAGTATTTTGGCGCCCAGGGAAATGGCGTCGCGGGACGTCATGGTCTTGTCCGTCCACACCTCGATGGTCAGCTTGTCAAAGTCGGTCTGGTTGCCGACACGGGTGTTTTCCACCGTGTAGTTGACCTTGAGAACCGGGGTGTAAATGGAGTCGACGGGAATCGTGCCGATGGCCATCGTGGGAGTTTTGTTCTTATCCGCGGAAACATAGCCTCTGCCATGGTCCAATACGAGCTCCATATTCAGAGCGCCGTCCGGGCCGAGGGTTGCAATCGGCTGCTCGGGATTGAGGATTTCCACCTCACTGTCGGCCTTGATGTCGCCGGCGGTGACAAGGCCCTCGCCGGAGGCTTCAATGTAGACGGTCTTGGGTTCGGTGCTGTGGAGACGGGCGATGATGCTCTTGACGTTCAGAACGATCTCGGTCACGTCTTCCTTGACGCCGGGAATGGTGGAAAACTCATGCTGAATACCGGCAATTTTGATGCTGGTGCAGGCCGTTCCGGGAAGAGAAGACAGGAGTACCCTGCGAAGAGAGTTACCAAGTGTTGTGCCATAGCCGCGCTCCAGGGGCTCAATGACGTACTTGCCATAGGAGCTGTCCGTGGGGTTCTCGATGCATTCGATCCGCGGCTTTTTGATTTCAATCATATTTTTACAGTACCCTCCTTTTAAGTTGTGCGCCCGAGTGGCGCGTGCAGTGGTTCAGCTTACCAATTCGAGGGTGTATGGATTACTTGGAGTACAACTCGACGATGAGGTGCTCTTCGATGGGCAGATCGATATCCTCTCTGGTGGGAGCGGCAACAACCTTGCCAACCATATTGGCGGCATCGAAGTCGAGCCACTTGGGGATCACGTGATAGGCGTTGGCCTCGAGATTGAGCTTGAAGCGCTCAATGCTGCGGCTGGATTCCTTCAGGGTGATGACCATGCCGGGCTTGACCTGGTAGCTGGGGATGTTGACCTTCTTGCCGTTGACGGTGAAGTGACCGTGGTTGACAAGCTGGCGAGCCTCGCGGCGGGTGGCGGCGAAGCCAAGGCGGAAGACGACGTTGTCCAGACGGCTCTCGAGCTGGATCAGCAGGTTGTCGCCGGCCTTGCCGGGCATACGGACGGCCTTCTCATAGTAGCCGCGGAACTGCTTCTCCAGAACGCCATAGACAAACTTGACCTTCTGCTTCTCATTGAGCTGGGTGGCATACTCGGATTTCTTTTTGCGCACCTGGCTGTTGCTGTTGCGAGTGGTTTCCTTTTTGTAGTAGCCCATCGCGGCGGGGCTGATGCCCAGAGCCTTGCAGCGCTTCGCGATCGGCTGTCTGTTCTTAGCCATTACTGTCTCCTCCTTCCATTACACACGACGACGTTTCGGAGGACGGCATCCGTTGTGGGGGATGGGGGTAACGTCCTTGATCATCGTCACTTCGAGACCGGCGGTCTGCAGCGCACGGATGGCAGCCTCACGGCCGGAGCCGGGGCCCTTCACGAACACTTCGACGGTCTTCAGGCCGTGCTCCTTGGCGGCGTTGGCGGCCGTCTCGGCAGCGGTCTGCGCGGCAAAGGGGGTAGACTTCTTGCTTCCACGGAAGCCCAGGCCACCGGCGGAGGCCCAGGAAATCGCGTTGCCCTGGGTGTCGGTGATGGTTACCATGGTATTGTTGAAGGAAGAGCTGATATGAACCTGACCCTTTTCAATGTTCTTGCGCTCTCTTCTGCGGGTTCTGACTTTCGTTTTCTTCGCATTAGCAGCCATGTTTCATATCCCTCCTTACTTCTTCTTATTCGCGATGGTGCGTTTCGGACCCTTGCGGGTACGAGCGTTGGTCTTGCTTCTCTGTCCGCGAACGGGCAGGCCGCGGCGATGACGCAGGCCACGGTAGCAGCCGATCTCGGTCAAACGCTTGATGTCAAGCGCAGTCTGACGGCGCAGGTCGCCCTCAACGATGTAGTTGTGGTCGATGCACTCACGCAGCTTGGCCTCTTCCTCGTCGGTGAGGTCCTTTACACGGGTGTTGGGGTTGATCCCGGTCATTGCCAGGATTTTGTTTGCGCTGGTTCTGCCGATGCCGTAGACATAGGTGAGACCGATCTCAATTCTCTTGTCCTTGGGCAGGTCAACGCCGGCTATACGTGCCATATTCTTCGATCATCCTTTCGAATTATTTGTCCCGCATGGCTTCATGCGGAGGGCTTATTCCCGCCGGAGGGAGCCCCTCGTTTCATGCGGGTGTTTGTATAAGGACAGGTTTGTTTATAACCTCGTCTGCTGGGGTGATAAATCGGGGCGGCGGCCCCGCGATCTGCTTAGCCCTGACGCTGCTTGTGCTTCGGGTTCTCGCAGATAACCATGACTTTGCCCTTGCGCTTGATGATTTTGCACTTGTCGCACATGGGTTTCACGGAAGGTCTGACTTTCATTGATTATTCCTCCTACTTGCTTCTCCAGGTGATCCTGCCCCGGGTGACGTCGTACGGGCTCATCTGCACCGTGACCTTGTCGCCGGGAAGGATCTTGATAAAGTTCATCCGGAGTTTCCCGGAAATATGCGCCAGAATGGTGTGGCCGTTGCCGATATCCACCTGGAACATGGTGTTGGGCAGGGATTCGACAACCGTGCCCTCGAGTTCAATTACATCGTCTTTTGCCAAAGTATTCTCCTCCAAGTCGGTTTACAGATCCTCTGCCATCGTCAGGATCTCCGGTTCGCCGTCGGTGATCAGTACGGTGTTTTCGTAATGGGCGGCCAGGGACCGGTCAACGGTCACCACCGTCCAGCCGTCTCTCAGAATGTCCACGTGCCAGTCGCCGGCGCAGACCATCGGCTCAATGCAGATCGTCATGCCGGGAACCAGGCGCGGATTGGGGCGTCTGCCGTGAGACGGGCGATAATTGGGCACCTCGGGCGCCTCGTGCATCTCGCGGCCGATGCCGTGACCGACAAAGTCACGCACGACGGAGAAGCCGAAGCTCTCGACATAATCCTGTACCGCGCCGCCGATATCGAAGATGCGGTTGCCTGCCTTTGCGTAACGCAGGCCCTCAAAGAAGGCCTGGCGCGTGACCTCGATCAGGCGTTTGGCTTCCTCGCTGACCTCGCCGCAGGCATAGGTGCCCGCGCAGTCGCCCACAAAGCCTTTGTAAGTGGCGCAGAGGTCGATGGAGACGACGTCGCCGTTGCGGACGACGCGCCGGCCGGGGATGCCATGAATGACTTCCTCGTTGACCGAAATGCAGGTGGCTGCGGGAAAGCCCTCGTAACCGAGGCAGCTGGGGACGGCGCCGGATTTGACGATGAACTCGTGCACCGCCTTGTCAATCTGCCGGGTCGTCAGACCGTCCTTGACGGCCTGACGGCCGATCGAGCGCGCGCCGGCGGTGATTTTGCACGCCTGGCGCATCAGCTCGATGTCTCTGGCAGACTTGATGTGAATCGTCTCTGACATGTCAGTTCTCCAACACTGCGCGAATCGCCGCCGTGGTCGCCTCGATGCCGGGCTGATTGTCCACGGTTTTCAGCTTACCGCGCTGCGCGTAGAAGGCCTTGAGCGGCTCAGTCTCCCTGTGGTAGACCTGCAGACGGTTCAGCACAGTCTCCGGCGCGTCGTCCTTGCGGATGCCGAGCTTGCCGCCGCAGAAGTCGCAGATGCCCTCCTGCTTCGGGGGATTGGAGACGATGTGGAAGGTCTGGCTGCAGTTGGCGCAGGTGCGGCGGCCGGACATGCGGTCAACGATGACCTGGTCCTCGACTTCGATGGACACAGCCCAGTCGATGTCGATGCCTTTGGCCTCCATGGCCTCGGCCTGGGGGATCGTGCGGGGCACGCCGTCCAGGATGTAGCCATTGGCGCAGTCGGGCTGCGCCAGGCGCTCTTCGATGATGCCGATGATGACCGCATCGGGAACGAGCTTGCCGGCCTCAATATAAGCCTTGGCCTGCAGACCCACGGGCGTGCCGTTTTTGATGGCCGCGCGCAGGATGTTGCCGGTGGAGATGCTGGGAATCTGATATTCTCTGCTCAGAATCTCAGCCTGAGTTCCCTTGCCTGCGCCGGGGGCGCCAAGAAGAATCAGTTTCATGTCGGAATCCTCACATCAGGAAAGGAAGCCCTTGTAGTTGCGCATCAGCAGCTGAGCCTCAAGGGCGCGGACCGTCTCGAGCGCAACGCCGACCACGATGATGATGGACGTGCCGCCGATGGACAGGCCGGTGAGAGCCGCGGACTTGCTGAAGTGAGCAATCAGAATGGGAACGATGGCGATGATCGCCAGATACAGCGCACCGAAGAGCGTGATCTTGTTCAGAACCTTCTGAATGAACTCACTGGTGGGCTTGCCGGGACGGAAGCCGGGAATGTAGCCGCCATTCTTCTTCAGGTTGTTGGCCACCTCGATGGGGTTGAACTGGATGGTGGAGTAGAAATACGCAAAGAAGATGATCAGCAGGAGGTAAACGAAGGCATAGACCAGGGAGTTGTTCCAGTTGGCAGTCCAGCCGTCGGTCTTGCCGGCGAAAGCGCCGATCGTGGCGGGCAGGGTGCCGATCGTGGAGGCAAAGATGATGGGCATAACGCCGGACATGTTCACCTTCATGGGCAGGTGCGTGCTCTGGCCGCCGTACATCTTGCGGCCGACCACGCGCTTGGCATACTGGACGGGAATGCGGCGCTCCGCGTCGTTGACGTAGACGATCAGGATGATCATCAGCAGCGCGCCGAGGTACATCAGAACGGCAACCCACCAGGGCAGAGTGCCGGCCTTGATGTAGGTGAAGGTCTGTGCGATCGCGTTGGGGAAGCGGGAGATGATGCTGGCAAACAGAATGATGGAAATGCCGTTGCCGATGCCGTGCTCGGTGATCTGCTCACCCAGCCACATCACCAGCGCGGAGCCGGAAGTGAAGGTCAGGATGATGACGATCGCAGCCCAGACACTGTTGATGGCGTCGGCGCGGATGATGTTGAAGCTGCCGTTGTTCTTCATCAGCATGTAGTAGCCGAAGCCCTGCAGCAGGCCGATGGCAACGGTGGCATAACGGGTAATGGAGGCGATCTTCTTGCGGCCTTCCTCGCCCTCATCCTTGCTCAGCCGCTCGAGAGCCGGAATGGCAATGCACAGCAGCTGGATGATGATGGAGGCGTTGATGTAAGGCTGGATGGACAGAGCGAAGATGGTGGCGTTGGAGAACGCGCCGCCGCTCATGACGTCCATCAGGCCGAAGAAGGTGTTCTGCATCGAGGTCATGTAGGCCGTCAGGTTGGCGACGTCCACGTAAGGCACGGGGACAGCGTTGCCGATGCGGTACAGGAGCACGATGAAGAGAGTGAAGAGGATCTTGCGGCGAAGCTCTTCAACCTTCCAAGCGTTACGCAGAGTCTGAAGCACTTAGACCACCTCTGCCTTTCCGCCGGCCGCCTCTATCTTCTGTTTCGCGGTTTCGGAGAAAGCAGCAGCCTTGACAGTCAGCTTCTTGGTAACTTCGCCGTTACCGAGAATCTTTACACCATATCTGCACTTGGAAAGGATGCCGGCGCAGAGCAGAGCCTGCGCGTCGACAACAGCGCCGTCCTCGAACTGCTCGAGGTCGGAGACGTTGATGAACTCCAGGGGCTTGGCAAAGATGTTGTTGAAGCCCCGCTTGGGGATGCGGCGAGCCAGAGGCATCTGGCCGCCCTCGAAGCCGATGCGGACACCGCCGCCGCTGCGGGCCTTCTGACCCTTGTGGCCGCGGCCGGCAGTCTTGCCGTTACCGGTGGCATGGCCTCTGCCCTTGCGCTTATTGACGTGGGTGGAGCCGGCGACGGGAGAAAGTTCGTTGATAGTCATTCTCTATAGCCCTCCTTATTCTTCTTCGACCTTGAGCAGATAGCCGATCTTGGCGATCTTGCCGCGGGTAGCGGGGTTGTCGGGCTGTACGGTCTCGTTGCCGATCTTGTGCAGGCCGAGGGACTGGGCGGTAGCAATGTGGCTGTCCAGTCTGCCGTTGAGGCTCTTGACGAGCTTGATTTTCAGATTTGCCATGATTCGCCCTCCTTAACCCTGAACTTCTTCAGGAGTCTTGCCTCTGACGGCGGCGACCTGAGAGGCGTCGCGCAGAGACTTGAGGCCTTCCATCGTGGCGGCGACCACGTTGGCCGGGTTGTTGGTACGCAGGCACTTGGTACGGATGTTCTTGATGCCGGCACACTCAACGACCGCACGGACAGCGCCGCCGGCGATCACGCCGGTGCCTTCGGGGGCGGGCTTGAGCAGCACGCGGCCGGCGCCGAACGTGCCGAGAACCTCGTGGGGAATGGTGGTACCCTGCAGGGTGATGGTGACAATGTTCTTCTTGGCATCCTCGAGGCCCTTGCGGATCGCCTCGGAGACTTCGTTGGCCTTGCCCATGCCGAAGCCGACGCGGCCCTTGCCGTCGCCGACCACGCACAGCGCGGAGAACTTCGCCACACGGCCGCCCTTGACGGTCTTGCTGACGCGGTTGAGGGAGACCAGCTTTTCGATGAACTCAGAGGGAGCCTCGTCCTTGTTGCGGCGATCTCTTCTGTCGTTTCTGTCGTTATTGTAAGCCATGATTCGTACTCTCCCTTCCTCAGAACTTCAGGCCGCCCTCACGGGCGCCTTCGGCCAGAGCCTTGACACGGCCGTGATAGATATAGCCGCCGCGGTCGAAGACGACGTCTTCGATGCCCTTCTGCAGAGCGCGCTCTGCGATAACGGCGCCGATCTTCTTGGCAGCTTCGATGTTGCTGCCGTTGCCTTCAAAGCTCTTCTCCACGGTGGAGGCGGAAACGAGGGTGTTGCCGGCTACATCGTCGATGATCTGAGCATAGATGTGGTTTTCGCTGCGGAACACGCACAGGCGGGGTCTCTCGGCAGTGCCGGAGATCTTGCCGCGCACGCGGTTGTGGCGCTTGATGCGCTGTCCTCTGGTATCAGGTCTTTTAATCATTCAGGCACACCTCACTTTACTTGGCACCAGTCTTGCCTTCTTTGCGGCGGACAACTTCGTAGTCATACTTGATGCCCTTGCCCTTATAAGGCTCGGGAGGTCTCTTCCCACGAACTTCTGCGGCAAACTGGCCGACCTTCTGCTTGTCGATACCCTTGATGACGATGTGGTTGGCATCGGGAACGTCGATCTGGATGTCCTCGGTCTCGGGGACGATGATCTGGTGAGAATAACCCAGGTTCATGACCAGATTCTTGCCTTCCTTGCTGGCACGATAGCCAACGCCGTTGATCTCCAGCTTCTTCTCGAAACCTTTGGTCACGCCGACGACCATATTGTCGACCAGGGTTCTGGTCAGGCCGTGCAGGGAGCGGTTCTCTTTGGTGTCGTCAGGACGGGTCACGTGGATGACGCCTGCTTCGACGTTGAGCTTCATGGAGGGGACGAGGTCACGCTCGAGGGTGCCCTTGGGGCCCTTGACGGTGATGTGGTTGTGCTCGTCAACCTTGACTTCAACGCCTGCGGGGATGGTGATAGGTGCTCTACCGATTCTAGACATTCTTCAGCCCTCCTTACCAGACAAACGCAAGGACTTCGCCGCCGACATGCTCTTTGCGAGCCTGCTTGTCGGTCATGATGCCCTTGGAGGTGGAGATGATGGCGATGCCCAGACCGCGCAGAACGCGGGGCAGTTCGTCAGCGCCGGCGTACACGCGCAGGCCGGGCTTGCTGACACGGCGAAGGCCCTGGATGGCCTTTTCCTTGCCGGGGAGGTACTTGAGGGTGATGCGGATGATGCCCTGGGTACCGTCGTCGACGAGCTGGTAGCTCTTGATGTAGCCTTCGTTGAGCAGGATCTCAGCGATGGCCTTCTTCATCTTGGACGCGGGGACATCAACGGTCTCATGCTTCGCGCTTCCGGCGTTGCGGATGCGGGTCAGCATATCGGCAATGGGGTCGGTGATCTGCATGGTGATTTTATCCTCCTATTTTAGAGTTACCGGGGCTTGGCCCTCGGTTCGGCTGCGAGGTTCCATGCCAATACATGATTGGCCATGGCCTTTCGCGGCGGCAGAAGAAGCCCTCCGGCCGCAGCGCCGCATCCAGACGGCGATTTGGCTTTCCGATTTCTTCTTTTTTTATTTACAACAGCGGGGATCGGCCGCTGCCATAAACCTTTGAAACGCACGTTTAGCGATCCTTTCGGATCGCTTTGCGCGCATGCCTCGCAAAATACAATGTTAGCAGAAATTGCAAGGAATTGCAAGTATTTTTTTCGATTTTAAAAAGAAAATCAGCCGGCGCCGTTCCTTTTACGGCGCAGCGCCGGCCTGACTCTTTTTTCTTGAAGCTCTATGCGCCAATTTCCAGAAATGGGGGGGGGATTTATCTCCCCTCTCTCTCCGTTACAGCGCACTGATTTTGCGGGGTGTTCCCGCCAGCGCGCTAAAATTTCGTCAGACGAGGCGGCAAGGCGACGCTGTGCATAGGCACTGCGAGCCGACGCCAACGGAGTATGACGGAATTTTAGAAGCTGGCCTTGCGGACGCCGGGGATCTGGCCCTTGTAAGCCAGTTCACGGAAGCAAATACGGCAGATGCCGTAGTTGCGCAGATAGGCGTGGGGACGGCCGCAGAGCTTGCAGCGGTTGTACTTGCGGGTGGAGAACTTCGCGGGAGCCTGCTGCTTCAGGATCATAGATTTCTTAGCCATTTGTCAGTCCTCCTTAGCTCACGAAGGGAGCGCCCATGAGCCGGAGCAGCTCGCGAGCCTCTTCGTCGGTCTGTGCGGTGGTGGTGATGGCAATGTTCATGCCGCGCAGCTTTTCCACCTTGTCGTACTCGATTTCGGGGAAGATGATCTGTTCCTTCAGGCCCAGGCTGTAGTTGCCGCGGCCGTCGAAGGCGTCGGCGCTGATGCCGCGGAAGTCGCGGACACGGGGCAG
>CADCHN010000017.1 GCA_902801295.1 Oscillospiraceae bacterium | reverse complement strand
GATACTTTCTTGCCATAATGATACCCCCTGATGTAGTACTTTCATTTTCCTACATCAGGGGGCTTTTGTCTATTGTCCGTTTTTACTGGTTCGGTTCACAAATCCGATGGGATGTTTTTCATTTCAAATCAATTATCAAACTCAATGATATAAGCGACGCGGCCGCTATAAAAGGCTGGATAGTCGCCGGCGGGATCGTTGCGGTTGTCGTTGTAACCCCAGTTGCCGTTGACGTAGCTGAGCATCAGGTAATCCTCGGGCACATCGCCGTCCACATAGGAGGGCTCGCCGGGCTGCCAGGGCCAGTAATCCACATTGGCGTTCTCCACCCAGGTCATCGCGCCTTCCACGCGGCGGCAACCGATCCAGATATAGCTGACGCTGTATTCCTGAGCCAGTTCCAGCACGCGCCGGTACTCGGCCTCGTCGTTGATGACGACCAGATGGCCGCCGGCATTGATGGCGCTGTCGCGGGCGGTAATCCAGCTCACGTCGCTGACGATGAGCTCATAGCGGGATTCCTTCGGAGCCTCGGACGGCGCGGGCGTTTCCTCCACCACGGGCTGCGGCGTCTCTTCCACCGCGGGAGTCGGTTCGACCGGCGGCGCTTCGGGCTCGGTGATCTCCGGGGTCGTCTGCGGCTGATTGAGCTGCTCCTGCAGCTGACGCAGCTGGATATGATCGTAGATCGCAGCAGCGGCAAGCAGCAGCGCGCAGACGATCAGAATGATGACCAGCGGGCGGCGCCTGCGACGGCGAACCTTGCTCGCAATCTTGCGCTCGCGCTCCGTGCTGTTTTGATACTGCGGCGGCGTAAAGCGGTTGAGCACCACCGGCTCCAGCTCCGGGTTTTTCTCCTCCGTGAGGATTACGATGGGCTTTTCTTCCTCATCCGTCGGCTCCGGGGTGGAGCTTTCCGCTGCGGGAGCTTCCGGCTTCGGTTCCGGTGTGGGCTCCGGTTCCTTGTTCTCCGGCATCAGTGGGCCGACGATCGGCTCCTGCGGTACTTCTTCCTCTTCCATATCATTCTTCACGATTTCGGGGTCCTCCTCTTTGCGGAGAATATCCAGCATCATGCGTTGTACGCTGCTGAGATCTTCTTCTTTTTTGTTATAGAGATTTTCCGCGCTGACCGGGCCGGTCAGATAAATATTGCTCACACAGCTAATCAGCGCGGCCTTGAGCTCTTCGACGCTCTGATAGCGCTCGCCGACCTGAAATGCGGTCGCCTTGACGATAATTTCCGACAGGCGCCGTCCGGCCGCTTTGGGCGCTGAGATCGGCTCGCCGTTCATGCGGCGCTGCCTCGCGCCGTCGTCGCCGCTCTTATAAAACGGCAGGCGCGCGCTGTTGACCGCGTAGTACAGGAGCAGGCCGAGTGAATATACATCGGCTGCCGGACTCTTCTGTCCGTGCCAGAACATTTCCGGCGCAAGGAAATCCCGCTCCTGCCCCTTCCAATCGCCTTCGGAGGCCGGGCCGAGCGTGACGGAGCCATCCGGCTCTCGGGTGATATTATCGGGATACAGGCCACCGCGATAAGCGCCGGTGCCCACTTCCTGCTGCACAAGATCGCAAAGGCGGACCAGAAGATCACAGAGCTCTTTGCGGTCAAGGTCGGCAATCGCGTCGCCGAGCGGCTGCGCTTTGCTGATTTCGTCCGAATGATCCACAGCTTTTCCTCCTCTTCGGCGCAAACATCCTACCAGAATAGCAGAATTATGTTAACACATTCAGTCGAAATCGTCAAGCAGAACTCGAAGGTTTAAGAAATCCTCACTTTTCCATCTTTTCCGCCAGACGGTTGATCTGATCGGAATAATGTGCAAGCTCCTTATTGGCTCTGCCTTCACAGGCCTTTGCCGCGCGAAGCAGACGCTCCACCGCCTGCATCAGGCGCGTAAACGCCGGGCTGACCTCGCGCTCCTTTGCCTGCTTCTTGATCGGCTTGCCCTGCGTGATGCGGACAAATTCGCCGCCCAGGAGATCGAAACTCGTGCCGCTGTACGGAGCGAAAGCAGGATAAGCAAGTTCCTGATTCAAACAGGCAGTAAAGCTGTCGGCGGACTCCGGATCGCCGTGGTTGACAAAGGTCAGGCGCGGCGCGCGCTCAAAACCCTTGAGCCAGGCGATCAGGCCGTTTTTGTCCGCGTGACCGCTCACGCCGGGCAGACTGGTAATCTCCGCGCGCACCTCGATCTCCTCGTTGAAGAGCTTGACCTCCTTGGTGCCGTCCACCAGAATGCGGCCCAGCGTTCCCGGCGACTGAAAGCCGACGAACAGCACGGAGCATTCGGGCCGCCAGAGGTTATGCTTCAAATGGTGACGCACACGGCCCGCGTCGCACATGCCGCTGGCAGAGAGGATCACCTTGGGCGTTTTGTCGTCGTTGATGGCCTTGGATTCCTCCTGGGAAACCGCGAGCTTCAGCCCGGGGAAAACGATCGGGTTGATGCCACCACGGATCAGGCGGCGCATCTCCTCGTCCAGATACTCCGTGTCGCACTGGAGAAAGACGCTGGTCGCCTCGATAGCCAGCGGGCTGTCCACATAGACCGGAAATTCGCCGTGCCCGGTGACGAGACCGCGTTCCTTGATTTCGCGGATAAAATACAAAATCTCCTGCGTGCGGCCGACAGAGAACGCAGGAATCACCACATTGCCGCCGCGATCCAAGGTCTGCTGGATTTTTTTTGCGAGCTCCGCCACGTAATCCGGACGCTCCGCGCTGTGGAGCCGATCGCCGTAGGTAGATTCGATGACCAGATAGTCCGAATCCTTCACCGGGCTCGGATCGCAGAGGATCGGCTGATTGCAGTTGCCCACGTCGCCGGAGAAGGTAATTTTTCTCGTTTCCCCCGCTTCCGTCAGCCAGACTTCGATCGCCGCGGAGCCCAGCAGATGTCCAACGTCCGTCATGCGGATGCTGACGCTCTCATTGACCTGGATCATCGTTCCGTAATCACAAGGGCGCATCAGTCCCATCAGTCCGGCAACGTCGTCAAGATCGTACAGCGGCTCGATCTCCGCACCGCCCTTGCGCTGATTTTTGCGGTTTTGCCACTCTGCCTCGGAAATCTGGATATTGGCGCTGTCGCGCAGCATGATATCACAGAGCGAGACGGTGGCTGACGTGGCGTAGACCGCACCGCGGAAGCCCTGCTTATACAGCAGCGGCAGCAGACCCGCGTGGTCGATATGCGCATGCGTCAGCAGTACAAAATCGAGCCTGGACGGCGGCAGCGGCAGCGGCTCGTTTTCATAGAGATCCTTGCCCTGCTCCATGCCGTAGTCCACCAGGCCCTTTTTGTCGCCGACCTCCAGCAGCGTGCAGCTGCCGGTGACCTCATGCGCCGCGCCCAGAAACGTGATTTTCACAGCTTTCTCCTCCTTCTGACAGTTTTCCCTTTTTCTTTATTGTACACCCTGCCGGTCCAAGCTTCAATTCTATTTTTTTATCATTTTTCCGTCATTTTAGGATAGCGAAACGGGATAAAGTATGATATGATGGTTTTTGTATGATTTTACCCGAACGGAGACGCTTTGATGAATAGAATGCTTCAACAGGCACTCGCCCTTTTGCTGATGGGCGCGATGCTGTTTTCCCTGGCCGCCTGCGCGGCGCCCGCACCGTCCGCGGTCCCGCCGGAGACTACCGCCGAGCAGCCGGCCTCCACCTGGTGGAAGCCCACGGAAAAACCGGCGGCCACCGAAACAGCGCAGGAGGACTTCCCCGCCGTTACCGCGCGGCCGACGGTGTATCTGCCGTTGAGCATCAACGAGGTGATGCTCTCCAATAAGGCGACGCTCGCCGACGCCGCCGGTCTGTTCCCCGACTGGGTCGAGCTCTACAACTACGGCGCCGACAGTCTCTCCCTCGGCGGGCTGACACTCTGTAAGGGCGATGAGCGCTGGCCGCTGCCCGACCGGCAGCTCGAAGCCGGAGGCTATCTGGTCATCTTCTGCGACGGCAGCGCCAGCGACGACATGCACGCGAGCTTTACCCTTTCCAAGGATGGCGTCGATCTTCTGCTCGAAAACGCCGACGGCGCGCTGATCGAGGAGTTCCAGGTGCCCGCCTGCAGCGCCGACTGCAGCGTGTACCGCAACGACGAGGGATCTCCCGTCGTCACGAGCTATCCGACTCCGGGCTATGCCAACACGATGGACGCTTATGTTGAGCGGCAGGCCGCAAACAGCTGCTCCAGCCCCCTGCAGATTCACGAGGTCATGGTCTATAACCAGTGGGTTCTGCCGCAGAACGGCCACTATTACGACTGGGTTGAGCTGAAAAACGTGTCCTCCGGCGATGTTGATCTGAACGACTATTACCTCTCCGATAAGGGCAGCGACCGCGCTCGCTTCCGGCTGCCGGAGCGCAGCCTCGCCCCCGGCGAGATTGCCGTTGTCTACTGCACCGGCGATGAAACGCAAAACGGCGGCTTTTTTGCCCCCTTCGGTCTGAGCGCCGAGCGCGATCAGCTCTATCTCAGCCGCGCCGACGGCACGCTCGCGGACTATGTTTCCCTGCACGACATCCCCTACCAGGGCTCCTACGGGCGCATGGACGGTGCGGACGGCTTCTTCCTGTTCAGCCGCCCCACGCCGGGTGAATCCAACTACGGCGGCTGCCGTCTGACGGCGGATAAGCCCATGTTGCTCGGCCGTGACGGCGTGTTCGACGGCGTCGACAGCGTCAGCGTCGAGCTGTCGGCACCCGGCAACATCTATTATACGCTTGACGGTTCGGTGCCAACAACAGGCTCTGAAAAGTACACGTCTCCCCTCACGCTGACCAAAACCACCGTCATCCGTGCTGTCAATGTAGAGCCAGATAAGCTTACGAGCGAGATCCAGGAGTTGAGCTTTATCATCAACGAAGGCCACACGCTGCCCGTCGTGAGTCTCGTCGGTGAGCCGTCGGATCTCACCGGTCCGGCCGGACTGTACCGCAATCCGACCAAAGACATCGAACGAATCGGCGCGGTCAAATTCTTTGAGGACGGGCAGAGCTTTTCCATCGCCTGCGGCATCAAGCTGCACGGCGCGACCTCCAAGCTCGCACAGGCCAAAAAGTCCTTCAAGTTGAAATTCCTCTCACGGCTTGACGGCGAGCTGCACTATGACCTGTTTGGAAACGGCGTCACCGATTTCTCATCCATCCTCCTCCGGGCTGCGCAGGAGAGCACCTACTCCACGCTGATGCGTGACAACATTGTGCATCAGCTTGCCATCCGCTCCTTCCCCGAGCTGCCCGCGCAGGACTATAAATACGCCGTGCTCTATATCAACGGCGAATACTGGGGCGTCTATAACATCCGCGAGGCACACTCCGATGAACACTACGCCTATCACTACGGCTACGATCCGGATACGGTAACCCAGTGGAAGGAAATTTGGGACAAGACCGGACCCATGGGCGATATCTGCCGCTTCGCGCTCAACCACAACCTGGCCAACGACGAGAACTATCAGCAGGTGGCCGAGCACATCAACGTTGACAGCGTCATCGGCTGGACGATCCTGCAGGCCTGGTGCAGCAACCACGACTGTAACCCGCCGAATATGCGCTTCTATTACTCCACCGAGGACGACATGATGCGCTATGCGCTCGTTGACCTGGACCTCGGCATGTTCGAGTATGACGTGTTCGACGTGCCGCTCAACGGCTCCGTGGTGGACGGCTACCGCTACGCCTATGCCTTCAACGACCTGGCGCGCCACCTGATGGACAACAAGCAGTACCAGCTTCGTATGGCTGAGCAGCTTTCTGCCGCGCTGCACGGCCCGATGTCCGATGAGGCCGTGCTCCAGCTGATTGACGAGCTTGCCGATCAGCTCCGTCCAGAGATCCAGCGCGACCGAGAGCGTTGGGCCAAGGGCGGCGACGGCGACACCGTGGAATTCTGGGAGCACGGCTTCCAGATGGTCGATTATCTGCGCGATTACGTTACGCGCAAGAACGGCCGTGCCGCTACCATGATTAAATCCTTCCTCTCCCACTCAAATCTGAGCAAAGACGAGATTGAAGAGTATTTCGGCGATCTTGAGTACTGATCCATATAATAAAAAAGCGTCATGGAAAACCAAGTTTTCCATGACGCTATTTTTTGTCGCGCTTATTTTTTTTCCAGGTAAGTCCGCAGCAGCTCCTGCAGCAGCTCGTCCCGGTCAATCCGGGTGATCAGCGTGCGCGCGCTGTTGTAGTTCGTGATATAGGTCGGATCCTCCGACAGAATATAACCCACGATCTGGTTGATGGGGTTGTAGCCCTTCACCATCAGGGAGTTATACACGGACGACAGAATCTCTTTCATTTCAGCCTTACTGTCAAGCGCGGTAAATTTTCTGGTGGCATCCTCCATGAATGCTCCCCTCCCCAAAAATTTCATTTCTGTTACATATTATAACAGAAAAAAATGTTATGTAAAGTAGAATTTGGGCGAAAGGCATAAAGAATTCTAAATTTTTTCAAATTTTTACCGAATCACAGCGCCGAAACGCTCTGCCAGAGCGTCCAGAACGCGCTTGACCGTCTCCTCGGCGTGGTCGTCAGTCAGGGTTTGATCCTCGGCGCGCATGCTCAGGGAGAAGGCCACGGACTTCTTGCCCTCCGCAATATGGTGTCCGGCATAGACATCAAACAGAGTGCAGCCGACGAGGTATTTGCCGCCGCTGCGGAGGATGCAGTCCTTCAGCTCACCCACAGGGATCACGCTGTCGCAGACGACGGCGATATCGCGCGTAACGGCCGGGAAGCGCGGCAGCGGCTTGAAGACCGGTGTGCCGCCTTTGCTCTCAAAGAGCGCGTCAAAGCTGAGTTCCGCGCAGTAAAGCTCGGCGTCAACACCGTAGTTGGCGGCCACGGCGGGATGGATCTGCCCCAGAACACCAAGGCAGCGATCGCCCATCCAGACGCCGGCGCAGCGGCCGGGATGGTAGGAGGGATTCTCCTTCTCCGCGACAAAGCGTGCTTCTCCGCCGCCGAGGCCGGCGATGATCTGTTCGACCCAGCCCTTGAGCACAAAGAAGTTCATCTTCGGGCCGTAGGCGCCGAGAGAGAGGATCTTCGGCTCATCCGCGGTGCCGTCGGCGCGCTTGAGGTAAATGCGGCCGATCTCATAGAGGCGAGCTTCCTTGTTGCGGTAGTTGAAGTTCCGGGTGAGGATCTCGAGCATCGAGGGCAGGATGCTGGTGCGCATGATGGAGGTGTCCTCGCCCAGGGGGTTGAGGATGCGGAGGCTGTCGCGGCGCGGATCGTCCTTCGGCCAGCCGACCTTGTCGTAATAGCTCGGGCTGATGAAGGAATAGGTGATGATCTCGTCCAGCCCCAGGCTGCGGCAGGTCTGACCAAGCTCGCGCTCGTACTGCTGCACGGGGCTGAAGCCGCCGGCGGTGCTGATGCCGCCGCTGAAAGCCACGGGGATCTCGTTGTAGCCATAGAAGCGCGCCACTTCCTCCGCGATATCGGAGTAGTGCGACACGTCGCCGCGCCAGGAGGGCACGCGAATGAGGTCGCCCTCGAGGGTAAAGCCCAGCTTCAGGAGGATCCCACGCATGGTCTGTTCGTCAATATCGGTGCCGAGCAGGGCGTTGATCTTCTCCGGCTCGAGCTTGACCGTCGTCTCGGGCAGCGGATTCGGCACGACGTCGATGACGCCCTCGACGACCTCGCCCGCGCCGAGCAGTTCGATGAGCTCGCAGGCGCGCTGCACAGCCTTCATCGTATTCTGCGGGTCGAGGCCCTTCTCGTAGCGGGAGGAGGCGTCGGTGCGCATGCCGAGCGCGGTGGCGGTGCGGCGGACGGAGGGACCGTTGAAGTTGGCGCTCTCAAAGAGCACCATCGCGGTGTCGCCCACGATCTCGCTGTTGGCGCCGCCCATGACGCCGGCCACGCAAATGGGCTTTTCCACGTCGCAGATGCAGAGCATGTTGGTGCTGAGAGCGCGCTCGGTGCCGTCCAGGGTTTGGATGCTCTCCCCTTCCTTCGCGCGGCGGATGTGGACTTCCTTGCCCTCCACGCAGCTGAAATCAAAGGCGTGCATCGGCTGGCCATACTCGAGCATGACGTAGTTCGTAATGTCGACGATGTTGTTGATCGGGCGCATGCCGGCGCTGCGGATGCGCTCACGCATCCAGGCGGGAGACGGCGCGATCTTCACGTTTTTCACCATGCGCGCCGTGTAGCGCGGGCAGAGATCGGCGTCCTCGATGATGATCTTCGTCAGATCGTTGATATTGCCGCCGGCCTTGGCCTGGACAACGGGCGTGTGCAGCTTCAGTTCCTTATTAAAGGTCGCCGCGGCCTCACGCGCCAGCCCGATCACGCACAGACAGTCCGGGCGGTTGGGCGTGATCTCGAACTCAACGATGTGGTCGTCGAGACCGAGCAGGGCGGCCACGTCGTCGCCGGGCTTTACGTCCTCGTGCAGGATCAGGATGCCGTCGCGGATGCAGTGTGGGAATTCGCGCTGCTCGGCGCGCAGATCGACGAGCGTGCAGACATGGTCCTTCGCCGTGTCATAGGCGATCATGTCGCCCTCGTGGATGTTCTGGCAGTTCGTGACCGTCTCGGCTTCGGGCTCGAGACGCAGCTTCCAGAGGTTCACGCCGGCGTTTTCCACCGCAGCGACACGCGCGGCGATCACCCTGCCGAAGATGCGGTCGCCCGGCCGGATATCGGCGGGAATGGAGGGCTTTTCCGGGTCAATGGGGTGATAGTCGCCCAGGATGGCGGCCGCCTCGATAACGGCATAGGGGAAATCGTGCTCGGTGACATCCAGCTCCTTGAGCGAGCAGAGCATGCCGTTGGAGGGCACGCCGCGCAGCTTGCCCTTCGTGATCTTCGTGCCGTTCGGCAGCAGCGCGTTATGCAGCGCCGCGGGCACCAGATCGCCCACATGAACGTTCCAGGCGCCGGTGCAAATCTGCACGGGCTCGGCTTCGCCGACATCGAGCTGGGCCACCAGCATATGGTCGGAGTTCGGGTGCTTTTCCAGCGAGAGGATGCGCCCGACCTTCACGTTTTTCATGCGTGCGCTCTGGTCCTCGGTGACCTCCACCTTGGAGCCGGAGACGGTCATCGCCTCGTCAAAGGCCCGGTCGTCACACTCGCTCAGCGGCAGATCGACAAATTCATTCAGCCATTTTCTCGAAAGTTTCATAGTTAACCGTCTCCTTTCTCAGAATTGCTGCAGGAAGCGCTCGTCGTTTTCGAAGATCAGCCGCAGGTCGGTGATCTTGTACTCGCCCATCGCGAGTCGCTCGAGGCCCATGCCGAAGGCCCAGCCGGAATAGACGTCCGGGTCGATGCCGCAGCCGGCGAGCACCTTCGGGTGCACCATGCCGGCGCCCAGCACCTCGATCCAGCCCTCGCCCTTGCAGGTGGGGCAGCCCTTGCCGCCGCACTTGTGGCACTGGATATCCAGCTCGCAGCTCGGCTCGGTGAACGGGAAATGGTGCGGGCGGAAGCGGGTGACGGTGCCCTTGCCGTAGATCTGCTCCACGACGAGATTCAGCGTGGCCTTGAGGTCGGCCATTGTGACACCCTTGTCCACAACCAGACCCTCGATCTGATGGAACATCGGGCTGTGGGTGGCGTCCACCTCATCCTTGCGGTAGACACGGCCCGGAGCCAGCACGCGGATCGGCAGCTCGCGCGTCTCCATGGCGTGGATCTGCATGGGAGAGGTCTGCGTGCGAAGGAGGATCTTGCCGTCCTCGGTGAAGTAGAAGGTATCCGTCCAGTCGCGGGAGGGATGGCCCTCGTCAATGTTCAGTTTGTCGAAGTTATACTCCGCACGCTCGACCTCGGGACCATCAAGGATCTCGAAGCCCATGCCGACGAAGATCTCCTTGATCTGGTCAAGGACATTGTACATCGGGTGCTTGTGGCCCAGACGGTCAGCCTCGCCGGGCAGGGTCACGTCCAGCGCCTCCTGCTGCAGCTTCATCTCCAGCAGCGCCTGGCTGAGCGTCTCGCGGCGCGCGTCGATGGCGGCCTCGATGTCGGCGCGCAGCTGGTTGGCCAGCTGACCCATGGCCGGGCGCTCCTCGGCGGAGAGCTTGCCCATCTGGCGGAGGATGCCGGTCAGCTCGCCCTTTTTGCCCAGATAGCGGACGCGCATTTCCTCCAGCATCTCCATGTTCGGAGCCTGAGAAACGGCCTGCAGGGAGGCCTCTCTCAGCTTCTGCATCAATTCTTTCATTCCTCTTACTCCCTATCAATAAGAATAAACAATAAAAAAGACTTTCATCCCAAACCCATGGGACGAAAGCCATACTTCCGCGGTACCACCCAAATTCGGCCTCACAGAGGCCGCTCTTGTCGGAAAAGATAACGGTTTTCAGCCGCCGGTGATTGGCCGGTGCTCCCGGGCGAACCAAGCGCGCTCTGCCTGCCGGGGCTTGCAGCCGATGACCCCCGCTCTCTGATGGCGATTTCACGCTATTTTCCCGTTCAACGCATGAACAAAAGTAATGTATCACAAAGTAACGCCGGAATCAAGACTTTTTCCTGATTCCGGCGTGCTGTTCTTATTTTTCTTCTTCCCAGGTGCGCTCGCTGATGATATAGCGCGGGCGGTGCTTGACCTCCAAGTAGATCTTACCAATGTACTCGCCCAGAATGCCGAGACAGATGAGCTGTACGCCGGAGACAAAACAGACGATGCAGGTGGTGCTGGCCCAGCCGGCCACCGTGTTGCCGCAGAGCGCCGCGATCAGCGCCCAGAGGACGCCGATGAAGCTCAGGATCGCGACAAAGACGCCAAAGCCCGTAATCAAATGAAGAGGCTTGACCGAGAGGCTGGTGATGCCATCCACTGCCAGAGCGATCATCTTGCGCAGCGGGTAGTGGCTCTCGCCGGCGAGGCGTTCGGCGCGCTTGTAGTAGACGCTGCTGCTCTTGAAGCCAACCAGCGGCACCAGGCCGCGCAGGAAGAGGTTGACCTCCCCGAACTTGGCAAACTCCTGCAGAACGCGCGAGCTGATGAGACGGTAGTCGGCGTGGTTGTAAACGACCTCAGCGCCCATCATCGACAGGAACTTGTAAAAGCCCTGGGCGGTGGTGCGCTTGAAAAAGGTGTCGGTTTCGCGGCTCTCGCGCACACCGTAGACAACCTCGCTGCCGGAGAGATACTCTTCCACCATCGCGTCCATGGCGTTGATGTCGTCCTGGCCGTCGCAGTCGATGGAAATCGTGATGTCGCAGTGATCCTTCGCCTCCATCAAACCGGCAAGCACCGCGTTCTGATGACCGCGGTTGCGGCTCTGGCTGATGCCGATGTAGTGCTCGTCGGAGGCGGCCAGCTCCCGGATAATCTCCCAGGTGCGGTCGCGGCTGCCGTCGTTGACAAAAAGAATGCGGCTCGATTCCGAAATCTTTCCCGCCGCGGTGAGTTGGTGGATCTTCGCCAGAAACTGCGGCGCGGTGATCGGCAGAACCTCCTGCTCGTTATAGCAGGGAATGACGATGTACAATACGGGAGTCATGCTGTTTCCTCCTTCAAAAAAGCGTCCAGTTCCTCTACTCTCTTGAAATAATAGCGGCAGTTGCCGCGCATGAAGCGCTCGATCTCCGGGATATCGTTGGCCCAGCCGACAGCAGCGAAGTCTATGCCGCAGGCACGCGCCATGTCATAACCGGGCTTGAGATCGTCGATCATCAGAAGATCCGACGGCTGAAGATCAAAGCGCCGCATGATCTCCTGAAGCGGATACGGCATGGGCTTGCGCTGCTCGACCGGCAGCTCCCATCCGAAGACCGCGTCCGGTTCCGGCAGACCGTTTTCCCGGTAGTCCCGCCGGATGTTGAAATCGAGCGAATGTGACGCGACGCACACGAGGCCGCCCTCGGCCTTCTGCCGCTGCATGATCTCGCGGATGCCCGGATAAGCGGTCGGCACATGGTCGAGGACATAGGCCTTCCAAAATTGGAGTTCGTCGTCGAGATCGGCGTCGCTCAGGCCGTAGTCTTCCTTGCACATGGCGATGAAGCCCGGGTCGAAATTCTTGATAAAGTACTTTTCCAGGTCACAGCTGAGACCTGGGCGGCGCAGCGCCAGATACTCGACAAAGCAGGGGTGGTGAATGGTCGCGGTGCTGTTGACAACGGTGTCGTCGTGGTCAAAGACCAGGCATTTGTATCGCATATGTCTCTCCCGTTTCAGCAGCTGCGGATCAATAGAAGGTCGCCACTTCCTGCGCGGGCGCGGCGCAGGGCGTCGCCTCGATGAAGGTCAGCACAGGGCCCTTCTTTCCGTAGGCGCGGTTGAACTTGAAGTTCAGCTTCGCGGTCAGCACCATCCAGGTCTCGTCCTGGACGCTGTCGGCATTCTTCCACTGGCAGACAAGGCCGGCGAACTGAATGTCGTTGACGCAGCAGGTCATCAGATGACGGCCGACGACAAAGCTCTCCGCCGGCAGGCGCTTGCGCACCACGGCCTTGCACTTGAAGCGCACGGTCTTGTCCTCGTACTTCTTCGGGTCATCGGACAGATCACGGTACCAGAGCGCGTAATCCTCGTCGGCGATCTCCACGATCGGCGCGTTGAGGTCAAAGGGCAGCGGATCCTGAATGTCGTCATACTCCACCTGGCCGCCCGCGTACTCATAGGCGATGTCCGCCCGGCGGGAGGCGCCGCGCACGATCTTGTGCAGCTCCATCTTGTCAATAGCGGCGGAGCAGCGGTTGAAAACGACCAGCTCGCAGCTCTTCAGCTTGTCGTACACGAGCTGACGCATATTGTTGTTGTAGCTGACAAAGCTGCGCGCGTCGGCAAACATGAACTCCTGATACACGAGCCAGTTTTCCGGCATGGCGTTATAAAGGGCGTCGAGCATCCACATGCCGTTATACTCGATCACCACGCGCTCGGCGTTGACATCGTCGAGCCATTTCGTCAGGTTCTCCCCGGTCAGCTCGCTCTCCGTCTCCACCACGTGCAAATAGACACGCTTATCGGCAAACTCCTCGGGCGCGTACTCCTCCTCGCCCTCCTCGCAAATCAGCAGCAGGGTGCGTTCGCCGTTGCAGAAGCGCTTATCCTCCAGAGTCTCCTGGATAAATTTTGTTTTGCCGGATTCAAGAAATCCGGTAAACAGATAGACGGGAACTTCTTTTTGCTTGCTCAAACCTGAAACAGCTCCTTCAGTGCCTGTTCGTTGATTTTGGATCCGATCACGCAGAAACGGCCGATGACGGCGGCACCGCCGCGGCGGATATCCACCTCGCCCGGCACATAGTCGAAGTAGATCCACTCGCCCGCGCCGGAGTCAACCAGGCCCTTGGCGCGCAGGATCATGCCGAAGCGGGCCTCATCCTGCAGTTCGTTCAGAACGGCGCGCAGCTCGTCCTCCGTGAACTTGCGCGGCGTCTCCATGCCCCAGCTGGTGAAGATTTCATCGGCGTGGTGGTGATGGTGATGATGCTCATGGTCATGGTCGTGGTGATGATGGCACTCGCACTCGGGATCGTCGCACTCGTCCGCATCATGGTCGTGATGATGGTGGTGGCAGCACTCGTGCTCCTCATCCTCGTCGTGGTCATGGTGGTGATGGCAGCACTCGTGCTCCTCATCCTCGTCATGGTCGTGGTGATGGTGGTGGCACTCGCACTCGGGATCGTCGCACTCGTCCTCATCATGGTCGTGATGATGGTGATGCTCGTGCTCCATCTCGTGCAGCTCGCGCTGCAGGACGTTTTCCTCCATGACCTCGCGGATCTGCGCACCGCTGATCTGATCCCAGGGGGTGGTGATCAGGCGGGCATCGGGGTTGATACCCTTGAGCAGCTCGACGGCGGCCATCGTCTTGGCGTCGTTGGCGGTATCGGTGCGGCTGAGGACGATCAGATCGGCGCTCGCCACCTGGTCATTGAAGAACTCGCCGAAGTTGCGGGCGTACATTTTGCACTTGCCGGCGTCAACCACGGTGACCTTCGCGCCGATCTCCGCGCCTTCCACGCGCTCCACGGCGCGCGCTACGTCGGACAGCTTGCCGACGCCGGAGGGCTCGATCAGAATGCGGTCAGGCGCGTAATCGGTCATCACCTGGCCGAGAGCCTTGGTGAAGTCGCCCACCAGGGTGCAGCAGATGCAGCCGGAGTTCATCTCGGTGATCTGCACGCCCGCGTCCTGCAGGAACGCGCCGTCCACGGCAATCTCGCCAAACTCGTTTTCGATCAGAACCAGTTTCTCGTTCTGATAGCCCTCCGCGATCAGCTTGCGGATCAGCGTCGTCTTGCCGGCGCCCAAAAAGCCGGAAAAAATATCAATTCTTGTCAAGGTTTTTGCCTCCCAACTTTTTTCTTTCCAAAATATGATTATAACACGGTTCCTTCTCTTTTACAAGGCTTTTACCTGATCTGTCGGCAGATTTGAGCGGGATTGTATTGACGAAAACGGGCTGCTATGCTATACTATCTTGAAGTTTTATATAATAAAGGAGTTGTTTATCCGATCATGGATGACGGCAGTCGATTGTCGATGACACCCTGGATCATCGCAGTCGTTTTATTGCTGCTGGCGGCGTATTTCGCCGTGACCGAAACAGCCATCGCCTCTGTTTCACGCAGCAAGATCAAGGCGAAGGCAGACCGGGGCGATCCCCGGGCCGAAAAAGCGCAGTTCGTGCTGGATCATTTTGACAAAGCGGTCACGACGCTGCTGATCTGCACCAACATTGTTCATATTGCCGCCGCGGCAATCGTCACCGTGGCCGTCACCGCCCGCTGGGGCCTGAGCGCTGTGTCGATCAGCACGCTGATTACCACGATCGTGGTCTTTTTTGTCGGTGAAATGCTCCCCAAGAGCATTGCCAAGAGCTACAGCGAGCGCTTCACGCTCTCCAACGCCGGCACGCTCAAGCTGCTGATGGCGATCTTCTCTCCCCTCTCTGCCGCACTGACCGCGATTGGCCAGGCCGCGGCCGGACTGACGAAGGGAGACCCGGAGATCAGCGTGACCGAGGATGAGCTCTATGACCTCATTGAGGACATGACCGAGGAGGGCACGCTGGATGAGGAGCAGGGTGACCTGATTTCCTCCGCGCTGCAGTTTGGCGACGTGACGGTGGAGAGCATCCTCACCCCGCGCGTCGATCTGGCCGCGATTGACATTGACGACAGCCCCGAGGAAATCCTCGCGCAGATCAAGGCGCAGAACCACAGCCGCCTGCCGGTCTATGAGGGCAGCATCGACAACATCATCGGCATTCTGCAGATTCGCAAGTACATCAAGTCCTATCTGCATCTCGGCAGCGCCATGGATTTGCGTCCCCTGCTGGATGAAGCGCTTTTCATCCACCAGAGCACCAACATTGACGAGCTGCTGCCCATTATGTCCCGCCGAAAGCAGAACCTGGCGGTCATTACCGACAACTACGGCGGCACGCTCGGCATCGTGACGGTGGAAGATATTCTGGAGGAGCTGGTCGGCGAAATCTGGGACGAGGACGACGTGGTCGAGGAGGCCGTGGTCGAACTTGACGACGGCAGCTACGAGGTTGACGCCGAGGAGTCTGTCAGCGACGTCTTTGAGCAGCTCGGCTTTGAGGACCCCGAGGAGGACGAGGAGCTCGTCAACACGCGCATGGGCGAATGGGCCTATGAGCAGTTTACCGCCATCCCGCAGTCCGGCGACAGCTTTGTCTACCACAATCTGCAGGTAACGGTGTCGGAAATCGAGCATAACCGCATCCTCAAGCTGCGCGTGCTCGTCCTTCCCAAGGAACAGGAAGGAGGCGAGGAATCATGACGATCGCTCTTGTCATGATCGGCATTGTGATATGCCTCGTGCTCTCCGCGTTCTTCTCTGCCAGCGAAATGGCCTATTCCTCCTGCAACAGTCTGCGTCTGGAAAACATGCGCGACGACGGCTCCAAACGCGCCGGCACCGCGCTGAAAATCACCGAGCGCTTCGACGACGCACTCAGCGCCATTCTGATCGGCAACAATCTCGTCAATATCGCGGCCTCTTCGCTGGCCTCCGTGCTGGTGATCCTGCTGATGCGCTCGGACCGCTATACCTGGCTGGCAACGCTGATCCTGACGCTGCTGGTTATCATTTTCGGCGAGACCATCCCCAAAATCACCGCGAAGAAAAACGCCAACCGCATCGCCCTGCGTAACGCCTACATCGTGCGCGGGCTGATGATCGTGCTTTTCCCGCTGATCTGGCTGATTGTCCTGCTGGTGCGCCTCATCACCTCCGGCATGAAGCCCGAAGAGGATGAGGACCCGGATGAGGCCGTGGAAGAGCTGCAGAGCATCATCGAGACCGCCGAGGACGAGGAGGTTCTCGACGAGGATCAGTCCGAGCTCGTGCAGGCGGCCATCGACTTTGCCGATATCTCCGCCTCTGAGGTCATGACCGCGCGCGTGGATGTGCAGGCCATCGACATTGAGGACGACTGGGAGGAGATCCTCGCGCAGATCGAAGAGGCTCCCTATTCCCGTCTGCCGGTGTACGAAGGCAGCATTGACAACATCATCGGCGTTCTCTACCTCAACCACTTCCTCAAGGCGATAACCGACGACGGCCGCACCGATATCCGCAAGCTCCTGATGCCGCCCTGCTATGTCTACAAAACGATGAAGCTGCCGGCGGTGCTCAATCAGCTGCGCAAGGCGCGCCAACACATGGCGATCGTTGCCGACGAATACGGCGGCATGCTGGGCGTGCTGACGATGGAGGACGTGCTGGAACAGATCGTCGGCGATATCTGGGACGAAACCGACACCGTAGAGGAAGAGGTCGTGCAGCGCCCGAGCGGCGCATACGAGCTCGACGGCGATATGGTGATCGACGATTTCCGCGAGCTGCTGGAAATTCCCGAGGAAGAATTTGATGCCGAAAGCGAGACGGTCGGCGGCTGGACGGTGGAAAAATACGGTGCATTCCCGGAACCGGGCACCGTGTTCCAGACCGATGACCTGCGCGTGACCGTGCTGCAGATGGACGGTCGCCGGGTCGAAAAGATCCTGGTCGAGCGTGTCAGTCCCGAGCAATCGCCAGCTTCTGACGACACACAGCCCCAAGAATCATAAGGCAAATAATTCAAAAACGCAGTGACTGGTTTCAGTCACTGCGTTTTTTCAGCCTTCATCCGGTGTCTGCTCCTCCGGGAGAGCCGTGACGAAGTAGATAATATCGCTCATCGGACGCTCGGTATCGAAATCAATGTGGTTATAGGATTGGCCGTTGATCACGATTTCCGCTGTCTGTCCGCCGTCGAGCGTATAGGCCTTGTCTACGCCCTTGGCCTGGATGTAGCGCGCCGTCTCGTTGATATCCGGGATATTATCATACCAGTCGCCGAAGCCGCAGGTCATCAGCAGATAATGCAGATTGTCGAGCTGGCCGATCGCGGCGCGGCTGTAATGCAGCAAAACCTCGCCCACCGGGTAGGACGTTGTTGTGGTCGCCTCACCGTTTTCCACGAGGATCGGGCCGAAAGCCAGGCCGAAAACCACGTCGTTATCCTTGACGAACTGTTCGGCCTCTCCCTCGCCCATCAACTCGCCGCGGTGGGCAAAGAGCATGTCGCCCGAGGCGGTGAAAAAGCAGGAGTCGATGAGCGCCGGATTGTTGCGGTACACTTCACGCTGATACACCGTGATGCCGAGCTTGCGGTAGTCGTAAAAGTCACCGTCGATCGAAGCCACGGCGTTCACGCTTCTGGAAAACTCCGTCTCGCGGATGCGCGGGCCCGGGCCGTAGCTGTAGCTGCCGCCGGCCAGGCCGCGGCGCAGCTGCGAGCCGTGGGCGATTTTCACCTCGCAGAAGCTGAGACAGCAGTCGTTGACGATCTCCTTCCAGCAAATGACCAGAATCGTGTCGTCGCAGTAGCAGATCATCCGGCTGCCGGCCATGCGCTCAATCGACGGGTTCCAGCAGAGCTCCTGCCCGTCGAGCAGAACGACGGCAGAATCGACGATCTGCTGAACCACCGCCGGATCATCAGTATAGACATAGTTTCCCGCATCAAAGGCCGGTCCGGCCGCGGCATCCTCAGGCACCGTGTAAACCGGTCGATCATAAACGAGCCCGTCCACAGCCTCTGCCTGAGACCTGTCTGCCCATGCATCCGCGTCAGCGTCCGGAACACCGCCGTGCAAAACCCGCAGCAGCTCGTCCGCGTTCACAATGTGCCAGCCGAGGGGCGAATACCGCAGCTGAAGCTCCAGTTCGGAGCTTGAGTGATACTCTTCTTTCTGTTCCAGCGTCTGCTTTAAAGCCTCCAGCCAGGCCTCCCTGGTAACCTCCGGCAGAAAAGCACCGCTTTCATCCGCTAGAAAGCGCCGTGGGCGAAAATCACACAGTTCGCGAAGCTCAGACTCTGTCTGCCGGTTCAGTTCCTCCTGCGCGGCGTTCAGATCCAGCGTCGAAACGGAAACGCTCTGCCTCGCATCGAGCCCCTCGATCACGCTTCCGCCGCGGAGATGATAGTCGAAGCTGTTGGCAAGTGCGTCACGCATCAGCAGCGCGCTTTCACTCTCCGGCTGCTCCCACGCATCGAACGCGGTGACGTCATCAAGCAGCTCTTTTGCCGACGCGGTATCCCCTGCCCGTACCGCGTCAAAGAAAGCCTCAACCGTATCACGCGGATCACCCTGCGGCTTGAGCTCCGGGCGTGGAAACGGGTCAAGAACGCCGGAGCCGGGCGTCACCAGGCACACGAACAGCGCGGAGGCAGCCAAGCAGAAGCTCAGCAATCCCATGACCGTTCGAAATGTCTTTTTCCTGCGGAAGACGAGGAGACCCGCCAGCGCAGACAGTGCGGCAAAAAACAACAAAAACGCTGATACCCGCAGAGCCAACGCGGAGGGCGGCTGCAGGATCAGTGCGGAAACAAGTGACTTCATCTTATCCCATCCAGAAAAGTTTACTTGTTTTCATATTACCATCTTCATCCATAAATGCAAGTCCCGTCTGATTTTTTTCATGAGAAATCCCGCGGCCGAGTCAGCCGCGGGATCGTCTGCGCGTTCAGGCGCGCCGTATTTTCTTTTCGCCGCACACGCTGAGATAAGCCCGATAATCGACAAAGGCCAGCGCAAGGCAGCTCAAGCTCATCACAAAATAGCAGAACAGATACCAGTTGCCGTGGCGCTGCACCAGCCACTCCAAAAAGCCGGTCAGACCCACCGCGAGGAAAAAGACGACCCAGAGAATCACCAGACGCGGACTTCTGCCGTTAGCCCGGATGGAGCGCCGACTGTAGATGACCAGAACCACAAGCAGCGTAACGGCTGAAACGATCTGCACCATGCTGACGAAGCCATTGAGGCGCAGGAAGCTCGCGTCATAACGGCTGCTGTCGCTCATCAGATCCAGCGCGCTCAGCCAGGTGAGGAACATCAGCGCCACATGACCGTCGCGCGGCTGCCCGGCCTTCATCGGCCAGCGGCGCCGCTTGACAAAGAAGCGCATCAGTAGCGCAAAGATGAGCAGCATCATCAAAAACTGGAAGAAGAAGGTGGCAATTCTCCACTCGCCGGTGGACGTGATTTCGGTGCTGAAGGGCAGACGCTGAAAGGCGGGATTGGTAATCACGGCCTTGCCGCGGTCGGCGTTGGTAAAAATCTCGCTCAGGCGGATCATCGCGATGCCCAGAGCAGCGCCCGGCGCGAGGCAGTCGTAGAGGCGGCGCAGATTCTGCGTAAAGCCAAGCAAATAGACGATCCATCCGGCCAGGCCCGTGCCGAGAATCACACCAGCCAGGCAGTAGTCGCCCCGGCTGTAATCGGTCATCGCCTTCCAGAAGCTGAGATATTTTTCGCTGTGGCAGTACCAGTTGACAAAGCGGGCCAGCGGCAGCGAGAGTAAAATCGCAAGCGGCAGCAGCAGCCAGATGGCCGCGGCCCGTCCGCCGTGCGCGGTAAACAGAGCCATTGTCAGGCAGAAGCAGGCTGCCACCCCCAACGCAATCACGATCGCATTCCAATAGATCACATGGCTGCCGAGGATCATGGCAATCGGATTCATCGGCTCACCTCTCTTCCGGCATCGCCGTGGCGAAGTAGATGATATCGCTCATCGTGCGTTCTTCGTCCCAGTCGACGCGATTGACGGTTTTGTTCTGCATCACCATCGTGGCCGTCTGGCCGCCGTCGAGCGCATAGGCGCTCTGTACGCCCTTGCTGTAGATGATCTCGGCCGCCTTGTTGATCTGGCAGCGCTGGCTGTAATTGCCCTCCTGGCCGATCGTCATCAGCAGATAGTGACGCTCCCCTTTCTGGCCGATGGCCGCGCGGGAGTAAATGGAGTCGATCTCACCGACCGGATAGCTGCTGATGGTCTGCAGCTCGCCGTTTTCCACCAGGATCGGGCCGAAAGAAATGCCGAAAACCACATCGTTGTCTTTCAGGTACTGCTCCACATCCTCGTCAGTGACAAGTTCCCCGTGATGGGTCATCAGCATGTCGCCGGAGGCGGTAAAGAAGCAGCAGTCGAGCGCCGTGCCCTTATTACGGCAGATCTGACGCTGGTAAACCGACAGGCCGATCTGACGGTTGTCGTAAAAATCGCCGTTGATCCCGACGACGGCATTGGCCGCAGCGGCCATCTCGGTGGCCTTCATACGGATGCCGGAGCCGAAGCTGTTGCCGGAGAGCGCGCGGCGAAGCTGCGAGCCGTCGGCGATCTTCACCTCGGCGAAGGTGACGGCGCCGCCGTTGATGACTTCCTTCCAGGTGATGGCCAGGATCGTGTCATCGCAGTAATAGTGCATGTCGGTGCCTTCCATCCGCTCGATCCCTTTGTTCCAGATCAGATCCTGCCCTTCCAGAAGATCCGCGGCGGAATCGACGACCGCCTGCACGACCTCCGGATCGGTGGTGACGCCGAATTTGCTCTCGTCGGGTTTTGGCGCGACAAGATCGTTTTCGGGAATCTTATAGATCTTTTTGATGTACACCAGATCGGACAGCGCGTCGCTGGCAGAGTTGTTGGCAAAAACCTCGAGTCTGCCGGCAAACTCCGCTTTTCCGGTCCTTTCCATCTGCGCTGCGCCGGTCGGCGCGCTCTGCTTCTGGGCGCCGGCGTCCGAGTGGATGCTGAACACCAGCCAGCGCAGGCAGAGCGCAGACAGGAGAATCAGCGCGGCATAGAGCAGCACCATACCGGGTGCGGGAGAAGCCGCGGCTGTCTTCTGCGCGGGAGCGGCATGCGCAGAACGCGTTTTCATTTCTTGCATGGTGTTCATGCGCTGTCTCCTCCTCTCGCATAGGCTGTGCGCCCGCTGAGCGCCTGAAGCAGCTGGCTGTCGGTGATGATGCGCCAGCCCTCTGTGGTGTAATAGAGCTGCAGATTCAATCCCACGCTCGTGCGGTAGCGCTCCGGGCGCTCCAGCAGCGTCTGCAGAGCCTCCAGATAGGCCCGCTCGGTGAACTCGGGCAGATAATTGCCCTGCTCGTCCACCACCTGACTCTGCGGCAGATCCTCGCTCAAACGACGAACCGCATCCTCCGTCCCGGCTTTCAGATCCGCCTGCAGCGCGCTCAGATCCAGCATTTCAAAGATCACCTGCTGTCGCGCGTGAAGGCCGTCCACCTCACAGTCGCCGTAAAGCGTATAAGAATAGCTGTCCAGCAGCGCATCCGCCATCAGACGCGCGGCTTCGCTCTGAGGCTTTTCCTCCAACCCGAGAGATGCGTAGTCATAGAGCTTGTCATAGGCTTGGGGATAGTTCTTCGCGATCAGTGCATCAAAAAAGCCGGTGACACTCTCCTGCGGATCAGCCGCCACCTCACCCGCAGAGACCGCGGTCTTCATTCCGGGCGCATACACACACAGCAGCAGTGCAGCGGCAGCGAAGAGCAGCCCGGGGATTGCCCAGGCGATGTTGATCTGTTTTTTCCGGCGCAGCTTCAGGATGCCGGCGAGCGCGCCGGCCGTCAGGCCAAACACGACGACCGTCATCACGGGCGTCACGATGTCGACCGGCTTGTCATCCTCCGGCACAGCAGCCGTCGCTGTCGTCCCGTTATCGGTGTTTGTCGAGTTGGTCTTTGACTGCGTGGGATTGAGCGCCTGCATCGCTTCTTCCCGGCTGCGCATTCGCTCTTCCTCATGCCGCAGCGCCGTTTGATACTCGGTATAGTCGATCATCAGCGTGCAGTAGTCGGCCAGGAAGGCATAGGGCTGCGTTGTGCCGCGCGTAAAGGCGACCAGGCAGATCGGATCCTCGGTGTAGCAGACGCCGCAGTCGTTCAGATACAGTACGCCGTCTTCAATGACGTAACCGTACTTATGGGCCACCTCGACCTTTTGAGGATGATTCAGGAAATAGCGATTCGGCTCGGCTCTCTTCATTGTGTCCAGCAGACGCGGGAAGCGGTCGGGATTGTCATAGAGCAGACGCAGGCAGGTAATCATCTGACGCGAAGTGAAGAGGTTGTTGCGGTAATAAAGCGGATCCACGTTGTCCGGGTCCTCCCCCATGTACGGTGCAATCTGCTCGCGGTAATAACGGTAGGGTACGTTCTGCCCGACGCCGTAGGCGCGCCAAAGCTTCTCCGCCAGCTCGTTGTTGGAGTCGATGATCGTGCCCTCCAGCAGATACTCGTAGGAATAGCCCCAGATATTGGTATCCCAGTCGATCTCGCCGTTGGAAACCATTTCGCAGTAAAGCATGTTCAGAGGAACCTTAAACATGCTGGCTGCGACAAAATAGGTGTCGGGATTGTGGTATTCTTCTTCGCCGGTCACCGTGTTGTAGTATCCGAGCCCCACGCTGTCAGCATCCGCGTAGTGCTGCTCGAGAAACTCGTCGATCACCTGCTCCCAGGTTTTGCCCGCAAAGCGCTCGTCTCCCTCCACTTCCGGCGACTCGGACTCTTCGGCGGCGGCCGACAGTCCCAGCGGAAGCAGCAGGCAGATCACTGCCAACAGGCAAATCAGCTTTTTCATCATCTTCATCATCATTTCATCCTGCCAGAAAAATTGAAAGATCAGTTTATTTTACCATTCTTATCCGGAATTGCAAGAGCAGAAGCGGGAATTCAGATGAATAATGAAAAATCTCCGGAGGCTTTTACAGCCTCCGGAGACAATTTGATTTGTTGTTCAGCTCAGCCGGCTGCACGCAGGATGCACTTGGCCTCCTGGCCGTAGACAGTGGCGTAAATATAGACGGGGCCGGTGAGGTCCGCAGGCAGCTTGCCGACGCACTCGACAGTGATGTGGTTTGCCTTCTCCGGGTCTTCTTTGATGACAAAAGAATCCTTGCCGGCGTCGTCGATCCGCCACTGAACCTGGCCGGTAATGTCCGAGGGCAGGATGCGCGCATACAGCGGCAGCGAATCACCCACACGGATCGTCACGTCTTCGACCTTTTTATCTTCCCAGGTATAGACGATCTCAAGCGTCTGGATACTGGGCGTGGGGCTCGGGGTCGGGGTCGGAACCGCCTCAGGCGTCGGCGCTACGTCGGCCGTCTCTTCGACCTGGGTATCGTTCTTGGCGGGCTTGGCAGGCTTGTTGGTGCCGTAGGAGTCGTCGTTGAGGCCGGTGGAGACCATCACGATCACCGCCAGGATCACGGCGGCAACGAGGATCAGGCCGAAAATCATCTGCCATCTGGTATTGACGTTGGAACGCTCATAGGCGGCCGTTCCGGCAGACGCGCTGGGCGTAGCCGCAGGCGTGCGCGTGCTCTGCGCAACGCGGCGGGTTCCGCAGCTGGGACAGGTCGTACGCAAGGCGGAGAAGGTCTCGCCGCAGCGACGGCATTTCACTTCGGGAATGATTTTCATGACGATCCTCCATTCTATGCTATCAAGGAAATTGTATCCCAATTCCCTTTATGTATACTATTTTACAAATTCATAATACATCGTTGAAATCGTTTCGTCAAGAGTTTGACTTCATTCGACAAAATTTTTAATCGTCTTAATATATAATGTTTCGACCCTTATCTTGAAGATTCTGGCAGGGCATGGTATACTGCCCACGCAAGCAATCGAAGCGGGATCTGCCGGCCCTTCGGCCAGGCAGTCAACAGGGGAATCTGGGTGAAAATCCCTCGCGAGGCCGTCACTGTGAAGTCGGACGATTTGTCCGCGAAGTCAGAAAACCTGCCCGTGCCGGCAAATCAACAAGCCGGCGTCGCATGAAGTTCCGCGTTGCCCGGACAAAACGGAAACCGGTCGAAAAACCGGTTCTCTCTTTTGCTTCACGCGATATTCGATAGCCGAAAGGCTGAAAAAAGAAAGGAGAGGATTTGATGTCCAACAAAAACAACAAAAAAGCGATCATCGCCGTAGCCATTTTGCTTGTACTGGTTCTCGGCGCGATCATTGCCTGGTTTGCGCTGCGGCCCGCCCCGCACACCGACGCACAGGCCGGACAGATCACCATCGTGGCCGCAGTCACGCACGGTGACGGAAGTGAAAAGGAATTCACCATCAGCACCGCGGAAACAAACCTGCGCGGCGCGCTGGAGCAGGAGAACCTGATTCAGGGCGACGAGAGCGAATACGGTCTGTACGTCAAGACCGTTGACGGTGAAACCGCCGACGAGAGCAAGCAGGAGTGGTGGTGTTTCACTCGCGGCGGTGAAATGCTGATGACCGGCGTGGACGACACCGAAATTGCCGACGGCGATCACTATGAAATCGTCCTCACCACCGGCTGGTAAACTCTCTGTCCGGGAACTGACTCTGCTGCCCCTGATGGGAGCGCTGATTTTTGCCGCCAAGGAAGCGCTGTACGCGCTGCCCAACATCAACATCAACGCCGTGCTGATTATCCTCTGCGCCATCTTCTTTGGCTGGAAGGGCATGTTCAGCGTGGGCATCTACGTGATGCTGGAGGGTCTTGTCAACGGCTTTTCCATCTGGTGGTTCGGCTATCTTTACACCTGGCCGCTGGTGCTGGCCGCGGCCATGACTTTGAGAAGCTGCCGCTCGGCGCTGATCTGGGCGGTCTTCGCCGCCGTCTACGGCCTTCTGTTCGGGCCGCTGATGTATCTGGAATACTTTGCCATCAACGGCGGCTGGGAGATGTTCCTGACCATGTGGGTCAGCGGCATCCCCTACGATCTGGCGCACTGCGGCGGCAATTTTGTCCTCACACTGGTGTTGTTTCAGCCGCTCTATCGGGTCATGACGCATTTTCTCGGCGATCCGGACAAAAAAGAATCACCCTAAAAAGCAACGATCCGCAAGGCCATAAGCCCTGCGGATCGTTTTTTATCTGCGGCTGTTGAGAATCAAAACTTTGTTTTGAGCTTTTCCAGGCAGTCCGGACAGATGTTTTTCCCCTGGAAGGAAATCACATTCTTCATATTATCGCAAAAAATGCAGGCAGGCTGATATTTGCGCAGAATAATGCTGTCTCCCTCAACATAGATTTCCAATGCATCCTTCTCGGCAATATCCAGCGTACGGCGCATTTCAATCGGCAGTACAATACGGCCAAGCTCGTCAACTTTTCTCACGATGCCCGTGGATTTCATCGTTTTCTGCCCCCTTGGAATTCGTTTGATTGTTTATATCACATTTTTTGATCGTTGTAAATTATTTCGCACGCAATGAAACAAAAAATTTACATTTACTTTTTATTATTTCCAGAAATTCGGCGATTGATGTACATTTAATGGAAATTGTGCTGAAAAATCATGTATTTTTATTACTTTTGGAGGAAGTTTATCCATGCTGGGAACGCTGTTTACCATTCTGTTTCTGCTGTCGCTGTATTTTTCCGTTCTATCCGGAACGGAAGTGCAGGCAGGAAACGCGCTGTTGCTCGGCGCCCAGGAGGCAATCCCTTTTTGCCTGACGATTACGGGCAGTCTCTGCTTCTGGAGCGCCTGGATGGAGCTGGCGGAACGCTGCGGCGTGGCTCAAAAACTGTCGGATTTGCTTCGGCCGCTGCTGCGGCGGCTCTTCCCCCACTCCGCGCAAAGTGTAGAGATCCTCTCTGCGCTCAGCGAGAACCTCAGCGCCAATCTTCTCGGCCTCGGCAACGCGGCCACGCCCGCCGGAATCCGGGCTGCCCGCGGCATGGCAGGACTCGGCGCCGCGGGGCGCGATGAGCTGTGCCTGCTCGTTGTGCTCAATACCGCCTCCCTGCAGCTGATTCCGGGTACGATCGCCGCAGTGAGAGGCGCTGCGGGCGCAGAGGCGCCCTTTGACATCATGCCTGCGGTCTGGCTGAGTTCCCTGCTCTCTGTGGGTGCGGGGCTTGGAGCGGCTGCCCTGTTTAAACGGCGATGGCGCTTCTTTCGCTGACGCCGCTGCTCCTGCTCGCCCTGCTCTGTCTCTATGCCAGACTGCGCGGCCATGATGTTTATGCGGCTCTGCTGGAGGGTGCAGAAAAGGGGCTGCGGCTGACGCTGGATCTCTCGCCGGCTCTGGTGCTGCTCTTTGCGCTGATCTACGCTCTGCGCGCCTCGGGCCTGAGCGATTATCTCGGCAGCCTCGCTGCCCCCCTGCTGCGGCGTCTGGGCGTGCCCGAGGAGACGGCGCTGCTGATGCTGCTGCGGCCTCTCTCCGGCAGCGGAGCGCTTGCTGCGGCCACAGAGCTGATCGAGCGTTTTGGCGCGGATTCACTCATTGGCCGCACCGCCGCCGTCATGATCGGCTCGAGCGAAACGACCTTTTACGTCATCGCGGTCTATTTTTCCGCCGCCGGTGTTCGCGAAACGCGCTGGGCAATCCCTGCCGCGCTCTGCGCCGATCTCGCCTGTTTTCTTTCAGCGGCCTGGATCTGCCGCCTTCTTTGGTCTTGAGACTTGGCAAACCAAGGTTTTCACGCTATAATAGCTGCATCTCAAGCAAAGCAGGTATAGAAAGCATGAAGCACATCTTCAAAAACTACCCGATTAAGGAGCTCCTTCTGGACATTCTCTTTACCGTGTTCGGCACGGCGCTGGTAGGCGTTCCGCTCGCCATCTTCACGGTTCCCAACGATATTGCGCCGGGCGGCGTGTCCGGCCTGGCGACGGCGCTGGCCTATCTGTCGCCAAAGCTCAGCGTCGGCGCCTGGACGCTGATTCTGAACCTCCCGCTTCTGCTCGGCGCCTGGAAGCTGCTGGGCAGGCGGACGCTCATTTTCACGCTGCTGTCCGTGCCGCTGATGAGCTTTTTCATTGACTTCACGACCTCGCTGCACATCTCCTACACCAACGACATGCTGATCGCCTCGGTATTCGGCGGCGCGATCTCGGGCCTCGGCCTGGGGCTGCTGTTTCTGCGCGGGATCACCACCGGCGGTACCGATCTGGCAGCGCTGATGGTGCGGCGCGTGCTGCCAAACGTACCGAGCGGCACGCTGCTGCTGATGATCGACGCGAGTGTCGTCGCCTTCGCCGTGATCGTGTTCAAGGACATCGAAGTCGCGATTTATTCCTCGATTGCCATCTTCGTCTCCTCCAAGATGATCGATGCCATCACCCAGGGCGTGGATTACGCCAAAGTGATCTACACGGTCACCGATCGGGGCGAGGAAGTCACTGAAATCCTCAACACCCGCACCGACCGCGGCACCACCGTGATCCCCGCACTCGGCGGTTATACGAAGGAGAACAAGCAGATCATCGTCACCGTCACGCGGCGGCGCGTTCTGGCGCAGACCCTGCGCCTCATCAAGGATGCCGATCCCAAGGCCTTCACCTTTGTCACCGACTCCACCGAAGTCCACGGCGAGGGCTTCCGCGCCGACTGAGCGCATATGATATGAACAATGCCGCTTCCTGAAGAAGCGGCATTGTTCATGCTTTTTTCAGTTTACCGACCAAGCAGAAGATCGCAAAGGCGGCGATATCGACCGCAACGACCGTGCTGCCCACCGGAGTCTCCGCGAGGATCGAGATGATGATGCCGGACAGCGCACAGACCACCGACAGAATGGCCGCGCAAATTGTCACCGCCCGGAAGCTCTTGAAGAGCCGCATCGCGGACAGCGCCGGGAAAATCACAAGCGCAGAGATCAACAGCGAGCCGACCAGGTTCATCGCCAGCACAATAATGACCGCGATGATGACGGCAATCAGCAGATTATAGGCCGCGGCCGGGAGTCCGGTGGCACGGGCAAAGCCCTCGTCAAAGGTGACGGCGAAAATCTTGTTGTAAAACAGGATGAACACCGCCACGACCAGCAGCGACAGTCCCACGCAGAGCCAGACCTCCGTCTTGGTCAGCGTGAGGATGGAGGTGGAGCCAAAGAGTGTGGAGCAGACGTCGCCGGAGAGGTTCGAGGATGTGGAAAAGAGATTCATCAGCAGATAGCCGATGGCAAGCGCACCCACCGAGAGCATCGCGATCGCCGCGTCGCCCTTGATTTTAGCGTTCTGCCCGGCCTGCAGCAGCAGCACGGCGCAGAGCACCGTCGCCGGCAGGACAAAAAGCATCTGATTGCTCAGATGCAGCACCGTGGCCACAGCCAGCGCTCCGAAGGCCACATGGCTCAGACCGTCGCCGATAAACGAGAAGCGCTTGAGCACCAGCGTGACGCCGAAGAGCGAGGAACAGAGCGCAATCAGCGTGCCGACGATCAGCGCGTATCGCACGAAAGGGTACTGCAGATAGCTCAACAGCAGACTCATGCGCGCGCCTCCCTTCCGCCGCGCAGATAATTGCGCCCGACGGCGCTGCGCAGATAGTCGGCCTTGCTGCCGTAAAACCAGTCGCTGCCGATCTGGAGGATATGGCTGGCATGGCCGAGGGCGTAGTGCATGTCATGGGAGATCATGATGAGGGTCGTCCCTTCTTTGTTCAGCTTCTCAATCAGCCGATACATGTCCTCGGTGGCCATCGGGTCAAGACCCGCCACCGGCTCATCGAGCAGCAGCAGCTTTTCCGTCGCACAGAGCGCTCGAGCCAGCAGCACGCGCTGCTGCTGCCCGCCGGAGAGTTCCCGGTAACAGCGACGGGAGAGCGGCGCAATTCCGAGCTTTTCCATCGCCTCCGCAGCGCGGCGCTTTTCCTCCGCGCCATAGAAGGGGCGCAGCCCCAGCCGCCCCTGGCAGCCGGAGAGCACGATCTCCTGCACGGAGGCCGGGAAATCCCGCTGTACATGCGTTTGCTGCGGCAGGTAGCCGATCTCAGTCTGCTTTAAGCCCTCGCCGAGGACCACCTTGCCGGAAATCGGCGGCTGCAGGCCGAGGAGCGTGCGCATCAGCGTCGATTTGCCGGAGCCGTTTTCGCCGACGATGCAGAGGTAATCCCCCGCCTGCACCGCAAAGCTCAGGCTGCGGATCAGCGCCCGTCCCTCGTAGCCGAAGGTCAGATTGTCACAGGTCAAGATCGCCATCGTTCAGTTCAATGCCTCTTTCAATACGTTTAAATTCTGTTCCATCAGGGACAGATAATCGCCGTCACCGACGCTGCCCTGCATCGAATGCAGCGTCAGCACGCCGAGATCGCGGCTCTTGGTGTTCTCAATCACCGTGCGGGCGAGCTTCCCGTCCGAGGTCTCGATCACGCAGAGCTGCCGCACGCCCAGCTCGTCGGCCTTGTTCGCCAGGAAAATGACCGTGGCAAAGCTAGCCTCCGTCTCAGCCTCACAGCCCGCAAAGGCCGCGTAATAGTCGAGCTTATAATCCTCGACCAGATAGCGGAACGGAAAACGGTCGGCAACAATCAATGTGTGCCGATCTGCCGCGTCAAGCGCGGACGTAAAGTCTGCGTCAAGCTGCCCGAGCTTCGCGTCATAGGTCGCAAAAGCAGCCTCGTAAGCGCGGCTGTGCTCGCCGTCGAGCTCGATCAGCGCGTCGCGGATCGCGGCGCAGAGGATCCGCGCGTTTTGCAGCGAAAGCCAGATATGCTCGTCCGGCACATCCTCAGCCTCGCCCTCCATGCCCTCGACCAGCTCCTCCTGCAGTGCACGGTCGCCGAGCACGTCCATCAGATTGAGGGCGATCATGTTCGGATTGGCGCGCTCAGACAGCGCGTCCTTGATCCATTCGTCGGATTCTCCTCCCACATAGATCAGCAGGTCGCAGGAAGAGAGCGTGATCATATCGTTCACCGAGGGCTGGAAGGAGTGCATATCGACCCCGTCGTCCAGCAGCATCGTGAGAGAGACTTCGTCCAAGCTCTCGCCGATCAGGTTTTTCGTCCAGTCATAGAGCGGAAATATCGTCGTGACGATCTTCAACTTTCCATCTTCCGTCGCCGGAGCACCGGCGCAGCCGGCCAGCAGCGTCAACAGCAGCGCAGCTGCCAAAAGAGTAGTAATCAGTCGCTTCACTTTTCCGCCTCCCTGCAATCGTCGCACAGGCCGTAAAACACCGTTCGCATCGGATTGATGCGAAAACCGTGGTGCGTGAGCACATGCTCGCTCAAACCCTGCAGCTCCTCGCAATGGAGGTGGATGAGGCGGCCGCATTTTTCGCACTTGCAGTGAAAGCAGGCGTCTCCCCCGTGGCTTTCGGCGCCGATGTATTCAAAGCAGGCAGGGCTGCCCGCGTCGATCGTATATTTATTGACCAGGCCCTCGTCCACCATACGCTCAAGATGGCGGTAAACGGTTGCTGTGCCAATGGGGCAGCCGCAGCGCTGAAAATGCCCGCAAACCTCGCCCACCGTGATATGGTCGGACTCCGTTGTGCGCAGGAAGTTCAGCAGCTCCTCACGCTGCCTTGTTTTGTACTGATTCTTTTCGCTCATTGGTATTCCTTCTTCAATTTGATAACCGTTTTCAGATTATAGCACGATTTTTCCCGATGTCAAGGAAAATTGAAACCGGTTTTCAAATTCTGTTCACTTGCATTCCGCTGAACATATGATTATAATAGGAAAAAAGAAGGCGATCACATGGCAAATATACTGGATTATATCGACTGGCGGGGCGATCTGAATTTGAGAGACGCCCCGTTCAACGAGGTGGATGGCCTCATCATGGCGGAGCTCGCCTATCTGGATCTAAGCGGGATCCTGACCGACGATTCGCTGCCGCAGATGAGTCTGACCGAGGTCTGCGAGCGCTATCTCGCGCTGGGAATCGACCAGTCCATGCTTATCAACAACCCTAAACCCCTGCTGTTGAAGGCGGCAAAATGCAAGCGCTTCGGTTCGCTGATGCTCGGAGGATACATCAATCACATTGACCCGGAACGTGAGCTGCAGCTTGCCGCTCTGAGCCTTTTCTGGGAGGACGGAACGGTTTGCGCAGCCTTTCGCGGCACCGACGACTCCATCGTCGGCTGGCGCGAGGACTTTAACTTCAGCTATCAGGATCACACCGCCGGGCAGGCTGAGGCCGTAACCTACTTGAACGGTCTGGCCAACGCTTACAGCGGCCCGATCCGCGTATGCGGGCACTCAAAGGGCGGCAATTTTGCCGTCTACGCCGCCGCGTTCTGCGACAGCGCGGTGCGGGAAAAGCGCATTCTGCGCGTCTATGCCAACGACGCGCCCGGCTTTCGCAAGGAGCTGGCCGGAACGCCGCAAATTCAGAGCATCCTTGGAAAAACCGCTGTCATAATTCCCGAATCTTCATTGATCGGCATCCTGCTCAGTACCAAAAAGGAGAAAAAGATCATCCGCAGCAGCGCCTCCGGCCTCGAGCAGCATAACCCTTTCACATGGCAGGTTCTCGGCCCCCGCTTTGAGGCGGCGGACAGCCGATCGGCCTCCAGCCTGTTTATGGATGAGACGCTGCACCGCTGGCTGGATGGTCTTAATGAGCAGCAGCGCGCCGATTTTGTTCGTGCGATTTTTGACTCGATAGAGAGCTCGGGCGCTCTGACACTGCACGAAATGAAAACGGAGCCCGTCGCCACGGCCAACGCGATTCTCTCCGCTGTCCGGCAAATGGACCCGGAGCTGCAGCGCAGCGCCTTTGCCACACTCAGGAAGCTGGCCGCTGCGGGCGGCGGTACGTTGCGCGACGAGCTGCTGAGTGCCCTGCTCCGCCGCGGGATCGACATTCTCCCCGGCGGGCGCGACTAACCCTCATAGACAGTAAAAATCCCGGTTCCAAAGAACCGGGATTTTTTGATTCATCCTGCAATCAGAGGGCGTTGGTCTTGGTAACCAGGGCGCTCAGATCGACATACTCCTCGGGCTCGGCCTCGATGGTCTCGTCGGTCTCCTCCTCGAAGTTGCGGTAAACCTCCAGGCCGGAGCCAGCCGGGATCAGCTTACCGATGATGACGTTCTCCTTCAGTCCGACCAGGCGGTCCACCTTGCCCTTGATGGCGGCGTCGGTGAGCACGCGGGTGGTCTCCTGGAAGGAGGCGGCGGACATCCAGCTGTCGGTGGCGAGGGACGCCTTGGTAATGCCCATCAGCAGCTGCGTGTAGGTCGCATGGCTCAGGCCCTCTTCGCCGGCGGCGATGCGCGCGTCGATCTGCTTGTTCGCGGCCTTGACCACAGAGATATCCACGGTGGTGCCGGAGAGCAGATCGGTGCTGCCGACCTCTTCCACGCGCACCTTGCGCATCATCTGGCGGACGATGACTTCAATGTGCTTGTCGTTGATGTCAACGCCCTGCTGACGGTAGACCTTCTGGACCTCGCTGGTGATATAGCTGCGGACGCCCTGACGGCCGAACTCGTCGTCGTTCACGCCGCGGATGCGCAGCACGTCATGCGGGTTGAGCGAGCCGGAGGTCAGCTCCTGACCGCGGTATTGACGACGGTGATGTTGTACATGACGCCCTTCTTGGCCTCTTCGATGGTGACCGTGCCGGAGGTCTCCGACAAAACGGCCATCTTCTTGGGCTTGCGGGCCTCGAACAGCTCTTCGACACGGGGCAGACCCTGGGTGATGTCGTCGCCCGCGACACCGCCGGTGTGGAAGGTACGCATCGTCAGCTGAGTACCGGGCTCACCGATGGACTGGGCGGCGATGACGCCGACCGCCTCGCCGGCGTTGACCGGCTGGCCGATGGCTAGGTTGATGCCGTAGCACTTGGCGCAGACGCCGGTGCCGGCCTCGCAGGTCAGAACGCTGCGGATATACGCCTTGTGGATATTGTGCGCCTCGAGCACCTTGGCGTCCTCGGGCATAAGCATGTGATCGGTGTCGAACAGCAGCTCGCCGGTGGCGGGATCGGTGATCGGAGCCGCGGGGAAACGGCCGTGGATCGCGGTGCCGAAGCTCTCAACGACCTGACCGCGATCGTACACGGCGGAGGCCCAGACGCCTTCGGTCGTGCCGCAGTCGTCTTCGCGGATGATGACGTCCTGGCAGACGTCGACCATGCGGCGGGTCAGGTAACCGGAGTCGGCCGTACGCAGAGCGGTATCGGCCATGCCCTTACGGGCGCCTCTGGTGGAGATGAAATACTCCAGAACGGACAGGCCTTCACGGAAGTTGGACTTGATGGGGATTTCAATCGTCTTACCGGCGGTGTTGGCCATCAGGCCACGCATACCGGCCAGCTGACGGATCTGGTTCATGGAGCCACGGGCGCCGGAGTTTGCCATCATGTAGATGGGGTTGTACTCGTCGAGCACGTTCTGCAGGGCGTTGGTGACATCCTTCGTGGTCTGCTCCCACTCGGAGACGACCAGACGGTAACGCTCGTCCTCGGTGATATAGCCGCGCTTGTACTGGCGCTCGATCTTGACGACCTCTTCTTCGGTGGCGTGGATCAGCTCGTACTTCGCGCTCGGGACGGTCATATCCGCGACGGAAATCGTGATGGCGCCCTTGGTGGAATACTTGTAACCCAGGGCCTTGATGCTGTCCAGCACCTCGGCGGAAATGGTGAAGCCGTACTTCTTGATGCAGCGGTCGATGATATCGCCCAGCTGCTTCTTTCCGACCTGGAAGCCGATCTCCGGATCAAAGCTGTGCTCGGGATCGGTACGGTCCACATAACCAAGATCCTGCGGGATGGGCTCGTTGAAGATGATGCGGCCGACAGTGGTGGTGATGACCTTGTGGGTTTCAACACCGTCGATGGTCTTGGTCACGCGCAGACGGATCGGCGCGTGCAGGCCGACGATGCCCTCGTTGTAAGCCATGATGGCTTCATTGGCGTCGCGGTAGCAGAGCAGAGACTTGTAGGTGGCGGGCTTTTTGCCCTCGGCCTTAGCCTTGAGGTTGGCGGCGTAAATGTCATCGCCGGTCACCACAGTGCCGGGCTGCAGACCGGTATCGCCGGGATCGTCCACGAGCAGGTTCTCCGCGCCCTTTTCTGCAGAGCCGATGCGGATCATCGTCAGGTAGTAGGAGCCGAGGATCATGTCCTGGGTCGGAACCGTGACGGGGTGACCGTCCTGCGGGCGGAGGAGGTTGTTGGCGGAGAGCATCAGGATGCGGGCTTCTGCCTGTGCCTCGGCGGACAGAGGCACGTGAATGGCCATCTGGTCGCCGTCGAAGTCGGCGTTGTAGGCGGTGCAGACCAGCGGGTGCAGGCGCAGCGCGCGGCCCTCAACGAGGATCGGCTCAAAGGCCTGGATGCCCAGGCGGTGCAGCGTCGGCGCGCGGTTGAGCAGCACCGGGTGCTCCTTGATGACCTCTTCCAGCGCGTCCCAGACCTCGGTGCGCTGCTTGTCGACCATCTTCTTGGCGGACTTGATGTTGTTGGCGACGTTGTCCTCAACCAGCTTCTTCATAACGAAGGGACGGAAGAGCTCGATCGCCATTTCCTTCGGAACGCCGCACTGATAGATCTTCAGATCGGGGCCGACGACGATAACGCTGCGGCCGGAGTAGTCGACGCGCTTGCCCAGCAGGTTCTGGCGGAAGCGGCCCTGCTTGCCCTTGAGCATGTCGCTCAGGGATTTGAGAGCGCGGGAGTTGGCGCCGGTGACGGCGCGGCCGCGGCGGCCGTTGTCGATCAGGGCATCGACAGCCTCCTGCAGCATGCGCTTCTCGTTGCGCACGATAATGTCGGGCGCGTTGAGCTGCTGGAGTCTCTTCAGACGGTTGTTGCGGTTGATGACGCGGCGGTAGAGGTCGTTCAGGTCGGAGGTGGCAAAGCGGCCGCCGTCAAGCTGGACCATCGGGCGGATCTCGGGCGGGATGACCGGCAGAATGTCGATAATCATCCACTCGGGGCGATTGCCGCTCTGGCGGAAAGCCTCGACGACCTCGAGACGCTTGACGATCTTGGCCTTCTTCTGGCCGTTGGCGTTTTTCAGCTCCTCACGCAGCTGCGCGGCCAGCTGATCGCAGTCGATCTGCTGCAGCAGCTCCTTGATGGCCTCGGCGCCGATGCCGGCCTTGAAGTCGTCCTCGTACTTCTCGCGCATCTCACGGTACTCGCGCTCGGTGAGGATCTGGCACTTTTCCAACGGGGTAAAGCCCGGGTCGATGACGATATAATTGGCAAAGTACAGGACTTTTTCCAGCATGCGCGGGGTCAGATCGAGGATCAGACCCATGCGGCTGGGGATGCCCTTGAAATACCAGATGTGGCTGACGGGCGCGGCCAGCTCGATGTGGCCCATACGCTCGCGGCGTACCTTGCTCTTCGTCACCTCGACGCCGCAGCGGTCGCAGATCTTGCCCTTGTAGCGGATCTTCTTATACTTGCCGCAGTGGCACTCCCAGTCCTTCGTGGGTCCGAAAATGCGCTCGCAGAACAGGCCGTCGCGCTCGGGCTTGAGGGTGCGATAGTTGATGGTCTCCGGCTTTTTCACTTCGCCGTAGGACCAGTTGAGGATCATTTCCGGGGAGGCAATGCCAATCTGAATGGCATCAAAAGGTGTATAGCTCATTACAGTTCCTCCTCATCGTCGCTGTAGTCCGATTCACTGTAGCTGGGATCAAACTCGTCCTCGGGCACGTTCTCGATGCTGAAGCCCTCGGCTTCGAGCTCGCTGTCGTCGGAGGCGTAGATCTCATCCTTCATATCGGGGATAAAGTCGTCATCGTCGTCCTTGAGTTCGATCTCCTGGCCGTCCTTGTCCAGAACGCGGACGTCGAGGCAGAGGCTCTGCAGCTCCTTGACCAGAACCTTGAAGGATTCCGGCACGCCGGGCTGCGGGATGTTGTTGCCCTTGACGATGGCCTCGTAGGTCTTGACACGGCCGGTCACGTCGTCGGACTTGACCGTCAGGATCTCCTGCAGGGTGTAGGCCGCGCCGTAAGCCTCGAGGGCCCAGACTTCCATTTCGCCGAAGCGCTGGCCGCCGAACTGGGCCTTGCCGCCCAGAGGCTGCTGGGTGACCAGGCTGTAGGGGCCGGTGGAACGGGCGTGGATCTTATCGTCGACCAGGTGGTGCAGCTTCAGGAAGTAGACCCAGCCGACCGTGACATCGTTATCGAATTTCTCGCCGGTGCGGCCGTCGTACATGACGCTCTTGCCGTCCTCGCGAAGTCCCGCGAGTTTCAGGGTCTCGCGGATGGTGGTCTCGTTGGCGCCGTTGAAGGTCGGGGTGGCAACCTTCCAGCCCAGCGCCTGGGCCGCATAGCCAAGGTGAACCTCGAGCACCTGTCCGATGTTCATACGGGAAGGAACGCCCAGGGGGTTCAGGACGATGTCCAGCGGGGTGCCGTCGGGCAGATAAGGCATATCCTCACGCGGCAGGATGCGGGACACGACGCCCTTGTTGCCGTGGCGGCCGGCCATCTTGTCGCCCACGGAGATCTTGCGCTTCTGAGCGATGTAGACGCGACCTTGACGTCGACGATGATGCCGCTCTCGCCGTGAGGCACCTTCAGCGAGGTGTCGCGCACTTCGCGCGCCTTCTCACCGAAGATCGCGCGCAGCAGGCGCTCCTCGGCGGTCAGATCGGTCTCGCCCTTCGGGGTGACCTTGCCGACCAGGATATCGCCGGCGGTGACTTCCGCGCCGACCATGATGATGCCGCGCTCGTCGAGATACTTGAGCGCGTCGTCGCCCACGCCGGGGATGTCGCGAGTGATTTCCTCGGGTCCGAGCTTGGTGTCGCGCGCGTCGCACTCGTACTCCTCGACGTGGATGGAAGTGAACACGTCCTCCATCACAAGGCGCTCGTTGAGCAGGATGGCGTCCTCGTAGTTGTAGCCTTCCCAGTTCATGTAGCCGACCAGGATGTTCTTGCCGAGGGAGATCTCGCCGTTGGAGGTGCTGGGGCCGTCAGCCAGAACGTCGCCCTTGCAGACGCGCTCTCCGGCGTTGACGATCGGGCGCTGGTTGATGCAGGTGCCCTGGTTGGAACGGGCAAACTTGATGAGCTTGTAGTCCTTCGAGGTGCCGTCATCATAGCGGACGGAGACGTAGTTTGCGTCGACGCGGGTGACAAGACCTTCGTCCTCAGCCAGCACGCACACGCCGGAGTCGACCGCGCACTTGTGCTCGATGCCGGTGGCGACAATGGGCGCCTGGGTGGTCATCAGAGGCACGGCCTGGCGCTGCATGTTCGCGCCCATCAGGGCACGGTTGGCGTCGTCGTTTTCCAGGAACGGAATCATCGCGGTTGCGATGGAGATCATCATCTTCGGGCTGACGTCGACGTAATCGACATCCTCGCGGTTGACCTCGATGGTATCGTTGCGGTGACGGCAGGTGATACGCTTGTTGATCAGTACGCCGTTTTCATCCACGGGCTCGGAGGCCTGGGCGACGATGTACTGGTCCTCGACGTCGGCGGACATGTATTCCACCTCGTCGGTCACACGGCAGGTGCCCTTTTCCACGCGGCGGTACGGGGTGCAGAGGAAGCCGTACTTGTTGGCGCGGGCATAAGAGGCCAGGTAGTTGATCAGGCCGATGTTCGGGCCTTCAGGCGTCTCGATCGGGCAGAGGCGGCCGTAATGGCTGTAATGCACGTCTCGCACGTCGAAGCTCGCGCGCTCGCGGCTCAGACCGCCGGGGCCGAGAGCCGACATACGGCGCTTGTGGGTCAGCTCGGCCAGAGGGTTGGTCTGGTCCATGAACTGGCTCAGCGGAGAGGAGCCGAAGAACTCCTTGATCGCCGCCGTGACAGGGCGGATGTTGATCAGGCTCTGCGGCGTGACAACATCGAGATCCTGCAGGGTCATACGCTCGCGGATCACGCGCTCCATGCGGCTGAAGCCGATGCGGAACTGGTTCTGCAGCAGCTCGCCCACGCAGCGGACGCGGCGGTTGCCCAGGTGGTCGATGTCATCGGGCTCGCCGATGCCGTGGGCCAGGCAGTTGAGGTAGTTGACAGAGGAGAACATGTCGTCCACGACGATGTGCTTCGGAATCAGCACTTCGATATTCTCGCGGATGGCGTCCTTCAGCGCCTCGCCCTCGTACTGCTGCAGCAGGCCGCGCAGGACGTTGCCGCGCACCTTCTCGGTCACGCCGACCTCGGCGGGATCGAAGTCCACAAAGCGATCCATGTTGACAAAGCCGTTGGAGAACACGCGGACCAACTTGCCGTCCAGATTCAGCACGACGGCGACCACGCCGGCCTCGTCAATCTGACGGGCCTCGTCGCGGGTCAGGACGTGACCTTCCTCGAACAGCAGCTCGCCGGTGAGCGGGTCAATGACGGGCTCGGCCAGCATGAAGCCGGCAATACGGGGATAGAGCGACAGCTTCTTATTAAACTTATAGCGGCCGACGTTGGAGATGTCGTAGCGGCGGCGGTCAAAGAAGAGGCCGTCGAGCAGGGTCTCGGCGGATTCCACCGTCGGGGGATCGCCGGGACGCAGCTTGCGGTAGATTTCCAGCAGGCACTCGTCGCGGCTGGTGGTGGTGTCCTTGTCCAGGGTGGCGATGATGCGCTCGTCCTGACCGAAGATCTCCTTCAGGCGCTCATTGGTGATCGCGCCGACCTCGGGCGCATCCACGCAGCTGAGCCAGGTGGCGGGCTTATTCTCGTCATAGGCGCCCATGGCCTTCAGGAACCAGGTGATGGGCAGCTTGCGGTTCTTGTCAATGCGGACGTTGAACATGTCGTTGGCGTCCGTCTCGTACTCCAGCCATGCGCCGTGATACGGGATCACGGTGGAGGCGTAGACGTTGATGAAAGACTTGTCCGTCGTGCGTTCAAAATAAACGCCGGGAGAACGGACGATCTGCGAAACGATGACGCGCTCGGCGCCGTTGATGATGAAGGTGCCGCCGGCAGTCATGATCGGGAAATCTCCCATGAAGATCTCCTGCTCCTTGATCTCGCCCGTCTCCTTATTGTGCAGACGAACGCGAACCTTCAGCGGGGCAGCGTATGTGGCGTCGCGGGCCTTGCACTCTTCCTCGTTGTACTTGGGCTTGTCGTTCATCGAAAAGTCGATGAAGCTCAGCTCCAGATTACCGGAATAGTCGGTCACCGCGTCCGTGTCCTTGAAGACCTCGTTGAGTCCGGTCTCCAAAAACCACTGGTAGGAGCTCTTCTGGATTTCCAGCAGGTTGGGCATATCCATGATCTCCTGGGTGCGGGCAAAGCTCTTTCGCAGAGTTTTGCCATAGAGAACGTCTTTCGGCATGTGCGCACTCTCCTTATCCTAATTGCAAACGCCCGGGTAGGTTGTTAAATTCAATATACCCGGCCTTGATTTTACCGCGTTGGGATGCTATACTTTTCTCAGATAGTGGGGCAGAACGCCCCCACTCCCCGACAAACATAGCAAGTTATTTTACTCCTTTTTATACCGAAAAGTCAAGGGCTTTTTCGTTGTTTTTTCCTGTGGGAGAGCGAATCTCCCGCTTTTTTTATATGCTTTTTTGAAAATGAGGTGCGCTCATGGATTATCGGGTCACGCTGCTCATCACTTTAGAGGCTTTGCTGGCGCTCTGGCTGGTCTATCGCAGCGGCTGTATCAAGACGGCCGCACACTGGTCGGCGGTGTCCGCACTGCTGTTGGCTGCCTTTGTGCCGCGGCTGCTCGCGATGAACTATCAGACCCTGGACTACCAGGATTTTCTCGCGCCCTGGGTGGATTTTTACCGCCAGAACGGCGGATTTCGCGCGCTGTACCGCCCGGTCGGCAACTACAACGTCCCCTATTTGTATTTCATGGCGCTCTTTTCCTATTCCAAGATTCGAGACCTCTATCTCATCAAGCTTTTGAGCACGTTGTTTGACGTGCTGCTCGCCTGGGGCGGCATGCGCCTCGTCTCCCGGCTGACAGACAGCCCTCTGCGCCGCGTGGGCAGCTTTTTCGCGCTGCTCTACCTCCCCTCCGTGTTTCTCAACAGCGCCGTCTGGGGCCAATGCGACAGCATTTATGTGGCGCTGGCCGTCCTCGCGCTGGCTGACGCGCTGGAGAATCATCCGATCCGCTCGATGGTGCTGCTGGCCCTCTCTTTCGGCTTCAAGCTGCAGGCCGTGTTCGTTATGCCGGTTTTCGCCGTGCTGCTTTTCGCGGGCAAAATCCGCTGGAAGCACCTTCCCGTATTCCCGCTGACCTATGTTCTTTTGATCCTGCCCGCGGTGATCGCCGGGCGGCCTTTCCTCGACACGCTGCTGATCTATTTCAAAGAATCCGGCACCGTCGGCAGCGCGCTCAACTACAACTCATCCTCGGTTTATGCACTGTTGCGGAACGTCGCTGACCCGGATGCCGCCGCGAAGCTCGGCGTCTTTGCCGCCTTTGCTTTCCTGCTTGTGCTGCTGGCGCTCTGCCTGATCTTCCGCCGCCGTCTGAACGATCGGCTGATTCTTACGGCCGCGCTGCTGATGGCTGTCGGTATCCCCTTCCTGCTGCCGCACATGCACGATCGCTATTTCTTCGCCGCCGACGCCTTGAGCCTGATTCTGGTCTTTGGTTTGCCGATTCTCTCCCCCGTCGCCGCGCTGACGCAGTTTGCCTCGCTTCTCGGCTACTACGCCTATCTCGTCAAGCGCTTTCTTCTCTACATGGATCACGGCGCACGCGCGCTGATCCTCGTTCTGATCGCGCTTTGGGTCTATTTTGTTCTGTCTCTCAAAAAGTCTCCGGAAAAAGTGCTTGACAATCGGGGATAATCTGCTATAATACCTCTTGCCTTAAATGGGGCGTGCGCAAAAGGACGATCGCGGCTTTCAATGCAGCCGATGCGACCGCGCAAAATAAGCGAGAGTGCTGGAACAGGTAGACAGGCACGTTTGAGGGGCGTGTGTCAACCGACGTGGGAGTTCAAGTCTCCTCTCTCGCACCAAAAAAGAACAGTCAGTCCGTCAGGATTGGCTGTTCTTTTTTGGTGCGAGAGAGGAGACTTGAACTTCCGAGCGGAGGCACGGTTTCTTGTTTCCCAGTCAGCTTAACTCGGGACAAACAAGTCTTTTGCAAATTCTGTGCGCTGAGTCTTCCAAGAGGCCGTGAAATATGATATCATTTGAGAAAATATATTGGCTTTGTCATGATTTGGCATGGCCAAGGAGGGAAACGCATGAACAGAGATCTTTTCTGGAAAGCGATGCTGAAGTTTTTCAGCGGAGTACTGCTTGTCGGCGCGTTGCTCTTTTTCCCGGCGGGCAGTTTTGCCTATTGGCAAGCCTGGCTGCTGATCGCCATCCTGTTTGTGCCGATGTTTGCGGCTGGGCTTGTGATGATGGTCAAAAATCCCGAGCTGCTGCGCAAGCGGCTCAACGCCAAAGAGGAGCAGACGGAGCAGAAGCAGGTTATTGCGTTCAGCGCGCTGATGTTTCTGGCAGCGTTCATCCTGGCCGGGCTGAATTTCCGTTTTCGCTGGCTGATGCTGCCGCGCTGGGCAGTCTGGACTGCCGCTGCGCTCTTTCTGCTGGCATATCTGCTCTATGCGGAAGTGCTGCGGGAGAATGCCTATCTCTCCCGAACCGTGGAGGTGCAGGAAAACCAGAAGGTGATCGACACGGGCCTTTACGGAATCGTGCGCCACCCGATGTATGCGGCCACCGTGCTCCTGTTTCTCTCCATGCCTCTGGTGCTGGGCTCTCCCCTCTCCTTTGCCGTCATGCTGTTTTATCTCCCGCTCATCGTTAAGCGGATCCGCAATGAGGAAGCCGTGCTGGAGCAAGGCCTGGAAGGTTATGCAGACTACATGAAGCGCGTCAAATACCGGCTCCTGCCGGGCATCTGGTAACACTCATCACAGAGGCAGTCCATCCGGGCGGATGGACTGTCCTTTCTTGTTCAGATCGTTGCAGCATGAAGGTCAGTATGATATAATTTTATATATTAAACCGAAAAGGAGAACCGTCATGAACGCGAAAAAACTGAAACAGATTTTCAAGGACACAGACTTTGTACATCGCAGCGGCACCGCTGAGGAACTGCGGGTCGCCGAGTATCTGAAGGCACAGTGCGAAGCGCTCGGCGTTCCGGCGAGACTGGAGGGCTTCCGCGTCCCGATGGGTGAGATCGAAGAGGCGCAGGTTCTCGCCGACGGCAGAGAAGTCCCATGCAAGGGATTTTTCTGCTGCGGCAGCGGCACGGTGGAGGGCGAGCTCTACTACATGCCCGGCCAGGACAAGGTCTCCATTGCCGGTGCGAAGGACAAGATCGTGCTGATGGACACCCAGGGCATCGGCTTTTTCACCTACCACGATCTCGTAGAGGCCGGGGCGAAAGGCATCCTCTTCCAGTACGGCAACATGTACTACCCCAACAAGGACATCGACGAGCGCGACCTGCGCGAGCAGGTCGTCGGCGAGGAGAAAAAGCTTCTTTGCGCGATGCTCCACTCCTCCACAGCCGTCGAGCTCGTCAAGCGCGGCGTCAAGCGCGTGCGCCTCACGGTCAAGCAGCGCGAATACGACGGCGAATCCCACAACGTGATCGCGGAAATTCCCGGCAGACGGGACGAGTGGATCACCCTCAGCGCGCACTATGACTCCACCGCTCTATCTCACGGCTCCTACGACAATATGACCGGCTGTGTGGGGCTGCTCGGCGTGATGGACGCGCTGCGCGGCAAGACGCTCAACTACGGCCTGCGCTTCGTCTTCTGCGGCAGCGAGGAGCGCGGCCTGCTCGGCTCGAAAGCCTACGTCCGTGACCACGAGGCGGAGCTGCCGAAGATTGCGCTGAATATCAACCTCGACATGATCGGCACAATCATGGGCAAGTTCATCGCCTGCGCCTCCGCCGAGGAAAAGCTCAGCCACTATCTCGAATACATGGGCGCAGAGCTCGGCTTCCCCGTTGCCGCCCGCATCGGCGTCTATTCCAGCGACTCCACGCCCTTTGCCGACAAGGGCGTACCCGCCGTGTCGCTGGCGCGCATTGCCGGCACGAACGTCGCACCGATCCACTGCCGTTATGACCGGCCGGAGCTGCTGAGCATGGAGCAGCTGCAAAAGGACATCGCTTTTATTGCTGAGTTCACACGCCGCATGGCGGATGCCGCCTGCTGCCCTGTTTCCCGGGAAATCCCCGAAAAAGTCAAGAAGGAGCTGGACGAGTACCTCTTCCGTAAGCGGAAGAGCTGAACGATCAGACATAATACTCCGGATGATTGCTGAGACAGAAATAGGTATAGCCGTAGACGCTGCTGTAAAAGTTAAGGTATTCTCCGCCGCCCTGACGGAAATTGGCCTGAAACACCACCTGCGGCACCATCAGCCGGTCGCCCTGCAGCAGACGCAGCGCAGCCTCCACGCTCGCTTCGCCCGGATCCAGCAGATCGCGGAAAGCATCGCAGTCCACACCGTCGTACTGCCCCGGCTGAAAGATGACTTCCTCGATGCTGTTCGGGAATTCCGGCGAAGCCACGCGGTTGAGCACCACCTCGCCCACGCACATGCGCCAGTCGAGGCCGATGCCGCTGCTGCCTGCCTCGTGCTCGATGAGCTTTGCCAGCCACAGCAGCTCATCAAAGTCCAGGCGCACTGCCAGAGAGCCTCGGTCGTCGAGCCATTCATTGTAGCAAATCGCCGCTGCCCTGCCCGCGTCCCGGTCGCCGCAGCAGGCCGCGCGGAACAGGATATCCAGATAGTTCTGTTTCGGGTCGTAATCCGCCGCGGCGGCCGCCGCCGGGAGCAGCAGCGCAGCCAGCAGCGCGCAGATCCATCGTTTCACGTTTCTTCCCCTCCTCTCATGCTTTGTCTCCAGTATAAGAGGTTTGAAAGGCGAAGCCTGTCGGAAGAAGAGACGGCGCAAAAAATACAAATCGGGGCTTGGAGAATTGCCCCGAATGGTATATAATCATTTTGTTATTTTTGGAAAACGGAGGTTGAACTCTATGATTATGGACTGCTCCCAGTACGTCGGCCCCTGCAGCTGCGGCAAGGACCACGAGCTGGAAACCAAAATGGTCGTCGTCGAGTACGACGCACTCAGCCGCTTTGAGGAATACATGGCCGCCGTCGGCCTGGGCGACAAGCGCCGCACAGTCGTCTACGACAGCAACATTTACGCCCTGACCGAGGGCAAGCACGTCAAGGCCGATCAGGAGATCGTCCTGCCCGCGCAGGGTCTGCGTTCCGAGGACGTGCTGATTGAGGCGATGATGAAGGATCTTGACAACCCCGAGGTGATCGTGGCCTTCGGCGCCGGCACCATCATGGACTTTGGCCGCTACCCCGCCTACAAGCTGGGTATCCCCTTTGTCGCGATCCCGACGCTGGCAAGCTCCGACGGCTTTACCGCGAGCATCTGCTCCGTCATCCTGAACGGCCAGAAGAAATCCATCCGCATGAAGGCCCCCGCCCTGGTCGTGACCGACCTGGACATCATCAAGGGAGCGCCGATGCGCCTTGTCAGCAGCGGTGTCAACGATATTCTGGCCAAATATATCTCCCTGGTGGACTGGAAGATCGCGACCCTCGTCTCCGGCGAGGACTACTGCCCGATGGTCGCGGGTCTTGCCCAGGAGGCGCTGGACATCATGCGCGCCGCCGCCGACAAGATGGCCGCCACAGGCGAAGTCGATCACGAGGCCATGACGATGGCGCAGATGAAGAGCGGTCTCACGATGCAGCTCTGGAGCGACTCCCGCGCCGCCTCCGGCGCCGAGCACCTGATGGCTCACCTGGTGGAGATGAAGCCGCCGCGCTTTGAAAAGGCCGAGGGCATCCACGGAGAATGCGTCGGCGTCGGCACTTTCGCCTGCGTGAAGGAATATCACCGCCTGGCCAAGCTCCGTCCGACCGCCAAGGCCTTCGAACCGCTGACCGGCGACTGGGTCCGGGAGAAGTTCGGCGAGCGCCTGTACGACGGCATTATGAAAGAAAACGCCAACGACGTGCTGGGCACCTTCGATCCGCAGAACATCGTCGACCACTGGGACGAGATCGTCGCCCTGATCAACACCATCCCCTCCGTGGAGGAGATGGAAGCCCTGTACAAGGGCTGCGGCTGCAAGTACCTGCCGGAGCACATTGGCATCGACCCGGCGTTGGAGAGCGAAATGCTCGATATCTCCGCCGCCATCCGCAACCGCCTCACGCTGATCCGCATGAAGCGCGTGCTGGACTTCGGAGAATAACACATTGAATCAAAGAACGCGGGGAATCCGTTTGGATTCCCCGCGTTCTTTCAGTATTCATAGGGTTCGACGGTGCAGCCCGCATCAGTCAGCAACCTGACAAGGCCCATGTCGTTGGCCATGTGCGCGGCGCCGACAGCGAAGAACACGGTGTCACCGCTCGCGAGATACTCCAGCGCCTTATCGCGCATTCCGAGGTTTCGCTCATCGAGCAGCTTGCGGTTATAGTCCTCGATGAGAGCGATCTGCTCCTCCGTGTAGTCGCCGGCGTCTTCCTCCTCCGCCTCTTCCCCGGCCAGCAGCGCCCAGAAGGCCTCGCGGTCGCCGGAGAGCCAGAGCTCGTACATGGAGTGAAGATCCTCGCCGTAGGTATCCGCGCTGTCCAGCGTGGCCTCGATCTGCAGCAGGTACAGCTCATGATCGAAGCTGTTGAGCAGATTCATCTGAAACTCCGAGGATTCCACGTCCAGCACCGGGATTGAGCGCTCATAGGCGCGGTGAATAAGCAAACCGTCCATGCCCTTTTCCGTGTCCAGATCGGTGTACTGCATCAGCATGGCCGAGTCGATGAGCTGCGACCACATGGCCAGGTTGTAGCGGTTAAAGAGCGCGGGGAACAATCCCGCCTCCTGCAGCAGCGCCTGGGCGCGCTGATAGAGTTCGTCGGGCATATAGTCGGTAATCAGGCGGCCGTCGGTGAGCACATACTGCGTCATGTCGTTCATCGCCCGCTGCGTGTCCTCGGTATAGGCGACGGTGTCAAACTCCACCGCCAGCGCGTCGCAGCGCTCCAGCACCGGAGAGACGCGCTCCAGCACAGTGTCATTGCGCGCGTCGCCCACGTGGATCGTACCAAAGAGGTAAAGCTCGTGGCCCTCCCCGTCCGTCACCCGCCACATCAGCGGCGACGCAGGGCCGGGATCGGCGGGCGCTGCGGTCTCGCTCGGAGCTTCGGTCGACTTCGGCTCCTCCGTCGGTACAGGCGTTTCGGCGACAGGCGCCTCCGTCGGCTCATCGATCGGAGCGGTTTGCGGGTGGCGCGTGCAGGCCGTCAGGCCGAACAGCAGAAAAACTGCCAGTAAAAGGGTGATCCATCGTTTCATTCTATTCTCCTGTCCCGGCTATCAGCTATGATTGACAGCCGATGCTTGATTTCTGCGCGATTATAGCACAGTCCCTTGCTCGGTGCAAGTGTCGCCGGGGAAAGCGCTCGTCCGTCGCCGGGGCCGTTTCGAGCTTGGGATCGCCGGCACCAAAAAAGCACCCCCATTGGGGGTGCTTTTTGGCAATCCAAATCCGAACCGGTATTGTTCTTTACGGCTTCTTTCACATCATCCAGGGTGATGGTTCTGGTGCCGTCCTTGTAGTTGAAGGTGAGAACCAGTTTATCATCGTACAGGTAAATGGCGTTCACAAAGGTGTCAATCAGCATTTTGCGGTGGGACTGCTGGCGTACATCCAGCTTGCGGAATTTGTGGAGCCAGAAGGTGACGAACTCCGGGCTGATTCTGGGCTTGGCAATCTTTTCGTTGGCAATCTTGATCTCCAATTCCTCCTTGGCAGCTTCCAGTTCCTCCAACCGGCTCTTGGTGGACTTGGTGAGAATGCCCTGCTGGATGGCGTTCAGAAGATTCTGGATGCCGGTTTCCGCTTCCCGGAGCTGCTGCTCATACAGGGGGAGGCTGGTGTTTTCCCTGTCCTGCAAGTCCATCACCATGGATACGATGGCTTCAATGGCTTTGTCGTCCATGACCACCTTCATCACTTCATTGACCACCAGATCCTCCAGCCATTGCTTGCGCACAGGCTTTTTCTTGCAGTCTGTCCGCTTCTTTTTCACGGACACACATTTGTAGTAGTGGTGAATGGTGCCGTTCCGGCTCTTGCCGCTTTCGCCGCAGAGGTAAGCGCCGCAGTAGCCGCAGAACAGTTTGGTGGTCAGCAGATAATCGTCCTCGGCTTTGTGACGGGCCGGGGCTTTTCTGTTTTGCGCCAGCTTCTCCTGGACCCGGTCAAACAAATCTTCCGGGACGATGGCAGGGATACCGTCTGGGATGATGATGTCCCGATATTTGTATTCTCCGATATAGCGGCGGTTGCTCAGCATGTGCTGAATGCTGTTGAAATTCAGCGGTTGACCACGGGTATTTCTGACGCCGCTGTCATTCAGCCAATCCCACAGCTCCTTCATCGTCGCGCCCTTGTCGTATTTCTTGAACACGTCCAGAACAAAGGGAGCGGTCAGTGGGTCGATTTGAAAATGCTGTTCCTCATCAATCACATAACCGATGGGAAGGGTGCCACCGTTGAACTTGCACTTCAGCGCATTTTCTTTTCTGCCACGGATGACCTTTTCAGACAGATCGGCGGAGTAATATTCCGCATAACCTTCCAAAACGGATTCCAGAATGATACCCTCCGCACCTTCCGAAATCACTTCCGTTGCGGACACCACTTTCACGCCGTTCCTCTTCAGCTGTGCTTTGTATCTGGCACTGTCGTAACGGTTTCTCGCAAACCTGTCCAGCTTCCAGACGATGACCATGTCAAACAGCTTCTTGCCGCTGTCTTTAATCATTTCCTGAAAATCCGGTCGGTTGTCCGTCTTTGCGGAATAGGCACGGTCAATATAGTGGCGCAGAATCGTGATGCCGTTCTTTTCGGCAAAGGCGGTGCATTCCCGAATCTGACCTTCGATGGATTCCTCCCGCTGGCTGTCGGAGGAATAGCGGGCGTAAATGACAGCTTTCATTTCTTTCCCTCCGTCATCATCTGAAACAGGGTTTCCTTCAACCGTTTGTTCATAGGGGAGCCTGGTTCAAAGCACATCTCGATAAAGTCCCGCAGTTCTGGAGCATCACGCTGTTTCATGATTCTGTTTTCGTAGAGTTTTCCTCTGGGGTCATCGCAGCGGGCAAAGATATAATCCATCGACACATCAAAGTAGTCTGCATACTTGCGCAGAAGCTCTACGGTTGGAGCAGCCTGCCCGTTTTCATAGCGGTTGATGCTGGACTGGTTGGAGCCAATCTCCTGTGCCAGCTTTGCCTGAGAGAGCCCAACGCTCTCCCGCAACACCCGCAGACGTTTTCCTAACTCTTTCACTATCTCACCTCCAGCTTATTCTGGGTTTACTATATCACGCACGCAACCCTAAGTCAACCCTAAAATAGAATTACTGCGAAATGAAATCGAATTCCGCATCAAATAAGCGCCCGCAGGGTGCGTAGCTCACAAGGAACTTGTGATTCAAAGGGCTTGGGAGATTTCCCAACAAGCAGAAAACGCACAGATCCGCCGGAGCGGAAATGCGCGTTTTTCGCATATGGCGCGCCATAAGCATTGCTTGCGACTTTTGTCGCAGCAAGGTTTGTGGCCACACATGCATTGCTTGCTGGTAGAAAATCCAGTCATTGAAATAGTTCCGTTTCGATGGTAATATTGATATGAGTTATCCCCTATACTGGTGAATCTGATGTCTGACTACCAATACCAGCACGATATTTTCTTCCAGTACACCTTCGGCTCTACTGCATTTCTGGTGTATCTTGCGGTGGTGAATCTGGCGGATATCAGGATCAATTGGCAGCGTGTGACTGTCCTCGCAGCCGCGTTTATTGTCAGCGTGGCTTGCTTTTACAAGGTCGTGGTTCCAAAGGCAATCCATTATCCGGTTCAAGCTGTTCGCTATTATGACTTCTATCAGAATATAAGGGATGCGCTATCAGAAATTCCGGATGGAGCTTCTGTGACTGCTACAACATTTTACACAACGTATCTGTCTCAACGGGAAATCCTATACGATGTGCGGTATTGCTCGCCGGAGCATATGCTGGAAACCCAGTATGTTGTTTTGAAAATATCTGCTGACAGCGATTTCAAAAAGTATGCAGTGAACGAAGAGGGCAATGGTTTTGAGAATCTGGTCAATCTGTTGGAGGAAAACGGCTATGAGCCATACATGTCAATTGAGGACCTACTTGTGATCTACCGAAAGAAATAAGCTGGAATACCATTTCTCCCTAGATCATATCAAACCCTCTGCCATTTTACGCATTTAGACCCCCAAAAGCCGTTGCGGCGCAACCACTTTTTTCCTCAATTTTGGGAGGGGTGATATCGGTATATTCGGAAGCCGAAAACGGGTTCTAAATGCGGAGAAAGCTCACCTGTCGACATCAGAAAGACATTTTTCGAAGTGGACATACAATATCCTTATTTCAATAGAAATGCGGCGAAAAGTCATTGCAGTACAACGGCTTTTTCTCTAAAATGTCGACACCTGGCTGCAAGTTTTGTCCGCCCTCAATCAAGACGTAGAAGAATAGAAGCCGGATTTTCCGGTGGCGAGTACGATTCCCTTACTGCAATGAAATCGCAAGGAAAATCCATTGTGATGCAAGCACTTTTCCACCGCTATTGTTCTACATCGCAACCACTTTCCAAGCTATTGACACTCACTCCCAATGTGATATAATACACGCAAGCAAAATGCAGACGCCCATCAAGCCCATGGCTTGACAAGCGCCTGCATTTTCCGTTTCTTGAGAAAGGAGCCATGCCGTCAGCAACAGATTGTCCGTCCACCCACAACTGCACCTTAAAAATTTCATACCGAACCGGAGGGAACAACCAGCTTGGGCCGCAGGAAAAAGCCAATCAACAATTCCGGTATTCCGCAACACGAAATCGAGCACATTGCCCGGTGTATCCTCCCCGACATCCTCGCCTATTACGAAAGCGAAGAAGGCCAGCGGGAGTTCCGGGAATGGCAGGTTCAGCGTGAAGCAGGACAGACGGAAGGAAAGGAAGGGAAGGGGAAAAGTAAGTAATTGACCGAACAGGGTGCCGTCAGTTTGGCGGCACCTTTTCTCATACAGCAGGCACCTCCGCTCACGCATTTAAGGGGCAAAAAAGCGGCTGACAGCAATGCTTTCTGGGCGCCTTTTTGATCAGGGAATACAATTAAAAACGGCCTTCTAAATGCGTGAATTTTCCAAATCTGCCCCTCGTTCCATCCGTCATCCCCTTGATAGAATGAATGATTGGTAGGTCAGTATTTGATTAAGCAACCTGAATTTAGGGGCTCCTTATCATTGGCAATGGATTCATGGATTCTCATTCCAGCCTCAGCATCCATTGCAGTACCTGACGTGCGTTTTCTATCAAAGTGTTCCGGGAGATCAATCCCAGTTCCATGGCCTTTTGCAATCGTCTAAGGCTGCCGTGGGGCATGCGCACATTGTTGCCCGCCAGAGCCTCCCGATAGTGCTCCGCCCAGTTGCCCCAGTCTGTCACCACAAGGCCGTCGTAGCCCCACTCCTCCCGGAGGATCCCGGTCAGCAGTTCCTCATTTTCCGAGGTATAGGTACCGTTCAGCAGGTTATAGGCGGTCATAATGCTCCAGACGTCACTCTCTTTTACAACGATTTTAAATGCCTTCAGATAAATCTCTCGCAGTGCCCGTTCAGAAACCCGGGAATCGCTTGCGTATCGGTTGGTTTCCTTGTTGTTGCAGCAGAAGTGTTTCACACAGGCGGAAACATTTTGGGACTGGATCCCCCGCACCATGGCGGCGGCCAGCTTTCCCGCCACCAGCGGGTCCTCCGAATAGTATTCAAAATTCCGGCCGCACAGGGGACTTCTATGGATATTGATGGCAGGGGTCAGCCACATACCGATGTTGTTCTCCAAAACCTCTTTCGCGCCCGTCTGGCCCACCGCATAGATCAGTTCCGTGTCCCAAGTGCAGGCAAGCAGCGTTGCCACCGGCCAGGCTGTGGTTTTCACCCCTCGGTCGGGGACGATCCGAAGTCCGGCAGGGCCGTCGGCGGTCATCACCGCCGGAATGCCCAGATAGTCCAGTCCGCCGATACCCCTTGTATCTGCCACGCCCCGGTTGGGAGTGCCGCCCAGCAGGGTAATCAGCTCGTCATCCGTCAGACTTTCCAGGAACGCTTCCGTGGTCACTTCACCGGAGGCTGCCTGTTCAAAATTCAGCCGCCCTTCCGGAATTTTGATACCTCTGGAATCGGGCAGGATGTGTTCGGCATCCCAGCTGTGCTTCTCCGGCCATCCGGCGGTGTCGTACAGGGTTGGATACTCGCCGGTTTCCAGATCCTCGAAGCTGCCGTCCGCTTTCAGGCGGCGGGGCAGCTTGGCAGGAACGCAGCGGTTCTTCACCTGCTCCGTGATCCGCTCCGCTTCATTGACAAAATGACCCACCTCTTCCAGAGCGCGGACACAATTTCCCACCAGAATCGTGTAGCTTCCCGCCGGCAATACAAAAGCTGCCAGCTTTTCATCGTAGGCGGCAAGCTCGGCGGTGGGGAAGGTCAGGGTCAATTCCTGCGCCTGGCCCGGCTGGAGCAGCCGGGTCTTTTGGAATGTCCGCAGTTCCAGCTTCGGCATGTCGAGACGGCATTGGGGCGCGGAAGAATAGATCTGCACCACTTCCCGGCCCGCCGTATTTCCGGTGTTGGTTGCCCGGACAGTGACAGAAATTTCCTCGTCATCTCCTTGCGAAATCAGCGGTTCCAGACGGAACGTGGTGTAGGACAGGCCAAAACCAAAGGGATAGTTGACTTTCTCCGCCGCACCGGGGATCGTCTCAAAATATCGGTAGCCCACGAAAATATCCTCGGTGTAGCAGACATAATCCCTGGATTCATTGAAGCCGGCCGAGGAGGGATAGTCGTCAAAAGATGCCGCGAAGGTATCCGTCAGCTTGCCGGAGGGGTTTACGTCGCCGCAGAGGATATCTGCCTCCGCCATAGCCCCCTCCATGCCGCCCTGCCAGGCCAGCAGCACGGCGCCGATCTTTGGATTACAGGCAAACCAGGAGGTGTCCACCATGCCGCCCACATTCAGGACGACCACAATCCGGTCAAAACGGGCACAGACATCCGACACCATCTTTTGTTCTTCCAGTGACAAGTAGAAATCGCCGTCGTTTGGCTCCCCCTTACGATCCCAGTCCTCGGCAGAAAACCGGCAGATGCTGATAACAGCGGTATCGCACTCCATCGCCGCCTGCTCAAGAAGTGCCGCAGGTATCTCCGGCTCCACAGTAAACCCCGGTTCTTTCCCCGCCGCCCGCTGGCTTGCCACATTTTCCCGGTAGAATTCATGCAGCGGAGCAAAAATATTCACCTTTCCCTCTGCCGCCTTTTCCTCCATGCCATCGCAGAGGTTTCGGACATAGGCCACGGTCACGTTGCCGCTTCCGCCGCCGCCTTTCACATAGTCCACGCTGGCCTTGCCGAACAGTGCCACGCGGCTTCCCCGTTTCAGGGGAAGCAGACGGTTTTCATTTTTCAGAAGTACCATACCCTCCGCTGCCACTTTCCGGGACAGCGCAATATGTTCCTTTGAACCAGTCACGATTTTCCCATCCTCGCCCAAAGGCCGCACGGGCATGAATTTGTATCTCTGCCATTTACTCATTTCCATTCTCCTTGTTTTAGGGCAACACCGCATAATTCGGCAAGGAAGCTCAGCGAGAGATTTTGTGCCATTTCAAAGTTTCAAAAACGGGGGAATACTGTATGTATTTCCCGTTTTTGGAACTGCAGAAATGGCGCAAAAGATCCGCTGAGATCCGCTGACGCAATTGTGCGGTGTTGCCTTAGATAAACGGTCTGCTTATGTCCGGCATCCTTGGGGGACTGACCGTCGGGAATCTATTGTTCTTCCTAAATTCTCAAAGCCGGAACCGGAAGGAGAAACAGATATCCTTTTCAGCGGAAACCCGATACGCTTCTTCCATATTGGCTCCCCAGCTGTCAATGCCGCCAACGCCCCGCATGGCGCAGCAGAGCGTCACCACCGTTCTGCAGGGAGCGGGCAGCTCGTCAGCGTGGAAGGCCTCGCTCAGCTGCTGAGGGGTATAGGGAATGGCAGAAAAAGCAAAGGGCGCCCCATCCTTTTGAATCGTCAAAGCATGACCCGCCAGACGGAGGATCATTTGGTGGGTGTCCATATGACAGCTGCACTCCTGGGGAACCAGATAGTCCGCGATGTGTGGCACTTCGCTGTAGGTGCCGAAAATACCGCCCTTCTTCCTGTCCGGGTAGGTTTCCCCGGACAGGCCGACCCACTCCACCTGTTCGACTGGAACCGGCGTTGCAAACCGCAGGCCGAACAGCGGAAGCTCCGGCCGCCCCTCCATGCCAAAGTAGTGGACATCCACTTTCATGCAGCACTCGCTGTCAACGGAGTAAGTTACCTCCGTTTTCAGGCCGGGCATGGCGGGGGCAGTGTAGGTATAGCGAATGGAGACCATATCCTCCGATTCTTCCAAAACCTGAATGTCGCCGCACTTCTGCCAAGCGTCCACAGCCGCCCAAATGGAACTGGCTGCGGCAAAGCCATTGCCCAAGTCGTTTTCCGTGGGAGCACGCCAGAAGGCAGGCCGGGGCGCGCGCCACAGCCACTGCTGTCCGTCAGAAATCAGGGAAACCGGGCCGCCCTCCGGATAGGAGAACAGGATCTCAAAATTCTTCCCGGAAACCCCCAGTGCGCCGTCGCCGTGCACAATCTTCAGCGGTTGATTTTGTCCGCTTTCCTGCACCCGGAACGCTTCCGCCCCAGATGCATTGGCAGTGTCCTGCGCTTTCCGGGCTTCTGCGCCGGAATACCAGTAGCGCACCTCCTGCATGGCGGGCTTTTCCCTGCCGTCCGCAAAAACAATGCCGTTGCCGCTGAACGCATAGTCGCTCTGCCGCTCGCCAAAGTCTCCGCCGTAGCCCAGAACCTTTTCCCCATTGGCGTTCTCATGCCACAGCGCCTGATCCATATAATCCCAGATGAAACCGCCCTGATACTGCCGGTATTCTTCTTCCAGACGGATGTAGCTTTCCATGCCGCCCAGAGAATTGCCCATGTCGTGCATATACTCGCAGAGAAGAAAGGGCTTTTTGGGATTGCTTTGCAGATAGGCCCGAATGGCATCCGGATACGCGTACATCCGGCTTTCCACATCGGAAATTGCGTCAAAGGCACGGTTGTGGAACACGCCCTCATAGTGAACCAGCCGGCTGGGATCCTGGGCGCGGAAGTAGTCCGCCATTGCCAGAATGTCCTCCCCGGCGTAGGACTCGTTTCCGCAGGACCAGAACAGGATGGAAACATGGTTTTTATCCCGCTCAAACATGGACATTGCCCGGTCAAGCACGCAGTCCTTCCATTGAGGGAGGCTTCCGGGAACGTTCCAGCTTGGTTCAATTTTCCCCAGCTTCTGCCAGGAACCGTGGCTTTCCAGGTTCGTCTCGTCCATCATGTAGATGCCGCTTTGGTCGCACATATGATACCACGGTGTCTGATTGGGGTAATGGCAGGTGCGGACAGCATTGATATGATTGCGGCGGAAGGTCTCCATGGCCCGCTCCATATCCTTCATGCCGATGGCACGGCCTGTGCTTGGATTCCATTCGTGACGGTTGACCCCGTGAATCACCAGCCGCTGACCGTTGAGGAGCATGATTCCGTCCTTTAATTCAAACCGGCGGAAACCGATGTCATAAGGAATTACTTCCAGCACTTCCCCAGAGGCGGCAGTCAGGGTCAGAACCGCATGATAGAGATTGGGTGTTTCGTGGCACCATGGCTGGATATTGGGGAAGATAAATTCTGGACTGACATGGTATTTTCCGTCAAAGCTCAAAGGCAAATCCTCGTCCATCAGGCCGTCAATGGCACAATGGAGGGTTACGCTTTCCGTTTCACCGCTGAGGAGCAAACGGATTTTCAGCTTGCCGGTGGTATTGTCCTCCAAAAGCGTGGTTTGCAGCCACAGGTCGTCCACATTCGCGGCGGGCTTGGCGTAGAGAAACACGCTGCGGAAGATGCCGCTGAACCGGAAGAAGTCCTGATCCTCCAGCCAAGCCGCGCTGCTGTGCTGATAGACCTCCACGCACAGGCGGTTCCCGGTTTCCCGGACGTAGGGAGTCAGGTCAAAGTCCGAGGGGGTGAAGCTGTCCTCGGCGTAGCCAACGAAGTGGCCGTTGAGCCAGACATAGAACGCCTGCTCCACACCCTGAAAGGAAATGCACACCCGCTTCCCCAGCAGTCCCGGCTCCAAATCGAACCGGCGTACATAGCTGCCCACATGGGTATTCTCCCAGTCGATTTCTGAATTTCACCATAGCCCTGCAGCTCCATATGTCCGGGCACCTGAATCGTACCGAAATCGGAATCGTCGAAATCTTCCTGCCAGAAGTCAGCCGGACGCCGCCGGGGATTTTTGCTCCACGCAAAGCTCCACTGCCCATCCAAGCTCTGGCGCAGGGAGGTTTTTCCCTGTGCCATTTCTTCCGGGTTGGCAAAGCAAATGTGGTCAGAATGGGCATCCAGCCGGTTGACCCTGAAAACGGTTGGGTCTGTGAGCCAATCCAAATTCGCATTCATAATCCATGCTCCTTCGCTGTCATAATGGCAGTTTTGATTCTATCCAAGGCAGAACACATCGCCCCGGATCACACCGTGTTCGTTGAAACAGTCAACACGAACCCATGCCGGTTGCCCTTTGATCAACGCGGTGATGGCCGCTTCCCGGTAGCCATACACCATTTTGCTGTGGTATAATTTATCCGGGGCATAACCCCAGGAGATACAGGCATTCGCGCCCTCGCCGCCCTGAGAAATACCGAATACCCGCAGCCCGGAAATCCGCGCCGTCTGATGATAGGGCAGTTCCGTCACCGTCAGACGGATATATCTTGCCTGAACCCCTTCCTCCTTCACCACCAGATCGTGGGGCAGATCCGTATCGCAGGCTCGCTTATCTTCCATAATATCCCATACTTTTCCATCCATGGACGCTTCCAGCAGCCAGCGGGTGTGAAGAGGCCGATCTTCAATGACCCGGGGAACCCCCAGGAACTGACTCCACACTGCGTCTTTTGGGGGTTTCACCCGGAGGGCATCATCGGCAAAGTTCACCTGTACCGCATGAACCATGCAGCTTTGCTCCAGATCCAGGGTCAGCTGGGGACAGGGGTCGGAATCGTCCGCGCTCCACCAGGAGCGGATATTTTCGTCCACAGCCCACTGCGGATGCGCTCCTGAGCTTGCCCGGACGGGCTTGCCGTAGGAAAGGAGCATCCATTCCGGGTCAGACCAGGCGGGCGCGTCCATGGCGCGGGGCCAGTCACCGAAGCGCTGGTCGCAGTACAGGACCCCATCGCTGTCAAATCCGGCCTTCCAAAGACCAAGCCGACGTTCGTAGGGATGGGTACAGCTGATCCGCAGAGTGTCTGCGTGCCAATAGGTGCCATCCCGATCTTTCAAGGTAGAACCGTGGCCGGAGCCGGTGATAAACCCGCCGGGCTGGAAGGAATAGGGATTGCTCGGTGCAGGCTGGTAGGAGCCAAGAGGCGTGTCCGCCACATAGACCCCATCGGAATAGACGTTGAATTCCGTTCCCGGCGCGGCGTACTGTAAATAATATTTTCCCTTGTATTTGGTCATCCACGCCCCTTCAATGTAGGGGGC
>CADCHN010000016.1 GCA_902801295.1 Oscillospiraceae bacterium | reverse complement strand
TGCCTGTGTATCTCTTGTTTGGTATTCCTTTTGGCATAAAACAACACCCCATTCGTTAGTAGTATACCATACTGTCTAACAAATGGGGTGCTGTTCAGAGATCCCGGGTGTTTACCTGTGATTCGGTTTATTTGATTTCGCAGCAGGCGGCATATGCACTCTTAACCGCGTCGGCGATCGTACCGCTCGCGGAAGCGTCACCGACCGTATAAACGCGCGGCAGACGCTGCTTGAGCGCGTCGGCCAGCGTGTGCTCCGGCCGGACGCCGAGAGAGAGAACCACGCTGTCGGCAGGGATGCGGCGCGTTTCCTTCCGCTTCAAGTCGGTGACCTCGATCTCGCCTGGGAGAATGCGATCCAGGCGGCAGTTTGTAACGAACGCGGTGCCCTTCGGCTGCAGGCGTTCCATTTCGTCATCGACGAGCTGGAACCAGGTGCCCGGCGCAATTTCGCCGGCCATTTCGATCACGGTAACGCGGTTGCCCGTCTCGTTCAGGATCTCCGCCGTTTCAAGCCCAGTCATGCCGCTGCCGACCACGACCACCTTCTGATCGCGCAGCACGGTGCGGCGATGGATGATCTCGGGCGGCGTATAAACCTGCGGCAGATCGCTGCCCGGGATCGATGCGGGGCGGATCGGAGCAGCGCCAGTGGCGACAATCACCGCATAGGGTGTCATGCTCTGCACCAGTTCCTCCGTGGCCTCGATTCCGTAGCGGAGATCCACCCCCAGCGACTTCAGAGCGGCCAGCCTGTCTTCGATGCACCAGGAGAGCTTGCCCTTCAGGTTACAGGCCGCGGCGGTCTTGACCTGGCCGCCCGGAGCCTTGCTCTTTTCCAGCACTGTCACGGCAAAGCCGCGGCGCGCCATCGTCTCCGCGGCAGCAAGTCCCGCGATGCCGGCGCCAACGACCACAATCCGGCGGCCGTAGCCGTCCTGCGCCGCTTCCTCGAACGTGGGCTCGCGCCCAACGCCGGGGTTGAGCGCGCACTCGCCGCTCTTGCCAACCTTGGCATTGGTCATAAAAGAGCTGATGCAGTGCAGGCAGCCGATGCAGCGGCGGATCTGTTCGGGGTGACCTTCTTCGATTTTCTTCACCCAATGCGGCTCACAGATGAAGGAACGCGCTGAGCCGATCAGGTCCTGATAGCCCTCCTCCAGCTGTCGCTCCGCCTGTTCCGGGGAGCGTATGAAGTTGGCGGCGATGACCGGGATGGAGACGACGCTCTTGATTTCTTTAGCCAGATAGGCGCGCCAGCCCGGTTCATAGGAGGTCGGCTCCAGCCAGCGGTTATAGACGTCATAGCAGGCGGAGGTTACGTTGATGGCGTCCACGCCGAGTTCTTCGAGGCGCCGGGCGATTTTTTTGCCCTCCTCAAGGCCGTAACCCTTGCCGGGCTTGCCGATGCGGTCGTACATCTCATCGACCGTCAGGCGGACGATGAGCGGATAATCCCTCCCGCAGCGGGCGCGGATGCCCTCGATGATCTCTGTCACAAAGCGCAGACGATTGTCAAAGCTGCCGCCGTATTCATCCGTGCGCCAATTGGTATTCGGGCTGAGGAACTGCTGGATCATGTAGCCGTGGCCGCCGTGCAGCTCCACCGCGTCCACCCCGGCCTTCTGGCAGCGTACCGCAGCCTCGACGAAATCGGAAATCAGCTTTTTGACTTCGCGCCGGCTCATGGCGTGGATGCGTGTTGCGCCGTGTGCGCTCAGCTCGCAGTTGGAAGGACTCTGCACCGACATGCAGAGCTTCCGCTCCTCCATGCCCAGCAGGAGCGGCGTGCAGCGAAAGAGGCCGTCGAGCACCTTTGGAAAACGCTGCACGACAGGAATAATCACCGGCAGCGTATTGATGGCGCTGGCATAGCCCTGACGCCCCGGATGATGGAGCTGGATGCAGAGCTTTGCCCCATGGCGATGGATGCGCTCGGCAAAGGCACGCATCGGCTCGATGTGATAGTCGTGACTCATCGAAAGCTGCGTAAAGGTCGAAGCGGCACCCATATCGTTGACGCGACAGATGCCCGGAATAATCATTCCGATCCCGCCCTTGGCCCGCTCCTCATAGTAAGCCATCATTTTTTCCGTCGGGCAGCCGTTTGTCTGACCAAGACTCATCTCCGCCGCCGTCATCACTACGCGGTTTTTGACTGTCATCGTCCCGATTTGGATCGGGCTCAAAAGCATCTCATAGCTCATGGAATTTGTCCTTTATATCGTCCCGTACCTTGCTGGCCTTTTCGTCCAGATCCCGGCGCAGCTCGCGCTCTTTTTCGATCAGCGTTTCCCCGACCTCGCGCCCCTTGTCCACGGCGGCGCGGACGTTGCCCTGCAGGCGATCGTGGTAAACGGCGAGCTTCTTTTTGAAGCGTTCGAGCTTTGCGGTCTCCATCTTCCAGTACACCGTACGCACCGGCGGCACGACGCCCATCAGCACCTTACTCAGGCCGAACAGTCCGCTCGGCGAGACGCGCTCCTTGCCGGACTCGATGCCCTCGACCATTTTTCTGGCGACGACAGAAGGCTTTTGCACCGGGAAGGGTTTTTCAAACTCCACGGCGTTGGCAACCTTGAAAAAATTGGTGTCGGTGGCAATCGGATAGAGACAGGTGATCTGTAAATTGTCCGGCTTTTCCAGGCGGATCGCCTGCTGGAAGCCGTTGAGAGCAAACTTCGACGAGGAATAGATCGCGTAGCCGGGCATAGCCATTTCGCCGATGGCGCTGACCGTGTAGGCAAGGATGCCGGGACGGCCGTTCAGATGCTGGATATATTTGGCATAGGTGTAGATCGGAGAAATCGTGTTCGTGCGGAACATCGCGTCCACGCGATCCCAATCGGTGTAGTTAAACTCCTCATAGTATGGGAAGCCGGCGTTGGCGTAAAAAAGATCAATCTTCCCGAAGAGCTCCTCCGCCTTTGCGAAAACGCGATCGACGCCTTCCTGCGTACTGATATCGCAGGAGAAGGCCGTGACGTTGTCCGCGAAGTACTTGATATTATCCACATGCCGGGCAACGGCAAGGATGCGGTTGCCCTTGCCGGCGGCCAGGAGTTTCAGAACCTCAAAACCGATGCCGGAGCTTGCGCCGGTCAGAACGATGGTTTTATTGTCGATCATGCGTCTCTCCTCCTCTCAGCGGTCGTATTCGCCGAATTCGCAGCCGATGTTTTCCGCGATGATCTCGTCAATGAGAATCTCTTTGCCGAAGCGGCGCTTGTAGAGCTTGAGAACGCCGGTGCCATTGCCGCCGTTCCAGAGGCGATTGTGCCGCTTGAGCCCGGTCGGCGCCTCGTAGTTGATGTTCAACATATCCTTCTTCTTGCAGACGATCTGTGTGTCGAGCTTCGCCGTCGCCGTGGTCTGGACGACGTGCCAATGGATCTCGTCCTCGGTCTCCCAACAGTCGAATTTGGTGCCGGAAAAGGTCCAGAACTTGGAGAAATTGAATTCGTAGTTCTTGCCTTCGTACCAGAAGGCGCCGAGCAGCTTGCGGTTGAGCGCAAGTCCAAAGACCTTCGGGCGGCCGCCGCCGATGTCAAAGACGCTGTTTTCCAGCCTCTTTCCGGTCTTTTTGCTGACGAGGTTATTGGACGACAACCAGACCCAGGGGCTGGTGAAGTCGCCGCCCCAGTTTTTGTCCGCGTAGCCGTAGCAGGTCTCCGGTTTGACCAGATACCGGACGCCGTTGAGCACGATCTCGCCCTCGAAGAGCGTTTTCATACCCTCTGCGTGCCAGAACATCTCAAAGGCGTTGAGATCGCGGAAAAACTTGCTGGCGCCGTACCCGACGTGGAAAGCCACCTTTTTGTCGATGCTGAGATCCCAGGAGATGCTGCCGGCGTCCGTCATCCACTCGGGATGGGCGTCGCGCTCGGCCTCCGTCACGTTGATGCTGCCGCGGGTGTGCGTCTCGCTGCACATACAGTCGGCGGCGGAGATCTCATAGGGTGCGTCGGCGTGGACGCGAACGTCCTTCCAGGCAAAGAAACGGTGCAGCTGTCCGTGCTCTTCGCCCCAGAAGCCGGCGTTGACCATCAGATAGGACGGCCGCTGTCTGCCGCGTTCTTTGTCGCTCAGATGCCAGACGAGCTTCGGCTCACCCTCGGCCAGCGCGGGATTGCAGGTAAAAAACTCCACATAAAAAGGCTTCTTTTCTCCGGTCTCGGCATTTTCGGCCGTCATGGAATGCCACCACCAGTCATAGCCCTTTTTCGCCAGCGGACCGCGAAGCATCCACTGATCTCTGCTCAGATCACTGATATTTGACATGGACAAAGCCCCCTTTGTTTAAATTTTCCCAATCGTCATTATAGCACCTTTGTTTAAAAAGTACAGTCCTAACGACTGAAAGCTGAGCGTCAAAAATGAAAAGAGGAAGCCTGCGCTTCCTCTTTGTTTGCTTTGTTGATTTCTGCTCTGTGTGTCAGTATACTTTCCTGATCTGCTCGTGCTCGACCCCGTACTGGCGGCAGAATACCACCAGATCATCGGGCGAGCGCAGGAGCATCACTTCCTGCAAATGGCCGCTGCGGCGGTCACGCATACAGGCGACCTGTTCGCCGGTGCAAATGCTGCAGCGAATGACCGGCTCATAATCCTCCGGCGGAAAAGCGGGAGGATCGTTCTTCCGTTTCATCCAGGGAAACACAGTCTGCGCTCCTTCCTTTCAGTAACCGAGGACGGAGAATTTTTCTTCCCCGCGCTTAAGCTCGATTTCACGGATTTCCGCACCGCTGATGCGAAGATTGGGCTTGTTTTTCAGTTGAAGCAGGAACCGGCGCAGTTGGGTAATGTCTCCCTGTACTTCCAGTAAAACGCGACCGTCATCGAGATTGTCCACCCAGCCGGTTAATTCATACATGCGCGCCAAATAATAGGCGGTGTAGCGAAAGCCGACATGCTGCACCAGTCCTGAAAAAACGATCCGCCAACGCACCATGGCACTCCGGCTCCTTTCTCGCTTGATCTTTATTTCACTTTACCACGGAGCAGACCGAATTGCAATCACGCGCGGCTCTTCTTGCTTTTCTGACGTTCCGCGGGCGGCAGCTTGCCGGGATTTTCGATTCCGAAGGCGGGATACTGCCCGGTGCTCAGCGGAGTTTCCACATAAGACAGGCGCTGCGCTGCTTCTTGCGCGGTTTCCTTCTTCTTTTGTTTCATGTATATCACCTCAATCTCAGTATGCAATGCGCAATAAAAAAATATTCTTGCAAGTCTGAAGCTGAACGCGTATACTTTTCAGAGACATTCAGTGGGGAGGAACCGATGGCTGCCATTCGATCCTTTATCCGGCGGGAGCCGGTGCTGATGATTGCCGCGATGGCGGCGCTTATCAGCTGCTTATTGATACCGCCGGACGCTGCATATCTCAGCTATCTGGATCTGCGCACGCTGGCGCTGCTCTACTGCCTGATGACCGTGGTCGCGGGGCTGCGGCAGGCGGGGCTTTTCGCGCATCTGGCGCACAGCCTCTGTCAAAAAGCCGCCAGTTTGCGTACCATGAGCCTGCTGCTGGTGCTTCTGTGCTTTTTCAGTTCCATGCTCATTACCAACGATGTGGCGCTGCTGACCTTTGTCCCCTTTGCCGTCGTCGTGCTGGGCATGGCCGACCGCAAAAAGGAGCTCGTCCATATCGTCGTGCTGCAGACCGTGGCTGCCAATCTCGGCAGCATGCTGACGCCGGTCGGCAACCCGCAGAATCTGTATCTCTACTCGCATTACGATCTCAGCCTGGGAGTTTTTCTCCGTGTGACCTTTCCCATCTGGGCTCTGTCGCTGATGCTGATCGCGGCGGCTTGCCTGTTCTTTGACCGCAGCAACCTGGATGTTTTTCTCGGCGAGGAGCCCGGACTGGACAGGCGCGGGCTTTGGCTGTATCTGACGCTCTTTATTCTGTGCCTCACCGTCGTCCTGCGGCTTGTCAGCTGGCCCGTCATGCTCTGCGCCGTGATTTCTGTGTTGCTGATCCTCGACCGGAAAACGCTGCTCAAGGCCGATTTCATGCTTCTGCTGACCTTTGTTGCCTTTTTCGTCTTTGCCGGCAACCTCGCCCGCATGGATGCGGTCAGTTCTCTGCTGCATCGGATGCTGCGCGGACGGGAATACCTGGTCTCGCTGCTGGCAAGCCAGATCATCAGCAACGTTCCAGCCGCGCTGCTCCTCTCCGGATTCACTGACCAGAGCCGTGCGCTGCTGCTGGGCGTGAACATCGGCGGGCTCGGCACCCCGATTGCCAGTCTCGCCAGTCTCATCAGTATGAAGCTCTATTCTCACGCCGACCACGCGCACACCGGACGCTATCTTCTGGAATTCACCGCCGTCAATCTGATTTTGCTGCTGATTCTTTCCCTTGCACAAGCGCTCATATAAAAACCGCTCCCACAGAAGTGGGAGCGGTTTTCAGTTCACGTCTACGCCGGCGTCGGCAAAAAGCTGCTGCATCTCCGGGTTTCCCTTGGTGAGGCTGCGGATGGTCAGCGCCTCGGCCTTGTCGTTGGCATGCCGCAGGTGCTTTTCCGAAACAAGCAGCGCGTCCTTCACCTTCTGCAGCGCGGCAATCGACTTGTCGATCTCGTCGATCGCGTCGCCAAAGCGCTCGGAGGCCAGGCGATAGTCCTTGGAAAAGCGTTCCTTGAAGTCCAGCAGCTGCTCGGTGAAGCGCTCGGCCGCATAGTTCTGTTTTTTCGCTGCCACAAGCTGGCGGCGCACCTCGAGGCTGTTTTGCGCGGCGTTCGAGAGCAGAGAGATCAAGGGCAGGAAAAACTGCGGTCGAATCACATACATTTTGGGGTAGCGGTAAGAGAGATCCACAATGCCCTGGTTATAAAAATCGCTCTCCGCCTCCAACATCGTGACAAGCACCGCGTACTCGCACTTTTTCTCGGTTCTGTCCTTATCCAGCTTTTTCAGAAAATCCTCGTTTTTATGTTTGGTCGCTGTCTCATCCATCTCATTTTTCATTTCAAACATGATGGAGAGGTATTCCGTGCCGTCGGCATCGAAGTCGCGGAAGATAAAGTCGCCCTTGCTGCCGCTTCTCGCGTCGTTGTCCTTCTCGAAATAGGCGTGCGGATAAGCGCGTGTGCGGATGCTGTTGAACTCGATCTCGCAGTGCTGCTCCAGCGTCTCGCCCACCATTTTGGTGCTCATGCGCGTTTTCAGGTCTTTGTAATAGGCGATCTCCTCGTCCTTGCTCTTGAGCAGGCGGTCGCGCTCGGCCAGCATTTGCTTTTCCTTGAGCTCCTGCGCGCTCTTGAGACTTTCAAGCTGCGCCTGCAGCATTAACAGCTCCTTCTCCTGCTCGTGCTGCTGCTCTTCCCTGGCACGGACAGCCTCCTGGACCGCACTGTTCTTCTGTGCCTCGAACAGCGCGCCCTCTGTTTGAAGCTTGCCGCGCAGCGCAATAATCTCCTGTTCCTTGGCCGCCGCCTCTCTTTGGAAGCGAGACTCCGCCTCGCGCACTGCGAGATCCTTTTCCGCATGCAGGCTGTGCAGCTGTCCCCGGAGTTCGGTGATGACACGATCCTTCTCCGCCTCGGCAAGCTGAACGGCGGAACTGGTCTGTTTTTTCAGTTCCTCGTTAAATTCCCTATCTCGGACCTGCTTCTGGATCGCGGCATAGCTGTTTTCATCAATCGTAAACACCTTGCCGCATTCCGGGCATTTGATTTCCTTCATTCAAAAGTCTCCCATCATTGCGCACAACTCACGCCGCCGGCTGAACGGCGGACTCGCCGAGAAAGGCAAAAATATGCTCGACGGTCTCTTTCTGCTGCTCAGCAGCTGAGATCTTTGCCGCCCCGTCGCCGGACTGCGGGCCGTAATTGCCGAACTGCGCATGGTTGCCGCCCGCGATGGCCAGTTCCTGCGCGTCGGACGGCCAATACTGCTTTCCGTTCTCATACGCTTTCATCTGGAGCACGCCGTCCTCAGTACCGTAAATTGAAAGCAGCGACAGATCGTCACTCAGCGGCTTGGTCGGATAGGCGGCGAGCAGAATCAGCCCGCGCAGGGACGAGGCGTGCCCGGCCGCATAGTTTGCTGCCATGGCGCCGCCCAGAGAATGCCCGCCGATATACCATGTTTGATAAGATTCGGTCTCCATGACCTGATCGGCCCGGTTCATGCCGAACACCGCCAGATGAAACGGCATTTTCACGAGGCACACGTCTATCCCGTGCGCTGCGATCTGACGCAGCAGCTGCGCATAAGCCCTCTCATCGACCTTGCCCCCGGGATAGAAAATCAGCGCACTGTCCGTGGACGGGCCGTCAAACAGATAGCCGTATTCTGTCTGAGAAACGCTTACTGTTTGGTCGGAGCCCAGCGCATCCAGCGCCGACTGATCGGCACGCGCATAGCTTGCCGTATACGCAAAAAACGCAGCGATGAGCGCGAGCAAAATGAGCGCCGTGATCGTCCAAAAATGTTGATGCTTTTTTCTATGATTTATCGGTTTCTGATTCCTCATAGCATACGCTCACGCGCCGTGACCGAGAAGGAAGCAGAGCGTTCCCTCTTTGTACACGGCGAACAGCAGATCCTCCACAACATAGCGCGGACCTTCGCCATCCATCTTGCTGAGCTCAGCGAGCACGGAGCGATTTTCCCCCAGCACATAGACCGTTTTCGGCTCGCCCGCATAGCGCTCCAGCAGGCAGCCGAAGCGGCGCGCGATCCAGCGATCCTTCCGGCTGCCTTCCTCCTTGCCGCAAAGCCAGCGCTTCATAATGTCGCTCAAGGCATGCTCCGAGGGCTGCAGAGCAAGGTGCTCGGCCAGGATCTGGTAACGGGCGACAAAGTCGCTCAGATAATTCTTCTTTTCATAAGCCTCGACTGCGATGACGGACTTTCCCGTTCCGGACGCAAAGGTCGACGCCATTTTAGCCAGATTATTGATATAGTTGACGGTTTCATTTTTCAGCATGTGATCCCCTCCCGTATGTCTCATTCACTTTAGCACACATTGCTTCCGCCTGCAAGGCACAATTCCGAGCAGCGATGTACTTACAGCAACTCCACGACGATCCCGACGACGCCCCAGCGCGCCTGCTCCTCCGTGCTGTAATAGGCGTTCATATCCTCCGGGGAAGCGTACCTGATCGTTTCGGGCGTATAGCCGCAATCGAGCAGCGGCAGCGCGCAATAGAGCTCGGCAAACGAAGAAAACAGCTTGAGTTCACGGACGCGCACGCGCAGCACTTCCGTGTCATCGGCGGTGTTGACAAATCTAATCACGTCCCCACATTGCAGCCGACGCCGTTTTTCATCCCAGAGGCGCAGCTCGATGCGTTTTTGGCCTGATTCCATCATGGCAAAGGGCTCCGGCTGCAGGTTCATTCGATGCTGCGGCCTGCTCTGCCACAGTTCCGTCTTGTCAGGCGACCCTGTTTCGACGCTGCGGATCTCACTTTCATAGAACAGCCAGTCGTCGATCTGCAGCGCATCCTCCGCTCGGCCGAATTCCGCCTCACAGTATTCCGCGAAGCAATAGCTGGCCGTACCGTCGAAAACCTCCCCGTCCTTCGTCGTGAGACGCAGATACAGCCCCTCATAATCTGCCAGATTCATCAGCCGCCCCTCCCCTCAGTCCAATATCTTCAGCGGCAGCCATTGGAGATAGTCGCCGGATACGAGACGATACATTATGCCGTTTTTCTCGCCCTCGATGCTGTCGTGAAAGCGCGTTTCACCGTGGCAGTGGGCATAAATGACCTGCGCGGCGCCGTATTCCTCCGCCATTCTGGTAAAGGCGCTGTCCTCCTCCAGAATATTGGTGGGCGGATAGTGCAGGAACATCACATACTTGCGGTAGCCGTCCGCCCTCGCCGCCTCGAAAGAGCAGCGCAGGCGCTCCAATTCCCGCTCGACGAGTTTTTTCGCGTGTTCCTCCGCTTTTTCGTCCCAGCCGATGATGCGTCCGCGCCGGTCGAGATAAAACGGCCCCTCGAAGGTGTGGCCCTTGGTACCCACCAGGGCATAGTCCCGGTAGGCGTAGTAGTTATTCTGCATAAACGCAAGTTTCCCGGCAAAAAGCTCATTGAGCCGGGCGGTTTTGTTCACGTCCCAGAACATATCGTGGTTGCCGCGGATGAGGATTTTGCGGCCGGGGAGCTCCGCGATATAGAGAAAATCCTCCTCGCACTCGGCGAGACTGCGTCCCCAGCTGTGATCGCCCACCAGCACCAGCGTATCGTCCTCGCGGAGCAGCGCGGCACAGGTCTTTTTGAACTTCTCCTCGTGATTTTTCCAGACTTGTTCTTTCATCTGCGCCTTTGCCTTCAGCGGCGACTGAAAATGCAGATGCAGATCCCCGATCGCGTATAAACTCATCAGTTCTTCTCCTGTGAAATTGGATGATTTCAGTCGATCCTGTCGCCGCTGCGGATAAACCAGACGGGTTCCTCCTCGGGCAGACAGGGCACACAGACGCGGCTTCCGCCGGGGATACTCTCCCCTGCGCCGCGGAGGAGCCAGCCCTGCTCCGTCTCCGGCAAAAGAACGCTGACGCTCTCCGCACCACGGTCAAAGACCGGACAGGCCAGGATTTTATCGCCGCAGAAGAAACAGTCGCTCTCCGAATCATAGTCGGGCTGTATCAGAAAAACCGGATAGATAAGCGGGTCATGAGTGCGGACGCTGCGCTCCATTTCTTTGTGGAGATAGGGTATCAATCTCTCCCGCAGGCCAAAGATCCGTCTAACGGCGTCCATGTGTTCCGGATACAGCCAGGGCATGGTGGCTGGCTCGCCGGGCTTCCAGGAATGGAGCACGAAGCGGGGCGTAAAAACGCCGTACTGAATCCAGCGCAAAAACAGCTCCGGCTCAGGCTTAGGGCCGGCAAAGCCGCCGATATCGGCGCCGAAGAAATAAAAGCCGGAAAGGGACATGGTCATCGCCTGGTAGTGGTTATAGCGCAGATCCTCAAAGCTGGTCAGGTTATCCCCTGTCCAGGTGGTCGCCACCCGGGGCGTGCCGGCAATGGCGCAGCGCGAAACAGAAAACGGTTCATCATTGCCCGCTTCCAGGCAGGCTTCGCGGCTGAGGCGTGACATCAGATAGGAAAACAGCGGGCGGATCCTGCGCGCCGGAATCTCATGGCCGAACCCGCAGGCATAGACCTCCGCGTCCCACACGTCGTACTCGTTGTTGTCGTTCCAGATATTTCGATAGCCGCGCTCCGCCAGCGTCCGGCGGATCTGGTCCTTCCAGAAAGCACAGGCGTCTGGATTTGTATAGTCCAGATAGCTCGCCATTCCTCCCCAGAAAGGGAATAATGCCGGGCTTCCGTCCCGGTTATGAAGGAAGAGTCCCCGCGCCGCCATCTCGTCATACAACGGATGGTCGGTGAGAAAAGCGGGCTTAACATTGGGCAGGATCTCCATGCCGTGCTGTTTGAAATACGCAGCAAGTCCTTCCGGCGAGGGGATCTTATCGGTGTTCCAGTGGAACACGCAGCGCTTCTCTCCGATCTGCGTATAGCCGCTGGAGAGATAAAAGCCACCGGCTCGGATGCCGTTTGCTTCGCACTTGGCGACAAACTGACGGAGGCGCGCGTCGGCATCCGGCGCATCGGTATACTCCATCGTGCTGCCGCAATAGCGAAACGCCCATTCCGGCACAGGGGCCATCTCCCCGCAGAGCGCGGAAAAGCGGCGCAGGATTTCACCCGTGCTGCCCAGGATCAGGTAAAAAACCATGTTTTCTTCTTCAAAACGGATCGAATTGAAGGGTTGAAAATAGTTGTCGTGCTCACGCCCGAAGTCCACGCGGCCATTGCTGTATGTGTCATAGTACAGCCCGTAGGAGCCGGCGCGGTTTTCACAGATATAAAAGAGCAACTGCTTATAGAGCGGATCGCTGCTTTCCGCCCGAAAGCCCATGGCGTCACCCGCGCCGAGCGCAAAGCTCTGTCCGGCCTTGTTCACATGCCCGCACTTGTCCCCCAGGCCGAAGATCCGCTCCCCCTCCTCCCGGCGGGTATAGTGGACGGAGCCGTCTCCAAGCTCTCCGGCGAAGTTATAGGCAAGGCCGTCCCGGTCCTGATAGAGAATGCCGTCCTTCGTCTCGGCGGTGATGCGGAAATTGCGATGCTCGATGCGAAAATCCACATCAGCCAGTCGAAAACGCAGTTCCTCCGCTGTTTCCTCAACTGCCGGAGATGCGGTGCAGAATCCGTCCAGCGAGAGCTTGTCGCGTCCCTCCAGCGGGCAGTCTCTGTCCCCGGGACATACGCTCCAGGTTGGCAGCAGCGGAATGTCAGGGTGCAGGAGGGCCACCCGCAGCATATGATCCAGAAAATCAATGCGCATGGTGACCCCGTCCGCATGATACATGCGGCTCGAGGGCTCGGAGACAGTCAGAACAAAACGGTGATCAAATTTCATGCCTTGGGTTCTCCTTTGCTCAGGAAATTCCGGATCAGTTTTCCATAAAATACCCGGCCCATCGAGGTGCGGCGAGCGCCGATATGCAGCACAGGGGTAAAAAACCCCCGCGTCGCTTTTTTCCAATGGGGCAGTTCAGGCCCATTGGGGTCTCCGCAGCGGGCGAAGTTTGCCAGATAATCCAGCATCTGAGCGGATGCCTCCCGGTCCCTGTCCCCATACGGCCGCCAGCTGCCGTCCAGGGTGCCGAACACATAGCGCAGATCGGCGGAGTGGAAGGCGCGGTTGTCGTCTCCGGGCGCGTCGAGGTCAAAATAATAGACATAGGCGCCGTTATCCCGGGCATAGCGGTTGCCGATGAAGGCCATGATGGGCGCGTACATATCCGCATTCGTATAACCGATCATGTAGTTCAGGGGCAGAGGCGTACGGATCAGCTCATCCACCGGCGCGGGGATCAGCTGGCCGTCTACGACCGGCATCGTGCAATAGGTGTTGTCCTTGCGGATCGCTCTGATCTCTTCCACCGCATCGAACAGGCGCTCAACGGGAAGCGCCCGCAGCTCATCCAGGCTCGCGCATCCTGCCAGAGAGAGGAACTGCTCCCAATAGGCATGGGTATCTTCTGCCCGTCGGGGCAGCGCAAAGCGCGGAAACAGCCCGGCGCCGGACATCATGGCCGCCCGGCGAAACAGGCCCTTGTTAGCTGTATTCAGGCACAAATACTGAATGGAGATCGCGCCGGCGCTCTGCCCCAGCAGCGTGATATTCTCAGCATCCCCGCCGAAGTCGGCAATATGCGCTTTTACCCAGCGGATCGCGGTCAGCTGATCGTCCAGGCCGAAGTTACCGTCGCGGCCGTTCTGCTCTTGGATGTCCCGATGCGTCAGATAGCCCAGGACGCCGACCCGATAGTTGATAAACACGGTGATGATCCCGCGCCGGGCCAGCGCGGAGCCGTCAAAGGGCGATTCCGTATTCATCCCCGAGTCAAAGCCGCCGCCGTGAATGAACACAATTACCGGGCAGTTTTCCGGCTCGGCGGGCGTGTATATGTTCAGATTAAGGCAATCCTCGTTATAGCGAAACGCGAGACCCTCCCGATATTCCTTTTTATAAAAGAGTCGTGTGGGGTTTTCCAGATGCTCGTGCACCGCGCGGTTTTGCGGGCAGGCCGGGCCAAAGTCCGTCGCGTCCAGCACGCCCTCCCAGCACTCCACCGGGCGCGCATAGGCAAAACGCCCGGCATGGGCGAAGGGTACGCCCAGAAATTCACGCCCGGAGGCTGTTTTTCTGCCGCGGATGTCCCCGCAGCCCGTGTGCAGAACTATTGATTTTAATTCTTGACCCGACATGAACGATCTCGCTCCGTTTCTTTTTCGCTGTATTTTTACGGTTATTTTATCACAGGTGCCCTGGCTTCACAAGCAGGCGTAAGGCTTTTCCCGCTCATCTGCGGCGAGAAAACCGATTCCAGCATTTTCTTTTTCGCCGAAACATGATATACTTTCTTAAACCATGCAAGCTTGCGGCACGGGAGGACAGCGGCATGAGATTTCAGCACACAAAACGGCCCGGTTTTCTGTTGGGCTTGATCGACTTTTTTACGGCGGGCCTTTTCTTCCTTGTCTATATGCAGTTCGGGCTGCAGGACGAGCTGGACGATATTCTGGGGCGCAGGACCCAGCGCTATGTTGTGGCTTATCTGCTGGGTATTCCGACTTTGTTTCTATACACCCTGGTCTGGATGGCCAGGATCGCCGAGGAATTAAAAGCCAAAGCGATCGAGCTGGGCATTGAGGGCAAGCTGACTTCCTTCCGGCATATGTTTGATTGGAACGTGTTTGGCCTGCTGCTTTTCGGCCCAGCGGTTGCCACCCAGCGCTTTTTCGACACGCTGAACAAGGTGGAGACCGAGTTGAACAGACGGACTGCTTCGGAAGATAGATCCACAGTATTTCAAAGGAGCGAACCATGAACGAGCAGCTGGCCCAGGATCAGCGGCTGACCAAGTTGGTCGAAGCATTCAAGGCGGATTCTCTTGACTATCAGGATCTGGAAACGCCGCGCGATATAGAGGACAAGCGGCGGCTTCTTCGCTCGCTGATGAATATCCGTATGCCCAGAGCCATGGAGCCGGAGACGCTGCAGCTACAGGACGAGTATCTGCGGGTCAGAGCCGAAGAAAAAGGGATCGTGACAGTAAAAGATATTCCCATCACCGGCGGCGTGCTCTCTGTTTGGCAGGGCGACATCACGCGCCTGGCAGCAGACGCGATCGTCAATGCGGCAAATTCACAGATGCTGGGCTGCTTTCAGCCCTGCCACAGTTGCATCGACAACTGCATCCATACCTACGCCGGGATCCAGCTCCGGGCCGAATGCAGCCGTCGGATGAATCAGCTTCGCAGCCGCTATGGACGCGAGTATGAGCAGCCAACGGCGGTTCCTATGCTGACCGATGGTTATAATCTTCCGGCGAAAAAGGTCATCCATATCGTCGGTCCCATCGTCTATGACCGCCTGACGCCCGCACTGGAGCAGGAGCTTGCCGATTGTTACATCAACGTCCTTGACCTGTGTGCGGAAAACGGTCTGCGTTCGCTTGCGTTCTGCTGCATCTCCACCGGCGTTTTCCGCTTCCCGAAGCAGCGGGCTGCTGAGATTGCCGTACAAACCGTGCGTCAATGGCTGGCCTTGCACAGCGGCGCCATGGATCGCGTGGTTTTTAATGTATTTAACGATAAGGACAGGGAGCGCTATGAGCAAATCCTTGCATCAGCCTGATTACAGTCAGACGCTGCGAAAAGGCGTCTCTTACGTACGCAATCTGCGCGCCGGGCTCACCGATGATACCGGCAGCCGGGAGGAGAATCTGCTCCGTCTGAGAGCGGAACTCGATTCCGCCGATGCCATCGTGATCGGCGCCGGCGCGGGGCTTTCCACCGCCGCGGGATTTACCTACAGCGGCGAGCGCTTTGACCATTGGTTCTTTGATTTCAAAGAGCGTTTTGGTTTTACGGACATGTATTCCGGCGGCTTCTACCCCTTCCCGGACGAAGAGACCTTTTGGGCTTACTGGGCAAGAAACATTTATATCAATCGGTATACAGAAGCACCGAAACCGGTATACCGGAACCTGCTGTCACTGATAAACGGAAAGGACTATTTTGTCATTACCACGAATGTGGATCATCAGTTCCAGCAGACAGGCTTTGACAAGGCAAGGCTATTCTATACGCAGGGCGATTACGGCCTGTTTCAGAGCGCCGATGGGACCGTCAAAAAGACCTATGACAACAAGGCCTGGGTCATGCAGGCAATGGCAGCGCAGCGTTTTATCCTCGACGCTGCCGGCGCTTTTCAGGTGCCAAAGGATCGCCTGATTTCCATGCGCATCCCGCACGAGCTGATTCCAATCTGTCCGGACGGCGGCGGACCGGTCTCCATGAATCTGCGCGCCGACGACAGCTTTGTCGAGGACGCCGGATGGCACGAAGCGGCAGACCGCTATGCCGAATTCCTGCTCGCCCACGAAGGAAAACACATCCTGTTTCTGGAGCTTGGCGTCGGCGGCAACACGCCGATGATTATCAAGTACCCCTTCTGGGCAATGACGGCAGAAAACCCGCTTGCAGTCTATGCCTGTCTGAATCACAGCATGGCCGTATGCCCGAAACAGCTCAGGGAGAGATCCATCTGCCTTGACGGAGACAGCGGCGAGGTGCTGGCAGATTTGCTGCAATCAAGCAATAAATGACGCACTGCCCGGCTTTAGTAAAATGCAGGGCCGTCATCCAACAGTTCTGTGTGATATGGTACGAGCAGAGGGACTTGACCTGCCCTGCGGGGCAGGCCACCTCGCGGCTCTGGGGCGCCCACGGCGCCCCATTCACTCCCGCTCGGGTTCAAGTCCCTGATCTATCAAAGCACAAAGCGGGAGACACATCGTCTCCCGCTTTGCATCTGGCATATCACGCTAATTATGATACCGCTGCACCCCACGTGTTACGCGGGGTGCATTTTTTCCGTTCCCGGGGTGCAACTTTGTAAAGTGGGGTGCATCTACAAACTGGAATTTATCACGCAGTCCGTTTCTTTATTTCATCCTTGACTTTATCCAATTCGCTACAGGTCAGAAACGGGATCAATTCGTTTATCTCGTCTATGCTCTTGTCCCACCATTTAAAACGTAGCAAGAGTTCGATCAGTTCAGTATCAAAGCGTTTCCTCAAAGGTTTTGCCGGATTTCCAACAACGATTGTATAAGGATCGACATCGCTACCCACAACACTGTTTGCGCCGATAATTGCGCCGTCACCGATGTGAACGCCAGGGAGGATTACTGCATTTTGCCCGATCCACACATCATTGCCGATCACGGTATCGCCTTTGAACGGCATGTCCGTTGAATCAGGCGCATCCATCTCCCAGCCCTCAAGCGTATAGAACGGAAAGGTAGATACGGCGTTCATCTGGTGATTGGCATCGTTCATCATAAATTCAACGCCGCTTGCTATCTGGCAGAATTTTCCGATGATTAGCTTGTCTTTGCTCCAGGGATAAAAATGCGTGACATGGCTTTCAAACTCAGAATCTGCGATATACGTGAAATCTCCGACAATGATATTGGGATTCGTAACCGTCGGTTTAACATAGATTTCCTTCTCATATCCTGCAATCGGATGGATCACATTTGGGTCAGGTTTCTTTCTGTTTTTCATGTCCGTCACCTCAAGGCATACTGTTTTACCGAGTTCATTGTATCATATAATTCTATCCTTTCAAAGAAAAAATGGCTCTGATTTTGTATCAAAATCAGAGCCATTGGTCCGAGTAGAGGGACTTGAACCCCCGACCTGATGGTCCCAAACCACCCGCGCTACCAACTGCGCTATACCCGGTTATTTTTAGTTACCGGGTTATTATACCCCATCTCCCCCGCGCACGCAAGAGATTTCTTGATGTTTTCACATACCTGTGGTATGCTGTCGACAGGAGTGTGAAAACCGATGAGAATGAGAAAAAGACGCAATCTCTCTCCCCGCATGGAGAAGTGCGCCGAAGTTTTGATTGACAATCCCGAGGAATACCGCGGCCAATGGCTGCGGTGCTTCCCTGCTTTTCAGCACGTACAGCTGGAGCTTGGCTGCGGCAAGGGCCGCTTCACGACGGACACAGCCGCCGCCATGCCCGACACGCTGCTCGTCGCAATTGAAAAAGTTCCCGACGCGATGATCATCGCTATGGAGCGCACCTTGGAACGCAAGCTCCCTAACGTCCGTTTCCTCGATTTTGACGCCGCACGGCTGCCGGAGCTGTTCGCCCCTGGCGAAGCGGAGCGCATTTACATCAATTTCTGCGACCCGTGGCCGAAAAGCCGGGACGCCAAATTCCGCCTGACCGCCCCCGGTTTCCTGCGCCTTTACGCGGACGCTCTCCCGCTCGGCGGGCAGATCTGGTTCAAAACCGACAACGGCCCGCTCTTTGACTGGTCGGTGGAACAGTTCACCCGCGAGGGCTGGGCAATTTCCGAGCTCACGCACGACCTGCACGCGGCCGGCCCGGTCGGAGTCATGACCGACTACGAGGCCAAATTCTATGCCGAAGGTCTGAAAATCAACCGCCTCGTCGCCACCCGCATTGCCGAGACCAATACGACCGCCGCCGGTCCCGTGCCGCGCATCCATCATGCCGCCCTGCCCGATGCCCGCGGCTATGAACGCAGCGTGCGGGACCATGCAGAGTCATCAACGCATGGTTTTTCTCAATACTGATTTTTTATGCAGCGAGGAACTTCGGCTCCTGCTGGATTACACCGCCGAGGCAGACCCGGTGCGGGACTTCGTGCCCGCCTATCACTTTAAAATCTGCCTCCCTGACGGGACGATGATCGGCCGCTGCGATCTGCGCATCGGTCACAGCCGGAAGCTGTATTACGGCGGCAATATCGGCTATGGCATCTTCCCCGATTACCGTGGCCGCCACTACGCCGAAAAAGCCTGCCGCCTGCTGTTAATGCTGGCAAAAAGGCACGGTCTGGGCTACGTGATCATCACCTGCCGCCCGGACAATCTCCCCTCCCGCCGCACCTGCGAACGTCTGGGCGGCAAGCTGCTGGAGATTACGGAGCTCCCGGAGGACAACGATATGCGGCGCGACAGGGGCTATTCCCAGGTCTGCGTCTTTCGATATGAACTGTGAGGTACATCGTATGAGATTCATTTCCTGGAACGTCAACGGCCTGCGGGCCGTGATGAAAAAGGGCTTTGAAGAAATCTTTTGGAACCTGAACGCAGACTTTGTCTGTCTGCAGGAGACCAAACTCCAGGCCGGGCAGATCGAGCTGGATTTCCCGGGTTATGAGGGCTATTGGAGCTACGCCGAGAAAAAAGGCTACTCCGGCACCGTGATTTTTACGAAGCACCATCCCCTCTCCGTGCGCTACAATCTCGGACTGCCCGAGCACGACACCGAAGGCCGCGCCGTGACGCTTGAATATGAGGACTTCTTCCTCGTCTGCGTCTACACGCCGAACGCGCAGGACGAGCTCAAGCGCCTCGACTACAGGATGCGCTGGGAGGATGATTTCCGCGCCTATCTGCAGGAGCTGGATAAGCTCAGACCCGTGATCGTCTGCGGCGATATGAACGTTGCGCACGAGGAGATCGACCTGAAAAATCCCAAGACGAACATCGGAAACCCCGGCTTTTCCTATGAGGAGCGCGGCAAATTCACCGAGCTTTTGCAGGCCGGCTTTACCGATTCCTTCCGTTATCTCTACCCCGACCGTACCGACGCCTACTCCTGGTGGAGCTATCGCGCGGCGGCGCGGGCGCGGAATGTCGGCTGGCGCATCGACTATTTCGTCGTCTCCGACCGGCTGCGCGAACACATCAAGGACGCCTATATTCTGCCCGAGGTCATGGGCTCCGACCACTGCCCCGTGGGGCTTGAGCTCACATGGTGAGGATCGGATCGGTCGAGCTGGAAGGCCGCGTTGTTCTCGCGCCGATGGCGGGCGTGACGGACTTTTCCTTTCGCCGCCTCTGCCGCGAGCAGGGCGCCGCGCTGACGACGACGGAAATGATCAGCGCCAAGGCGCTGGTCTATCGGGATGAAAAGACGAAGTCCCTGCTCTATGCCCCGCCGGACGAGCACCCCTTCGCCGTGCAAATCTTCGGTCACGAGCCGGAGGTGATGGCCGAGGGCGCCTGCCTTGCGCTGGAGCTGAGCGGCGCGGACATTCTGGACATCAACATGGGCTGCCCGGTCGGAAAGATTGTCAAAAGTGGCGACGGCTCGGCGCTAATGCGCGATCCGGAGCTTGCCGGACGGATCGTGGAGGCCGTCGTGCGCGCGGTGGACAGGCCCGTAACGGTGAAATTCCGCAAGGGCTGGGACGGCGGCAGCGTCAACGCCGTGGACTTTGCCCGCACGATGGAACAGGCAGGCGCCGCAGCCATTGCCGTACATGGCAGGACACGTGTGCAGATGTATGCCGGGCGCGCCGACTGGGACGTAATCCGCGACGTGAAGGCCGCGGTGTCCATTCCTGTGACTGCCAACGGCGACATTTTCTCTGCCGAGGACGCAGCGCATATCCTGCGCTACACCGGCTGCGACCTGGCGATGATCGGGCGCGGCTGCTTCGGCATTCCCTGGCTCTTCTGTCAGGCGGATGCCGTCATCCGCGGTGAGGAGGAGCCTCCTCTGCCGCAGCTTGAAGAGCGGATGGACACCGCCTTCGGTCAGATCGAGGCTCTGGCCGCTGTGCGCGGCGAGCACGCCGCCTGCATGGAGGCACGCCATCAGCTGCCCTGGTATCTGCACGGCGTGGCGCACAGCAGTATTTACCGGCAGATGCTGGTCCAGGTGAACACGCTGGACGATATCAGAAAAATCATACGGGACGTAAAGCGGGATCTGGCATAAAGGAGGCGATCCTATGACGCCGGAACATGAAAAGCATTGTATCGACCGGGTACTTCGCGGCGACGCCAACGCCTTCGAGCATTTGGTGCACGCCTACGAAAAAACGTTGTACAACCTCGCGCTGCGCGCGCTCGGCAACCAGCAGGACGCCGAGGACGTGACGCAGGAGGCCTTTCTGAAAGCCTACCGCTCGCTCTCAAGCTTTCGGGGCGAGAGCAAGTTTTCCGTCTGGCTCTACCGCATCGTCTCCAATCTCTGCCTCGACCAGCTGCGCGCGAGGCAGCGCCGACCGTCTCAATCGCTGACGGTGGAAAACGAGGAGGGCGAGACGGACGAGCTGGAGATCCCGGACGAGCATTTTGCCCCGGAGAAGCTGCTGGACCGTAAGCTGACGCGCGAATCGGTGCAGCGCGGACTGGCCGCACTGCCGGACGAAGCGCGGCAGATCCTGCTGCTGCGTGAATTGCAGGGATTGAGCTATGAGGAGATCGGCCGGGTGCTCAAGCTGGAGCCCGGCACCGTCAAATCGCGCATTTTCCGCGCGCGAAAACGTCTCTGCGCCTATCTGATGCAGGACGGGAACCTTCCCGATTCCCTGGCGTCGAAATACTCGGGAGGAGGTGATACGCCATGACAAGCTGCGAACACTATCAGGAGCTCATCAGCCGCATGCTCGACAACGATCTGACAAAAGCAGAGCGGGACGAGCTGGCTGCCCATGTGAAGTCCTGTCCGGACTGCGCGGCGGTTTACGTGGCGTTTCGCTCCCTGTCCGAGCATCTCGGCGCAGACCTTGATGAGGTCCCTGCCTCTGTACACGAGAACGTCATGGCTGAGGTGCGCCGGGACAGCCTGCGCGCGAGAAACAGCGTCCATCGCTCTCACCGGCGCTGGCACACGGCGCTGACCGTCGCCGCCTGTCTGGTGCTGGTTGTGGCCGCCTCGCTCAGCCTGCCGAAAATCGTCTGGCGAACCGGCGCGGCGAAATCTGCTCCCGCTGCTGTCGAACAGTTTGTCGGGGCGGAAGAGCCGATGGCTGAGGAAGCCGCACCGGAAGAAAAAGAAAGCTTCTACGGTACAACCATGCAAAACGATGCGCTTCGCAACGAAGACTCCGCTTTTGACGAAGCGCCCGCGGAGGAGCCTTTTCCGTATCCCGACTCCAATACTTCGATAGAAAAAGCAGACGGCGCGCTCATTCTGGACGTCGAGCAAAGCGAAGCGCTGCTGGACGCGCTGGGCAATGAGGTCGAAGCACTCAGCGGAACGCCGGACCGCGAAATCCGCGTTTTTCTGAAGAAAGACGGATCGACTCATCCTCTGACCATCCTTCTTTGCGGAGAGGACGTTTTCTATGTCCGCGCCGACGGCGACAGCTACAGCCGGATTGATATTGGTGTCGAAGATTTGCTCAGCCTGTTGGGGCAAACTGAATAAAGCTGAAAAAACTCCTTGAATCAAGTTGAAAAATATGCTATACTTCCTTACAATGATATTTTTTTAACTGATGATACAAGGAGAGATTGACTTGAAGCGTGTAAAGGTATCCAATAATGTCATCCGACGTATGCCCCGTTATCTGCGGAAGCTGGACGAACTGACGGAAGCCGGGATCACCCGCATTTCCTCTTTTGACCTCGGGCATCAGCTCGGTCTCACGCCCTCACAGATCCGGCAGGATTTCAGCTGCTTCGGCGAATTCGGCCAGCAGGGCTACGGTTACAATGTTGCCGCGCTTCGAGAGCAGGTTGCCGCCATTCTCGGCATGGATCGCGGTTTTCACGCCGTTCTCATCGGCGTCGGCAATATCGGACGCGCGCTGATGGAGAATTTCTGCTTTAGCGAATGGGGCTTTCACCTGCTGTGCGCTTTCGATATCAAGCCGGAGCTGATCGGTACCGAGCTGAGCGGCGTGCCGATCCGCGATATGGCTGAGATGGAGCGCTTTTTAAGTGATAATGCCGTGGACGTCGCCGTTCTTGCCGTGCCGAAGGAGGCCGCACGCCGCGTTACCGAACGCCTGACGGCCTGCGGAATCGGAGCGATTTGGAACTTTACCAATGTTGAGCTGACCGATCCCAACAGCAACATACTTGTTGAAAACATCCATTTTTCGGACAGCCTCCTTTCTTTGAGCTATTTTATTTCCGAACGCAAGGATGAAGAGGCGATCCGTGCGGCGAAGGCGGAAAAGCTTGCCGAGGCTGATAAACAAGATCAATAAGCATCTATAAAAGCTTCCGTCAGGAAGCTTTTATTCTTATGCAGGAGGTATCGTATGTCTGACACCATCGCCGCGCTGGCCACCGGCGCGCAGATATCCGCTATCGGCATTCTCCGCCTATCAGGGCCGGACTGTCTTGCGATCGCCGACCGTCTGTTTATTCCCTCGGACGGCCAAGTCATGTCCGCGCACCCGTGCAAGACGCTGGTACACGGAGCTTTATATGACGCGCATGGTGCGCTCCTTGACCTGTGCCTGTGCACCTTCAGCCGCGCGCCGCGCAGCTACACCGGCGAGGACACGGTGGAATTTCAATGTCACGGCTCCCCCGTTGTGCTCCGCGAAGCGCTCGATGCCTGCTTTGCCCTCGGTGCGAGACAGGCTGGGCCGGGAGAATTCACCAAACGCGCTTTTCTCAACGGCTGCATGGAGCTGACCGCTGCCGAGGCTGTGGCCGATCTGATCGACGCAGAAAGTGCGGAGAGCGTGCATAACGCCGCCGGTCAGCTATCCGGCGCGATCGGCAGCAAAATCGACGCGATTTATCTCTCGCTGGAAGATATCAGCGCGCATTATCACGCGGTTCTGGATTACCCGGATGAGGACATTGAAGATTTCCGACTGGCTGCCTATCAGGAGGTTTATCACGCGGCGCAGCAAAGCCTGCAGCGGCTGCTGGACACCTACGGCCGCGGCCGACTGATGAACGCCGGACTGCCCACCGCCATCGTCGGCCGACCCAACGTGGGAAAAAGCTCTCTGTTGAACGCTCTGCTGGGTTATGAGCGCGCCATCGTCACGGCGATCCCCGGCACCACGCGCGATACCATCGAGGAAAAACTGCGCATCGGCGGACTGACCCTGCGCCTTATCGACACCGCCGGCCTGCGCGACTCCGACGATCTGGCCGAACAGCTGGGCGTGGAGCGCAGCCGCCGCGCATTGGAATCCGCCGAGCTGGTGCTTGCGGTCATTGACGGAAGCCAGGAGATTGATGACGAGGATCGGGCCATCTTGCGCCAGGCCGAACAGGCACCGCATGCCATTGCCATCGTTTCTAAAACAGACCTGCCGCAGAAGATCACGTGCCTGGATACTCCCCTGCCGCAGCTGACGCTGAGCGCGCAGACAGGGGAAGGGCTCGACGAGCTGGCGCGTACGATTGAGCGGCTCTATCCCCTGCCCGCTGTTCCCGCGGGAGAGATTTTGACCAACGCCCGACAGGCTGAGGCGATTCGCCGTGCTATTGGTGCGCTGTCCTCCGCGCGAGACGCTATGAGCGCAGGCTGCACGCCGGACATTGTGCTGACGGAGACGGAATGCGCGATGCAGGCGCTGGGCGAGCTCACGGGGCGAAGCGTGCGCGAGGATGTGACAAACCGTATCTTTGAGCGCTTCTGTGTGGGAAAATAAACGCAGATTTCATGCAAAACAGGCTCTGCCAAAAGGCAGAGCCTGTTTTGCATATTATACCCCGATCATCACCCCCAGGCCAAATCCCAGCACAGTGCCGACAAGCAGAACCAAAGGGTACGTCAACCAGGAAACAGGTTTTTTTTCGGGGATCAGGGGGCGGAGATAATCCTCCGCCGAGCGTCTGGCTTGCCGCAGAAGCTCCTCCCGACTGAGATCCTCGCGCCGCAGAAAGTCCTCATGCAGGAAAAACACCGCTTCGCGGAAGACGCCGGGTACGGGTACGCGGACGCGGATCACCGGCTCACACGCGCCCTTGATTACCTCCCGCCGCGCGCCGGACTGTGTATTCTGCCTGCCGCCGAGTTGAGTCAATCTCATGCGCGTTTCTCCAATCTGACCGCGATCACCGTCATATCGTCCACTGCGCCGTACTGCTCCTCCGCGGTTTGCAGAGCCGATCTCGCCAGGCGCTTCATATCCGGCTGCTCGCTCTTGAGAAGCTCGCGCAGCCATTCGTCCTCGCGCTCTGCAATCACGCCGTCGGTGGCGATCAGCGCCGTGGAACCAGGGCGCAGCTTCATACGCACGACGTCCGGAGCCACACCATCACCCGGGCACAGGCCCGGCGCCAGGCTCTCGCTCTGGATCTGACGGATCTTGTTCCCGGTTTTGACATAAGAAGGCGCGGCGCCGTATTTATAAAAGCAGGTTTCACCGCTGAACAGATCCACGCACATCAGATCGACCGTGGCGTAGCCCCATTCCTCGCCGGAGCGCAACAGCATGACGGAGTTCAGGATGCGCATGGCGATCGCGGGCTCAGTGCCGCTGCGAAGAAAGCGCTCCAGGATCTCAACCACCCGCGCGCTGTCGCGTGCGGCCTCGCTGCCGCTGCCCATGCCGTCGGAAAGGATGACGCATAACACGCCCTCATCCGTTTTGAAGTAGCTTCCCTTGTCGCCGCTGACGTTCTCGCCCTTCTTTTTCATCGCCGCAATCCCGACGGACACGGCCAGCGGTTCTGCCTCCAGAAGCGTCAGGCGGCCCACGGTACCCTCCAGCTCCTTCGGCTGACAAAGGCGCACGCCAAGCACCTCGGAGAGCTGATCGAGATAATTCTCCTCCCGCAAGAGCTGCGCGAGTGCAGGGCTCTCAATGATGACACGCAGCCTGCCGCCGGAGCGAAAGACCGCCGTCTGTGCATCCATGTCCAGCGAGCGGAGATAACGCTGCAGACGCTGTTCTGCCTGCGGCTCAGAACCTGATTCCTCTCCGAGCTCCCGACTGAGCCTGTCAAGCATGCCGGCCATATCGTGATACTGCGCCCAGGCCGCGCTGCGGTTCTCCGCGGCCGTGCTGCGCAGTTGACGGCGATAGGCAAGTGCGCGCAGTTCGCTGTTGACAGCAGCCACAAACGGGCCGACAGACGGGCATTTCTCCCGAAAATGCGCCGGAAGATCCGATTCTGCCAGACTGCCGTTTCGCCGCATGGCGCCGGTGGCGTCATTCATGGCCGAGAGTGTATCCATATATTCTGTGTTCCAGCAGCGGTTTTTCTCTTTGCAGGACGCACAGACGGCGTCCGCCGCACGGTCAAAGACGCGCGCGATATTTTCGTCGTTTTTCTCGCTGGTCAGGTTCTGTCTGACCGTTTCATAAATATCCTCATATACGTGCCCCAGTTCCCCGAGCCGCGCTGCCATATACCGCCGCAGGCCGAGTTCTCCGCTGCCCGTTTCCATCGTCTGCAGCAGCAGCCCCGTGCGGCTGAGCCAGGACGACGGCAGCAGCAGAAACACCAGCGAGGCCATCATACATTCGTAGAGGCTGCTGAGAATGGCACCCTCGTTCCACAGACCGATCAGTGCCACGCCCTGCGTCAGTACAAAGCCCAGCGTAAACAAAAAGCGGCCGTAGCGTCCAAAACAGCCGCCCAGGAGCCCGGAAATCGCATAGATCGGCGTATAGTAGGCCGCACCCACCGTCGTCAAATCCATGGCAAGACCCAGCACCGTGCCGACGGCCGCGCCGGTCAGGATTCCGCCCTTCATCGCGCAGCACATCACCAGCAGCAGCGCCGCCGCACGGCCGATGGATGCGCCGCGCAGAATCGTGACGCGGCTGACCGCCATCAGCAGCGCCGCAATCAGCACCATCACCGCGGCGCCGCGGCGCTGTTCGTCATGTTCCGAGACGGCTTTTTCCCGGGAAAAGACCTCCCGGAAGAAATAACAGCCGCCAAAGGCCAGGCAGCTTTCTACCGCAAAGCGCGCATAGAGCGGCAGGCCGCCCTTGCTGAGCCCATAGGTGCCCATTACCGCCGTCATAGCCGTCACAACGCCCGCGGCGCCCGGCATAAACAACCGGCGGCGATAAAGACTCGTCTCCTGAAACACGAATCCGATCGTATACACCAGGACAGACGCCGCCACATAGCGGATGCCCCAGCCGAGTCCGCCGCTCAAATACCCCAGCGCAGCGCCGAGCAGTGTGCACACGCCGGCAAGGCCCGGCCCGGCCGCCGCTGTCATCGCGATGCCAAAGGGCGCGCCGTCATCCAGCACCCGCGCGCTGCTGAGCGTCAGTCCCAGCAGCAAAAACACCGCACCGTGCAGCACGCCGATCATCCTGCGATCCGGCTGTTTCTGCCCAAGTGCCGTTCTCAAGGCGGCAAAGCGCCCCGTTCCTCCCATGTCCATGCTTGTCCTCCCCCAAGGTTTCTAAGATATGCACATTATAGATTTCCCAGACGCGAAAAGCCGGTCATTTGCCGCTGTTGAAGAAGCTGTCTTTGTCATGGAAAATACGGGGAAATACTGCCGCAAGGCTTTCTGCTTTTCCCAAGGCGCTTCCCGCTTTCCCGCCAGCGCTCTCTTGACAGGGCGGGCGCAAGTTGCTAAACTGTGAAAAAACACGCATGCTTCTGGAGTTTTTTATGGATATTTTTGAGAGAACCGCGCTGGTTTTGGGCGATGACGCGCTGGACGTGCTTGCACGCTGCCGCGTAGCCGTTTTCGGTCTCGGCGGCGTGGGCGGATACGTCACGGAGGCGCTGGCACGCAGCGGTATCGGCGCGCTGGATCTGATCGACAGCGACCGTGTCAGCCCTTCGAATCTGAATCGTCAGATCCTGGCGACCCGGGAAACCATCGGCCAATATAAAACAGACGCGGCCGCAGCGCGCGTCGCCAGCATCAACCCCGCATGCCGCGTCACTCTGCACCGCTGCTTTTATCTGCCGGACACCGCCGCACAGTTTGATTTTACGCAATATGACTATATTGTCGACGCGATCGACACCGTCACGGGCAAGCTGATGCTGGCCGAGGAGGCTCTGCGCTGCGGAACAAAGATCATCAGCTCCATGGGTACCGGAAACAAGCTCGATCCAACCGCCTTCCGTGTGGCGGACATTAGCGAGACCGCGGTCTGTCCGCTGGCCCGGATCATGCGTAAGGAGCTGAAAAAGCGTGGGATCGAACACCTCAAGGTCGTCTACTCCCGCGAAAAGCCACTGACTCCGGCACAAAAGCTCACGCCCTCCCCTGAAGCCGGGAGGCGGGATATTCCCGGCTCTGTCGCCTTTGTTCCCTCGGTGGTCGGGATGATCCTTGCAGGCGAGGTCATCAAGGATCTGACCCATGTCAAGGGAGGCGAGATTCTGCCGTGAGAGAACTGCAAACACAGCGGCTGCTGCTCCGCGCACTGCACGCTTCGGACGCGCCGAGGATCTTTGACTGCTGGGCCAGCGACCCGGCGGTGACGAAATACCTCACCTGGCTGCCGCACGAGTCCGTGGCTGTGACGGAGCAGCTCATGACGCGCTGGCTCGCCGATTACGAGAAGCAGGATACCTTCCGCTACGGCATTGAGCTGCGGGAAACGGGCGAGCTGATCGGCATGATCGACGTAGTCGGCTACCATCACGGCAATCCCGTGATCGGCTACTGCTCCGGCCGCGCCTATTGGGGAAACGGCTATATGACCGAGGCGCTGCGGGCCGTGTGCGACGAGCTCTTTGCCGAGGGCTATGAAACGATCGTCATCGAGGCGATGGCCGAGAACATTGGCAGCAACCGGGTCATTCAAAAGGCAGGCTTCACCTTCGTCGGCAGCCGGCAGCAACCGCAATCCGAGCACATGCCGGAGATCGTCACCATCAATTCCTATCGTCTATACAAATAATGGAATTCCCCTGCCGAGCGGCAGGGGATAATTTTATGCAAGTTGGGAAAAATATTATTAGCACTCTTTTGGTCCAAGTGCTAACTTTCACACTTTGTTCACATCTTATGCTATATTTATTAACTTCTGTGTTGTACTTTATATACACGAAGAAGCGAGAAATGCGATTGTTCCTTCAGAATGAATGTGTGAATTAATAATGGAGGTATAGATTATGTTTGAACTGATTCCTTTTGATCGTTCCCTGCGTCGTATGGCCAATTTTGATCCCTTCCGTGAGCTGGAAGACATGGAGCGCAGCCTCTGGGGCGGCAGCCACACGGTCAACGCCTTCCGGACCGACGTGATCGACACGGGCGATGCCTATCAGCTGCAGTCTGAGCTGCCCGGTTTCAAGAAAGAGGACATCAGCATTGATGTGGAAAACGATGTGCTGACCATCAGCGCGGAGCGCAAATATGATGCCGACGAGAGCAAGAAGCCGAACTACGTCAAGCGCGAGCGCTTCTACGGCTCCTTCAGCCGCAGCTTCGACGTCTCCGGCATTAATGTCGACGGCATTGAGGCCGCTTATACCGACGGCATCCTGACCCTGACCATGCCCAAGAAGGTCGAGACCGCACCGGCCAAGCGCAGCCTGGAAATCAAGTAAGATCATCAAATAGAAAACAAGCCTTTGGAAGCATCCAAAGGCTTGTTTTTTATGTCCGTTTTTCCAGTGCAAGAAGGGCTGCTTTTTTCTCCAGCCCACCGGCATAGCCGGTCAGCGAGCCGTCGGCGCCGATGACGCGATGACAGGGAATCAGCAGCCAGATCGGGTTTTTCCCAAGCGCCGCGCCGACCGCCCGCGCGCTGGCGCAGCCGATTTGACTTGCGAGCTGTCCGTAGCTGACCGTCTCGCCGTAAGGGATCGCGCAGGCCGCCTGCCAGACGCGGCGCTGAAAGGCGGTACCTGCCGGATTGAATGGCAGCTCGGTCGTGGGCTTATCCCCGGCGAAATATCGCCGCAGCCAGTCTTCCGCACGCAGAGATAATTCGCTTGCCGGCGGCGGCAGCGTCTCGCACTCCCCCTCTGCGGCAAAACGCAGCGCGGTGACGGCGCCGTTTTCCTCGCGGAAGACCATGGGCCCCAAAGGTGTCTCCATGCGCCAGTCCATCAGTTGTTGACTCCGTGATGCGCGCCGTAGGAGCTCTCCTCCAGCGGCAGGAACTGATAGCCGTTGTTCAGACCCCAGACGATGATCCGCTCCACGGCAGCGACGCTGAAGCCCTTGATATCGTGCTGCAGCACAACATTCACATTGTGGCCGCTGCCGTTGACGACATTCCAGAACACCTGGTCGGTCTCCGTCGTTTCGCCTGCGTCCCCGCTGGTTACGTTCCAGTCAAAGTAATAATAGCCCATGTCGGTCATGGTCTTGGTCAGGCGGCTCATGATGCCGGGATTAAAGTTGCTGACGGTGTTTGAACTGCCGCCCGGGAAGCGGAAGAGCTTGGTATAACTGCCGGTCTGCTCGTAGATCAGCTCCTCGCACTTGTTGAAGTCCTCAAAAAACGCATCCTCGCTGGCGTAAATGCTGTAATAGTTATGGGTATAGCTGTGCACGCCGATCGAATGGCCCTCCTCATAGGCGCGGCCGATACAGTCGTTGTAATCGGGATGGTTGCCGGTGACAAAGAAGGTCACCTTGACATTGTACTTTGCCAGCACATCCAGGAGCTGCGGCGTATAGTAGCTCGGTCCGTCGTCAAAGGTCAGGTAGATGGTTTTGATTTCTGGATAAACCGTGTCGGACTGCAGCACCGGCTCGACCGTCACATGACGGGTCGCCGTCACGCTCTCCCCCCGAAGATTCGTCAGCGTATAGCTGAGTTCATACTCGCCGCTGCGATAGGGCGTGACAGAGCCCTCCACCGTGACATATTCGCTCAGATCGTGTCCCTGTCCGTCAACAACGCGAAACCCCGGATCCTCCCAGCTCATCGCTGCGGTGACCGTCAGCTGTTCTCCGTCCATCAGTTCGATCTCCGGGGCGTCAAGGCCGCCGGGAAGCTCGCGTTCTACGACCGCCTCGTTCCCGGAGCTGTCCGTGACGGAATAAACCACACGGTCGTCAAGAAGCGTCACTTCCACGATATTGCTCATATCGCCGTCCACATTGTCCGTCGCTGTGAAGCCGGGTTCGATGTAGCCGCGCATCCAGCTCGGCTCCTGTCCTTCCTGGAACGGGAGCAGTTCGATCACCGGCTTTTGGGTATCAACGACGGTGATTTCGCGATAAAGATGCTTTTCCGTTCCGTTGTCGACGATGAGATACTCGAGCTGCTGCGTTCCGAGCTGCATGGGATCAAAGGAATTGAGCGCATAAACAGTCTCCGCTTCGCGCATCGCGGGAAACACCCTGCCAACCTGGCGGATCTCTACGCCGGGATCCTCATAACTCTCACCGTATTCCAGCACGAGCTGCTCGTCGCCCAACATCGTGATCTCATTGTGGCGCCCATCCAAAATCACCAGCAGCACCAGCAGGATCACGGCGGTCAGCAAGGCGGAAAGCACGCCCCAGATGACCGCTCTTGCTCTGTTCTTTTTCTGTCTTTCTGTGTTAGCCATGGTTTCCCTCGGTTCAAAAATTGATCGACTGCATTATACTATGTTTTTCGCGTTATGTTAACAGTAAATTCAAATTATTTCAAATTTTTAAGAAGTTTCCCCGAAACGCGCAGGAACGGGAAAGAAGAATTGACAGAATCGCCTTTTCGGGTATAATAGAAATACCGCGTCTGCGGAAAATGATAAAGAGCGAGGACAATAACGATATGAGCGAATGCACCCACGATTGCTCCACCTGCCAGGCTGACTGTGCCAGCCGTCAGGAGGACTTTCACAAGAATCTGCGCGAGGGCGCCTCGGTAAAGAAAGTGATCGCCGTTGTCAGCGGCAAGGGCGGCGTCGGCAAATCCCTGGTGACGAGCCTGCTGGCCTGCGAGATGCAGCGCCGCGGCTATCAGGCTGCCGTGCTGGACGCTGACATCACCGGCCCCTCGATCCCCACGGCCTTTGGCGTCACGCAGCACGCCTACGGCACGGACGAGTACCTGCTGCCGGTCACCAGCCACAGCGGCGTGCAGATGATGAGCATGAACCTGATTCTCGAAGAAGAAACGCAGCCCGTCGTCTGGCGCGGCCCGGTCATTGCCGGCGCTGTCACCCAGTTCTGGACGGACGTGATGTGGCAGGACGTGGACTTCATGTTTGTCGATATGCCTCCCGGAACGGGCGACGTGCCTCTGACGGTGTTTCAGTCTCTGCCGATCGACGGCGTCATCATCGTCACGAGCCCGCAGGATCTGGTGAGCATGATCGTGGCCAAGGCCGTCAACATGGCCGGGCTGATGAAGGTGCCCGTGCTGGGTCTGGTGGAGAACATGTCTTACTTCAAGTGCCCCGACTGCGGCAAGGAGCACGCGATCTTCGGAGAGAGCCACGTGGAAGAGACGGCCAGGGCCTTCAACATCGCGCACGCCGTGCGCCTGCCGATCGACCCTGCGGTCGCGACGATGGTCGACGCGGGCGAAGTGGAAGCCGTTGACGGCGCGCACATCGCGCCGATGGCCGACGTGGTGGAGGGCCTGCTGAAATGAAAGTTGCGGTCAGCTATAAGGACGGAGAGATCTTCGAGCATTTCGGCCACGCCGAGTGCTTTGCCATCTACGATTTCGACCTGGACGACATTTCCAACAGCACCAAGCGTCTCATCGACGTCTCCGACCGTCACGGCCACCAGGCCATGGCCGATCTGATGAAGGCCGAGGACGTGGCCGCGGTGCTCAGCGGCAACATGGGCGGCGAAGCCAAGGCTCTGCTGCTCAGCTACGGTATTGTGCCGGTGGTCGGCTACTGCGGCGACGCGGACACGGCAGCAGAGCTGCTGGTGACGGGCAGACTGCCTGTCGTGCCGGGCGACGGCGGAAGCTGCGGCGGCGGTGAGGGCGGCTGCGGCGGATGCAGTGGCTGCGGCGGAAGCTGCGGCGACGGTGAAGACTGTGGCTGCGGCGGAAGCTGCGGTTGCTGAAAACCAGAGGCAAAAAAACAGCTCCTGTGATAATCACAGGAGCTGTTTTTCAATTCTTTCAGCCCGCGAGTTTTACGCTGATGTGCACCGGGTTGTGGTCGGAATTGGCAAAGCCGAGGTCGAGGTTTTCCACCATCTCCAGCTCCACGTTCGGTGAGAGGATGAAGCCGTCGATGACGTAGTACTGGGTGTTCACGGTATCGGCGGGGTTATAGGGCTGGTTGAGCAGGCGGCAGCTCGGCACGTCAAGGCTGTAGGCATAGCTCCAGCCCTCGGGCAGCATGTCCTCCGTCAGCAGGCCCGGCGTCCAGAGTTCGGGATGCGCATTGGGATAGGCGTCCAGGCCGTCCGGGAAGATCTGGTTGAAGTCGCCGCCGGCGATAACGTAGTTGCCCTTGGCATACTCGGATTGCAGGAAGTCGTTGAGTACTTTGGTCTGGGCGATCTTGCCCTCGCCGTCGTCATATGCCTCGAGATGGAGGTTGACAAGCACCAGCTGTCTGTCCGAGCCCTCGATCGGCAGATAGCTCACCAGCAGGCAGCGCTTGAGGTTGGCGATGCGCAGCGGCCAGGCGAAGGGACAGGGCAGAGAAATGCGCTCCGCGCTCTCCACGTCATAGCGGGTGGTGGTCAGCAATCCGCTGTTGACCTTGCCCATCGGCGGCAGCGGGATGGGAACGAAGGGGCAGGAATAGTTCAGCGCGTGCACGGCGTTGCCGCGGCCGAGCTGCTCGGCCTGGTTGATGCCAAAGGTGCGGGAGGAGTCAATGTCCACCTCCTGCAGCAGAATCAGATCCGGCTCCAGCTCGCTGTTGTAGATGGTGCTGTAGATGCCGGCAAGGTATTCGCTGACCTGCATCTTGTCCGCCGCGCGGGAGCTCTTGCCGCCGTCCATGAAGAAATCGGAGCCGGCGCCGAGTCCGGCGTAGCCGATGTTCCAGCTAAGCAGGTCAATGCTCTCGCCAGCCGGCAGCGCGTCCGCGTCGATCGTCGTGGCCATGAACTCAAGCTGCTCCACGTCCGCGGGCCTGTACTCGGTATAGGTCAGCCAACCGAGCAATCCGCCAACGCCGATCAGCACGACCAAAATCAGAATCAGTATCATCTTCAACAGTCCGGAAAGAACTTTTTTCATGATGAAGCCTCCCGTATCATAGAGTATCAACACTATACCATGTTTTTGGCTTCTTGAAAAGAGGCCTTTTGCCGACGGTTCCATCCTTCCGAACAGGAATTCCGGATTTCAGATGAAAATTTGTGTTGCCAAACTTATAATCTATAGTGTATAATAAATTGATTGCGAAATTAACCCTTTGCCATATATTCTAACAGAGAGGAAGCAACACATGAGCTACGAAACCAAAAACATTCGCAACATCGCCCTCCTGGGCCACGGCAACAGCGGCAAGACCAGTCTGGCCGAGAGCATGCTCTTTGTCACCGGCGCGATTGACCGTATGGGCAAAGTCAGCGACGGCAACACCGTCTGCGACTACGACGCCGAAGAGATCAAGCGCCAGATCACCATTTCCTCCGCCGTCGCCCCGATCAATTTCGGCGGTGCCAAGATCAACGTGATCGACTGCCCGGGTTATTTTGACTTTGTGGGCGAAGTCCTCTGCGCGCTTCGCGCCGTTGAGGCCGGCTTCATTCTCGTTACCGCCAAGGACGGCATCTCCGTCGGCGCCGAGAGAAGCTGGAAATATCTGAAGACTGCCAACCTGCCCACCGCTTTCGTCGTCTCCAAGGACGATGAGGAGCACGGCGACTACTTCGCCGTCGTTGAGGCCCTGCGCGCCAAGTACGGCAGCATCGTCGCTCCCGTCACCATCCCCACGAGCGACGGTAAGGGCGTCATCGACCTCGTCAACAACGTCTGCTACACCACCAACGGCAACAAGACCGTGAAGGGCGACGTGCCCGCGGCTGACGCCGGTCGTGTGGAAGATCTCCGCATGGAGCTGATGGAAACCGCCGCCGGCGCCACCGAAGAGCTGATGGAAAAGTTCTTCGAGACCATGGAGCTCGACAGCGCCGACATCATCAATGGTCTGCGCGCCGGAATGAAGGACCGCAGCGTCGTTCCCGTGTTCGCCAGCGCCGCCATGCTGAACATCGGCACCGAGGCTCTTCTGCAGGGCATCGTCGACTACGTTCCCTCCCCCGCCGACGTTGAGGGCATCGACCCCAACGGCGCCACCCTGGGCTTCGTGTTCAAGACTGTGTCCGACCAGTTTGGCAAGTACAGCTTTGTGAAGGTTCTCCAGGGCAAGATCACCTCTGATCTCTCCCTGCGCAACCCGCGCATGAACAGCACCGACAAGCTCGGCCGTCTCTACACCATCACCGGCAAGAAGACCGTCGAGACCCGTGAAGCCTGCTGCGGCGACATCGTTGCCGTCGGCAAGATGGATTGGAAAACCGGCGACACCGTCTGCGATCCGAAGAACGAAGTCGAGCTGCCCGCTATCGAAATGCCTGAGCCCTGCTACTCCATGGCCATCTCCCCGAAGACCAAGGGCCAGGATGACAAGGTCGCCGGCGGTCTGGCGAGACTCAACGAGGAAGACATCTCCTTCACGCTCGTCAACAACGCCGAGACCCACCAGATGGTCATTTCCGGCGCCGGCGATATCCAGGTCGACGTGCTTTGCGCCAAGCTGAAGAGCCGCTTCGGTGTTGACACCGAGATCAAACCCGCCCGCGTCGCCTACCGCGAGAAGATCAAGGCCAAGGTTGAAGCCCACGGCCGTCACAAGAAGCAGTCCGGCGGTTCCGGTCAGTTCGGTGACGTGTGGATCCGCTTTGAGCCGCAGGAAGAGCAGGACGACATGATCTTCGCCGAGGAAGTCTTCGGCGGTTCCGTCCCCAAAAACTTCTTCCCCTCCGTCGAAAAGGGTCTGCGCAACGCCGTTCAGAAGGGCGTTCTCGCCGGTTATCCCCTGGTCGGCCTGAAGGCCGTGCTGTACGACGGCTCCTACCACCCCGTTGACTCCAACGATATGGCCTTCCAGACGGCTGCCCGCCTGGCCTACCAGGACGGCATCCCCAAGGCCAAGCCCACCATTCTTGAGCCCATCGGCCTGCTTCAGGTCACCATTCCCGACGCAAACCTCGGCGACATCATGAGCGACATCAGCTCCAAGCGCCGCGGCACCGTGCTCGGCATGACCGCTGAGGACGGTATGCAGACGGTTGAGGCTGAGGTCCCCATGGCGGAGATGAGCAGCTACACCATCGACCTGCGCTCCATGACGCAGGGCCGCGGTTCCTTCACCTGCAAGTTCATCCGTTACGAGGAAGCCCCCGGCAACGTCCAGCAGAAGGTCATCGAAGAGGCCAAGGCGCTGGCTGAGCAGGAGTAAACGAACAAATGTTTCATCAGGGCGGCGCTTCCACGCCGCCCTGAGTTTATCGTTGGGTGATCGCTATGTTCAAACGACTGAAAACAATGAAAGATCTCCTTTGGGCCGCCGGTATCGGCCTTGCCCTGCTGTTTCTGCTGATCGGCCTCGTCGCCGCTTCCTTTACCTCTTATCACGGGGATCGGGAGCGCCCGGTGATGAACCTTCGCACTGAGAAAGAGGAACCGGCTGCCGGTGAGAGCGCCGCTCCCGCCCAGCTCGGCGAAGGCCTGCATGCTGACGGCACGCTGCACCCCCTCGTGGAGACCGGCGACGCTGGCGAGGATTACCTCAACTCTCTCACCGTCCTCTGCGACAGCAGCATGGACTCGCTGCGCAGCGCCGGATTGTGCTTTGCCTCCATCTGGAGCAGCGAGACCGGCACACTGGCGATGAACGACACGGACAACTGGACGATCCGCTACCCCGGCGACGGCTCCCAGATCGGCCCTGCAAGCGCAGCGCTGATTGCCAAGCCGAAGATCCTCATCATATCCGTCGGCAGCGACGGACTGAGCGATCTGAGTAAGGAGAGCTTTGTGGAAAACTATGAGGCTCTGATCCGCGCCATTGCCTCCGCCAGTCCCAAGACGACGATCGTATGCCTCTCCCCCTGCTCCGTCACCGCGGCCTACGCCGCAGACGACGGACTCAGCAAGGAGAAGGCGGCGGAAATCAACGGCTGGATCAAAACCGTCTGCGTCGACACCGGTGCTTATTATGCTGATCTTACCGAAGTCCTCTGCACCGACGGCTATCTGCGCGACGAATACGCCGACGGCAGCGGCCGGGCGCTCAACAACACCGGACTTCGGGAAGTGCTCAACTTCCTGCGCGACCACAGCACCGAGGCACAATAAAACAGTTCATAAAAACATCCCATCGGATCAATGAACAGCCCCAGATTGTGCGGACAGCACAAAAAGGCCCCTGATGTAGGCTTGTACAATTCAAGCAACGAACTGGCACCGCAACTCCAGCGGTGTCAG
>CADCHN010000015.1 GCA_902801295.1 Oscillospiraceae bacterium | reverse complement strand
AAAAGTCCCGGAAACTCAACAGTTTCCGGGACTTTTCTGTTGACAGGGGACGGCGGGTGTGGTATCTTGCATGTGGAAATGATCTGCGCAAGCAGATCGGAAAGGATCAAAACCGATGATTCAGAAATCTATCGTCAGATAACTGAATAGAGGCGCAGAGCATGTTGGAGGGGCGTGCCTCTCGGGTTTTGTGCGCCGTTTTTGAGTAACTTTCGAATAGTGGGAACCGCAGGACGCAGCCACAGACGGGAGCTGCTTCGCTGCGGTATTTTTATGCTCTTTTTCGGAAACAGACTGATTTCGAAACTGCGATGAAAATACATTCAAACAACTAACATTAGGAGAAAAAATCATGAAAGAAGAAATCAAGGAAAAACTGGAAACCGCCGCTGTGGTCGTCTTCTCCCCGGTCCTGGCGCTGGCCAATGGTGCCGTGACGGCGATCAACCGGAAATATATCAAAAAACCGCTGGGGCAGTTTATCGAAGTCGATGGACACAGAATGAGCGTCCTGGTGACCGGCCAGGGGGACCGCACGATCGTGTTCCTGCCGGGATTGAGCCGGACCTGCCCGATCCTGGATTTTAAGCCGCTGTTCACCCAACTGAAGGATCGGTTCAAAATCGTGGTCCCCGAAAAGTTTGGATATGGACAGAGCGACATTGTGAGAGAAAACCGGGATTATGAGACCATCGTGGAACAGTACCGGAAAGCGCTGTCTGTCCTGCAGATCAAGCCGCCGTACATCCTGTGCGCCCATTCGCTGAGCGGACACGACGCGGAGATCTGGGCGCAGAAGTATCCGGAAGAAGTGGAGGCGTTTATCGGGATCGACGCGAACATAGCCAACTGCCCGGAGATCAATTTCAATTATGATCGACTGTGGTGGGAGGATAGATTCCTCGAGCGGTTTTACAGCATCACGGGATACGTCCGTACCGCCGACCTGTACGGACTCGACAAAGCGCTTACCAAAAAAGAGGTGCGCATCCTGAAAGAGCTGGAGGTCAGAAACACCGGCAACTATGACGTCTACAGTGAAGAGAAAAATTACCTGGCGGCGCATGCGCTGATCAACAGCAGGCCGATGCCGACCCAGCCGACCCTGCAGTTCGTAGACACGCCCGAATGGTATAAAGACGGCGTTGCCCAACCCCATGAAAAGGGCGAGTGGGATGATTACGAGATCGCCTGGGTCAAAGCCCATGAGGATTTTGATGCATCACTACGACTACGTCAAAATGGCAGGAGAGATCAAAGAATTCTTAAACGCGGAGAAATGAAGGGTAAAAACAAGATTTCGTCAGTAGTTAATGGGTGAGGGAACTGAGGATGTCTAAGTTCGAAAACTAAGTAAATACAAGGGTTTCGGGCAACAAGGCGGGAGAGTACGGTCTCAAAGCCGCCCGTCGTGCTCCGCAGTTCAGCAAGCGCTGATCGGGATTTCAAAATGTTCAAAAGCCCTGGAAACTTTGTGTTTCCAGGGCTTTTCTCAGAATGGCAGACTGCGGTCGGCCTGCTGCTTGGCGAAGGCCGCCAGTGCAGAGGCAAGGCGCTGAACGGTCTCGGGCTCCGCCACGGTGTCCCGGGAAGTGTGGATGCGGCCGGTATAATACCCGACCACGGGCTTGTAGCGGCAGGCGCAGACGCCCACGCCCTGACGGAAGCTCTTGTGGTCGCTGTTCATCTGCGCCCGCCGGGCACGGTAAAAGCGGGCCGGGAGGCCGCTTTGGCAGACGGAGGTCTGCAGCTGCGTGTACAGGGGATTGCTGTCGGCCTTGCCGGAGGCGCAGAAAACAAAGGTGTCGCCGTTTCCCACGCAGTCGAGATTGACGATCAGCGTGTTCTGCTTGATTTCGGGATGCGCCTTGGCATAGGCTTTGCTGCCTTTCTTGCCCTTTTCCTCGTCGTCAAAGAGAATGAAGGCCACATCCGGCCGCTCGCCCAGCGTGCGCATCAGCTCCAGCACCGCCGCCGTGCCGCTGGTGTTGTCATTGCGGTTGTGTGCGTTGGCAGGGCCTTTCAGCATCAGGAAAAACAGACCGAAATAGACGACGGCATACACCGCCAGCATCAGCATGCGCGCGGCCAACAGGCTCGGATCGAGCCGAAACAGCGCTTTTGCGCCGAACGCGGCGCCGATGGCGACGGCAAGCAGTATCAGCGTAACGCCGAGATTGTATGCCCAGTACAGGACCTGGCTGCTGACCAGCATCAGGTTGGGCAGCAGGGAGCGTCGGGGCGTGTCATAGTGGGCGGTGAAAATGACGCGAGCGGAGGATGGGTCGGAAAAAACCAGATTCGCATGACCGTCGTTATCCTCCCGCACGGCCATGCTCAGCCCGAGCTTCGCGGCCTCGGAAAGAGCGTAGCTGCGGAAACGCTCCTTTTGCCCGGCGCTGTTTCTCACCGGAAAGAGCCTGTCGATTTCAGACAAATAATCAAGCATCACAAAACCTCCCGAGATCGGATACGCCTATTGTAGCATAGCTCCGTCGGAATAGAAAGCGCCAAGACTGAAAAAAGGAACTGCCGGTCGGCAGTTCCTTTTTTTGTTATGTTGGATCGACGTTACCAGTCGATGATCGGGCACTGGAAGAAGGTGCGGGTGCTCAGGTCGAGTGTGAGCTTCGCGCCGCCGTACTTGGTGCCGGTCACATCGTATTTGCCCCAAAGATCCGCGCGGGAGTAAGAGGCGTTGTGCGCGGTGATGGGCGTGAGGTAATAGTGGCCGTCCTCACGGTTCAGACCCAGAACGGCGCGCAGCGGCGTGACAAAGAGGTTGCCGGAGAGGTAAGGGACAGGGTCAGAGACGTCGCCCAGACGGCGGACCGTGCCTTCCCGGAAGCCGGCGGCCAGCAGCGGAGAGCCGAAGCAGACGGTGTTGAGCACGTTGTATCTGGTCTTGATGCTCGAGTTGGCCGCGACCTGCTGGGCGATCATGCCGCCGAGGCTGTGGCCGGCCAGAATCAGGTTGGCGCCGCGCGGGACGTTCGCGTTGATGACATTGACCACATTGAAGTAGTAGGGGCTCTGGAGATTGAAGCCGGACAGCAGGTCCGTAATGACCTCGGTGGACTGGTTAAAGACCAGCTCCGTGCCGGACAGAGTCACCAGATAGACCGTCTTGGAGCTGAAGCCGCTCTTCAGCGTGCCCTTGGTGATGCTGATGGGGCCTTGCTCGCCCTTGTTGTAGCCGTCGCGTACAAGCTGATAGATCTCCGGCGCCGTGGTATAGGTGCGGGTGCTGCTGGCAGCGTAGGCGACCACGCCGCCGAGCAGCATGGAGACGATCATCACGATCGCGAGGAATTTCGTCAGAAAGCTGACGGGTTTCTTTGTCATGGGTTGCTCCTCCTTTTGTCGTTTTTGTTCCGTGTTTCTGCGTTCGTATTTTTCACTGCCAAATGGCAGAAAAAGGTTACGAAACCAGAATTTATATTATTTTATCATGACAAAAGACGCTTGTAAATACCATTCTGAAGATTCTGAAGAAAAAACGGGCGATTTCCGGCGCGTCCAACCGCCGGTTGAGCGGGATGGAAAACTGCGTTGTTGCCAGGCGGCGCCGCGCCTGCTACAATATAGTCACAAAGGCGCCGGAGACACATCATTCAGGAGGATACAAGCATGGAACTTGGAACAAAAATCAAACAGCTCCGTTTCCGCGCGGGGCTGACGCAGGAACAGCTGGCAGAGAAGCTGGGGCTGAGCGCGCAGTCCGTTTCCAAATGGGAGACGGGCGCGGCGATGCCGGATATCACGCTGCTGCCGCTGCTGTCGGAGCAGTTCGGCGTCAGCATCGACGAGCTGTTCGACCTGACGGAGGAGCAGAAGCTGCGGCGCATCGAAAACCGCATGGACTGCGAGGCGGAGCTGCCCAGAGACGTGTTCCGGGATTACGAGGAATTTCTGCGCCAGCGGATCAGCCGCGGTGACGACCGCGTGCGCACGCTCAGCCTGCTTGCCCATCTCTATCACCACCGCATGGAGGCCGACGCCCACCGCGTGAGCGCCTGGGCCAGGGAGGCCATCCGTCTGGCACCGGAGCAGAAGGACTGCCAGTGGCTGCTGCAGAGAGCCGAGGGCGCCGTCTGCTGGGACTGGAACGTGTCAAACCACAGCGGCGTGATCGACTTTTACAAACAAGTGATCGAGGAAGACCCCGGCGAGCCGAAAACTCCGCTGCCCTACTACTATCTGATCGACAACCTGCTCGCCGACCGCCGTACCGAGGAGGCTAAGGCCTATCTGGAGAAGCTGCGGAAGCTCCCGGCGCACAAGCCGATGCTGGCGCGGGCCTACGAGGCGCACATCGCGCTGGAGGAATTTGACGAGCGGCGGGCAGACGCGATCATCGAGCAGGCGCTACGGGACTTTGCCCCGGAGAGCGGCATCCTCTTTGAGGCCGCGCAGTATTACGCAGGCAAATGCGACTACGAGCGCGCGGTCGAGCTCTACGAGGCGTCCTACGCCGCCGACAAAAAGCCGCGCTTTATCGACGCGCTGCAGGCGATCGCGACAATTCGCGAAATCCAGGGGCGCTATGCCGAGGCGGCGGCCGTATATGACCGCGTCCTCGAGAACCTGCACGAGGAATGGGGCTTGACGGAAGAAACCGCGGTGCAGGAGGCGGAACAGGAGAGAGCCCGCCTGCTGCAAAAGAGCAGAGAATAAAAAGCATCGCGGCTGCGAGAGCTTCGCAGCCGCGATATTTTTGCTTAAATAAAGAACTTTTTGTGCAGGGAGAGGCGCAGCGGCGGGCAGGCGCCGATGACGATCAGCATCACGCCGAGCAGCGTGAGCGCCGTCAGCGGATAGAGCGACCACCAGCGCATCGCGATGCCGAAGCTCACGCGCAGCAGAAACTCGATCAGCACGCACAGCCCGCCCACGCCAATAAAGGCGCCGCCGAACACGAACAGCGCCCGGTGCCTCTGCTCGCCGACGGCATAGCGCAGCAGCACGATCACGGCCTCGACGATCAGCAGCACGGCGCCGCCGACCGGGAAGGCGAAGGAGAGAAACCAGCGTCCGCCGCTGACCAGGCACAGATACAGGCACAGGCCCAGCACGCCCGCCATGGCGACGGGAAAGAAGATCACCGGATTGGGCCGCCTGAACCACAGCGGCAGGCAGAAGATCAGGTACGACGCCAGCAGGCTGAAGGCCACGATACCGCTCCAGCCGATCCGGCCGTTGAGGTGGAAATCCACCAGCAGGCAGACCAGCAGCGGAATGGCAAAGAGAAAGCTGACGATAAACAGCAGTCCGCCGTGGCTGACGGTCTCCTCCTCGACCCGCTTGGGGTAGGGGAGCGCCTCCGGCTGCTCCCGCAGCTCCGGATGATAGACGCGCAGCCCGCACAGCGGGCATTTTTCAACGCCTTTTTGCAGCTCAACGCCGCATTGAACACAGTACATGGCAATTCCTCACTACTCGTTGGTTTCAATTTTCACATGCAGACCCATGCGCACAAGACTCGTGAAAAACTCACGCTCCAGCTTCGGCTCGACGCTGTTGCGGACAATGTTGAAATAGGTGTGCCCCTGCCAGCTGGTGCAGCTGGCGTTGTAGGGGGAGCTGGCCTGCGGGCCGAGCACGAACTCCACGCGCTCGACGTAGGGCGCCATCTCTTCCGGCAGCTCTACCCGGCCGAGATTCGACAGCGACAGACAGGAGACGCTCTCTCCGATGCTGTCAAAGACCATCCGCATGACGAGGTTTTTCAGCGTCAGGGGGATTATTTTGAGGAAGGGGTTGCGCTCGTCGTTGACGTTCGGCGTGAAGATCGCGGCCATGTTCTTCGGCGTGATGCTCAGCTGCATCTGGTGGTGCACGATCTGCACCAGCTCCTCAAACTCGTAGTCCCCGAGGCGCGGATCGACGCCGATGTTGGCCACGGCGACGAAGTTTCGCATCGTCTCGCCGCCGAAGAGCTTGCGCAGGTTGACCGGGATCTGCACGCGAACCTGCTTTTGCCGGCTCCGGCGGGGCTGCTCGGCGGCCTGGACGCGCAGGATGGCCTGAATCAGCGCCGCGCAGAGCCAGGCCGTCACTGTGACGCCCATGGCCTTGGCGCGCGCGTGCACCTCCTCGCTGTCGAGGATGCCCAGCGTCACGTGCAGAAAGTGGTCGGGCTCCGGCGTGCCGCACAGACGGTAGACGTTGCGGTCGTCCCTGGGCGCTGCCACAGGGCCTGCGTGCTCGCGGAAGCTGTCGCAGAGCTCGCTCTCCCGCGGCGGCTCGGCCAGATCCTTTACGCCGCAGGTCGCGGGCACGTCCGCGCCGTAGCGCAGGCGGACATAGGCGGCGGCGAGCGTCTTGGCAAAGACCATCGCGCCGGTGCCGTCGGTGACGGCGTGGAAGTACTCCACGGCCATGCGGCTGCGGTAGTAGAGCACGCGGATGGCGCAGCGGCGCACGTCGCCCATCGTCATGCAGCGCACCGGACGGCTCGCGTCGGCCTGGACGGCGGGGGGCTGCGGCAGCTCCTCCAGATAGTACCAGAAGGCGCTGCGGCGCAGCCGCACGATCACGGAGGGAAAGCGCGGCGCGACCTGATCCAGCGCCCGCTGCAGCAGCGCAGGATCGACCGGGTCGGTATAGGTAAAAGAGATGCGGTAGACATTGCTCCAGTGCCGCCGCAGCGCGGCGGGGAAGATCAGCGCGGCATTGTCCAGCCGCATCCAGCGCAGATCGCGCTCTGTCTGTTCCATGAAAAAGACTCCTGTGTCCTTGGTCTTGGTGGTTTGATTATACTCTCATTTTTTCCGCCCGTCCAGCCCCGCGGCGGGCGAGTAGAGCGCCCCTGGCGCGATCGGAGAGCGGGAAACAAGCTCTCCGGGAGGGAGAGACGCTCGCCCGGGGCAAAATAACAGCGCCCTTGGCAGCCGGAACTGCCAAAGACGCTGTGCGCGTGAAATATGGAAATGGAGGATTCTCTTTGTCAACGCCCTCCATGGGCGCAGCCCTGCGAGCAGGAGCAGGCGCCGCACTTGGCGCAGTTGCCGCCGCAGGGTGATTTGCCGGCCTTCCTGTCGCGGCGCATGCTGCCGATCACGAGCGCGACCAGCAAAACCACGGCGAGGATCAGCGCGAGGTTTACGAGATTGGCGGACAGCCAGGCAAACATACGATCACTTCCTTTGTGGAAATCATACCTGAACGGCCAGCTTCTGCGCTTCCCTGTAGGGTTTGAAGAGCTGCCAGCACAGCAGCGCGAGCAGGATCAGCGCCGCGATCAGGCCGACGACGTTCATACCGCCGACGAAGAGACGGCCGAGCTGCCACACGATCAGGGCAATCACATAGGCAAAGCCGCACTGGTAGGCGATGGCAAACCAGGTCCACTTGCGGCTGTTCATTTCGCGCTTGATGGCGCCGATGGCCGCGAAGCAGGGGGCGCAGAGGAGGTTGAAGATCATGAAGGAGTAGGCAGCGAGCTTGCCGTGACCGCCGGAGAAGTCGTTGAAGTCCGCAGCCACGTTGGCCCAGATCTGGTCGCCGTTTTCTTCCAGCTCTTCCATGACGGGTTCGCCGTCCTCGTCAAAGAGCAGCTCGCCGGTCTCTTCATCGACGGCCTGCTCGGCCCTGGCGTCGAAGTTATACAGCACGCCGAAGGTGCCGACGACGTCCTCCTTGGCCACAAGACCCGTCACGGTGGCGACGGCGGGTTTCCAGTCGCCGAAGCCCAGAGGCTTGAAGATCACGGACACGGGCTGGGCGACGTGCGCGAGGATGGAGTCGTCCATCGGCTCGACCTCGTCCTCGGGGATGCCCATGCGCTCGGCGACGACGGCGACGTATTCGTCGGTGACGACGGTCTCGTCCCCGTAGAGCTCGTCGACCATGCCGAAGCGGCCGTTGACGGTGCCGAAGCCGGAGAGGAACCAGATGATGATGGAGGAGAGCACGATGACGGTGCCGGCGCGCTTAATGAAGCTCCAGCCGCGCTCCCAGGTACCGCGAAGGACGTTGCCCCAGGCGGGCACGTGGTAGGCGGGCAGCTCCATGACGAAGGGAGCGGGATCGCCGGCGAACATCTTTGTTTTCTTGAGCATGATGCCGGAAATGACGATGGCGGCGATGCCGATAAAGTACGCGGAGGTGGCGACCCAGGTGCTGCCGCCGAAGAGGGCGCCGGCGATCAGGCCGATGATCGGCATTTTGGCGCCGCAGGGGATGAAGGTGGTGGTCATGATCGTCATGCGGCGGTCACGCTCGTTTTCAATGGTGCGGGAGGCCATGACGCCCGGGATGCCGCAGCCGGTGCCGACGAGCATCGGGATGAAGCTCTTGCCGGACAGGCCGAAGCGGCGGAAGATGCGGTCCATGATGAAGGCGATGCGCGCCATGTAGCCGCAGTCCTCCAGCAGGCAGAGCATCAGGAACAGCACGAGCATCTGGGGCACAAAGCCCAGCACCGCGCCGACGCCGGCGAAGATGCCGTCGGAGATCAGGCCGACCAGCCAGGGCGCGGCGCCCCAGCCCTCGAGGATGGCGCGGGAGCCTTCGGTGAGCCAGGCTTCGCCGAGCACATCGTTGGCCCAGTCGGTGAGGAAGGTACCGAGGGCGATGCCGCCGTCGGCGATGGAGGTGCCCATCGAGAGCGCGTAGACCAGGAACATCACCGCGGCGAAGATCGGCAGCGCGAGGAAGCGGTTCGTGACGATCTTGTCGATCTTGTCGGAGGCGGAGAGCTGGCCCTTGCCCTTCTTCTTATAAATACCCTTGAGGAGCTGCCCGATGTAGACGTAGCGCTCGTTGGTGATGATGCTCTCGGCGTCATCGTCCATTTCCTTCTCCGCCGCGGCGATGTCCTGTTCGATGTGAGCCTTGGTTTCGGCGGAAAGCTGCAGCTTTTCGAGGACCTTTTCGTCGCGCTCGAACACTTTGATGGCGTACCAGCGCTGCTGCTCTTCGGGCAGGTTGTGTACGGTGACTTCTTCAATGTGGGCCAGCGCATGCTCGACCGGGCCGGAGAAGCGGTGCTGCGGAAGGGTCTTGCCGGTTTTGGCCGCCTCGATGGCAGCCTTGGCGGCATCCCGCACGCCGTCGCCCTTCAGCGCGGAGATCTCAACGATTGGACAGCCGAGCTGGCGGCGGAGCTCCTTGACGTTGATCGTGTCGCCGGCCTTGCCGACGAGGTCCATCATGTTCAGCGCGATGACCACGGGGATGCCGAGCTCCACGAGCTGGGTGGTCAGATAGAGGTTTCGTTCAAGGTTCGTGGCGTCGACGATGTTCAAAATGGCGTCGGGCTTTTCCTCAATGAGGTAGTTGCGCGCCACGACCTCCTCCAGCGTGTAGGGGGAGAGGGAGTAGATGCCGGGCAGGTCGGTCAGCACAACCTCCTTGTCGACGATGAGCTTGCCTTCCTTTTTTTCCACCGTCACGCCGGGCCAGTTGCCGACGAACTGGTTGGCGCCGGTCAGCTTGTTGAACAGCGTGGTTTTGCCGCTGTTCGGGTTGCCGGCGAGAGCAATGCGAATCTGTTTGTCCATCTGTTCGTCCTCCTTTACTCCACTTCGATCATCTCGGCGTCGGCCTTGCGCAGGCTGAGCTCGTAATCGCGGACCCTGACTTCCACGGGATCGCCCAGGGGAGCGAGCTTGCGCACAAAGACCTCTACGCCCTTGGTGATGCCCATATCCATGATGCGGCGCTTGACGGCGCCCTCACCGTGGAGCTTGACGACCTTGACGGTTTCGCCGACCTTTGCGTCTTTGAGTGTTTTCATCCTCATTTTCTCCTTTTATCATCATTTTGATCAAACGAATATTTTGCCGGCCATCTCCCGGCTGATCGCCACGCGGGACTCCTTGACCTTGACGATCAGGTTTCCGCCGATGGTGTTCATCACGGTGACGGCGCCGCCGACAACAAAGCCCATATCCTCCAGGTGCTTCTTCATCTCAGGGCTTCCGCCGACGCGGAGAATGATGTTCTCCTCCTCGGGGCTTGCCAGAACCAGAGGCATCATTCGCCCCCCTCCTTTCCGATCCGACGCGCCAGAGATTAAATACCTCTAACACGTGCATAACAAAAATAGTTAGCCTTTTCTAACTGTCAGATAGTTTAACACCTTTAATTCAAGTTGTCAATCTCTAACAGCGGTGTCTTTGGACTTTTTTCTTGCTTTTTGACTATTCGGGTGTTAGTCTGTATCTGGTGGTGATTTCGATGACAATTCACAAATCGGCGGAAGACTATCTGGAGACCATGCTGATGCTGAAAGAGGAGAAGGGCTATATCCGCTCCGTTGACGTGGCTTCCAGGCTCGGTGTGACGAAGCCGAGCGTCAGCTATGCCACGAAGCGCCTGCGGGAAAGCGGCTATATTGCGATGGACGCGGCGGGCATGATCACCCTGCAGCCGACGGGACTGGAAATTGCCGAACGCATCTATGAGCGCCATAAGCTCCTGACCGAGCTGCTGATCCGCCTTGGCGTCAGCCCGGAGACCGCCCGCGAGGACGCCTGCAAGATCGAGCACGATCTCAGCGTCGAAACCTTCGACGCGATCCGCCGGCACGCGGCCGATCACCCGTAAAAATACTTTTAATTTTTAAAATAGTCTTGATTTTGGAATCATCCCCGCGTATAATATTCTCATCCACTACAATACAGGGAGAGGCGGCGGCCCGTCCGCGCCTCAGCTCCGACTGGGGGAGGTCGTGGCTTTGTATCCCGTCAGGCGAACGCCAACTGAACCAAATGAATCTGTTTTTCGAATCCGCTCCTTTTGACAGGGGAGGATTTCGGCTTTTTCGGGGACTATCTGCATTTTAATCCACAGGGGAACAAATCAAACGGGAGGCTGGAAACGATGGAAAAACTGTTCTTGCTCGGTTTTCTGGGCGCGGCGCTCGGCATCGGCTTTGCCATGCTGCAGCGGCATCGGGTGCTGTCGGTTTCGGAGGGCAATGAGCGCATGCAGAAGATCGCGGCGGCGATCCGCGCGGGCGCCAACGCCTATCTGAAGCACCAGTACACGACGGTATTCAAGGTGTTTGCGATCGTCTTTGTTTTGCTGCTGGCGCTGGCTTTCGGTTCCGGGGGCAAAATGCTCTCGCGCGTGACGCCCTTCGCCTTTCTGACGGGCGGCATTTTCTCGATGCTCGCGGGCTATATCGGCATGCACATTGCAACCTCGGCCAACGCGCGCACAGCCAACGCCGCGAGCGAGAGCCTGGACAAGGGCCTGCGCATCGCGTTTTCGTCCGGCAGCGTGATGGGCTTTTGCGTGGTCGGTCTCGGCATGCTGGACATCACGATGTGGTTTTTCATTCTGCGCTACGGCCTCGGCATCAGCGATCCGAAGACGATCGGCAGCATCATGGTGATGAACGGCATGGGCGCGAGCTTTATGGCGCTGTTTGCGCGCGTGGGCGGCGGCATTTACACCAAGGCGGCCGACGTCGGCGCCGACCTCGTCGGCAAGGTGGAGGCGGGCATCCCGGAGGACGACCCGCGCAACCCCGCGACGATTGCCGATAATGTGGGCGACAACGTCGGCGACGTGGCCGGCATGGGCGCCGACCTCTATGAGAGCTATGTCGGCTCGATCCTCGCGACCTTCTCGCTCGGTGCCGTCGCGGGCTACGGCTTCCGCGGCATGCTGCTGCCGCTGCTGCTGGCCGTCTGCGGCGTGATCTGCTCGATCATCGGCTCCTTTCTGATCCGCACGAAGGAAAACGCCACGCAGGAGTCGCTGCTCAAGAGCCTGCGCACCGGCACCTACACTGCGGCGATCCTGGCGGCGGTGCTGGCAGCGCCCCTGACCTGGTTTACCCTCGGCAACTGGGGCATTTACGCCGCGATCCTCAGCGGCCTTGCCGGCGGCTGCTTGATCGGCTATTTCACAGAGTATTACACCTCGGACACGTATAAGCCCACACAGGAGCTCGCCGCGGCGAGCGAAACGGGCAGTGCCACGATCATCATCGGCGGCCTGTCGCTCGGTATGCGCTCCACGATGGTCTCGATCCTGATCGTCGCGGCGGCGGTGTTGACGAGCTTTTACGCTGCCGGCGGGCATATCATTTTTGAGCAGGGTCTCTACGGCATCGGTATCGCGGGCGTCGGCATGCTCTCGACCCTGGGCATTACCCTCGCCACCGACGCCTACGGCCCCGTGGCGGACAACGCCGGCGGCATTGCGCAGATGGCGGAGCTGCCCGAGGAAGTGCGGCAGCGCACCGACGCGCTCGACTCCCTCGGCAACACCACGGCAGCGACCGGCAAGGGCTTTGCCATCGGCTCGGCGTCTCTCACGGCGCTGGCGCTGCTGGTGAGCTATGTGGACATCGTGCAGAGCAAAACTGCGGAGGTGCTCGACCTCTCGCTGACCAATCCCCTCATGCTGGTCGGCCTTTTCATCGGCACGCTCCTGACCTTCCTCTTCTCGTCGCTGACGATGAACGGCGTGGAGAAGGCCGCGCAGTCCATCGTCAAGGAGGTGCGGCGCCAGTTCAAGGAGATCCAGGGCATCATGGACTACCAGGCCGATCCCGAGTACGCACGCTGTGTGGCGCTGTGCACGCGCGGCGCGCTGCATGAGATGATCGCCCCGGCGCTCATTGCCATCGTTGTGCCGATCGCGACGGGGCTGATCCTCGGTCCGGTCGGCGTGGTCGGGATGCTGGGCGGCGTGTCTGTCTCCGGTTTTGCGATGGCGGTGTTCATGTCGAACTCCGGCGGCGCCTGGGATAACGCCAAGAAATACATCGAGGCCGGGCATCACGGCGGCAAGGGCAGCGATCAGCACAAGGCGGCCGTCGTGGGCGACACGGTGGGCGATCCGCTCAAGGACACCGCCGGCCCGAGCCTGAACATCCTCATCAAGCTCTGCTCGACGGTTTCCATCGTTTTTTCCGGCCTGATTCTCTGGTTCAACCTCGCGGGCCTGCTGTGAAAAAGAGAAAAATGAGTTGACAAACAGGGGAATATGTTATTATCATAGGAAGGTAGGGCCTCGGCCCGGTGCTGTTTTGCACCGGGCCTCAGACTGACAGAAGTAATCAACTTTCAGGAGGTTTATATCATGGTAAGGAAATCCATGGACGGCAACGAAGCTGCCGCCTACGCAAGCTATGCATTTACCGAGGTAGCAACCATCTATCCCATCACGCCCTCGAGCCCGATGGCCAACCACGTGGACGAGTGGGCCGCCAGAGGCAAGAAAAACCTGTTCGGCATGCCTGTGAAGCTCATGGAGATGCAGGCTGAGGCCGGCGCGTGCGCTGCCATGCAGGGCGCGCTGGAAGGCGGCGCTCTCGGCACCACCTACACCTCTGCCCAGGGCCTGATGCTGATGATCCCGCCGATGTACCGCATCGCGGGTCTGCTGGTTCCCGGCGTGATGCATGTGGCTGCCCGCAGCGTGGCCACTTCGACCGTTTCTATTTTCGGTGACCATCAGGACGTGATGGCCTGCCGCCAGATCGGCTGGGCGCAGCTGGCGTCCTCCAGCGTGCAGGAATGCATGGATCTGGGCGCTGTGGCGCATCTGGCCGCCATCAAGGGCCACCTGCCTGTGCAGCACTTCTTCGACGGCTTCCGCACCAGCCACGAGATCCAGAAGATCGACGTGCTGGACTATGAGGATCTGCGCAAGATGCTCGACTGGGACGAACTGCAGAAGTTCCGCGACCGCGCGCTCAACCCCGAGCACCCCACCATCCGCAACAGCGGCGAGAACGACGACACCTTCTTCCAGCATCACGAGGCCTCGAACCCGACCTACAACGCCTTCCCCGAGATCATGGAGGGTGTGATGGCGCAGATGTCCGCGCTCACCGGGCGTGACTACAAGCTCTTCAACTACTATGGCGCGCCTGACGCCGAGCGCGTGATCGTTGCCATGGGCAGCGTGTGCGAGACCGCCCGCGAGGTCGTGACCTACCTCAACGAGCGCGGCGAGAAGGTCGGCCTCATTCAGGTCCGCCTGTACCGCCCCTTCTCCCTCAAGCACTTCGTCTCCGCCATCCCGGCCAGCTGCAAGATCATCAGCACCCTCGACCGCACCAAGGAGCCCGGCGCGCTGGGCGAGCCGCTGTATGAGGACGTGAGCGCGGCGCTCAAGGAAGCCGGCCGCGAGATCGAGCTGATCGGCGGCCGCTACGGCCTGTCCTCCAAGGACACGACCCCCGCGCAGATCAAGGCCGTGTTCGACAACATGAAGGGCGAGAAGAAAAACCACTTCACCGTCGGCATCAACGACGACGTGACCCACCTCTCCCTGCCGGTGGGCGAAAATATCGTCACCTCCGGCAAGTCGATCATCTCCTGCAAGTTCTGGGGTCTCGGCTCCGACGGCACCGTGGGCGCCAACAAGAACTCCTGCAAGATCATCGGCGACAACACCGACCAGTACGTGCAGTCCTACTTCCAGTATGACGCCAAGAAGTCCGGCGGCCTGACCCGCAGCCACCTGCGCTTCGGCCACGAGCCCATCCTCTCCACCTACTATGTGACGATGGCCGACTTCGTCGCCTGCCACAAGCAGAGCTACATGCACAACTACGACATCGTCTCCGAAGTCAAGCCCGGCGGCATCTTCCTGCTGAACACCCGCTGGAAGGGCGAGGAGCTGGTGCGCAACCTGCCCAACCGCGCCAAGCGTCTGCTGGCCGAGCGCAAGGTGAACTTCTACACCATCGACGCTACCGATATCGCCGAGGAGATCGGCCTCGGCAACCGCACCAGCACCGTGCTGCAGGCGGCCTTCTTCAAACTCGCCGGCGTCCTCCCCGTGGACGAGGCCGAAAAGTACATGAAGGAAGCCGCCGTCAAGACCTTCTCCCGCAAGGGCGAGAAGATCGTCAACATGAACCTCACCGCCATTGAGCGCGGCCTGACCGATGCGGTCAAGATCGACGTTCCCGCCGAGTGGGCCCAGCTCCAGGACGAACCCATCACCGTGGACGGAAGCCTGCCCGAATACGCCCAGAAGGTGCTTGCGCCCATCAACCGCGCCAAGGGCGACGATATCCCCGTCAGCACCTTCACCGAGTACGCCGACGGCGTGATGCCCATCGCCATGGCCCGCTACGAAAAGCGCGGCGTGGCCGACAACGTGCCCGTTTGGGATCCCGACAAGTGCATCGGCTGCAACCGCTGCTCGCTCGTGTGCCCGCATGCGGCGATCCGTCCCTTCCTCTTCACCGAGGAGGAGGCCGCCGCTGCTCCGGAGAGCTGTGTGACCAAAAAGGCGATCGGCAAGGGCTTTGAGGGCCTGCGCTACCGCATCCAGGTCGGCGTGCTCGACTGCCAGGGCTGCGGCAGCTGCGTGAGCGTGTGCCCGGCCAAGGAAAAGGCTCTGCACATGGTTCCGCTGGACGAGAAGACCCTGCCCGAGCAGGCGAACTGGGACCACTGCCTGACCCTGTCCGAAAAGAAGAACCCGATGACCCGCTTCTCCGCCAAGGGCAGCCAGTACGAGCAGCCCCTGTACGAGTTCTCCGGCGCCTGCCCCGGCTGCGGCGAGACGCCGTACATCAAGCTGCTGACCCAGCTCTTCGGCGACCGCATGTACGCGGCCAACGCCACCGGCTGCTCCCAGGCCTACGGCTTCTTTGCCCCGACCTTCCCGCAGACGGTCAACAAGCGCGGCTTCGGTCCCGCTTTCTCCAACTCCCTGTTTGAAAACAACGCCGAGTTTGCCCTGGGCATCAGCCTCTCTGCCGAGCAGATGCGCGAGCAGACCAAGCTGCACGCCCGCGCTGTACTGGAAAACAGCGCCGACGAGCAGCTCAAGGCCGCCCTGCAGGCATGGCTGGACGAGGGTGACGACGACGAAAAGACCGTAGCGATCTCCGACGCTGTGCGCAAGGCGCTGGCGGAGACAACGGAACAGAGTGCGGACATCGACTACATCCGTGCCCGTGAGGATACCCTGACCAAGAAGGCCGTCTGGATGATCGGCGGCGACGGCTGGGCCTATGATATCGGCTACGGCGGTCTCGACCACGTCATGGCCACCGGCCTTGACCTGAACGTGCTGGTCATGGACAATGAGCTCTACGCCAACACCGGCGGACAGTCCTCCAAGGCCACCCCGATCGGCGCGAGCGTGCAGTTCGCCGCCGCCGGCAAGGCAACGCCGAAGAAGGACCTGGGCCTCATCCTCTCCAACTACGGCTACATCTACGTGGCGCAGATCAACCTCGGCGCCAACCCCGAGCACGCCATCAAGTGCCTCAAGGAAGCGGCCGCCTATCACGGCCCCTCCATCGTCATCGCCTACACCCCCTGCATCAACCACGGTCTCTCCAAGGGCATGTCCAAGGCCATGGAGGAGGAAAAGGCTGCGGTGGAATGCGGCTTCTGGCCTCTGTTCCACTACAATCCCGAACTGGAGAACGAGGGCAAGAATCCCTTCCAGCTCGACTCCGGCGAGCCCAACGGCAAGCTGCGTGAGTTCATGATGGGCGAAAACCGCTTCGCCTCTCTGACCCGCACCTTCCCGGAGCGCGCCGAGTACCTCTTCGCCGAGGCCGAGGCCTTCACCGCCCGCCGCTACGCGAAATATAAGAGACTGGCCGGCAAAGACTGAACAACGCATGAATCGGGCCGCCCGGATGCTTCCGGGCGGCCGTCCCAAGCCTTTATGCTTTTTGAAACTTGAAAGAGGAATTCTTCGCTTCGCTCAGAAAGACATAATGTCTTATTACAGCATTATCACAAAGTCAGAATGAACGATAAGGAGATCGAACAGATGGATTTTAGCGCAGTATATCAACAGAAGCTCACCGACGCGGCCTCGCTCGCCGCGCGTGTCGAAAATGGCTGGAACATCGGCATGGACGCCGCGCTGGCCCAGGCCCCCGGCTTTGCCGAGGCGCTGGCGGCGCGCGCTGCACAGAACGAAGTCAGCGGCGTCTGGGTGCAGACCCTGCTGGACGTATACCCCTTCGCCTTCTATCAGGACGAGGCGCTCTCCGGCAAACTCAACGGCATGTCCTGGTTCTCCGGCGGCTTTGCCCGCAAGGCCATTAACGCCGGCTTTGCCGACATCATCCCGGCTTATTATCGCGATATGCCCGGCCACATCCGCCGCGCCTGGGACTATGACGCGGTGGTCATCGCCGCCTCTCCGATGGATAAGCACGGCTACTTCTCTCTCTCTTGCACCAGCTCCTATTCCGAGGCGATGCTTGACAAGACCAAACACATCTTCCTTGAAGTCAACCGCGAGCTGCCGCGCGCCGTCTGCGGTACGCAAATCCATATCAGCCGCGTGGACGCCGTCATCGAAAATGACCATGCGCTGCCCGTGCTGCCGCAGGCGACGCCCGACGAGCTGAGCACCACCATCGGCGGCTATATTGCCGAGCTTATCCCTGATGGCGCCTGTATCCAGCTCGGCATCGGCGCGATCCCCGACGCGGTGGGCGCTGCGCTCAAGACCAAGCACGACCTCGGCATCCACACGGAGATGTTTACCGACTCCATGGTGGAGCTCATCGAGTGCGGCGCGGTGAACAACTCCAAGAAGCAGATCCACCGCTACCAGAGCGTCACCACCTTCGCCTACGGTTCCCAGCGCATTTATGACTACATCGACGATAACCCCGGCATCGCGATCATGCCCGTCGACTATGTCAACGACCCCGCCGTCATTTGCAAAAACGATAACGTGATCTCCATCAACGCCGCCCTCGAGGTGGATCTCTGGGGTCAGGTCTGCGCCGAGAGCATCGGCACCAGGCACGTCTCCGGCTCCGGCGGCCAGGTGGACTATGTCCGCGGCGCCTGCCAGTCCAGAGGCGGCAAGAGCTTCATCGCCTTCCCCTCCACGGCCAAGGGCGGCACGATCAGCAAGATCAAGCCCATTCTCACCCCCGGCGCCATCGTCACCACTGCCAAGAACGACGTGGACTACGTCGTCACCGAGTACGGCGTGGCGCACCTGCGCGGCGAGTCCCTCGCCAGCCGTGCCAGGCAGCTCATCGCCATCGCGCACCCCGACTTCCGCGACGAGCTGACTTTCGACGCGAAAAAGCGCGGCATGATGATCTGAGGAAAGGAAAAACACATGAAGATCTATTCGGTCAACGACCCGGAATTCAAGCCCTACGGCAAAGTGCTCGAGGGTTACGACACCGCCGAACTGCTGACGGCCATGGAGCGCATCGAGCTGCCGGAGTCCGGCACGGCCTACCGCCCGGGCATCGAGAGCCTGGAGGCCTGCGCCATTTTTGACGAGCTGCGCGAGCGCGCCTACGGCGGCATGCCGGTTCAGCTCGGCATGTGCTGGGGCCGAAACACCAAGCTCAACTGTCTCGAATACCACCGCGACAGCGAGGTGAACATCGGCTGGAAGGACTTTATTCTCCTGCTGGCCAAACAGGACGAGATCGTCGACGGCGTGCTCGACACGGCGAAGGTCAAGGCCTTCCGCGTGCCGAAGGGCGTGGTGCTGGAGGTCTACGCCACGACGCTGCACTTCGCGCCCTGCCACACCTGCCCGAACTGCGGCTTCCGCGTGGCGGTGGTGCTGCCGCAGGGCACGAACACCGACAAGCCCGCGATCGAGCCGAAGAACGAGGAGGATCGCTGGCTCTGGGCCCGCAACAAGTGGCTGCTGGCGCATCCCGAGAGCAAGCAGGCGAAAAACGGCGCCCATATCGGCCTGCGCGGCGAGAATATCGACATCGCGGCGGAGCTCTGAGAGTCTTTACAAAATATGCCATGTTTGTTCACGCCGGGTTCACAGATTTTAGCACTCTCGACTTGACAGTGCTAAAACGAGTGATATAATGATAATCGAACAGAGGAACAGAGATCAAAACAGATAGACCTCCGATCCCGATGCTCAGGTAACAAAAGACGTGTTTGCTAAGGAGGTATGACTTATGTTGCCGAGTATTTTTGGAGAGAGTTTGTTTGATGATTGGATGGGCTTTCCGTTCCGGAGCCTGGAATCCGACGTGGACCATAAGCTGTACGGCAAGAACGCAGCCCGCGTGATGAAGACCGACCTGAAGGAGCACGACGAGGGTTATGAGCTCTCGGTGGACCTGCCGGGCTTCAAGAAGGACCAGATCGAGCTGCAGCTGCAGAACGGCTACCTGACGATCAGCGCCACGAAGGGCGTTGAGGCCGATGGCAAGGACAAGAAGGGCAAGATCGTCCATCAGGAGCGCTACACGGGTTCGATGACCCGAAGCTTCTACATCGGCGAGAACGTCAGCGAAGAGGACGTCAAGGCCAAATTCGAGGACGGCGTGCTGACGCTGGACTTCCCGAAGGAGAAGCCGATGAGCCTGCCCGAGAAAAAGACGATACAGATCCAATAAGTATAAAAATTGCCCCGATCCTAATGGATCGGGGCAATTTTTTTTGTTTTTCTTTACAGTACATGGACAGAATCGGGATCGAAGACCAGGGAGCAGGTCTCGCCGACCCGGTAGATGCGCTTATTCTTGGGGTTGTGCTCCTCAAGCTTGACGAGGGTATCGCCCACCATGACGTGGTAGTTCTGGTAGGAGCCCATGAAGCAGCTGAGCACGACCCGGCAGGGCAGACCGCCCTCGTCGGCGAGCGTCGCCGCCTCGGGGCGCAGCACGACCGTGTATTCCTTGCCGATCTCCACGCCGTCGCGCGCAGGCACACGGAGGGGATTGCCCTCGACGTTGAGCGTGATGTAGCCGGCCTCAGAGCCGGTCATCGTGCCGCGCAGGAAGTTTGCCTCGCCGATAAAGTCGGCCACAAACTTGTCCACCGGGTGATAGTAGATTTCCTGCGGGGTGCCCATCTGCGCCACGACGCCCTTGTTCATGATGATGATCTGGTCCGACAGCGCCATAGCCTCGGACTGGTCGTGGGTGACGTAGATGGCGGTGATGCCGACCTCCTGCTGGATGCGGCGGATCTCGGTGCGCATCGTGACGCGGAGCTTGGCGTCGAGGTTGCTCAGCGGCTCGTCGAAGAGCAGCACCGAGGGCTCGATCACCAGGGCGCGCGCCAGCGCGACGCGCTGCTGCTGGCCGCCGGAGAGCTGGTTGGTCATGCGGCCCTCCATGCCGCCGAGCTCGACGAGCTCGAGGATCTTCGTCACGCGCTCGCGGATCTCGTCCTTCGGCACCTTGCGCAGCTTCAGACCGTAGGCGACGTTGTCGAACACGTTGTAGTGCGGCAGCAGCGCGTAGCTCTGAAAGACCATCGCCGTGTCGCGCTTGTTGGGCGTCAGCTCGTTGATGGGCTCGTCGCCGAGGTAGATTTCGCCCTCATCCGGGCTCTCAAAGCCGGCGATCATGCGCAGCGTGGTGGTCTTGCCGCAGCCGGAGGGTCCCAGCAGCGTCACAAAGGAGCCCGGCTCAATCGTCAGCGAGGTATTCTTGACGGCATAGAAATCTTTGCCGGTTTTCGGGTCCTGATAGATTTTGGAAATATGGTCCAGACGGACGCCTTTTTTCACTTTCTCCATGGCTTAATCCTCCTTGTTGCTTCTGCTGGTGCCGAAATGCTTGATAAAGAGATTCATCAGCAGCACCGCGCCGTAGGTGATGACGATCAGAATGGTGGCGAAGGCGCAGGCAAGGCTGAAGGCGCCCTTTTCCGCAAACTCGTTGATCTGCACGGTGATGAGCAGGAAGCTCGGCGTGACGAGCAGGATGATGGCGGAAATGGCGGTGATGCTGCGCACAAAGGCGGTCACGAGGCCGGAGAGGAAGGAGTCCTTGATGAGCGGCAGCGTCACGGTCATGAAGACCTTCAAGCTGTCGGCGCCCATGTCGTAGGCCGATTCCTCGATGGACTTGTCGATCTGCCGCAGGGCGGAGATGCCGCTGCGCGTGCCGGTGGGCAGCGAGCGCACCACGAACACGATAATCAGGATCAGACCCGTGCCGTAGATGCCCTGCAGAACGCCGGTGTGGAACAGACCGCCGGAAAAGCCGCGGATATAGCCGACGCCCAGCACGGTGCCGGGCACGGCCATCGCGAGCATCGAAACAGCCTCGATGAAGCCCTTGGCCTTGAACTTGCGCTTGACGACGAGGTAGGAGATGATCATGCTCAGCAGCGCCGTGATGGGAGAGGCGATCAGCGAGAGCACAAAGGAGTCCTTAAAGGCCTTGAGGCCGTGGTAGCGCACAAAGACCTGCTTGAACCACTTGCCCGTCAGCGGGAAGAACTTATAGCCCCAGGTGGGGAAGCACGCGCCGATGGGCACGCAGATGTACATCAGGATGACGAACAGCGCGCCGAGCGAGCAGAGAATCGTCAGCGGGATCTTCACGCTGCGGTCCTCGATCAGCATGCGGGCGCGGGAGGCCTTGCCGGTGAGGGTCGCGGCGGTCTTGGCCTCAAGGTAGTATTTCTGCACGGCGAACATCACGAGCGTGATGCACAGCAGCACCACGGCCATCGCGGCGGCGCCGGCCTTGTCATAGGCGCCGGTGATCTGCAGATAGATCGTGGTGGCGAGCGTATCATAGGAGCCGCCGATAATCATGGGGTTGGCAAAGTCCGCGATCGACTCGATGAAGGTCACGAGAAAGGCATTGCCGAGGCCCGGCAGCATCAGCGGCAACGTCACGCTGGTAAACACCTTCCAGCGGCTGGCGCCCATGTCGCGGGCCGCCTCCTCCAGCGAGGGGTCGATGTTTTTCAGCAGACCCTTGAGCATCATGTAGCAGACCGGGAAGAAGGTCAGCGTCTGGACAATGACGATGCCCCAGAAGCCGTAGACGCTGTTGTCGTAGATGCCCAGCAAAAAGCGCGTAATCAGACCTGCCTTGCCGAAGAGCATAATCATCGACAGGGAGAGTACAAAGGGAGGGGAGACGACCGGCAGCATCGAAACGACCTTGAACAGGCCGCCGGCGAAGCGGTTGAGGCGTACATAGACCTCCACATAGGCAAACAGCAGGCCGATCAGCGCCGAGAGAATGCCGACCAGGAAGCCGACCTTCAGGGTGTTTGTGATGGCGCGCGTAAAGGAGGGCATGGCGAAGATCCGCTTGAAGATGCTGAAGCCGAAGCTGCCGTCTCCCACAAAGCTGTCCACCAGCAAAATCGCCAGGGGGTAGAGAATGAACAGGGTCAAAAAGGTAATCAGCACGACGATGGTGGTGACCATGATGGGGTCGGCCATCAGTTTTTTTCGATCCAGCGCCGCGCCCTGGCCTCTTGCCATAACAACTGCTCCTTTCTACAGGAATTTTGAAAAAACAAGGATGGCGGGAAACCCGCCATCCTTGCGGAAAAACTGGGGGAATTACTCGGTCTTGAAGCGGTCGGCACCGGTGTCGGCACCGGCGGCGGCGATGGCGTCCATGACGTCGTTCACGTTCTGCTCGGTGTCAGCGGCGGCCTTGGCAAAGTCGTAGCCGTCCCAAACCAGGCTGGGATCGAGACCGAACTGCTTGGCAGCCTCGGGCTGCTGCGCGTTGTCGATGACGAGGAACTGGTAGGAGCCGTTCTGAGCGGCCAGCTCCACGCAGTCGGGGCTCAGCGCGAACTCAACAAAGAGCTTCGCGGCGTTGGGGTGAGCGGCGCCCTTGAAGATGGCCACGGGGCCGATCTCGCAGGCGGTGCCGTCGGAGGGAACGATCAGCTGGACGTTCTCATAGCCGTTGTCCAGGATCTGGGTGATGCCGTCATGCAGGAAGCCGATGCCGATGACGCACTCACCGGGGCCGACGTTCTTGCTCGGGCCGGAGCCGGACTTGGTGTAAACTTCGACGTTCTTGTCCAGGTCTACGAGGTACTGGATGCCTTCGTCATGGCCCTTGAGCTGGATCATGAGGTTGGCGACCAGTTTCGGGGTGCCGGCGGTCTTGTAGTTGGACAGCCAGATCAGGCCCTTATACTCGGGCTTGAGCAGATCGTCCCAGCTCTGGGGCGCTTCCAGACCCAGGCGGGCCAGCTCGTCGGTGTTGACCATGAAGCCCAGGATGCCGGTGTAGATGCCGTGCCAGTAGCCGTTGGGATCCTTGTAGATGCTCTTGGTCAGGTGGGCGTCGTTGACAGCCTCATAGACATCCAGGAAGCCCTTGGCACCCAGCGTATCATAGGGGTTGTTGGTGCCGCCGAACCAGACGTCAGCGGAGGGATTGCCGTTCTCCTCCTCGATCTTGGCGGGGACTTCGCCGGTGGACAGGCGCTGACGGTTGACCTTGATGCCGTAGAGCTCCTCAAACTTGTCGCAGGCGGCGTTGAGGTAATCCTCTTCGCAGGAGCCGTAGACAACAAGCTCGCCCTCGGCCTTGGCCGCGTCGATCAGCTCCTGCGGGATGTTGGTCTCAGCCGCGGGAGTGTTGTTCGCCTCGGGCGCCTTCTCGCCGCAGGCGGCGAGCGCGAGCACCATCAGCAGAGCAAGGATCAGTGCAAGTGTCTTTTTCATGATTTCCTCCTTCTTCATTGGAAAACGCCGACCGCCGACGCGGGACGACCCGTCCGCCGCTCCCATAAAACGGGGGCTGGCGCGGCCCGCCGGGAGACGGCCTGCGCTTTCAGGTTGCACGGCGGTCGCGCGGGGCGATCGCCGATGTTGCCTATACTATATCACTTTAAAGCATGTTTTTCAAGCATATGATACAATTTTTGGCCGACAACGAGGCTTTGATTTTGACGATTTCAACAAGGCAAAGAATTCGGTTGTGTTTTTTCGACCGGAATGATAGTATGAAGGCACGAAAAACCGGCGGCTTTGCCGCGGAAAGGACGCAGCAATGAGCAACAGCAATCAGCCCCTGGCACCCGAGGATTACGTCGAGCCGACCTGCCTCCTCTGCGGGGAGCCCTACGGTGCCGAGCCGATGATCCGCGCCGTTCCGCAGCAGCGGATCATTCAGAAAATGGACGAATACATGAGCCGCCGGGACTACGCCGGGGCCGAGCGGCACCTGCTGTATTGGATGGAAGAGGCGAAACTCGGGCAGGATCGGCGCGGGCAGCTGATGCTCTCTAACGAGCTGATCGGCCATTATCGCAAGACCGGCGACAGGGACAAGGCCCTGCGCTGGGCAGACGAGGCGCTTGGGCTGCTGGAAAAGCTGGACTTTGAGGGCTCTGTCAGCGCCGGCACCACCTATGTCAACGCCGCCACGGCCTGCAGCGCCTTCGGGGACAACGAGCGTGCGTTTTCCCTGTTCGAGAAGGCGCGGGCGGTGTACGAGTCCGGTGTGCAGGTCCGGCCGGAGCTGCTGGGCGGGCTGTACAACAACATGGCGCTCTCCTGCAAGGCGCTCGGCCGCTATGACGAGGCCTTCACGCTCTACGATAAGGCGATGGAGCAGATGGGCAAGCTCTCCGGCGGCGCGCTGGAGCAGGCGATCACCTGCCTGAACATGGCAGACACCGTCGCAGCGCAGGCGGGACTCGAGGCGGGAGAAACGCGCATCTTCGCGCTGCTCGACCGCGCCCTCGAGCTGCTGCAGGACAAGGCTGCGCCGCGCAACGGCTACTACGCCTTCGTCTGCGAGAAGTGCGCCCCCAGCTTTGCGTATTACGGCTATTTCCTCGCCGCAGAGGAGCTGCAGAAGGAGGCGGCGCGCATCTATGAACGGGCTTGAGCTGTCCCGGGACTTCTTCGAGAGCTGCGGCCGGCCGATGCTGCAGGAGAAGTTTCCCGAATTACTGCCCTTTCTCGCCGTCGGTCTCTTCGGCAGCGGCTCGGAGTGCTTTGGCTATGACGACGGGCTGTCCCGCGACCACGACTTCGAGCCGGGCTTTTGCCTGTTCCTGCCCGAGGAGGAGATCGTCGGCCGGCGGCAGGAATTTCTGCTGGAGCGGGCCTATGCGGGGCTTCCGAAGGAGTTTCGTGGCGTGAAGCGCGCGATGATGCTGCCGGTGGGCGGCGCGCGGCACGGCGTGCTGCGCACGGCGGAGTTTTTCACAAAAACCGTGGGCTCTGCCAACGGCGCGCTGACGACGGAGCAGTGGCTGACGCTGCCGGAGCAGGCGCTCGCCGAGGCCACGAACGGGGAACTCTTTTTCGACAACTGGGGCGAGGTCAGCCGCATTCGTGAGCAGCTCGCCTTTTTCCCGGAGGACGTGCGCTGTAAGCGCCTGGCCGGGCGGCTGCTGCTGATGGCGCAGGCCGGGCAGTATAACGTCGAGCGCTGCCTCGGCCACGGGGAGCCGGCCGCCGCGCAGCTGGCGGCGATCGAGTTTGCCGACAGCGCCTCCGCCGCGGCCTTTCTGCTGGCGCGGCGCTACCGGCCCTATTACAAGTGGCGCTTTCGCGCGCTGCGGGAGCTGCCGCTGCTGTCAGAGCTGGCTTTGCCGCTCGAGCAGATCCTGACGACGCCCTGTGATGAGGAAAAGCTGCGGCTGATTGAGGCAATCTGTGCCGCCGTCGCCGCCGAAGTGCGGGCACAGGGGCTGGCGGAGACAGAGAGCGGCGAGCTCGAGCGCCTCGCCTACGCGGTCAACGACCGCGTCCGCGATCCCAAACTGCGGAACCTGCATATCCTCGCCGCGGTGTGACGAAACTAGAAAAAAGGAGCTTACTCAAGCGCTTGAGTAAGCTCCTTTTTCTTGTTGTGCTTCAAATGGGCAGCAGGGCGCTGGCAATGCCGAAATAGACCAGCAGGCTCAGCGCGTCCACGATGGTCGTGATGAAGGGGCTGGCCATAACGGCCGGGTCAAAGCCGACCTTCTTGGCGGCCATCGGCAGCGTGCAGCCGACGATTTTGGCGATCAGCACCGTGACGGCCATCGTAAAGCAGACGACGAAGGCGGTCAGCACGGTGATGTCGGAGTTGCCGAGCAGAAGCCGGTCTACCAGCAGGATCTTGCCAAAGCAGATCAGCGACAGGGCGATGCCGCAGAGCGCTGCCGTCTGGATCTCCTTCCAGATGACGCGCGGCAGATCGGCAAATTCCAGCTCGCCCAGGCTCAGAGCACGGATGACGGTGACGGAGGCCTGGGAACCGGAGTTGCCGCCGGTGTCCATCAGCATCGGGATGAAGGCCGTCAGCACGACCTGCGCGGCCAGTGCGCCCTCGAAGCCGGTGATAATCATGCCCGTGAAGGTGGCGGAGATCATCAGCAGCATCAGCCAGGGGATGCGGTGGCGGAACAGATCCCAAGCGTTGGAGCGCAGGTAGCTCTTCTCGGAGGGGAGCATACCGGCCATCTTTTCGATATCCTCCGTGGTCTCTTCCACGAGGACGTCCATCGCATCGTCGAAGGTGACGATACCGACCATGCGCGCGTCCGTGTCCACCACGGGCAGCGCGAGGAAGTTGTATTTCGAGAGCATCTGCGCGACCTCTTCCTGGTCGGTCAGGGTGCTGACGGAGATGACGTTCTCGTCCATGATCTCCGACACGGGCTTTGCGTCGTCGGCACAGAGCAGCAGGTCCTTGACGGACACGGTGCCCAGGAGCTTTCGCCCCTCGGTGACGTAGCAGGTGTAGATCGTCTCCTTGTCCACGCCCGTGGTGCGGATGCGGGCGATGGCCTCGGCCACGCTCATTCCGGGGCGAAGGGAGACATACTCCGTCGTCATGATCGAGCCGGCGGAGTTTTCGGGATAGCGCAGGATTTCGTTGATCTCCCGGCGCATCTGCGGATCGGTCTGGGCGAGGATGCGCTTGACCACATTGGCCGGCATCTCCTCCACCAGATCCGCCGCGTCGTCCACGTAGAGCTCGTTGACCAGCTCATGCAGCTCACGGTCGGAGAAGCCGCGGATCAGCAGTTCCTGCCGCTCCGGTTCGAGCTCCGCGAAGGTCTCCGCCGCCGTCTCCTTCGGCAGCAGGCGGAACAGCAGCGGGATGCGCTCGTCCTCCAGCTCCTCGAAGATCCCGGCGATGTCCGCCGGCTCCATCGTGACCAGCATGTCCTTCAGACTCTGGTACTTCTTGTCCTCCAACAGCGAACGGATGGTTTTTTCCAGGGTTAACGGATTGAGTGCCATCGGGAATCCCTCCTCGGTCTTGGATTGCGTCCAGATTCGGAAGTCCGACAGGCGGGCCGACAGCCCGGATCAATCAGCAAAAGGCGGACACGGATGAACCGTGAAAATCCGCGCAACATCGGCCCGATAAACTGCCGGTACTACTTCCACCGTCCATGACGTCTCCTCCTTTGATTGGTGTATTCGGCGCTTGGCCTGAGTCCAGAATACCCTGTGCCCCGGGACTTTGTCAATAAAAAAACAGGAGGCCGACCAAATTTTTCTCAATGGTCGGCCTCCTGTGCGGTTTTCGTTATTTGCCGGCTGCCGTCAGTTCCCGGACGGCGGCGCGGCCGATGGGCTGTCCCATCCTGACGCGCAGCTCCAGACCCTCCGCGCTCCGGCGGAAGAGCACCTCCGGCAGCTCCGCACGGCCCTGTTCCAGCAGCAGGATCACAGTGCTGCCGCCGTAGCGAAACCGGCCTTTTTCCTCGCCGCGCACGAAAGCCCCGGCGCCGTGGCGGTTTTCAATCTTCCCTACCAGCAGCGCGCCCACTTCCATCTGCGTCACGGTGCCGAAATGCGCGGTGTCCATGACCGTATATTCCCGGCAGTTGCGGACAAAGACCGGCAGCGTGCCGAGCGCGATCGGGCGCACGGTGTGAAGCTCGCCGGGAAGAAAGACGTTGCCGCCCTTGACGCCGCTGTCGGGGTAGCAATAGCGGTGGTAGTCGTCCACGCAGAGGCGAAACACCAGACACACGCCGTCCCGGTAGCGTTCGGCGATCGGGTCGCCGGAAAAGAGCTCGTCGAGCGTGTAGCGGCTCTGCTTGATGCTAAGCACCGTGCCCTCGTCGATGCGCCATGCGCTGAGCCTGCCGTCGCAGGGCGCAAACAGCAGCGCGGGATCGTCGGGCAGAGGACGCAGCTCCGGCCGGATCTCGCGGCAGAAAAAGTCGTTGAAGCAGGCGTAATCCGCCTCCCGATAATCGGTGAGCTGGATCTCATAGCGGCGCACAAAGCGCCCGATCAGCGGCCGGGACAGGCGGGAATCCAGCAGATGCCCGGCGAGGCGGGACAAGCCGCGGCCTGTCAGAGGCTTCAGCAGCAGCCGCCCCGGCAGCGTGCGGTAGAGAAAGCGCAGTCCTGCGCTCTCCGGCGCCGGACGTTCCCAGCGCCCCGTCAGCGAAACAGCGTTTTCCATAGCAGAAGCAGCAGAAATTCCAGCGCTCCGACGCCGACCATGATCAGAATCCCGCGCAGCCCGGGCTTTTTCACGCGGAAGGGGATCAGAAACAGAACGCCGGTCAGCAGCGCCGCGGCGATGTAGGCCAGGGTGATGTCCGCCCGCGTAAGAAACTGCAGCAGCAGGATGAAGGGGAAAATCAGGGCCGCGGAGGTGACGGGCAGACCGAGAAAATGCGAGCGCGCGCCGGTCTCCGTCTGCTGCCGCTCCTCCTCGGTGATGTTGTAGTAGGCGAGGCGGATCATCGCGGCGAGCGTGTAGAGCACCAGCACGGCGTGCAGCAAAAAGCGGCCGACATGAACCTGCCAGGGGGCGGCGGGATCGGCCAGCGCCGCCCGGATCATGGGTGAGGTGCGGATGAGCGCAGCGCCGATGCAGGTCGGCAGCACGCCGAAGGCGACGAGATCCGACAGCGAGTCGATCTGGATGCCAAAGGCCTTTTCCGCCGGCGTGCGCGCTTTCTTCGTCCGGGCGACCCGGCCGTCAAAGGCGTCGCACAGACCGCTCAGCAGCAGGAAAAAGCAGCCGAAATACGGATGCCCGCCGGCGGAGAGCGCCACAACGATGCCCACCGTCGAGGAGAGCAGAGACAGATAGGTGAGAACCACCGTATAGTCATAAAAGCCGATCATACCGGACCCGCCTTTCTCTTTCTGAGTGAGGTAAATAACACAAGCAGCCCGCACAGCAGCACGCAGCTGTAGAAGGACACAGAGCGGCTGATGAGCTCCATGATGACCACCCGATCCGGGCTCAAAAAGGCTTGAAAGCCGTCGAGCATCAGGTAGTCGGCCACGCCCATGGCACCCGGAATCGGCACGCAGTTGGAGCCGAGCACCACAAAGCTCTGCACGGCAAAGATGCCGGGGGCGGCGCGGAGCGGGCCGCCGAGGGCGAGGAAAACAAACATGCTCACGGAGATCGCGGAAACGCGCTGCAGCAGATTATACAGGAAGGAGCGCAGCAGCAGCGGCCGGTGCCCGGTGAGCAGCGCCGCCCTTTGGTGGTACGCATCCATCGTCCGCTCAAGGCGCGCGGCCAGCTTCTCCGGATGCCGGACAAGCCGCAGCGCGGTTAAGGCGCGCAGCAGACCCAGGCAGATGCGCTTAAAGAGCCCTTCCCTGTACATCAGCAGCACAAAGACCGCCAGCAGACCGACCTGGATGGCGGTGCCGGCCGCAATCAGCACCCGCCCGAGCGGGCCGAAGAGCAAAAAGGTCGAGGGCGCGAAAAACAGTACCAGCGCGCCGACCACCAGAATCGCCAGCGCATACATCGTGAGCGTGAGCATCAGGATGGCTGCGGCCACGCTGCCGGGGATGCCGAAGCGGCGCATCATCAGCGCGCAGGCCGGCTGGCCGCCGCTCGCGGAGGGCGTGATGGCGGAAAAGTAGATGTCCGCCGCGGCGTAGATAAAACCGGCGCGCCGCGTGGTGGGATAGTGCAGGGCCAGGCACGCGCTGCGCAGCGCACAGCCCTCAAAGTAGACAAAGCCCAGCATAGCCAGCACGGCCAGCAGCATCCAGCCGGGCTTGGCCCCGGAAAGCGCCTGAGCCAGCGCACGCAGCGAAAAACCCTTCCACTGCGAAATCACCGCCCAGACGGTCAGCGCGGCAATCAGCACGGAGAGCAAGCCCCAGCGCCATTTCTTTTTTTGATCGGCGGAGGCCGGGACGCGGCCTTCCCCGTTTCTGTTCTGGTCCATAAACCGACTCTTTCGCATCCCAAAGCAGCAGCGGAATATAATAAAATGCCGATCCCCGCCGCAAACGGCGGGGCGGATTGACAGAATCATAGCATATTTCGGCTTTCTTTTCAATCCGCGAAGCGCCGCCAAATTTTTCGACTTTCTTAAATATTCTTTATTATTACAAAAACACGGCCTCCGTCGAAAGGCGGAGGCCGGAAGGTGAAAACAGAATCAGAGACCCAGGCTGTGGGCAACGCCGGTGACGAAGTCCTGGACGTTCGTGACGATGCCCTTGGCCGCGAGGCTGCCGCGGTCGCTGAGCTTGTTGACGGTGAATTCCGCCACGTCCACGCAGTAGAAATACACCTGGCGCACGGTGCCGTCGGGAAGAACGCGAAAGGAGGGAGTCATGTTGCCGACGGCGATGGAATGGAGCATCGTGGCCAGGCAAATGACGGTTGTGGCGTTGCGGACCTGGGCGCGCATGGCGTCCTGACCTTCGTAGACATTGGCGATGACCTCGGGCAGCGGTCCGTCGTCGCGGATGGAGCCGCAGAGGACGAAGGGCACGTTTTTCTTCACGCAGCTGCAGATGATGCCGCCCTTGAGCTTCTCCTGCTCGATGAAGGCCGGGATGCTGCCGCACTGGCGCACGCGGTTGATGGTGTCGAGGTGGTTGTGGTGGCCGCCGGGCATGTTCTCAAGCGTGTGGATGTCCTGACCGAGCGCGGTGTGCAGCCAGGCACCCTCCAGATCGTGGGTGGCCAGGGCGTTGCCGGCCATCAGGCAGTGCACGTAGCCCGCCTCGACCAGCTTTCCGAAGGCCTCTCTGGCGCCGGCGTCGAAGCTGAGCGCGGGGCCGGCGACCCAGACGATCTTGCCGTGGTCGCGCTCGTATTTGAGCAGCTCGCTGATTTCGCTGTAGTCACGGGAGAAGCCGGTCTCGCGGGAGCGGTTCTGGCGGAAGGCGAAGAGCTCACGTCCTCCGGCGGTTTCGTTGAAGCCGTCGGCGTGCACATAGATGCCCTCACTGGCGTCCTCGGTGCGGTTGACCACGACGAGGTCGCCCTTTTTCAGATGGCGGAACTCCTTGACCGCGAAGCGCCCGTTTTCATAGACTGCCACGCAGTCCATGCGGCTCTCCTCGGCCATCAGCCACTCGCCGTTCACTTTGAAATACTCCGGGAAAATGCTCATCGCGTGGAAATGTTCGGGCGCGGCGTGATCGCAGGGGGCGGGGCAAAGCGTCACGTCGGGCGCGTTCTGAAAGCGCGGCTCGGAAAAATCGGGGGCGGTATAGGTTCTCAGCGCAAAAGCCATGGTCGTAATCTCCTTGTTATGTAGAAATTGATGGAAATGACGGGAGGATCAGAAACCCAGGGTGTCATTGACAAGAATGACGTGGATGCGGCCCGCGTGGCGGGAGAAGCGGGTTATCAGAAACTGGCAGCAGATCGTGTCCGGCGATTTGCAGTCCATGCAGGCGCCGGTTTTCGCGCAGGGCGTAGAAAGACCGAAACGCTGGGCGTTGATAGGCGCGGCGACGTTTCTCGCGCGCTTCATGGCGCTGTCCAGATCGGGACAGACCTTGTTCATGCCGACGATCAGCACCAGCTTTTTCGGCCCGTAAGCCATAGCGGAAACGCGGTTGGCGTTGCCGTCGATGTTTACCATCACGCCGTCCTCGGTGATGGCGTTGGCGCTGGCGAGAAAAACGTCCGCGTCGTAGGCCGCGAGCATCGCGGCGCGCTTATCCTCGACGAGATTGCGGTCCAGGAAGCGGTAATTGCCGGCCTTCAGCGCCTCCGGCAGACCGATCTCCCAGACGCTCTGACCGCCGCCCATCGTGACCAGACTCTCTTCCGGGATCAGTGAAAGCGCAATGCGCAGGGCTTCCCTGCGGTCGGCGGCATAGTAGCCGCTCATGTTGCGGGACTGGAGCCCTTTGATGACCTTCTGCGCGAGAAGCTCATTTCGCTTGACGATATTTTGATCCATCGCTTACCTCCTTGTCGGCCGATGTTCCTATGTGTACATACAAAAATAGAATAGCATGCTTTTTGGCAGAAATCAACAGATGGGGGCACTTTTTTGATCTGCTCTTTTCCATAACGGCAAAGCCTCTTGCTCTTGAAGCAAATTTTTGCTATACTAAACTATAAGTGAAAGTTTGCGCTGTCGCGCAGACGGAAAGGTGGCTTGTTTATGTGCGGAATTGTTGGCTTTGCCGGAAAGGAAGAGGCTGCGCCCATCCTGCTGGACGGACTGGAGCGGCTGGAGTACCGCGGGTATGACTCGGCGGGCGTGGCTGTGCTGTCGGAGAAACAGGGGCTGCAGATGAAAAAGGCCAAGGGGCGGCTGAAGGTGCTGCGCGCGCTGACGGATGACGGCCGCAGCCTGAGCGGCCACGTGGGCATCGGCCATACCCGCTGGGCCACCCACGGCGAGCCCAATGACGTCAACTCCCATCCCCATCTGAGTCAGAACGGCATGATCGCCGTCGTACACAACGGCATCATTGAAAACTATCTGGAAATCAAGGAATTTCTGATCTCCAAGGGCGTCAGCTTCCGCTCCGACACCGACACCGAGGTCGTGGCGCAGTTGCTGGAGTACTACTACGCAAGCAGCGGCGACCTCAAGAGCGCCGTGTATAAAATGCTGCACCGCATCGAGGGCGCCTATGCACTGGGCATCCTCTGCGTCGATTACCCGGACTGCTTCATTGCTGCGCGCAAGGACGCGCCGCTGCTGCTGGGCTACGGTGAGGGCTGCAGCTTTATCGCCTCGGACGTGACCGCCATCCTCAAGTACACCCGCGAAGTTTCCTATATGGCCGACGGCGAGGTCGCCGTGGTCAGCGCCTCCGGCATCCGCGTATTCGACGCGATGGGGCTGGAGATCGAAAAAGAACGCCACACCGTGGACTGGGACGTGAGCGCCGCGGAAAAGGGCGGCTATGCCCACTTCATGTACAAGGAGATCCTCGAGCAGCCGGAGGCGATCCGCAAGACCATCTCCCCGCGGCTGAAGGACGGGCATGTGTTCTTTGAGGATCTCAAGCTCACGGCAGAGGAGATCCGCTCCCTGAACCGCATCTTCATCGTGGCCTGCGGTTCGAGCTACCATGTGGGCGTGATCGGCAAATACAATCTCGAGCGCCTGCTGCGGCGGCCGGTGGAGGTCGTGCTGGCCTCGGAGTTTCGCTACGCAGACCCGCTGGTGGATGAGCACACGCTCGTCATCGTCATCAGCCAGAGCGGCGAGACGCTGGACTCGATGATGGCGCTGCGCCTGGCGAAAAAGCTCGGCGCGCGGGTTTTGTCGATCGTCAACGTCGTCGGCAGCTCCATTGCCCGCGAGTCGGACGACGTGCTCTATACCTGGGCCGGACCCGAAATCGCCGTGGCCACCACGAAAGCATACAGCACGCAGCTGACTGTGCTGAACATGCTGGGGCTCTACTTTGCCGAGACCCTCGGCACCATCGAGCCGGCGGAGTACGCCGCCATCGTCAGCGAGCTGCAGGCGCTGCCCGCGCGGATGGAGAGCGTGCTGGAAAACACCGAGCCCATCCAGTATCTCGCCTCGCGCTACTTTAACCACGATTCCGTCTTCTTCATCGGCCGCAACCTGGACTACGCGCTGGGCCTGGAGGGCAGCCTGAAGCTCAAGGAGATCTCCTACATCCACTCCGAGGCCTATGCCTCGGGCGAGCTCAAGCACGGCACCATCTCGCTTATCGAGCCGGGCACCCTGGTCATCGCCCTCGGCACCTATACGCCGCTGTTTGACAAGGCCATGTCCAACGTCATCGAGGTCAAGGCCCGCGGTGCGGATATCGTCGCGCTGACGACGGAGAGCCGCTGCGCCGACATGGCCAAGACCGCCGAAAACGTCCTCGCTGTGCCCGATACGCATCTGCTGCTCCAGCCCTCGCTGGGCATCGTGCCGCTGCAGCTGTTCGCCTATTACGTGGCGCTGCAGCGCGGCTGCGACATCGACAAGCCCCGCAACCTCGCCAAATCCGTCACCGTCGAGTAATTGCTCACTGATATAAAAGCTCAGGGGATACGCAAGTTGCGTATCCCCTGAGTTCATTTGGTAATAGAATAATCAAACGCTTGCCTGACGCGCTTCCGGCTTACTTCGTGCCGAAGATACGGTCGCCGGCGTCGCCCAGGCCGGGAACGATGTAGGCGTTTTCGTTCAGATGATCGTCCAGCGCGGCGACAAAGATATCGACGTCGGGATGCGTCTCCTGCATCCGGGCCACGCCTTCGGGCGCACCGATGATGCTCATGAGCTTGATGTGCTTGACGCCCTCGTCCTTGAGGAAGGAGATGGCGGCGGCAGCGGAACCGCCGGTGGCGAGCATCGGATCGACCACGATCACGTCGCGCTCGGCAATGTCGGCGGGCATCTTGAAGTAGTACTTCACGGGCTCCTTGGTCTCAGGATCGCGGAACAGGCCGATGTGGCCGACCTTTACGTTGGGCATCATGCTCACCATGCCGTCCACCATGCCGAGTCCGGCGCGGAGGATGGGTACGATGGCCAGCTTTTTGCCGGCGATGCGGCGGCACTTGGCAACGGCGACGGGCGTCTTGACGTCGATCTCTTCGAGGGGCAGATCGCGCGTGGCCTCGTAGCACATCAGCATGGCGATCTCGGAGATCAGCTCGCGGAACTCCTTGACGCTGGTCTTCTCGTCGCGCAGAATGGAGAGCTTGTGCTGGATCAGGGGATGATCGAAAACGACTACTTTGCTCATGACAGAGTCTCCTTCTATATTTGATTTAATTTGCTTCTTTTTCTTCGTGAGCCAGGCGCTCCTGCCGCTCGCGCTCGGCCTGGGACAGGCGCAGGTAGACCGGCAGCAGCTCCTCACCGCTGATGGGCGGTTTGCCTTGGGCGGCCATCGCTACGCCCCAGCCGTCCTGCCAGAGCAGATCGTCCGGCGCGAGGCGGAAGGGGAGGCCGCGCTTTTGCAGAAAGCCGGCAGTCAGCGCAGCGCCGTCGCCCAGCAGAAAGACCGGAGTATTTTTGCCCGCAAGCTCATCGGCCAGCTGATCGAGCGCAATGGCGCGATCCTCGCACAGCCGCACGGGCTTTCCGCCGCGGATCTCAAAGAGCGCGTTATAGACCTGGCTGCGCCGTGCGTCCATCACCGGACAGACGATTCCGCCCGCGGCGAGACCGTGCCAGGCCAGCGCCTCCAGCGTGGATACGCCGACGCAGGGCTTGTCTGTTGCCCAGGCGAGGCCCTTGACCGTGGACACGCCGATGCGGATGCCGGTGAAAGAGCCGGGGCCATGCGCAACGGCGAACAGATCGACGTCGCCGGTCGTCAACTCGCAGTTTTTCAGCAGATCCTCCGCCATCGGCAGCAGCGTGCGGCTGTGCGTCAGCGCGCTGATCTGCGTTGACTGCCCCAGCAGACGTCCGTCCCGCACCAGCGCGACCGACGCGGCTTTGGCCGAAGATTCCAAGGCGAGAATCAGCATTCATCCGCCCCCTCAATGGTGATTTTTCGCTCGGTGTCCGAAAGCTTTTCGATGCGCACGCGGATTTCGTCGCCGAAAAAGGCGTCCTCCACGTTTTCGCTCCACTCCACCGCGCAGACGGCGCCGCGCGCCAGATAATCCTCCCAGCCGATGTCGAACAGCTCATCGGCGCCGGAGAGACGGTACATGTCGAAGTGGATCAGCTCCCGCTGCCCGAGATACTCGTTGACGATGGTAAAGGTTGGGCTGGAGACCCGCGCCTGCAGCCCCATGCCGCGGGCCATGCCGCGGACGAAGGCCGTCTTTCCGGCGCCGAGATCGCCGTACATGGCGACCACGCTGCCGCCGGGCAGCGCGGCGGCGAGCTTCGCGCCGAGCGCCTCGGTTTCCGATTCACTTGTGGTGATATATTCCCGCATGCTGTGCCTCTCTTTTTTATTCTTAAATATTATACCACCCATTGGCCCATTGCGTAAAGTGCAAATCTGTGATAAAATATCAAAGAATATGCCGGGAGATTTTGTCAAACTCACACGCTTCCGGCCTCAATCCCGCGAAAGGCGGTGCTTACGATCGTTCAAGTGAAAAAATATGTGAAGATGTTTTTCCAGCGGGCGGATATTTTCCTGCTGGTTCTGTGCCTGATCTGCGCCGTCATCAGCGTGATCGCCGTGTACCACACCACGCACTGGCTTGCGGATCAGAACGTCCGCGCCATCACGCCGACGAAGATGGTCATCGTGCAGGTCTTTTCGGTGTTCCTGGGCATCGGCGCTTTTGTGCTCTTCACGATCATCGACCCGGATATTCTGGGCGAACAGTGGAAGTGGCTGGTGCTGATGATCGTGCTGCTGCTGGCCGCGCTTTTCGTTTTCGGCGAAGACGACGGCACCGGCAACAAGAGCTGGATCCGCTTCCTCGGCATCGGCATTCAGCCCTCGGAGATCATCAAAATTCTGTACATCATCATATCCGCCAAGCAAATGACCGCGCTGCGACAGAAGGGCGACGTCAACTCCTTCTTCGCGGTGGTTCAGATGGCGGCGGTGTTTGGCGCGGTCTTCTTGGCCATCATGGTCGTCTCCTCGGACCTTGGCAACGCCATCATCCTGCTGGCGATCTTCCTCGTGATGCTCTTCGCCCTCGGGGTGAAGCTCTATTGGTTTGCCATCGGCGGCGCCGCAGTCGCGGCGATGATCCCGCTGGCCTGGAACTATGTGCTCAAGGACTACCAGAAAAAGCGCCTGCTGGCTCCCTATGACGAAAGCGTCGATCCGGACGGCTGGGGCATCCGCTGGCAGACCACGCAGAGCAAATTCACCCTGGCCTCCGGCCGCCTGACCGGCGCAGATCCCGGCCACCGGGAGACGGTATTTACCGGCAAGCACACGGACTTCATCTTCTCCAGCATCGGCGAGATGTGGGGCATGATCGGCTGCCTGATCGTGCTGACCCTGCTGATGATCCTGATTATCCACTGCTTCCGCGCAGGCTTCAAGGCCGGGCGCACCTATGACACGCTGCTGTGCGTCGGCATCGGCGCGGCCATCGCCTTCCAGACCTTCATCAACGTCGGCATGTGCATCGGCATCACCCCGGTGATCGGCATCGCCTTGCCCTTCTTCAGCTACGGAGGCTCCTCCATGGCGACGCTCTTTGCCGCCATGGGCATCATATCCGGCGTAAAGTTCAAGCCAAAGCCAGAACGCTTTATCATTCAATACTGACAGCAAACGATCCGCGGCCGGTTGACCGCGGATCGTTTTTCACTTATTCTTCGGGCGGAATGGACTGGATCGGCGTCTTGACGGCCTCGTAGAAGCCGACGCAGCTCAGCTCATAATAGGGCAGCAGCCAGCCCAGAATCGCCGCACTGCCGAGCGCGCCGACGATCAGCGTTGCCAGGCTGCCGAGGGCGGCGCCGAAGCTCAGCGGGAGAGAGGCCAGCAGCGCCCAGCCGAGAAAGCTCAGATCCAGCAGAAACAGCTCCCACTTCTTGCCGCGCATCATCTGCCCGCTGAGCAGGATGCACTGGAGCGGGTTCAGCTCCGGATGGTCGAGCAGCAGATAGACGGCCAGGCGGTAGCGGTAAAAGGCGATGATGCCGGGAATTACCAGCAGATAGGACCACAGCGACACCAGAAAGCGCATCAGCACGAGCAGAATCAGCAGCGGGAAAAAGCGGCCGAAGCCGTCCAGCAGATTCCCAAGGCTGGCCTCCTTTTGCCGGAGCGTGTTCATGGCGAAAATGCTCAGGCCGACGGCAACGATGCTGCGTAATAAATCCAGAACATTGCTGATGAGGTAGTCGGCCGTGGGAGGGGTGAGTGTTCGGAGATAGCGGACAGCGTCCTCATACATCCCGGCCATGACGTATTTCATATAGGTTTCGACGCCGGCATCGGTGAGCTTGGAGGCCATCAGCGCCATGGAGAGCCCGGTCAAAATGCCGGCGACAAGAAGAAACAGCAGCCCCTCATAGTACGGACGCGGAACCGCGGAGCGGAGATGCTCGCGCGCGTCGGCCTTGATGGAGTAGCGGTCGATGTACATGGGATCACCTCGGGGAAAGTCAGTAGGACTATTATATCTCCGCCCTCCGGCAAAGTAAAGCAAATTTCCCTTTCGCGGAGGAAAAAATGCTTGACAATCCCGAAAGCGGGTGCTATTATTATTTCCAGAGATGCGCGAGTGGTGGAATTGGCAGACTCGCTAGATTCAGGTTCTAGTGCTCACTCCGGGCGTGCGGGTTCAAGTCCCGCCTCGCGCACCATGAATTGGCCTCAAATCGCAAGATTTGGGGTCATTTTTTGCTTTTTGAGAACTTTTCGGACAAGTTCTTCTTTCGCCGTTTCTCACTTTCCTTCGACAAAGGGCCGATTTCTAACGTTTTTCTAACACTTTTCTAACGGGGCCGTCAGAAGCTCTTTTCTCTGCATATCCAGGTGTCCGTAAATGTTCGCTGTCATCTGAATATCGGCGTGACCCATGTATTCCTGCACATCTTTCAGCGTGAATCCGTTGTTAAGGAGCAGGCTGGCGCAGCTGTGCCGAAGCTCATGGAAACGGATATGCGGCAAGTGGTTGTTCTTCAGGAGAAGCGAGAAATGGGAAGAAACGTAATCCGGCGAAAAGGGAGTGCCGTTAGGCCATTTGAAGATAAAGTCGTTTTCCTCATAGTCCGCGCCGCAGAGCTTTCGGTTGATCGCTTCCTCCGTCTTGGCTTGCATAAAGATTTCTCTTGCCTCAGCCGATAAGGGGAAAGATCGGTGGCTGGAGCTGTTCTTGGTCTTGTCCTTGCAGACTGTTGTCGTGACCTTGGAAACGGTGTGCTTGATCGTTAGCCGCCCGGCGGTGAAATCCACGCTGTCCCATTTCAGCCCCAGAACCTCGCTCCGGCGCAGGCCGTACAGGGCGGTGATCTTCACAAGGGGATAGATGGGATCATCCCGGATCGCGTCAAACAGGGTTTTGAGCTGGTCGGCGCTGTAGTAGCTGGATTCATACCGCTGCTTC
>CADCHN010000014.1 GCA_902801295.1 Oscillospiraceae bacterium | reverse complement strand
ACTGACACCGCTGGAATTGCGGTGCCAGTTCGTTGCTTGAATTGAATAAACCTACATCAGGGCCTTTTTTGTGCTGTCCGCACAATCTGGGGCTGTTCAGCCGGGAGGGTCTCTTTTTGTTATAAGACTCAGAAGCAGAGCTTCCCCGCTTTGACAACGCGGCTGACGAGGTTCGAGCCGAGGCGGTAGCAGACGTAGTCGAGGTCCGGCGCGTCCCAGATCACGAGGTCGGCCTGCTTGCCTTCCTCGATCGAGCCGATGCGCCCGGCCCGGTTGATCGCGGCGGCGGCGTTGAGCGTGACGGCCGTCAGCACCTCCTCGGGGGTCATGCGGTACTTGAGGCAGCCGAGGTTCATCACGAACTGCAGATTGAGGCTCGGGCAGGAGCCGGGGTTGAAGTCCGAGGCCAGCGCCACGGGCACGGAAGCGGATATCATTTCCCTAACCGGGGCAAATGTGGAGCCCAAATAGAAACTCGTCGCGGGCAGGCAGCAGGCTACCGTGCCGGCGCGCGCCATCGCGGCGATGCCCTCCGGCGGGCAGACGATCAGATGCTCGGCGGAAATGGCGCCGACCGTCTCGGTCAGCTGGGAGCCGCCGATCGGGTCGATTTCGTCGGCGTGGATCTTCGGGACGAGGCCGTGCTTCTTGCCTGCTTCCAGGATGCGGCGGGATTCCTCCGCTGAAAAAACTCCCGTCTCGCAGAACACGTCGCAAAATTCGGCGAGTCCCTCGGCGGCGACCTCGGGGATCACCTTGTCGCAAAGGAACTGAATATAGCCCTCGCGATCCTGTTTGTACTCCTCCGGCACGGCGTGCGCGCCGAGGAAGGTCGCGGCCAGGTCGACCGGGTGCTCCTCGTTCAGCCGCCGGATCGCGCGCAGCTGCCGCAGCTCGGTCTCGAGGTCGAGGCCGTAGCCGCTCTTGGCCTCGACGGTCGTCACGCCGAGGCGCAGCATCTCGTCGAGCGCGGCGCGGGCCTTATCGCAGAGCTCGTCCTCCGTCGCGGCGCGGGTGGCGCGCACGGTGGAGAGGATACCGCCGCCCCGGGCGAGGATTTCGAGGTATGTCACGCCGTGGAGCTTGAGGCCGAGCTCATTCTGCCGCCAGCCGCCGAAAATCAGGTGCGTGTGGGCGTCGACGAGGCCGGGGGTCACGAGTTTTCCCTGCGCGTCCAGGACGCGGGCGGCCTCGGGCGCTTCGCCCTGGCCGACGGCGGCGATTTTTCCATCCTCGCAGAGCACCCAGGCGTTTTTCAGAAAACGGACCGTCCCCTGCTCCTCGCCGCGTCGGGCAGAATCGCCCTCGGGCGTCGCCAGCAGGCCGATATGTTGGATCAAAAGGCGTTCCATAGTCGTTCCTTTCCAAAATGAGGAATGGGGCAGGGCCTCATTCCTCATTTCTGTTGGGATCAGTGATTTTTCAGTGCTTCTTCAATGATCGCGTCGTCCGCGATGTAGGGCATGGTGATGTGGTCGCGGCCCTCGGCCATCTTGTTGTACTCCGCGGCGGTGGTCATCGCGTGCTCGTTGCGCGCCCAGCTGCGGCGGGCAACGCCCACCATCGTATCCCAGGGCATCGCCATCTTCAGGATGTTGTCCACGCGCTCGGAGCCGTCGAGCACCATGCCGAAGCCGCCGTTGATGGCGCGGCCGATGCCGGTGCCGCCGCCGTTGTGCAGGGCGATGTAGCTCATGCCGCGCGCGGCGTTGCCGGCGTAGCACTGGGTGGCCATGTCGGCCATGATGTTGGAGCCGTCCTTGATGTTCGAGGTCTCGCGGAAGGGCGCGTCGGTGCCGCCGGTGTCGTGGTGGTCACGGCCGAGGATGACGGGGCCGATTTCGCCGTTGCGCACCATCTCGTTGAACTTGAGGGCGAGGTTCATGCGGCCCATCGCGTCCTGATAGAGGATGCGGCACTGGGTGCCGACAACGAGCTGGTTCTTCATCGCGTCGCGCACCCAGACATAGTTGTCGTAGTCCTGGTAGCGGCGGTTGTGCTCCTTGATGTACTCGGCGGCGGCCTTGTCGGTCTTTTCCAGATCCTTCGGGTCGCGGCTCAGGCAGCACCAGCGGAAGGGGCCGTAGCCGTAGTCGAAGAGGCAGGGGCCGAGGATATCCTCGACGTAGGAGGGATAGACGAAGCCGTCGAGGTCGTTCTCGCCGTTTTTGCAGATGCGCTTGACGCCGGTGTCGTACACGGCCTTGAGGAAGCTGTTGCCGTAGTCGAAGAAGTAGGTGCCGCGCGCGTGGAACTGCTCAATCAGCTCATAGTGGTGCTGCAGGGACTTGTCGACCAGCTTGCGGAAGTCCTCGGGGTCCTTGTCGAGCATCTCGGTGCGCTGCTCGAAGCTGAGGCCCTGCGGGCAGTAGCCGCCGTCATAGGGGACGTGGCAGGAGGTCTGGTCGCTCATCAGATCGACGTGGATGTTCTCCTTCAGCAGGTACTCCAGCAGGTCGACGACGTTGCCGTGGTAGGCCACGGCGCAGCCCTTGCCGGCCTTCTGGTGCTCGAGCGCGATCCTGACCGCATCACTCAGATCGTCGGTCACGTGGGTGACCCAGCCCTGCTCGTAGCGGGTTTTGATTCTGCTCTCATCCACCTCGGCGATGATCGAGGCGACGCCGACGATGACCGCGGCCTTGCCCTGCGCGCCGCTCATGCCGCCGAGGCCGGAGGACACGAACAGCTTGCCGGCGAGGTTGCCGTCCTGCGGGATGCCGAGCTTGAGTCGGCCGGCGTTCAGCAGCGTATTAAAGGTGCCGTGGACGATGCCCTGAGGCCCGATGTACATCCAGCCGCCGGCGGTCATCTGGCCGTAGTTGGCCACGCCCAGGGCGGCGGCGCGGTTGAAGTTGGCCTGGTTGTCGAAGGTGCCGACCATGAGGCCGTTGGAGATGATGACGCGCGGGGCCAGCTTGTGGGAATGGAACAGGCCCAGCGGGTGGCCGGACATGACGACGAGGGTCTGCTCGTCGGTCAGCTGCTCCAGGTATTTCTTGATGAGGCGGTACTGCATCCAGTTCTGGCAGACCTGGCCGGTTTCGCCGTAGGTCACCAGCTCGTAGGGATAGAGCGCCACGTCAAAGTCCAGGTTGTTGTCGATCATGACCTGGATGGCGCGGCCCTCGATGCACTTGCCCTTGTATTCGTCGATCGGCTTGCCGGTCAGCTTGCCCTCCGGGCGGAAGCGGTAGCCGTAGATACGGCCGTGCTCCTCCAGCTCCCGGGCAAATTCCTTCGCCATCTGCGCGTGGTGGTCGGGGTGGATGTAGCGCAGGGCGTTTTTGATGGCGAGCGCCTTGTCCGCTTCGGACAGATGCGCCTCGCGGCGCGGCGCGCGGCGGTAGCTCGGGTCCATCTTCGGATAGGGCGGCAGCTCGTAGTCCAGCTTGATGGTCATGGCTTCTTCGGCCAGAATGCTCATAGCGGGTTCCTCACTTTCCATATCATTCGTTCCGTTCCCTTGCGGGGAGTTTTCCACCCCTCAGTATAGCACATTTTTCGGAAATGTATAGGTGGTTTTTTCATTCCTCATTCCCCATTGAAATTGCCTCGCGCGAGTTGTATAATATTTCCGGTCAACAAAAAACACACAGGAGGATCTTTTTTATGGCAAAGCTCGTAGAATGCATCCCCAATTTCTCCGTCAGCAAGGAGCGCGACGAGGCCGTATTCCAGGGGCTCGTGGACGTGGCCAATTCCGTGCCCGGCTGCACCCTCTTCGACGTGCAGTCCGACGGCAGCCACAACCGCTGCGTCTTTACGCTGATCGGCTCGCCCGAGGCCATCGAGGAGGTCGCCTTCCGCCTCACCAAACAGGCCACCGAGACCATCGACATGACAAAGCACGAGGGCCAGCACCCCCGCATGGGCGCCACCGACGTCATCCCCTTCGTCCCGCAGAAGGACATCAGCGTCGAGGAGTGCGTCGAGCTCTCCCGCCGCGTCGCCAAGCGCGTCTGGGACGAGCTGCAGCTGCCCTCCTTCCTGTATGAGGACTCGGCCACCCGTCCGGAGCGGCGCAATCTCGCCGCCTGCCGCAAGGGCCAGTTCGAAGGCATGCCCGCCAAGCTCCTCGAGCCCGACTGGGCGCCCGACTTCGGCGAACGGAAGATCCACCCCACCGCAGGCATCGTCGCCATCGGCGCGCGCATGCCGCTCATCGCCTTCAACATCAACCTCTCGACCTCCGACCTGGAGATCGCCAAGGCCATCGCCAAGGCCATCCGCGGCTCCTCCGGCGGCTTCAAATACTGCAAGGCCATCGGCATCATGCTCGAGGATCGCAACATCGCCCAGGTCTCGATGAACATGGTCAACTATGAGGGTACGCCGCTCTACTACGTCTACGAGATGGTGCGCGCGCTGGCCGAACGCTACGGCGTGCATATCATCGGCAGCGAGCTCGTCGGTCTCACGCCCGCCAAGGCGCTCGTGGACTGTGCCGAGTACTACCTCAAGCTGGAGAACTTCGACTGCCACAAGCAGGTCATGGAATACCATCTCATCGATCTCAACGAGTAAGGGAGGCGCGAACGATGAAGCTCTCTGACATGACCGTGGCCGCCTTTACGGAGCTGCTGGCCTCCGACGCGCCCGCCCCGGGCGGCGGCTCGTCCGCGGCGCTCTCCGGCGCGCTGGGCGCGGCGCTGACCGCGATGGTCGGCTGCCTGACCCGCTCGAAGAAAAAATACGCGGATTTCGCGCCCTTTGCCGCCGAGGTGGAGGCGCAGGAAGAAGCGCTGCGCGCGCGGCTGCTGGACGTGATGGACCGCGACACCGAGGCCTTCCTGCGCGTCAGCGCCGCCTTCGGCCTGCCGAAGGAAACCCCCGAAGAAAAGACCGCCCGCTCGGCCGCCATCCAGAGCGCGCTGAAGGGCTGCACCGAAACGCCGATGGAGATGATGCGCCTCATTGACGAGGCGCTGACGCTGACCGAGGCGCTGCTGAATCGCGGCTTCAACGACAGCGCCGCGAGCGATCTCGGCGCGGCCGCGCTGAGCCTGAAGGCCGGCATCCAGGGCGCCTGGCTGAACGTGCTGATCAACATCGGCTCGATCAAGGACTCAGACTTCGCCGCGGCCTGCCGCGCCGAGGGTGAACGGCTGCTCGCCCACGCCCTGCCGCTGGCGGACATGATCCACGCCCGCGTGCTCAGGATGATCGGGGGATAAATCGAAAAACGAAAAAGCAGGGATCTGCGTTTGCAGAACCCTGCTTTTTTTGTTTTTTTGCCTCGTTTTTGCGTTTTCCGCGCGCTCAGCGCTTCGGTGTGCCCGTAAAGCCGGAGTCGCGCGGGCTGCGGTTCAGCTCCGGGCGATCCTGGGTGCGCGGCGCTTCCGCGTGGCCGCGAAAGACGAAAAAGGACGCGACGGCGACAGCCACGACGATCAGCACGCCGAGCAGGCAGCCGCCGGCGCCGCGATTGGCGGCTTCCAGAAACAACGGGAACAGGTTCAGCATGTTTTTTCCTCCTTTTGACGCCCTCAAAGCGGAGCGGCCAATTTTTTTGTTTTATTGTATCACGACTCCCCGGCGCTGTCAAATGCGCCCGCCAAAGGCGGGCCACCAAATCCGAACCGGTTTCGTTTCGCATGGGGCAGTGCCGGAGGGGATTGGTTATTCCCTCCGGCAATTTGAGCGAAGCGGATCTTCGCCCGCCAAAGGCGGGCCACCAGAAAGAGGGCATCCGAAAGGATGCCCTCTTTCTGGTGCACCGGAGCAATCTAAATCCGAACCGTTCTCCATAACCGAAACGGAGGTCCCCCGTGAGACCTCCGTTTCGGAAAGGAAGAAGGACGCAGCGGATGCGCAGTTTTCGCGGCGCTTACGCAAACCGCGGAAACGGAACGGAGCTGAGTTCTTCTGACGTGGTGCGGGTAACAGGACTTGAACCTGCACGGTCGCCCACTGGAACCTAAATCCAGCGTGTCTGCCAATTCCACCATACCCGCAGATAAAGAAAAGTCTGTTGCTAATTCGCAACAGACTTTTTTCTGGAGCGGGCAACGAGGCTCGAACTCGCTACCTCCACCTTGGCAAGGTGGCGCTCTACCGGATGAGCTATGCCCGCATCAGCAACATGCATAGTGTATCACAAATTGCTGATTTGTCAAGAAATTTTTTCTGTTTTCCGGTGCCGTCACGGCGTCGGGCTCTCGTCCGGCTGCGGCGTGGCCTCCGGCGCGGGCGGCTCGGTCGGCAGCGGCGTCTCTGCGGGTGCGGGCGTCTCCCCCGGCGTCTCGGTTTCGGTCGGAGTCTCGGTCGGCGTCTCGGTCTCGGCCGGCGGCGTCTGCTCGCGCTCCAGGCCGGTCAGCGTCCAGTAGTCCAGATTCCCGGCGCAGATGGCATAGGACGAGGTGTCCCAGCGATAATCCCGCCACATGCTCTCGTCGTTGCGCAGGAAGCCCGTCTCGATGCCGTCCCGGATGCAGGCCGTCAGATCCACGTGGTAGTGCTGGCCGTCCAGCTCGATGATGTTCCAGCACTGGTCTTTCCATTGCCGCTGGCCGTAGACGATCTGACAGGGGATGTTCTGCCGCGCGCAGAGCAGCACATAGGCCAGCGCGAGCCCCTCGCTGTTGGCGCTGCGCTCAATGATCGCGTCCCATGCGGTGTTGTGGCTGCTGATGCTGCTCAGCTCGCAGCTCTGGCTCAGCCATTGCGCCAGATCCAGCGCGCGGCGGCCGTCGCTGCGCTCAGCCTCGGTGAGCGCGGCGCTGTCAAAGGCGTCGAGCGCGGCGCGGCGGCGGCTCAGCTCCTCGTCGTCCAGGCGGTAGTCCAGCCCGATATCATACAGCCGCTGCCGCCCGGCGCCGCTGAACATGTTGACGTCCGCGGCGGGCTCGACGGCCGCGCAGCCAGGGTCTGCGCGATAGACCTCGCTGACGAGGCCGGCCATCGCGTCGGCGCTGTAGCGGCTGTTGCCGATCAGGATAACGAGGCGGCGGCTGTCGCTCTCCATGGCGGTGCGCAGGATCTTCTCCAGCCCGGCGGCGTAGTTGAGCTGCAGCACCTCGCTCACCGGAAGGGCGGATGCGGCGTAGTCGATATGCACGTCGGCCTCGTCGCGGGTGACGATGTGCGAGACCTCGAAGCGCGCGTTCTGCACGCAGTAGGCCCAGAGCGCGTCCTCGCGGTGCATGGTGCCGCAGGCGGCCTCGAGGTCGGCGCGGGGATCGCCGTCATAGCTTGGGTCAAAGGCGATGCGCCGCTCGCTCTGGCCGGCGTAGACCATGTCCAGCAGCTCACTCCGCAGCGCCGCGGCGTCCGCCACGGTGACCTTGTCCGCGGGCGAGGGGTCGCCATGGGGCGGCTCCGGGAAGGCGACGTCCGTCTCGTGGTAGTAGTCCGCCCGATAGATGCTGCCGCAGCCGGAGAGCAGAGCGATGAGCAGACACAGCAGCAGCGCAAGCGCGGTTTTTCTCATCAGCGCACCTCCGCGATATTGCCGAAGCCGTTGCCGAACACGTTTTTCGCGTCAGTCATGATGACGAAAGCCTGTTCGTCGATGCCGCGCACCAGGCGGCGCAGCTCGGGGATCTGGTTGCGCTTGACGACGCACATGATGACCTGCTTTCTGCGGTGGGAGTAGGCGCCCTCGCCCTCGAGCACGGTCACGCCCCGGTGCATGTGGCCGGAGGTGATCTCGCGGATGAGGGCCTCGCTGTTTTCGCTGATGATGGTGCAGACGCAGGAGTTGTCGATGCCGTAGAGCAGCAGGTCGATGACCTTGGTGGAGACGTACATCGCGATCAGCGAGTACATGGCGCTCTCATAATTGTGGGCGCTGAGGATCAGCGCGTAGAGGACGATGACGCTCACGTCGATGACGAGCATCAGGGTGCCGAAGTTGATGTGGTTATAGCGCTGGCGCAGGAACTTGATGACGATGTCCATGCCGCCGGTGGTGGCGCCCACGCAGAACACGAGGCCCATGCCCGCGCCCTTGAGCACGCCGCCGATCACCGCGCCGAGCATCGGATCGCTCGTCGCGACATAGCCCGTCACGGCCAGCACATCGACAAACACGCTCATCAGCAGCATCCCGACGAGCGAGCCGATCAGAAAGTCCAGCCCGAAGTGCCGCCAGGCGATCAGAAACAGCGGCACGTTAATCAGGATCGTCAGCACGCCGACGGGCAGGCCGCTCAGCGCGTTGATGATCATGGCGATGCCCATGACGCCGCCGCTGATGATCCGGTTCGGGAAGCAGAAGAACTGGAAGCCGACGGCGTAAATGGCACAGCCGAGCACGATCAGCAGGTATTTCTTCACCATGCGCAGCGCGGGGCTGTTTTTCCAGGATTGGTTCTCGCTCATGCTTTACTCCTCCAGCAGGCTCATCTGCTGCTCCTCCCGATCCTCCGGGCGCAGCAGCGCGCCGGCGGCGGGCAGCGTGCGCACGCGATAGCGGGATACGTTCTTGATCTGGCTGTCGGCGAGGGTCATCGCGCGCGTCAGCACGCGGCCCTTTTTGAGCGCCATCACGCCGACGCCCTGGGTGGTGCGGCTGGTTTTGGGCTGCAGCAGCGAAGAATGGAAGACCAGGGCGCGGTCGTCGCTGGCCTGGCAGACGAGATCCTGCTCCTCCTTGAGCTGCAGCAGCGCGACCACCGGGCTCTTGTCCGAGCAGGCGCCGATCAGCTTCTTGCGGCGGGTCTTGGTCTCGTAAGCGGACAGCGGCACGCGCGCCGCCTTGCCGTTTTCGAAGAAGAAGATCAGCTCGCCCCTGTAGTCGCCGGGGTCGAGCACGGTCAGCACGCTCTCGCCCTCGTCCATTTCGAGGCGCGTCGGCAGATAGAGGCCGAGGGCGCTGGCCTTGGTCTCCTCGAGCTCGGCGATGCGCACCTTGTACATCTGCTGCCGGTCGGTGAGGATCAGCAGCTCGCCGCGGTTCGAGGCCTCGAAGCTCAGGCGCGGGCCGTCGCCGTCCTTGTACTTGTGCTCGCCGCTCATGCGCAGGCTCTGGGCGGTGATTTTTTTCAGGTAGCCCTCACGCGACAGGAACAGCGACACCGGGTAGTCCGGCACGCTCTCCTCCTCGTCGAATTCCTCGATCTCGTCGGCGTAGACGATCGGGGAACGGCGCGGGCTGGGGTATTTCCTGATGATCGCGCGCAGCTCCTCGATGATGAGGCTCTTGATGCGCCGGCGGCTCTGGAGCGTGGCCTCCAGATCCTCGATGGCGGCTTCGAGATCCTCGGTCTCGGCGGTGCGCTTGAGGATGTACTCGCGGTTGATGTTGCGCAGCTTGATCTCCGCCACATACTCCGCCTGCACCTGGTCGATGCCGAAGCCCATCATCAAATTGGGCACGACCTCGCTCTCGAGCTCGGTCTCGCGGATGATCGCGATGGCCTTGTCGATGTCCAGCAGGATGCGGCCGAGACCCTGCAGCAGGTGCAGCTTTTCCTTTTTCTTCTGCAGCTCGTGGTAGATGCGGCGGCGCTGGCTCTCCATGCGCCAGGCCGTCCACTCCTCGAGGATCTCGCGCACGCCCATCACGCGCGGGCTGCCGGCCACGAGGATGTTGAAGTTGCAGGGGAAGGCGTCCTGGAGCGTCGTCATCTTGAAGAGCTTTTGCATCAGCTTGTCGGGATCGACGCCGCGCTTGCAGTCGATGGCAAGGCGCAGGCCGCTCAGGTCGGTCTCGTCGCGCATGTCGTTAATCTCGCGGATCTTGCCGGCCTTGATGAGCTCGGCCACCTTGTCGATCACGGCCTCGGAGGTCGTGGTGTAGGGCAGCTCATAGATCTCGATGATGTTTTCCTTCGGCAGGTAGCGCCAGCGGGCGCGCACCTTGAAGCTGCCGCGGCCGGTGAGGTAGATGTTCTCCATCTCGCGCCGGTCGTAGATGATCTCGCCGCCGGTGGGGAAATCCGGCGCGGGCAGCGTCGTCATCAGCTCGCAGCCCGGGTCCTTGAGGTACTGGATCGTCGTCTCGCAGACCTCGGTGAGGTTGAAGCCGCAGATGGTGCTGGCCATGCCGGCGGCGATACCGGAGTTGGCGGAGACCAGCACGTTCGGGAAGGCGGTGGGCAGGAGGCTCGGCTCCTGCATGCTGCCGTCGTAGTTGTCGACAAAGTCCACGGTGTCCTTGTCGATGTCGCGGAAGACCTCGGCGCAGATCGGCGCGAGCCGCGCCTCGGTGTAGCGCGAGGCGGCGCAGCTCATGTCGCGCGAAAAGACCTTGCCGAAGTTGCCCTTGGAGTCGACAAAGGGCGTCAAAAGCGCGCCGTAGCCCACCGACAGGCGCACCATCGTCTCGTAGATGGCCGCGTCGCCGTGGGGGTTGAGGCGCATCGTCTGGCCGACGATGTTGGCGCTTTTGGTGCGCGCGCCGCCCAGCAGCCCCATCTTGTACATGGTGTAGAGGAGCTTGCGGTGCGAGGGCTTGAAGCCGTCGATCTCCGGGATGGCGCGCGAGACGATGACCGACATGGCGTAGGGCATGAAGTTCGTCTCCAGTGTCTCGGTGATGGGCTGCTCCAGCACCGCCGCGTGCAGTCCGACCACGTTGGGGTTGTCGTATTTCTTCTGTTCCGGTTCTTTCTTCTTAGCCATAATCCTGTTCCTAACTCCTTGTTTACGACAGATCCGCCAGGTCGAGGTACTGGCTGCCGAATTCGGCGATGTGGTCCTTGCGCCCGCTCAGATCGTCACCCAGCAGCAGCTCGAACACCGAGGCCATGCGCTCGGCGTCCTCGGGCATGACCTTGATGAGCCGCCGGGTCGCCGGGTTCATCGTCGTCATCCACATCATGTCCGGGTCGTTCTCGCCCAGACCCTTGCTGCGGCTGATCGTCGCCTTCGCGCCGCCGAGGGAGTCGAGGATCTCGGCCTTCTCGCGCTCGGAATAGGCAAAATACGTCTTGCCCTTGCAGCCGATCTCGTACAGCGGCGACTCGGCGATGTAGACGTAGCCCTCGCGGATCAGCGTCGGGGCGAGGCGGTAGAGCATCGTGAGGATCAGCGTGCGGATGTGGTAGCCGTCCACGTCCGCGTCGGTGCAGATGATGATCTTGCTCCAGCGGAGGTTCGACAGGTCAAAGCTCTGCAGGTCCTTGGTGTGCTTGTCCTTGACCTCCACGCCGCAGCCGAGCACCTTCAGCAGGTCCGTGATGACCTCGCTTTTGAAGATGCGCACGTAGTCGGCCTTCAGGCAGTTGAGGATCTTGCCGCGCACCGGCATGATGCCCTGGAATTCCGCGTCCCTCGAGAGCTTGCAGGCGCCGAGAGCCGAGTCGCCCTCGACGATGTAGATCTCGCGCTTCTCCGGGTCACGGCTGCGGCAGTCGACGAATTTCTGCACGCGGTTGGAGATGTCGATGGAGCCGGAGAGCTTTTTCTTCATGCCCTGGCGGGCGCGCTCGGCCGTCTCGCGGCTGCGCTTGTTGACCAGCACCTGCTCGGCGATGCGGTCGGCCTCGGGCTTGTTCTCGATGAAGTAGACCTCCAGCCGCTCCTTGAAAAACTCGGTCATCGCCTGCTGGATGAAACGGTTGTTGATGGCCTTTTTGGTCTGGTTTTCGTAGGAGGTCTGCGTGGAAAAGCAGTTCGTCACCAGCACGAGGCAGTCCTGCACGTCCTGGAACTTGATGGCCGTCTCGTTTTTCTGGTACTTGCCGATTTTTTTGATGTAGGCGTCGATGGCGGAGACAAAGGCGCTGCGAACGGCCTTGTCCGGCGCGCCGCCGTTTTCCAGCCACGAGGAGTTGTGGTAGTACTCCAGCGCCGTCACCTTATTGGAGAAGCAGAAGGCGGCCGACAGGCGCACCTTGTATTCGGGCTTGTCCTCGCGGTCGCGGCCGCGGCGCTCGGCCTGGATGAACTCGGGCGCGGTCAGCGCGCCCTCGCCGGCGATCTCGGCCACGTAGTCGCGGATGCCGTTTTCGTAGCAGAATTCCTCGGTCTCAAAGCTCTTGCCGTGCTGCAGCTTCAGGCGGAAATGCACGCCCGCGTTCACCACGGCCTGCTTGCGCAGGGTGTCGCGGAAGTAGTCGGCCGGGATGTCGGTCTCGGTAAAGACCTCGCGGTCGGGCCGCCAGCGGATCGTGGTGCCGGTCTTTTTGCGGTCGGCGGGCTGGATCGTCAGCTCCTGGCCCTTCTTGCCGAGGACCTTGCCCTTCTTGAAGTGCAGGTCGTAGCGCTTGCCGTCACGCCAGACGGTCACGTCCATATACTCGGAAGCGTACTGCGTGGCGCAGGAGCCCAGGCCGTTGAGTCCGAGGGAGTATTCGTAGTCGCCGCCGTCGGCGTTCTGGTACTTGCCGCCGGCGTAGAGCTCGCAGAACACCAGTTCCCAGTTGAAGCGCTTTTCGTTGGGGTTCCAGTCCAGCGGACAGCCGCGGCCGAAGTCCTCCACCTCGATCGAGCCGTCCTCGAAGGCGGTGAGGGTGATCTGGTCGCCGTAGCCCTCGCGGGCCTCGTCGATGGCGTTGGAGAGGATCTCAAACACGGCGTGCTCGCAGCCGTCCAGCCCGTCCGAGCCGAAGATCACGCCCGGGCGCTTGCGGACGCGGTCGGCGCCCTTGAGCTGGGAGATGCTGTCGTTGCCGTAGGATACGCTGCTTTTTGTCATAAATGTTACCCTTTTACCATATCTTGTATTGATTATGAGACATAATCCGTCTATTTTAGCTTATGTAGTATATCGCAGATCCGGCAAATTTTCAAGCCCCCGCGCCGCGCTTTGGGCTTTTCCACAGATTTGTCCACACATTGAGGCGGTTTTCCACAGCAAATCACAGATAGCGGAGCAGGCCGGGCGGCGTTTCGGGTGCCTGTGATAGAGCCTGGATCTGAGAGACTGCATTTGTGATTGGGTCTTTTTTTGTTTCTGTCTTTGGTAAGTTTCGTAAAAAAAGAGTACGGTCGTAAGCCAGGGCGAGGGTGTCCGCGCTTTTGCGAGTCCCCTGCTCGCTCAGCTCCAGCCAATCCTCAAAATCCGGGCAGTCCCCACGCTCCATGTACTTCTCCGCTTCGCGGAGAAAACGGTTATACTGGTTCTGCAGGCATTTTTTCTCGTAGCGCTGCCGATCCCAGTTGATGTGATCCTGCATGGCCGCCCAGGCGACGCGCTCCTCCGGGCTCTCCGGCTCCGGGCTGTTTCCCCCGGCCACGTAATCCAGCATCCCCAGCAGCAGCCGCTTGAGTTGCTCCGGCTGCAGCGCCTCAAAGAGCGCCCGGCTGCTGGTATACAGCATCAGTCCGGGCACTTCCCGCTGTTTTTTGTTTGCGTTACTCATGTCGCTATCCCTCCCTGGCCTTATTCATAGCGACGGATGGCGGAAAAAACAATGACATCTTTTCCAAGATGCAGAAAGCGGGCTGCAATTTGCAGCCCGCTCCGCGCCGGATATTTTCTTTTTCCCGGAAAACTCTCCGTGCGCTTGACAAGACGCCGTTTTGGATGTATTTCTATAGCTGGATAGAAAGTCGACATCCGGGCGCTCTTTCTCTCTCGCGCCCCGGCGCCTTGTCCGAGGATAGTATGTGCATGTCGCGGCGGTCTACACAGGCAAGTTTTTCCGCCGGAAAGGATCATGATGAACGTTTTTTCTTACAGCACGCTGACGCTTATCGCCGCCGGTCTCGGCATCCTGTTGCTGCTGCGCATTTTCACGCGGCCGATCAAGCGGATTTTCAAATTTATTCTGCACGCCGTATTCGGTTTTCTGCTGCTGTTTCTGGTCAACTACTTCGGCGCGTCCATCGGCGTCTATCTCGAGCCGACGCTGGTCAACTGCCTCGTCTCCGGCTTCATCGGCATCCCCGGTGTGCTGATCCTGCTGGCGTTTCACTACCTGCTGTAACGAAATAAGCCTCCTTCTTCGGAAGGAGGCTTTTTTCGTTTTTACAGACTTTCGATCAAGGCCGGGAGCTCTGCAAGGGCGTGGATCTCATAGTCCGGGCGGATGTCCGGACGACCGGGCTTATGGTTGTAGTTGAGCCAGCACGTTTTGATGCCGGCGTTGATGCCGCCGCGAATATCCGAGGTCAGGCTGTCGCCCACCATCAGCGCCCGCGCCGGGTCAAAGCCCGGGATGCGGGCAAAGCAGGCGTCGAAAAATTCCTTCTGCGGCTTGACCGCGCCGAGCTCCTCGGAGATGAAAATGTCCTTGAAATAGGGCGCGATGCCCGCGCTGGCGATGCGGCTGTGCTGGACGCTCGCCACGCCGTTGGAGGCCAGGTACAGGTCGTGCTCCGCCGACAGCGTCCGCAGCAGTTCCTCCGCCCCCGGCACAAAGCGGTGGCCCTCGTGCAGCAGCCCCTCATAGCGCAGGGTGGCCTCCTGCCCGCTCAGCGGGAGGCCCAGCTCCTCAAACAGCAGCGCAAAGCGCCGCCACAGCACCTCATCGCGCGCCATTTTGCCGTCCTCGAGCTGCTCCCAGCAATAGATGTTCCAGGCCACATAGCGCTGCCGGATCTCCTCCGTCGGCTCGATCCCGAGCTCCGACAGGGTTTGAAACAGGGCGCGCTTCTCGGCCCAGGTAAAGTCCAGGATCGTGTTGTCCAGATCCAGGAAAATGCTCCGTCTCTGTCTCTCCGCCATGGCTTCACTCCAGCTGCAAGGTCTTGAGCGCCTCGGAGATCTCCTCAAAGCGCATCCCGCGCGAGGCCTTCACCAGCACCGCGTCTCCCCTCCGGAGCTGCCGCGGCAGGTCGGCGATCAGCGCCTCGCGGTTAACATAATGTACACCGCCTGCGGCCTTCGCCGTCTCCTCGGACAGCGGCCCGCAGGTCAAAACCAGCGCTGCGCCCCTGTCCCTGGCATAGCGGCCGAGCTCTGCGTGCATAGCCGGCGCGTTTTCGCCCAGCTCCAGCATATCCCCGAAAACGCACACCGGGCGGCCGGGCAGCTGCAGCAGCGAATCCACACCGCAGCGGCAGGAATCGGGGTTTGCGTTGTAGCAGTCATCGATCAGGGTCAGGCAGCCGGTGTCCGTCACCGCGCCGCGGCGGCCGACGGTCTCATAGGCGGCCACGCCCGCGGCGATCTCCGCGTCCGTCAGGCCGAACCAGAGGCCCACCGCCGCTCCTTCCAGCGCCGCGTAGACCATGTGCTGCCCGAAGGCCGGGATCTCTACCGGGATTCGCCGCGCGCCGGCGACGATATCGCAGGCCGTACCGCCGTCCGGCAGCAGGCGGATCTTCTCCGCGCGCACGTCGCAGTCTGTCCCCAGGCCGAAGAGGATCTTCTTCTGTCGGCAGTTCAGGGCGCGCAGTTTGTCGTCGTCGCCGTTGACAAAGACGGGCGCGTCCGCGTCCATTTCCTGCAGCATCTCGCCCTTGGCGCGCAGCACGCCGTCCCGGTCGTGCAGGAATTCCAGGTGCGCGCTGCCGATCACGGTATACACCGCCGCCGTCGGCTGCGCGATCCGCGCCAGCTCCGTCATTTCCCCGAAGCCGGAGATGCCCATTTCCACCACGGCGGCCTCGTGCGCGCGCGTGATGCGCGACACGGTCATCGGCACGCCGATCTGGTTGTTGAAGTTGCCCTCGGTTTTGAGCACGTGCAGGCGCTGCGACAGCACCGCCGCGATCATCTCCTTGGCCGAGGTCTTGCCCACGCTGCCGGTGATGCCGATCACGGGGACAGGGAGCGTGGCGCGGTAGGCCGCGGCAATCTGCTCGAGCGCGCGCTGCACGCTCTCGACCAGGATCAGCGGCCGCGTCTCCCCTTCCGGCACGCGCTCGGCCAGGCAGCAGGCAGCGCCGCGCGCAAAGGCGGCGGAGATGTAGTCGTGCCCGTCCACGCGCTCGCCCCGGTAGGCGACGAACAAATCCCCCGGCTGCACGGCGCGGCTGTCGATCACGGCGCGCCCGAGCTCGCGTTCGAAGTCGCCCGCGCCGTGAAGCTGTCCGCCGCAGCAGAGCGCCGCCTTGCGTATTGTCATTCCATCCATGGAAAATCACCTCATTTTCCTTACGAGTATAGCATATGCGCCGCGCAGGCGCAAAGATTATTTTACGGAATCGAAAAAAGGTAGTGCAAGAGGAAAAGAGATGTGTTATAATGTCTCACCGTAATTGATTTGAAAAGGATTTGTGTCCTATGCACTATGTCGTGGTGGACTTGGAATGGAATCAGGCCATGAGCTCCAAATCCTCCGTTTTTAACAAGCTCCCGATCCATCTGCGGGGCGAGATCATCGAAATCGGCGCCGTCAAGCTCAACGAGGACTTCACTCCCGGCGAGGAATTCACCGTGGACGTCAAGCCCGTGTATTTCCGGCGCATGCACTACAAGGTCAAAAAGATCACCGGCTTTGACAAGGAGCGGCTGGCCCGCGGCCTGTCCTTCCCGGACGCGCTGGAGCAGTTCCGCGCCTGGTGCGGCGACGACGTGACCTTCATCACCTGGGGCTGCGACGACCAGGGCATCCTGGAGCAGAACATCATCATCCACGACCTCGATTGGGACTGGATCGCCGGCTGGGTCAACCTGCAGATGATCTACAACGTGCAGACGGGCCTGGACAAGAACCAGAAGTCCCTCGCCAGCGCCATGGAGCACTTTGAGATCGAACAGACCCGCGTGGCGCACGACGCGCTGGGCGACGCCTACAACACCGCCCTCGTCGGCGCGAAGCTCGATCTGCGCGAAGGTCTGCGCACCTACGAGGACGCCGGGCGCATCCTCGCCTCCCGCATGCCGAACTACAAGCCTCCTGAGGAGACGCTTGAGCCCGACACCATCGCCCACGAGAGCTTCGACGGCTTTGAGAGCAAGGCGGCCGCCTTTGCCGACGAGCGCGTGGCGAAGTTCCGCTGCCCGGTCTGCGGCGCGGAGCTGGAGGGCCTCAAGTGGGTCAACCAGGGCGACCAGCGCTATATGAACCTCTTCTCCTGCGCCGAGCACGGCGATTTCCTCGTGCGCGCCCGCTTCCGGAAGTACGCCGGGCAGGAGACCTGGACCGTCAACCGCCTCGTGTATGAGGCCGACGAGGAAATGCGCGATTTCTACAAGAGCAAAGCCGCCCTGGCCCGCCGCCGCGGCCGCGGGCACTCGGCAAGAAAAAAGCGTCAGTCTTGATGACTGACGCTTTTTTTCATTTATAGTTTCAGTTCAAAGCTGAAGCCGCGTTTTTTATCCTTGAGGTTGGATTGAAATTCGCCGCCTCCCGCAGCGCCGGCGCAGCTCAGGTCGCCCTCGGCGCGCACGTCGCCGCCGACCTTGCCGCAGCTGACGTCGCCCCCGGCATGGACGCTGCCCTCCACGTTGCCGCAGTCCACATCGCTGCCTGCGCTGACGTTACCGTCCACGTTGTCGCAGTTGACGTCACCGCCCGCCTGGACATGGCCGGAGACTTCGTCGCAGGTCACGTCGCCGCCCGCCCGGACGTCGCCCGTCACGTCGCTGCAGCTGATATCGCCGCCCGCCGTCACGCTGTCGCCCACGTCCTCACAGCTCACGTCGCCCTCAGCGCTGACGCTGCCGCGCACGTCGCCCTCGACGTTCACGTCAAAGTCGCTCTGCACGTTCAGCGCCTCGCCCTCATAGTGCAAAACGACCCTCCGAAAGCCGCCCGCCTTCTCGTGCCCGGCCAGCCGGTGGCCGACGAAGAGCACTGCGTGCAGCGTATTGTCATCCGGCCAGGGCAGCTCCACGCCCGCGCTGTACACGAGCTCCGGCGCGGGGATCAGCGCCTGCTCCGGCTCTGCCTGCGCCTCCTCTTCGATCTGCACCGGCTCCGCCTGCGCCTCCTCTTCCGGCTGCGTCGGCGCGCGGCCGAAGAGCTCGTCGAGGGTCAGCCCGAGCACGTCCGCCAGCAGCGGCAGCGTGGAAATATCGGGGCTCGACAGCTCGTTTTCCCACTTGCTGACCGCCTGATAGCTGATGCCCAGTTCACCGGCCAGCTGCTCCTGGGTCAGCCCCAGTTCCTTCCGTTTGCGGGCGATGATCGCGCCCATGGTCTCGTTCACGCTCTCGTTCATGGGTGAACCTCCTTTCGGTTTCTGGCACAAAGCGTAGCAGAATCAGCCGAAAAATCAATAAACCATTCGTTGAATCGTCAAAAAAATGCATCTCAACCATTGGTTGAGATGCATTTTATCACAGTTTGATGCGTTTGACAAGGATCGCGGAGACGACGCCGATCGCGACGCCCGCGACCGTGCCGCTGAGGATCAGCACCGGCAGGTACCAGACGACGTTGGCGCCCATCAGCGCCCAGGCCATCAGAATCTGTCCCGCGTTGTGCAGCACGCCGCCGATTACGCTGACGGCGACGCAGCCGAGCTTGTCCCACTTCTTCAGCAGGATCATGCCGACGAGGCTGAGCGCCGCGCCGGAGGCGCTGTAGGCGAGGCTCGCGGCGTGGCCGAAGAGGAGCGACACCAGGAACACCCGCAGCAGCGAGATGCCGACGGCCTCCTTCCAGCCGAGGCGGTAGAGCGCGAAGACCACGACGAGGTTTGCCAGTCCCAGCTTCACGCCCGGGATGCCCGGCGAGGGGATCTGGCTCTCCACATAGGAGAGGATCATGGCCAGCGCGATGCACATGGCCATGACGGTAACTCTTTTCGCCTTCATCTCAGCCTCCCACGACAAAGTCCACGCCGTTGGACTCCCCGCCCTCGACCGTCACGGTCAGGCGGTTCGGCAGGCAGGTGATGGTCTGACCGTTGTAGCGGATCCTCCCCTGCTTGACGCACAGGAGATCCGGGCAGTCGGCCTCCGAGAGAAAAGCCTCGCCGTTTTCGATGACGAGGATGTTGCTCCCGCCGTTGAGAGGATAGACGCCGTTGTCCGCGAGGGAGTGGCGCTCGGTCACCCGCCCGTCCACGCGCACCACGGCGACGCCGCCCGCCTCGCGCCCCAGACGGAGCGCGAGGGCGAGGCCGCCGGACAGCAGCAGCAGTGCGAGGATGACGCAGAGGTCTGCCAGCAGCTTTTTGTTCTCAAAAAGCCGCTTCATCAGAACTTGAACGCGGAGATCGCCAGGGCGATGATCGCGGCGGCGAGCACGCGGATCGGCAGGCCGCGGAAGGCCTTGGGCAGCTGATCGTCCTCGATGCGCGCCTCCAGGCCGTCCAGCAGGAACAGGCCGAAGAGGAAGCCGAGGCCGGCGCCCAGCGCGCTCAGCAGCACCGGCACGATGCTGTCGGCGGCAGTGAGCTGCAGCGCGAGTGCGAGCACCGCGCTGTTGAGCGCGATGACCGGGAAGTAAACGCCGAGGCGCTTGCCCAGCAGCAGCTGCAGCAGGTACACCAGCACCAGCACCACGGTCACGCCGCAGAGGATCTGCGCCCAGGCGGGGATCAGGCCGCGCAGCAGCCAGAGGATCGCGGAGGCCAGGAGCATCACGCCCGTAACGGACAGCCCGAGCACGAGGATCTTTTCGCGCCGCGAGGCAAAGCCCAGCAGCGGCGTGAGGCCGAAATAGGCCGTCAGCGCGTAGTTATTGACCAGGACAAAGCCCAGAACCAGCAAAATCAGTTCTTTCATGCTCAGGCCTCCTTATTCTCCGGCGCAAGGCCGGCGGCGGCGCGGGTCAGCGCGCCCTGCGCTTGGCCGGCAGGGAAAATGCGGTTGACCACGGCCAGCAGGATGCTGAAAAGGATCAGGCCGCCCGCGGGCTGGATCAGCAGCGGGATGCGGTAAGCCTTGAGCGCGGCGATCTCATGGCCGGCAAAGCTCGCCGCGCCGAAGACCTCGCGCAGCGCGGCGAGGACAAGGACGAACACGGCAAAGCAGACGGCGGTGAGCACCGCGCGGCCGAGCGCGTGAGCGACGCCCTCGTCGAGCGCGGCTTCCGCGGCGGAAAAGATCATCAGATCGACCGCCAGAACCGCGAGATAGAGCCCAAGCATGGCGGCGGCCGTGGGCAGGAAGGCGCCCAGCAGCAGCTGCGTCATCGAGGCAAAGCCTGCCACCGTCAGCACGGCGGCCGGGAGCTTGGCCTCGGCCGGGATCAGCCTGCGCAGCAGACCCAGCAGCAGCGTCGAGCACAGCAGCACAACGAGCACCGCTGCGCTCATGCCGAGCGCGGCGCACACGTCGGCAGAGGCCGCCAGCGCGGGCACGGCGCCCAGGAACAGAAGCGTCACAGGATGGATTTTCTTCATGTGCGCACCTCCTCAGTTCGCGGTGCAGAGGCGGAAGGCCTCAAACACGTCCCGCGTCGCGGTATCGACCGCGTCGCTGCTCATCGTGGCGCCGGTGATCAGCGCCTGTTCGCCGGTGTAGGCGTCCGCGGTCAGGCCGGTGAAGCCCTCCTTGTAGGAAGCCTCGTCCAGCGTGTAGTTGGTGAAGTATTCGCTGTGCAGGATGAGCTCCTTGGCGCGCATCGTGACGATCGCGCCGCTCTCGTCGAGCACATAGTAGAGCTCCATCACCTCGTTGGCGTAGCCGTAGGGCCGCGCGGCGAAGGCATAGAGCGTGCCGTCCTCGGTCGTCGCATAATAAGCGCCGGTGACGGTGCTGGCCAGGCCCTCGATCTGCATCGGCTCCATGGACGCGCCCTCCGGCAGAAGTCTTGCCAGAGCGGCCTGCTGCGCCTCGTGCAGATCCTCGTTGGCCTGCGCGGCGAGATCGGCAACCGCGCCGAGAAGCGCGGGATCGTCCACGGCCTTGCCCTCGAGATCGAAGACCGTCACGCCGCCGACGAAGCTTGCCACGCCGAGATAAGCGGCGTCGCCGTCCTGGATGAACCAGGCGGAGCCGCTGCCATTGGCGGCCTTATAGCCCTTCGTCACGCTGCCCGCGCCCTCGAGCTCCTCGCCCTGGATGGCGCCGGCCTTGTTGACGAGGCCGGGATAGACCGTGGCAACAAGCTCGGTCAGCAGCTGCTCGGCGCTCTTCTGGCCGGCGGTGATGAGGCCGTTGTCAATGAGGGTGTTCATGCCGTCGGACACGGCATTGCGGATGGCGGAGGAGGAGAAGGTCACGCCTGCGACCAGCTCCACGCCGCCGAGGGCGGAGTCCTGGCCGGCAAAGCTCGGCAGGAAGTCCTCGCCGAGATCCTTGTCGTCGGCGCTCTGCACGAGCTCCAGGGACGCGATCTTGCCCTCGAAGTCGACCTTCAGCTTCAGGTCGATCGGGCCGTGGGAATAGCCCTCGCTGGTGCTGAGGTCAAGGGTATAGAGCTGCTTGGTCTCGTCTTTGTAGACGCTCTGCACGGTGTCGGCCGTGACGGCGAGCGCGGAGGCGGCAGGGTCGGCGGCGTCATAGATCAGCACCGCGTCGCCCAGCAAGGCCTTGGCGTTGGCCTCGACGATCGGAGCGGTCAGGGTGTTGACGCCCCAGGTGGCGCCGAGCATCACGGCCAGCAGCAGCACGAGGCAGAGGATGGAACGAATCGTTTTATTCATTTCATTCACCTCCCAGCGGCTTTCTGCGCGTCCATCTCTCGAGCCAGGGCGCGAGAATGTTCATGCACAGGATGGAGAAGGACACGCCCTCGGGATAGGCGCAGAAGAAGCGGATCACAAAGGTGATGATGCCGCAGCCCAGCGCGAAGAGGAGCTTGCCCTCAAAGGTGATGGGCGTGGTGCTGTAGTCGGTGGCCATAAACACGGCGCCGAGCACCAGGCCGCCGGCGAGGATCTCATATGTAGCGGCCGTCAGGCTGCCGGTGGCGATCAGGGACAGCACGAACACAGTGCCGACGAAGATCACCGGGATCTGCCAGCGGATCACGCGGCGGACGAGCAGGTAGGCAAAGCCCAGCAGCAGGGCCAGGATGCAGCCCTCGCCGATGGCGCCGCCGCGCAGGCCGAGGAACATGTCCGCGAGGCTCGGAAGCTCCGCTCCCTCCACGCCGATGAGCTCCAGGGGCGTGGCGGAGGACACCGCGTCGACCGCCTTCGGGAAGGCGCCGCCGGCGACGGTGGAGCTGAAGGCCGCCAGCAGGAAGACGCGGGCGGTGATGGCGGGGTTGGCGAAGTTCCGGCCGATGCCGCCGAAGGCGCACTTGACGAGCACGATGGCGAACACAGAGCCGAGTACGCACTGCCAGAGCGGCACCTTGGCGCTCAGGTTCAGGGCGAGCAGCAGGCCGGTCACGACGGCGCTCAGGTCGCCGACAGACTGCGCCTTGCCGGTGCAGAGATTGAAGAGGAACTCGGCCGCGACCGCGCTGACCACGCAGGCGAGGATGATCCACAGGGCCGGCAGGCCGTAGAGGACCACCGCGGCGACGGCGGCGGGAAGCAGCGCGATGATCACGTCGAGCATGATCCGGCGGCTGTTATCCTTGCCGTGAATATGAGGGCCGGCGCCCATGATGGGTGTATTCATGCCTTACTTCCCTCCTTCCTTGTGCGCGCGCTCCCAGCCCCGGATGAAGCCGATCGCGGCGGTATTGTTCGCAGACAGCGGGCGGTGGGACGGGCAGACGTAGCTGCAGCAGCCGCACTCCATGCACACCTTGACCTGTTCCTTCGTCAGGATGGCGGCGCGCTTGTCCTCGTCCTCGACCTGCATGGCCCGGTCAAAGGCCGTCGGGTTCAGCCCCAGCGGGCAGACCGCCACGCAGCGTCCGCAGTGGATGCAGGGCGAGGGCTCGACCTTTTCGGCGTCCTTCCGGTTCATGATGACGACCGCGTTGGTCGCCTTGAGGATGTGCGCATCCAGCGACTCCTGGGTCTTGCCCATCATCGCGCCTCCGAAGAGGATCTTGCCGGGCTCGTCCTTCAGCCCGCCGCAGGCCTCCACGAGGTCGCGCACGGAGACGCCGATCGGCACGATCAGGTTCTTCGGCTCCCTGACGGCGCTGCCGTCCACGGTGATGATGCGCTCCACCATGGGCATGCCTGTGACGAAGTACTCCGCCATCTTGATCAGTGAGGAGACGTTGATGATAATGACGCCGAGGCTTGCCAGGCGCTCGCCCTTCTTCACCACCTTGCCGGTGGCGTTATAGAGCAGCACCTGCTTGGCGCCCTGGGGATACACGCTGCTGAGCTCCAGCACCTTGACGGCCGGGTCGTCGGCAAAGAGCGCCTTCATCGCCTCGATGGCGTCGGGCTTGTTCTTCTCGATGCCGAAGATGAATTCCTCGCTGCCCAAAAACTGCTTCAGGAGCTCCACGCCCTTCTTGACGAGCGCGCCGCACTCGAGCATGGCGCGGTGGTCGCTGGTGATGAAGGGCTCGCACTCGGCGCCGTTAATGAGCACGGTGCCGATGTGGTTTTTCTGCGCGGCGGAGAGCTTGGCCCACACGGGATAGGCCGCGCCGCCCAGACCGACCGCGCCGCTCAGGCGCACGCATTCCAGAAACTCATCCAGATTCGTGGGCTGCGGGATCGGCAGATCGGGGTATTTTTCCATTTTGCCGTCGCTCTCGATGCGGATCGCAACGGACTTGCGTCCGCCCTGGGCGCAGGTTTCGATGGCCTTGACCGTGCCGGAGACCGAAGCGTGGATGTCCGAGCTGCCGCGGTCCTTTTCCTTGGCGATCAGCTGCCCGACGCGGACGTGGTCGCCGACCTGCACCACAGGCTCGGCCGCCGTGGCCGAGTGGGAGTTCATCGGCGATACGGGAAGCAGTACCTCTTTGGGTACCGGGATGCGCACGGCGGCACAGCCGGCCGTGCTTTTATAGTGGGGTAATTTCAGGGTCGAGATGTTTTTTCTCAAGCTCTCCCGCCTCCTTTATAATTTCAAATGCGAAACAAGGTTTCGCATTTGAGATACTCGTGCTTTGTTACGGCTCCGGCGCGTAGGCGGCAAAGCCGCCGGTGCTGCGCTGCTCCCCGTCCGGGAAGACCCACAGCGCCTCCACGCCCTCCATGCTCTCCGCGAGCGCCGCGCTCTCGTCCCAGGGCATACAGAACAGCGCCGTGGACAGCGCGTCCGCCAGGCCGCTGTCTTTGGTAATCACCGTCAGCGATTCGTAAAACGCCGCCGGATAGAGGGTATCCTTGTCGATGATGTGGTGGTAGCGCTGGCCGTCCACCGTGAAATAGCGCTCGTAGACGCCGGAGGTCACGCAGGCCGTGTCCTGAATGTTGATGCGCAGGGCGAAGTCCTCGGCAGCCCTGTCCGGGTTGCGGATGGCCGTGACCCAGCCGCTGCCGTCCGGCCGCGTGCCGATGCAGCGGATGTTGCCGCCGACGTTGAGCACATAGCCCGCGGCCCCCTCGGCCTCGAGGTATTCCGCCGCGCGTTCAACGGCATAGCCCTTGCCGAGCGCGCCCACGTCGATGGACGCCAGCGGATCGCTGATGCGCGCGGTGCCCTGCTCGACGTCGATCTCCAGCAGCTCGATGCCGGTGTGCTTTTCGGCTTCCCTCAGCTGCGCCTCGCTCGGGATGGCGGCGTGCTCGGGGTCGGCGGAGGCCGCCTCGCGGCAGTCGTGCCAGAGGCGCAGCACCGCGCCGAGCATCACGTTCATCTCGCCGCCGGTCGTATCATACATCTCCCGCGCGTCCAGCAGAAAGTCGATCAGCCGCGGGTCGAGGGAAATCGCCTCGCCTCCTGCGGCCTTGTTGAGCGAGCAGAGGTTCGTCACGCCCGAATACTCGTGGTAGATGTCGAACAGCTCGTGATATTCTTTCAGGATATGCGAAACTTCGGCAGAACGGTCGTCAAACCGTTCTGCCGAATCTCCTGCATAGTCGTATACATAGGAGACGGTATCGAAATAGGTATAGTACACCTTGCCCTTCGGCTCATTGGCCTCGGGCGCGGCGCTCTCCGCACCCCGCAGCCCGCAGCCGGCCACGGCCGGCAGCAGCGCCAGGAGCAGGAGGATCGCCCAGGTTTGTTTCGCTAATCGCAAACCGTTCATCCCCTATGTTTTTTTACCCGGATTTAGCGGGCGTTATTCACGGCCTTGACCAGGACGGCGGTCATGCCGTCGATGCTGATGGAAACGCTGGCGTACAGAGCCTCGTCGGCGAAGACGGTGTGGCCTTCGTCATTGACCTTGGTCTCGACGTTCTGCAGCTCATCGGCGGTCTTGCCGGCGGCAAAGTCGACGAAGTTCTTGGCCTGCTGGTACCACTCGAGGGTGGCGTTGGAGTAGGCGACCATGTTGTAGTCTTCCTTCAGCTCGCGCTTGGTGCCCTTGAACGCAGTCTCAACGATCTCGCCGGCGGCGTTGATCTTGATCTGGGGCTGGGTCGCGTCGGTCAGAGCGGTGATGATCTTGCCGTCGGCGCCGACAACGACAGCACCGAACTCGCTGTACATCTTCACAACGCCGTCTTCCTCGGCGGTAGCGGCCTTGGACTCGGCAGCGGTGGAGTTGATGGCGAGGCCGAGCTTGAAGTTGCCGTCAGAGGTGAAGGTCTGGCCCTGCGCGTCCTCGCAGGCCTTGGCAATGGCTTCCTGGAACTCGCTGATGGAGATGGAGCAGGAGGCGTACAGGGTCTCGTCGGTGGTAACGGCATGGCCTTCTTCGTTCACGACGGTCTCCATTGCGGCGACCTCGGCGCCGGTCTTGCCGACGACGTACTGCTCGAACGCGGCAGCCTGCTCATACCACTCGTGGGTGGCGTCGGAGTACTTGACCATATTGTAGTCGTCGCCCTTCTCGAGCTTGGTGAGGAAGGTGGCGGCGGTGTCAACCTGGCCGTCGGTCACGTCCATCTTGTTCTGAGCGACGTCAATGCGGGCGGCGACGATCTTGCCGTCTTTGTCCAGAACGACGGCGGCGCAGCAGGCGTCGACCTGTGCGTTGGCGGTCTTGGAGCTGTCCATGTTCAGGCTGATGCCCATGCCGAGCTTATACTCGGCGGTCTTCGGAGCGCCGCAGGCGGCCAGAGCCAGAACCATGGCGACCAGAAGGGTAACTGCAAGAATTTTTTTCATTTTCATTCTCCCAATTCCATATTTTCGCCCGGATGAGCGTTCATCGCTCATCTCGAGCCACTATGGAGTCTAACACCTTTTTTGTATTCTGTCAACAAATTAACGCACCGTTTTGCTTTTTGTACAAAACGGTGCGTTTCCAGTCGTATTTATCCGTTTTTTACCGTGTATTTGTGCTTTCTGCCTGTTCGTGGGCGGCAAACCAGGCCCTCGCGTCCGCCGCGTCGCGCCGGATCTGGGCCGAGAGCGCCGCAAGGTCCGGAAAGCGCGTCTCCTCGCGCAGGAAGGCGTGGAATTCCACGCGCGCCTGACGCCCGTAGAGGTTGCCCTCGTAGTCGAGCAGGTGGCTCTCCACGCTCACGCGGCCGCCCTCGCTGACCGTGGGCCGCACGCCGACATTGGTGACGGCCATGTAGCTCTCGCCGTTTTCGAGAAAGACCCGCGCGGCGTAGACCCCGTGGCGCGGCACCAGCACCCCGTCCGGGAAGAACATGTTGATGGTCGGTGCGCCGAGCTTGGAGCCGAGGTGGTAGCCGGAATGTACGGTGTCTGCCAGGGTGTGCGGGTGGCCGAGGTAGCGCGCGGCCTCCTCCATCTCGCCGCGCTCGATGAGCGTGCGGATGTAGGTGGAGCTCACGATGCGCCCGTCGAGCGTCACGGCCTCGATCACGTCGCAGCCGACGCCGCGTTCGGCGCAGTAGCCGCGCAGGCGCTCGGCCGTGCCCTCGCCGCGGTAGCCGAAGCTGAAGTCGTGGCCGACGACGATCCAGGCGGCCTGCAGCTCGTCGATCACCGAGTCGGCGAAATCCCGCCAGGGCATGCGCATCACATGCTGGTTGAAATGGATGAACACCACGTTTTCGATGCCGAAGCAGCGGCGGATGATCTCCTCGCGCCCGATGGCGCTGTTGATGAGCGGCACGTCCTTATGAAATACCAGCGTGTCCGGGTGCACGTCGAAAGACAGCACCGAGGGCATGGCGCCGATCTCGGCGGCGCGCTGCTTGGTCTTGTTCAGCAGCGCCGCGTGCCCGATATGTACTCCGTCGAAAAAGCCGAGGGCGATGGCCCGTTTGGTCTGCGACATATCTATACCTCGAAAAAGCTCTTGATCGTAGTCAGAACGCCCGCCTCTGTGCGGGCGAGGGCGAGAAAGGCGCCGCTTTCGCCGTAGACGCGAAAGACGCCGTCCGGCACCTCGGGCAGCGCCGCCTCGTTGCCGCAGCGGATGCGCCGCTCGGCCTCCGCGCCGACGGTCAGGGCCGGGTGCGCGGCAAACAGGCCGTCGAGCGGCAGCAGAAGCTCTTCGGCACGGCCCTCCGCCGCCGCGGCGATCACCGCAGGCAGCGTGTGCGCCTGCTGCACGGAAAAAGTGCCCGCGCGCACGCGCCGCAGCGCGCTCATGCAGCCGCCGCAGCCCAGCATTTCGCCGATATCGTGGCAGAGCGTGCGCACATAGGTGCCCTTGGAGCACCTGATATCCAGCACCCAGTCCTCCCCGTCTCGTCCGGTCAGATCCAGGCGGTAAACGGTGATGGAGCGGGGCTTCCGCTCCACTTCCCCGCCGCGCCGGGCGATCTCGTAGAGCTTTTTGCCGCCCTGCTTGATGGCAGAGTACATCGGCGGGATCTGCTCGATCTGGCCGGTCATGCGCGCCAGCGCCTCGCGCAGCGCTTCCTCCGTGACGGAGGAAGCGTCGCATTCGCGCAGCACGCGGCCGGTCACATCCTGCGTGTCGGTCGTGAGCCCCAGGCGCAGCACGGCGCGATATTCCTTGTCCTCCGCTTCGGCGAAGGAGCAGGCGCGGGTCGCCCGCCCGACAAAGAGCACCAGCAGGCCCGTCGCCATCGGGTCGAGGGTGCCGGCGTGGCCGATGCGCTTTTCGTGCAGTACGCCGCGGAGCTTGGCCACCACGTCGCTGCTCGTCCAGTCGGCGGGCTTGTCGATCAGCAAAATGCCGTTCATGCCCACAGTTCCTCGATGGCCTGCAGCAGCAGCTCGCAGGCCTGCTCAGGAGGCGCCTGGATGTTGCAGCCGGCGGCCATCTTGTGTCCGCCGCCGCCGAAGCGCGCGCACAGGGCGCTCACGTCAAAGTCCGGCCCGCAGCGGGCAGAGATTTTGCTGGTTCCGTCCGGATTTTCGCGGATCGTGATGCCGACCCGGTGACCCCGGGCGCGGCCGACGAGCCCCGCGATATCGTCGAGCTCCTCCTCCGTCACGCCGGTCTCGCGCAGCATCTGCTGCGTGATGAGGTTCACGGCGATCCGGCCCTCGCGGTAAAAGCGCATGGCGCTGTAGATCATGCCCTCCAGCTTGAGCCGCGCCGGGGAGACCTGGCGGAAAAAGACCTGGTTGATGTCCGCGTTGTCCGCGCCGAGCTCCAGCAGCTCCGCCGCCGTGCGGAAGGCATGGGCGTCGGTGTTGGCGTACTGGAAACAGCCGCAGTCGGTGGAGAGGGCGACATAGAGCATGTCCGCCTCCTCCTTCGTGACAAAGCCGCCCAGCGCGCGGATGATCTTCAGCACGATCTCGCCGCAGGCGGCGCGTTTGTCGTCGATGCACTCGGCCGCGGCGTAGTGGGAGTTCGTCGGGTGGTGGTCGATCGCGAGATCGACCTTCCCCGCAAAGCCGCGGGCGAACATCTTTTCCGTCGCCACATCCACCGTCACCGTGTAGTCCGGCGTAAAGCCCTCCGGGGCGAAGAATTGCCCCGCGTAGGCGCGCAGCCGCGAGCCAATCTGGTCGTTCGGATAGAGATAGGCGGTCTTTCCCTGCCGCCGCAGCGCCGAGCACAGCGCGGAGGCGCTCGCCACGGTGTCCCCGTCGGGGTTATAGTGCGTGACGAGCAGGATGCGGTCGTGCTCGCGCAGCAGCGCGGCGCACTGTTCAGCGTTCATTGCTCTCGTCCTCATCGGGCCGGATGTCCAGCGACTGGATCACCTGGCTGATGTGCGCGCCGTACTCGATGCTGTGGTCGACCTCGAACACGAGCTCCGGCGTGTAGCGCAGCTCCAGGCTCTGCCCCAGCTCATGCCGCAGCCAGCCGGCGGCGGATTTGAGCCCGCGGCGGAACTCTTTTTCGTTTTCGAGCCCCAGCACGCTCAGCCACACCTTGGCGTAGCGCAGATCGCCGGTGGTCTCGACGCGCGTGACGCTGATCATGCCCTGCTGCACGCGGGGATCCTTGATCTCCCGGAGCTTCGCGGCCAGCACGCGCTGGATATCGTCGTTGGTTCTTGCCAGTTTGTTGGAAGGCATAGTTGTTCCTCCTGTAAAAACCGGGCGCGGGATACCCGCGCAGCTTGTCAATCAGTTCTTACGAACTGTTTGACGGCGCTGCTGCCGCCGGGCATTTTGACCCGTCAAAATGCCTTTACCCGAAAAAGCCCGAGCCACCGGTCTTTTTCGGACGGCGGATGATCGAAACGCGAGGCGGGCCATGCCCCCTCGCGCTCCCCCCGCGACACCGCTTTGATTTCATATTTTATCGATAATCACTGTTGTGCTTCGGGCGCGGGATACCCGCGCCCGTCTGAAAACTAAAAACTGAATTCTAAAAACTATTATACCTTGATCTGCTCCATGATAAAACACTCGATCACGTCGCCGACCTTGATGTCGTTGAATTTCTCGACCTGCATGCCGCATTCGTAGCCGGAGGCGACCTCTTTCACGTCGTCCTTGAAGCGGCGCAGAGATGCCAGCTCACCCTCGTGGATGACGATGTTGTCGCGCAGCACGCGCACCTCGCAGCCGCGCTGGATCTTGCCGTCCGTGCAGTAGCAGCCGCAGACCGTGCCGACCTTGGAGACCTTGTAGGTCTCGCGCACCTCGGCGTGGCCGATGACGACCTCCTTGAACTTCGGCGCGAGCATGCCCTTCATGGCCGACTCGATCTCCTCAATGCAGTCGTAGATGACGCGGTACATGCGCATATCCACCTTGCTGCGGGCGGCGCTGTCGCGCGCGGCGTTGTCCGGGCGCACGTTGAAGCCGACGATGATGGCGCCGGAGGTGGCGGCCAGCATGACGTCGCTCTCGTTGATCGCGCCGACGGCGCTGTGGATGACCTTGACGCGCACCTCCTCGTTGGAGATCTTCTCCAGCGAGCTCTTGACCGCCTCGGCCGAGCCCTGCACGTCCGCCTTGACGATGAGGTTCAGGGTCTTCATTTCGCCGGCCTGGATCTGGCTGAACAGATCCTCCAGGCTGACCTTCTTGGCGGTGCCGAGGGTCTGGTTCTGGGCGGCGACGCGGCGCTCCTCGGCCAGTTCTCTGGCCATGCGCTCGTCGTTCACGGCGTTGAAGGTATCGCCCGCGCTGGGCACTTCGCTCATGCCGGAGATCTCCACCGGGGTGGAGGGACCGGCCTCGGTGACGCGCTGGCCCTTGTCGTTGATCATCGTGCGCACGCGGCCGACGGCGGTGCCGGCGATGATGATGTCGCCGAGCTTCAGGGTGCCGTTCTGCACGAGGACGGTCATGATCGGGCCGCGGCCCTTGTCCAGGCGCGCCTCGATGACGGTGCCCTTGGCGGCGCGGTTGGGGTTGGCGCGCAGCTCCTGCACCTCGGCCAGAACGACCAGGTTTTCGAGCAGGTTCTCGATGCCCATGCCGGTCTTGGCGGAAATCGGGCAGACGATCGTGTCGCCGCCCCACTCCTCGCTGACGAGGTCGTACTCAGTCAGCTGCTGCTTGATGCGCTCGGGGTTGGCGCCGACGGTGTCCATCTTGTTGATGGCGACGACGACGGGGATGTTGGCGGCCTTGGCGTGGTTGATGCTCTCCACGGTCTGCGGCATGATGCCGTCGTCCGCGGCGACCACCAGGATGGCGATATCCGTAACCATGGCGCCGCGGGCGCGCATGGAGGTGAAGGCCTCGTGGCCCGGGGTGTCGAGGAAGGTGATCGGGCTGCCGTTGATGTCCACGGTGTAGGCGCCGATGTGCTGGGTGATGCCGCCGGCCTCGCCCGCCGCGACCTTGGCGTGGCGGATGTAGTCCAGCAGGGATGTCTTGCCGTGGTCGACGTGGCCCATGACCACCACGACCGGGGCGCGGGGCTGCAGATCCTCCTCGGCGTCCACGTGGTCGTCGATGAGGCGCTCCTCCACCGTAACGATGACCTCGCGCTCGACCTTGCAGCCCATTTCCATGGCGACCAGGGCGGCGGTGTCATAGTCGATGACCTCGGACACGGAGGCAAAGACGCCCAGCTTGAAGAGCTGCTTGATGACCTCGGCGGCCGTCTTCTTCATGCGGGAGGCCAGCTCGCCCACGGAGATCTCGTCGGGGATCTCGACCTTGACGGGCTGCTTCTTGGCGATTTCCAGATGCAGCTTCTGCATCTTGTCGCGCTCCTCCTGGCGGCGCTTGTTGGAGGGCTGGGCAGCCTGGCGCTGCTTGTTCTTGTTGGTGAACTTCTCCTTGTTGCCGCGCTGCATGCCGGGCTTGGCGGCCTTGTCGCCCGCCAGGTCCTCAAACTTCTCGTTGTACTTCTCGATGTTCACGGCCGCGCCGCCGCGGGTGTCTACCACGCGCTTTTCCGCGACCTGGCGCGGCGTGTGGGGTTTGTCCTTTTTCTCGGCCTTCGGCTGCTGGGCCTGGGGCTGCGGCGCGCTCTGCGCCGGGGCGGCGGGCGCCTTGGCTTTGCTGTCGCCCTTCGCGGGCGCGCTCTTGCCCTGCGCGGGAGCGGCTTCCGCCTTCGGCTCTTCCTTCTTCGGCGCGGGCTGCTCCTTGGGCGTGACTTGAAAGACCTCCTCCAGGCTCGCCACCTGGTTGTGCTGGGTCATGTACTCAAAAATCACGTCCAGCTCCGGAGTCTCCAGTACCTGCATATGATTCTTAGGAGGCGCGATATAGTCGGTCAGGATCTGGGAGATCACTTTCGATCCCACGCCGAAATCCTTGGCCACCTCATGCACGCGATATTTCATCATACTCATCCGTTCGTCCTCCTTTTTCCGTTCCTCTCATTCCTTTTCAGGGCCTCTGTCTCTTGTTTCCGCCGCTGCGCCTTGCTGCGGCGCCGATCGGTCTCCGCCGCAAGCTCTGCGTAGCGCTCCGGGTCGATGGCCGCGAGCAGCTCCGTCAGCGCGCCGGCAAAGCCGAGGTCGGTCACGGCCGCCATCGAGCAGCCGCCGAGCCCCAGCGCCTCCCCGAGCTCGCCCCGGTCAAAGGGCAGCTCGACGAGCTGCGCGCGCCGACCGTTCACCAGGTGCTCGGCCCGGCGGCGGGCATTGTCCGCGGCGTCGGACGAGAGCAGCAGGAGCTTGGCCCTGCCCGCCTGCACCGCGTCGCCCGTCCGGTCCTCCCCGGGCTGGATGGCGTTGGCCCTGCGCATCAGGCCGAGCAGTTTCAGGGCTTTTTCCTTCATTCCCCGGCCTCCATCTGTTTCTGTAATTCGTCATAGACCTCCGCCGGGATCTGGCAGCCGAGCGCGCGCTCGATCGCCCTGGCGCGGATCGCCTTTTTCAGGCAGTCGGCCTGCGGGCAGACGTAGGCACCGCGGCCGGAGGCCTTGCCCCGGAAGTCCAGGCTGATCGCTCCCTCCGGGGACCTCACGACCCGGATCAGGTCTTTTTTCGCTTTCTGTTCCCGGCAGCCGAGGCACTGCCGCATCGGTATTTTCTTTTGCATGGTCTCGACCGCCTTTCTGAATAATGAAGACTGATCAGGCCTCGCTCTGGGGCTTGATGTGGTCCTCGCAAGCTCCGTATCGTCTCGCTTCCCCGCAGGCGGGAAAGCTCGCTCACTTCGCTGCTCGTCCTCTCAAAACCGAACCCGCTTCGCTGGGCTTCGGTTTTGTTTTTTTATGCCTCGCTCTGGGGCTTGATGTCGATCTTGTAGCCGGTGAGTTTGGCGGCCAGACGGGCGTTCTGGCCCTCCTTGCCGATGGCCAGCGACAGCTGGCTGTCCGGCACGACGACGCGGCAGCTCTTGCCGTCCTCGAGCATGGTGACGCTGAGCACCTCGGAGGGCGACAGGGAGGCAGCGATGTACTCCTCGGGCTGCTCGCTGAACTTGACGATGTCGATCTTCTCGCCGCCGAGCTCGTCGACGATGCTGGCCACGCGGCCGCCCTTGGGGCCGACGCAGGCGCCGATCGGATCGACGTTGGGATCGGCCGACCACACGGCCATCTTGGTGCGGCTGCCGGCTTCGCGGGCGATGGACTTGATTTCCACGGTGCCGTCGTAGATTTCGGGCACCTCGAGCTCGAACAGGCGCTTGACCAGGCCCGGGTGGGTGCGGCTGATGAGCACCTGGGGGCCGCGGGTGGAGTTGCGCACCTCGACCACATAGACCTTGATGCGGTCGCCTTCCTTCAGCTCCTCGGTCTTGATGCGCTCGTTGGGCGAGAGCATGGCCTCGGTAAACTCGCTGTTGGAGCTGATGCGGATGGAGACGGCGCCGTTGCGCGGCTCAATGTGGGACACGACGCCGGTGAGGATCTCGTGCTCCTTGGAGGTGAACTGCTCATAGACGATGCCGCGCTCGGCCTCGCGGATGCCCTGGGTAACGATCTGCTTGGCGGCCTGGGCGGCAATGCGTCCGAATTTCTTGGTGTCCACGGGGACGGGCAGCAGATCGCCGAGCTTGGCGCGGCGGCTGACCTTCTTGGCGGCCTCGAGATTGATCTCGTGGCTGGGATCGCTGACGTCCTCGGTCACGGTCTTGTACACGACCATCTCGATGGTCTTCTTGTCCTCGTCCATCAGCACCTCGACGTTATCCTCGCACTCGGGATTGTCGCGGCGGAAGGCGGCCAGCATGGCCTGGCGGATCTTGTCGTACATATAGCCGCGGGGGATGCCCTTTTCTTTTTCGATATCCTCAATAGCCTGGAAAAATTCTGCGTTCATTGTCTCTTACCCCTTATCTCTTAGCTGATCTTTACGTGCAGTCGAACCTGCGCGAGCTGTGATTTGTCAAAGCTGCGGCCCGTTTTGCCGCAGGTGATGCTCACGCGGCCGTCCTCATAGCCGCAGAGCGTGCCGGTGTAGAGCTTGCTGCCGTCCACGGGCTGGTAGAGCTTCACATCCACCTCGCTGCCCATGAACTGCTCGAAGTCGCCGGGGCGCTTGAGCTCCCGGTCGGCGCCGGCGGAGCCCACCTCGAACACATAGCTGTCGGTGATGGGGTCCTCCTCGTCGAGCACCGGGTCGAGCCGGCGGCTGATGCGCTCGCAGTCGTCGATGGACACGCCGCCCTCCTTGTCGATGAACAGGCGCAGGTACCAGGTGCCCGCTTCGCGGACATATTCCACGTCCCAGAGGCTGCAGCCCTCGGCCTCCACATGGGGCCGGGCCAGCTCTGTAATGCGGTCGGTCAGTTTACTCATCATGTCTCACTTCCATCATTTGTCTTGGTCAAACAGTTCGTAAAAAAGAGTGGGCCGAGACCCACTCTGACAATACCATAATCCTTACTGTGTAACTATACCACCGATGGAAGCGCAATGCAAGCATTTTTTTCGGCAGGACTCCGCGGAATCCTGCCGAAACGGATCAAAATGTAAATTCGGGATCGTAATGCGCGTAAAATTCCTCGTAGCAGATGCCGTGCTCCATGATGAAGGTCGCGGCCTCCACGCCGACGTAGCGGTAGTGGTAGGGCTCATCCCAGCCCGTCAGCGGCAGCTTGTTGCTGGGATAGCGCTTGATGAAGCCGTAATCGGCGCAGATGGAGTCGAGATAGGCGAAGAAGTCCTGGTTCATGGAATTGTAGTCCAGCCAGCTTCTCTGCCGGTCGAGGATATCCACGCCGAGGCCGAGCTGGTGCTCGCTGCTGCCGGGGTAGGCCGTAATGGTGCGCGCGACCGCGACGGCCTCCTGATAGCGCGGGTCGAGGTAATCGTCCACCGGCGGCGTCATGCCCGCGGCGATCTGGCTGGCCTTGCCGTTAAACAGCTTCTCCTGGAAGGAGTAGGTACGGTAGGCGCCGGCGACGTAGGGCGTAAAGCCGTGGTCGCGCAAATCCTGCAGCAGGGCCTCAAGATAAGGCAGGGCGGACTTCTCAAAGAGCTGGTTGTTGGTGCCGGAAACCTTGTCGCAGTCCGGCTGAAAGGCGGCGGAGAGCAGGTTTTTGTCGTTGACGATGGCGTACTGGCGGTTTTCACTCTCCAGCATCTCCTGCAGCGTCAGATCCGGCCAGACGACACCGTCGTCCTCCGGCTCCGGTGTCACGTTCGGGTCGGGCAGCAGGTCGCGCTTGACGACCGTGGTCTTGCCGTCCTTCGCGCCGGGCATGACGATCTCCTCGCTGCGCTCGGTGCGCACCTGCATCAGGATCACGATGCCCACGCAGAGAGCTATCGCGAGAAACACAAGCCCCAGTTTCCTCAAATTCACGCTCAGCTCCCCTTTCTTCGCTGTTTTTTGTTAATTATATCACGCGCACGCCTGAAATTCAAGTATGCCGCTGCCGCTCCTGGCTGATCAGCAGGATCATCTGATAGACTGCCTCGGCCTCGGCGGCGTTTTCCCCCGCCTGCGCGCGGATACGTGCCAGCAGCTCCGCCTCGCGCGCCTCATCGCGTACCGGCAGCCCTCGTTCACGCTTGATCGCACCGATTGCGTCCACCAGCCTCAGCCGCTCGTTCAAAAGCCTTACCAGCTCTGTGTCCACGCGGTCGATCTCCCCGCGCAGGCGCCCCATCTCTCCGTCCACGGTTCCGTCCTCCGTTTTGTTTTTTCTACACTATATCATTGGAATGAAAACCCTGTCAATTCCCTCCCTCCCCCTCGAGCGCCGCGCGCAGCTTTTCCAGCGCGCGCTTTTCGATACGCGAGATGTAGCTGCGGCTGACGCCGATCTGCTCGGCGGTCTGCTGCTGCGTCAGCGCCTCCCCTCCGCCCAGACCGTAGCGCAGGCGGATGACCCGCGCCTCGCGCTCGGTGAGCACGCGGTCGATCAGGGCGAGCAGCTGCGCGCAAAGCTCGCGCTCACCGACGCGCTCGGCCATGTCCTCCTCGTCGGCCAGCACGTCGAGGATCGAGAGACTGCCGTCCTCGTCGCCCTCCAGCGCGTCCGAGAGGCTCAGATCCCCCTGGCTCTTTCGCCGGGAGCGGAAGTACATCAGCACCTCGTTTTCCACGCAGCGGCTGCAGTAGCTCGACAGCCGCACGCCCTTGTCCGGGCGGTAGCTGTCCACGCCCTTGATGAGCCCGATCGTACCGATCGAGAGCAGATCCTCCATGTCGTCGGCCTGCGCGTAGTATTTTTTCAGGATGTGGGACACGAGGCGCAGGTTGTGCTCGATGAGGGTGTTGCGCGCCTCCGTGTCCCCCGCCGCCCAGCGCTCGAGACAGTCCTGCTCCTCCGCGCGGCTGAGCGGCCGGGGAAAGCTGCCGCCCGGGGCGATGCGCAGGAAAAGCCAGAGCGAGTGCATCAGCAGAGTAAGCGCCGTTTCGATCATATTCGTCACCTCGAAACAGCATATTCCGCGACCCTCTGTCCAAATTCCGCCGCTTGCGCATTTTGCCCGCTCCGGTGTATACTGGGTGCAAGAGGTGATCACTGTGGAAAAACGCATTTTTCTCACCGGATCGGAGGAGGAAACCCGTTCCCGCCTGATCCGCGAGGCGCTGCATGAGAAACTCGCCTGGGCGGGCGGCTTCGTCATCGCCGCCGAGTCCGGCGAATCGGGCTATGCCGAGGGCTACGCGCTGCGCCCCGCCGCCGCGGCCGCAGGCGTAGAGGGTCTCCCCTCCCGCCGCTTTCTCGACTGCCGCAGCTGGCCGCCGCAGCGGGACAACGAGGTGTTCCGCGTCTTCGGCGCGGAGCTGCTGCGGGAGGCGGCGCTCTACCCCTTCGCCGTACTGGACGAGATCGGCGGCTATGAAACGCTGATCCCGCAGTTTCGCGAGGCGCTGGAGGCGCTGCTGCAGAGCACTCTGCCGCTGATCGGCGCCCTCAAGACCCCCGAGGAGGCTGACGCCTGGCGGCAGCTCTTCGGCCTCGGCGAGCGCATGACCCAGCAAACCGAGCGCCTGCGCGCGAGCCTTGCCTCCGACCCCGACACGCGCATCCTCGACCTGAACGAAACACCGGAGGCCGAGGCGCTCGCCATTCTCCGCTCCTGGGTCGCCGCGTTTGCCTGACCGCGCCCGTATCCCCCCGGGGGGCTTGCCAGACGGCGAAAAATGCGGTATATTTTATTGAAAAGCAAAGTCCCGGAGGCACAGACATGCACATCGAAGACGAAGAAATCTACTGCCACGACCACGGCGACGGGCTCGTCCACGCCCACGTGCACGAGCACGGGCATGACCACGACCACGGGCACGCGCACGGCCATACGCATACCCAGACCAAGGCGGTTCTCAACCGGCTCTCCCGCGCGATCGGCCATCTCGAGTCTGTCAAACGCATGGTGGAGGACGGACGCGACTGCACGGAGGTGCTGGTGCAGCTGGCCGCGGTGCGCTCGGCGCTGAACAGCACCGCCAAGGTGATCCTGAAGGACCATCTCGAGCACTGCCTCGACGACGTGAGCGCCGGAGATTCCGACCAGCTCACGGCCCTGAACGAGGCCATCGACAAGTTCATGACCTAACAAAAAAGACTGTTGCATTGAACAGCCCCAGATTGTGCGGACAGCACAAAAAAGGCCCTGATGTAGGTTTATTCAATTCAAGCAACGAACTGGCACCGCAATTCCAGCGGTGTCAGT
>CADCHN010000013.1 GCA_902801295.1 Oscillospiraceae bacterium | reverse complement strand
AGTTGCGGTGCCAGTTCGTTGCTTGAATTGTATAGCCTACATCACGGGCCTTTTTTGTGCTGTCCGCACAATTTGGTTCGGTTCAAGTGCCGTTCGGGCGCTTTTTTACAGTTTTTCGATGCCTCCGTCGGAGGGTTCCGGCGCCTGTTTCTCGTCGGCCTTTTCTTCCTCCGTCTTCTCCCGCAGCTTGGTCAGCAGAATGAAATCCGCCAGCGTGAGCATCATGCCCGCGGAGAAGAACACCAGCTGCATGCCGGTACTGCGATCGTCCGCCAGCACCGTCAGGCTCATAAAGATGCCAAACTGCAGCCAGAACAGCGTTTTCTTCGGCTGAACCTGCCCATAGGCAAAGCCAGCCAGTCGGAAGAAGGCCAGCATCAGCGTACTGACCGTGGCCACCTCGATCAAAAAGGCCCAGACGACGCTGTTGATGGCGTTGTTCATATAGTCATAGACAAGCCAGAGCGCAAAGAGCAGGATCGGCGCCAGGCCGAGCAGACAGAGAAGCCCTCTCTGCCGGGCTTTGATCTCCCGGTTGGCCCAGCCCAGATACAGCGGGAAGCAGATGCCGCTCACGATGGCAAATCCGCCGAGCAGACGCAGCATGACGACCAGCTTTTCCACCTCGCTGCCGCGGATCATCAGCACGCCGCCGCCGATCATGATCGCACCCAGCAGCCAGCGCAGGAAGGCGTAGAAACGGCCGGCGTTGCCCAGTGCCGAAGGAAAGCCCGTCGGCAAAGCCAGCACATCCAGGGTCTGGCCGATGCGGCGGCGGAGCACCCAGGCCACAATCAGGATAAAGACCGGGACGATGACATTAAACACGCTCGGCCCGCACAGGCCGTTTTCATCAAAGGCCAACTGCAGCTGCAGCCAGCGGAGGAACACGCCGAAGGCGCCGGCCGCCAGCACAAAGACCGTATTTTCCAAAGCTTTGTTCTGCATATTCAAACTCTCGTTCCCATATTTTGAATTAGCAAGCCCACAGAGCCTGTTTGTTTATTTTACCTTTCTTTCCCCAATTCGTCAAGGGAGGCGACGCATGAAGAAAACGATTTTGCTCTCTTTGCTGGCGCTGGTGCTGACGATCGCGCTGCCGCAGCCGCCCGCGGCGCGCTCCGCGCCGCAATCGTCGCCGACCGCCGTGGCAGCGCCGCTTCTCCCGCCGACGGAGACGGTCTCGCCTCTGCCGTCACCGTCGCCATTGCCCCTGCCCTCGCTCTCTCCCGCCGCGCCGCCGTCGATGCCGCCGCTGCCGGATACGATCCGGCTGCTGGCCGGGGAAGAGACGCTGGAGCTTCCGCTGGAGGACTATCTCTGCGGCGTGGTAGCCGCCGAGATGCCCGCCTCCTTTCCCGAAGAGGCGCTGAAGGCCCAGGCCGTGGCGGCCCGAACCTTCACTCTCAGCAGCGCCTCGGCGTACAAGCACGGCGAGGCGGCGGTCTGCGCCGATCCCGGCTGCTGCCAGGCCTGGCTCAGCGAAGAGAGCCTGCGCGCACGCTGGGGCGACGACTATGAGGCGAGAGCGCGCAAAATACGCACCGCCGTGGAGGAAACAGCCGGACAAATCCTCTGCTACGGGGACGAGCCCGTGTTCGCCGCCTTTCACTCCTCCTCCGCCGGGGCCACCGAGGACTGCGGCGAGGTGTGGAACCCGCGGCCCTATCTCATCAGCGTGTCCAGTCCGGAGACGGCTGAGGACGTGCCCAATTACGTCAGCACGGTGAGCTGCTGGCCGACCGACTTCCGGGACACGCTGCTGTCCCTGCACCCGGAGGCGGACTTTTCCGGACCGGCCAACGGCTGGATCGGCGAGATCCGGCGAGATGCGAGCGGCCGCGTGGCGGAGGCCGCGCTCGGCGGCGTGAGCTTTGAGGGCACGGAGCTGCGGCGGCTCTTTTCGCTGCGTTCCACAGCCTTTGATCTCCGGCTGGAGGACGGACTTTTTGTCTTTACCGTCACGGGCTTCGGCCACGGCGTGGGTATGAGTCAGTACGGCGCCAAGGTCATGGCCGAGCAGGGCGCGGCGTATTCCGAGATCCTCGCGCATTATTACCCCGGGACGGAATTGGTGCTTCTGACTTAGAAATAAAAAACAGGCCGGGCGATTATTCGCCCGGCCTGTTCAAGCACTAAACTCTCTCATAGGTGCAGAACTGATAGCGGATGCCGTCTTCCTCCAGCCAGGGGCCGCGCTCCATGCAAGCCCAGGAGGGATCGGCGTCCAGATTGGGGAAAAAGCTGTCTGAGTGGGGAACTAAATCAATTTTCGTCAAATAAACGCGTTTGATGTGGGGATAAAACTGCCGATAGATACTCGCTCCGCCGATCACCAGGCAGCGTTCGTACGCCTCGGCCGCCGCCAGCGCCTCCTCCGTGGAATGGACGACGCGCGCGCCGGGGATGTCGATGTCCTGCCGGGTGACGACGAGATTCTGCCGGCCCTTCAGAGGCTTTCCGCCGGGAAAATCGCCCAGCGTCCGGCGCCCGACGATCACCGCCGCGCCCTCGGTAACGGCGCGGAAGTGGGCGCGATCGGCCTTGAGCACCACGGGCTGGGTGCCTCCGTCGCCGATACCCCAGTCGGCATAGACCGCTACGATCGCGTCCATGCTCAGACCGCCACGGGAATCTTCCCGTTGAATTCGGAGTACTCGTAACCCTCCATCTTGAAGCTGTCGCGGGTGAACTTGTAGAAGTCGTCCACGCTCGGGTCGATGATGAACTTCGGCGCTGGCTTGGGCTCGTTCTTGATGATCTCCTCAATGGCGGGCACATGGCGGTCGTAGATGTGCGCGTCGGCGATGACGTGCACGAATTCGCCGGGCTCAAAGCCGGTGACCTGGGCGATCATCATCGTCAGCACGGAATACTGCACGACGTTCCAGTTGTTGGCGGCCAGCATGTCCTGGCTGCGCTGGTTCAGGATGGCGTTGAGCTTGTTGCCGCTGACGTTGAAGGTCATCGAATAGGCGCAGGGATAGAGCGCCATTTCGCTCAGATCGGCGAAGGTGTAGATATTGGTCATGATGCGGCGGGAGGCGGGATTGTGCTTGAGGTCCCAGAGCACCTTATCCACCTGGTCCATGTCACCCTCGGGATAGTGGTGCTTGACGCCCAGCTGATAGCCGTAGGCCTTGCCAATGGAGCCGTTTTCGTCGGCCCAGGCATCCCAGACGCGGGTGCGCAGCTCGTGGACGTTGTTGCTCTTGGCCTGCCAGATCCACAGCAGCTCGTCGATGGCGGACTTCCAGAAGGTGCGGCGGATGGTGAGGATGGGGAACTCCTCGGCCAGGTTATAGCGGTTCACAATGCCGAATTTTTTGATGGTGTGCGCCGGGCTGCCGTCCTCCCAGCGGGGACGTACCTCGCGATCGGTATCCCAGATGCCGTTTTCGAGTATATCCTTACAATTCTGAATAAAAATTTCGTCTGCTCTGCTCATTTGTTATTCCCTCCTGTCGAATAAAAATGCATTGTACCCGCTCATTTTAGCACAGTCACCGCCCCTTGTCCACAAGAATACGATGGTTTGGAGGTGATGCGAGTGAAAGTTGCCGTCATTGGCGGCGATCGCCGCTCGGTGCTGTTGGCTGGGCTGCTGCAGCGCGAGGGAGATCGTCTGCGGAGCTATGCGCTGGAGCGGGCGGAGCTGCCGGAGGGAATGGCGCGCAGTGAGCATCTGCAGGCCGCGCTCTACGGCGCGGATGCGGTGATCCTGCCCATCCCCGCCGAAAAGGGCGGGCTGCTGAACGCGCCATACGCCCGCCTGCCCTGCCGGATGGAGGAGGTCACGGAGGCGCTGTGGCCCGGTCAGCTGGTGTTCGGCGGGGCCTTTTCGGAGCAGCTGCGGCTTTGGGCCGCATCCCACGGCGTGCAGCTGGTGGACTGGATGCGGCGGCCCGGCTTTGTGATCGGAAACGCCGCGCTGACAGCGGAGGGCACCGTCGGTCTGCTGCTGCAGGAGAGCGAGCGCAGCCTGTTCGGCAGCCGCGTTCTGGTGAGCGGCTTTGGCCGGATCGGACGGCTGCTGGCCGTCAAGCTATCGGCGCTGGGCGCCGGGGTGACGGTGGCGGCCCGGCGTGAGGAACAGCGCGCGGAGGCGGAGGCGTTGGGCTATGCCGCCGCGTCCTTTGACGCGCTGAACGGCGATTATGACTTTGTGGTCAACACGGTGCCGGAGCGCGTGCTCGGCGAGGACTTTCTCTGCTGTCTGCCGGAAACGGCGCTGATTCTGGAGCTTGCCTCGGCGCCGGGCGGTTATGACCGGAATCTGGCGGAAAACCTCGGGCTGCGCTGTCTGGCGGCGCCCGGCCTGCCCGGCAGAAGTGCGCCGCTGTCGGCGGCGGAGCTGATGCGGCGGGAATTTGATCTGGCAATGAAGGAGGAACGGGAATGAAGAAAAAACTGGGGCTGGCGCTCTGCGGCTCCTATTGTACGTACGAGACGCTGTTCGCCGCGGCGGAAAGTCTGAAGGAGGACTATGATCTGATCCCGATCATGAGCGAAACGGCCGCGCACACCGACAGCCGCTTCGGCACGGCGGAGGAACATCTGCGCCGGCTGGAGGCGCTGACAGGGCGCAAACCCGTGACAAGCATCCGTGACGCCGAGCCACTCGGTCCGAAGGAGCCGATGGACGCGCTGCTGATTGCGCCCTGCACCGGCAACACCCTGGCAAAGCTTGCCCATGGCCTCACGGACAGCAGTGTTTCCATGGCAGCCAAAGCCCATCTGCGCAATGGAAAGCCTCTGGTGATCGCCTTTTCCACGAACGACGGACTCAGCGGCTCGGCGGAGAACATCGCGCGTCTGCTGAACCGCAAAAACGTCTACTTTGTACCCTTCCGGCAGGATGATCCCATTAAAAAGCCTTGCTCGCTGCAGGCGGATTTTTCGCTGCTGGGCGAGACCGTCGCCGCCGCGTTCGAGGGACAACAGCTGCAGCCGATGATCCGAGAAATTTGATTCTTAAATTTGAAACCTTGAGCCTTTGCTCAAGGTTTTCTTTTAGCCGCATTTGGCTACTATATTATTATTTAGATCTTCCAAATCCCTTGCAAACAGGCAGGTATTTTGATATAATGGTTAGGATAAGGAAACTATCGCCAAAGAGGTGTTTTTTGTGAATTCTCTCAACGATATCTGGCAGAGCATTCTGGACGTTTTATCCGCCAAACTGACGCCGACCGCCATGAAAACCTGGTTTGACGACTGCACGCCCGTCGGTCTGGACGGCAACAGTCTGGTGCTGCACAGTCCCAACGAATTCAAGGGAAATATCATTGCCACGCGCTACGGCAGCATCATCAAGGAGGCTCTGAGCGAGCTCTTTTCCCAGGATTTTGAGCTGCAGGTGCTCTCCGGCGACGAGATCCGGGACTATGAGGTCAAGAAAAAAGCAGAAAATTCCCTGCCGGAGACCGCTGGCTACACCTTTGACGACTTTATCGTCGGCAACTCCAACCGCTTTGCCCACGCCGCCGCCGTCAGCGTCGCCGAGAATCCCGGCGTGACCTACAATCCGCTGTTTATCTACGGCAACTCCGGCCTGGGCAAGACCCACCTGCTGCGCGCGATCGGCCAGTATATCCAGGAAAAGGACCCCACCAAGAAAATCGCCTATATCAAGGGCGACGATTTCACGGTGCAGATGGTCAAGGCCATCCAGGAGGGCAGCGGCGAGGAATTTCGCAGCAAATACCGCAACGTCGACCTGTTTTTGGTGGACGATATCCAGTTTATTGCCGGTAAACAGGCCACGCAGAACGAATTTTTCCACACCTTCAACAATCTCTATGAGGCCGGCCACCAGATTGTGATTACCTCCGACCGGCCGCCGATGGAAATGAGCACGCTGGACGACCGTCTGCGCACGCGCTTTGAAGGCGGCCTGATGGCCGATATTCAGCCGCCCGATCTTGAGACGCGCATGGCCATCACCCGTCACAAATCCGCGCAGCGCGGCCTGATCCTCTCCAATGAGGCCGTGGAGTACATTGCCGAGAAAATCACCTCCAATATCCGGCAGCTGGAGGGCGTCATCAACCGCCTGACCGCCTATAAGGAGATCATCAACGACGTCATCACCACGGAATCGGTCGACCGGGCCATCAAGGACGTGATCCGGACCGGCAGCTACATCCCGACGCCGGACGTGATCATCCGTGAAACCGCGCGTTACTACTCGCTCAGCAGCGACGAGATCCGCGGCCAGAACCGCTCCAAGCAGGTGGCCAAGGCCCGTCAGGTGTCGATGTATCTGATGCGCTCACTGACGAATCTCTCCCTGCAGGAGATCGGAGCCGAATATCAGGACCGCAACCACGCCACCGTCCTGGCCTCCATCCGAAAGGTAGAGGATCTGGTCAAGGCCGATCCGGTCATGGCCGGTACGATCCGAGACATTACCTCCAATATCAATTCCTGACAAGTTTCCACAATTTGCTGTCAAAAGTGGAAAAGAAAACGGTTGATAAAATTTGCTTTTCCTCTTCTGTTGGAAAACAGAAAATTATCTACTTTTTTCTCCACAGCAAAAACCCAGCGTTCATCAGAAAAAAGCCCCTTTTCCACAATTTTTTTCCTTACAACAACAATAACAAAACAAAAGATAAGATGGATAGATAAACAAATTTTATTTTCCTGAGGAGGAATACCGATGAAATTCAGCTGTGAAAAATATCTGCTTCAGAACGCCGTGACGATCGCATCCCGCGCCGCCGCCTCCAAGAGCCCCATCCCTGCGCTCGAGGGTCTGCTGCTGCAGGCGACCGCCGATCTGCGCGTGACAGGCTATGACCTGAAAGAGGGCATCTATACCACGATCGGCGCCGAAGTGGAAGAGACCGGCTCCATCGTTGTCGGCGCGAGGCTCTTCGGCGAGATGATCCGCCGTCTGCCGGACGGCATCGTCACCGTGACGACCGACAGCAACAACACCGTCAACGTCAAATGCGGCCGCAGCGACTTTCACTTTATGGGCATCTTCTCCGGCGATTATCCGGAAATGCCCAGTGTAGACAGCGTCAACAACATCACGCTGCCGCAGAAGACCCTGCGCAGCATGATCAACCAGACCATTTTCGCCGTCGCCACCAGCGACGTGCGCCCGATCTACACCGGTACCCTCTTTGAAATTGAGGACAAGGCGCTCACGATGGTGTCCGTGGACGGCTACCGCCTGGCCAAGCGCTGCGAGGAGATTGAGGAAGGCAAGCTCGAAAACTGCAGCTTCGTCGTGCCCGGCTCCGCGCTCAGCGACGTGGAGCGCATCTGCTCCGACGAGGAGGGCGAGGTGCAGATTTCCGTCGGCAGCAAGCACATCTCCTTTGCCATCGGAGAGACCGTGGTCGTTACGCGCCGGCTCGAGGGCGAGTTCCTCAACTACCGCAAATCCATCCCCGAAAACTTCCGCCATGTGATCGAGGTTGATCGCGCTGAACTGATGAGTGTGATCGACCGCGTGGCGCTGATCGTCAGCGAGAAAAACTCCTCTCCCGTGCGGATGCGCTTCAGCGACGGTTTGATCGACTGCCTGTGCGTGACGCCGGTCGGCAAGGCGGAGGATCAGTGCTCCTGCGAGGGCAGCGGCGAGGATCTGGAGATCGGCTTCAACGACCGCTATCTGATGGATGCACTCAAAGCCTCCGGCACGGACAAGCTGCACATCTGTCTGAACACCGCCGCTTCTCCCAGCGTGATCGAGGCCGCCGACGGCAGCAAGAACTTCACCTACATGATTCTGCCCGTCCGTCTGAGAGCGGGAGAATAAGCTATGGAAACCATTACCATCAATACCGAATTCATCAAGCTCGACGCGCTGCTGAAATATGCTGCGCTGGTCGGCACCGGCGGCGAGGCCAAGACGGTCATCGCCGAGGGTCTCGTCACGGTCAACGGCGAAGTCTGCACGATGCGCGGCAAAAAGATCCGCCCCGGCGACCGGGTGCGCTTTGACCGCTTCGAGCTGGACATTCAGCAGGCATGAGAGTCGAAAAAATCGCCCTCAACGGCTTTCGCAACTACGAGTGGGAGACGGCGGACTTTGCCCCCGGCACCAACGTCATCACCGGGCCGAATGCCCAGGGCAAAACCAATCTGCTGGAGGCTGTATACATGCTGTCGGCCGGGCGCAGTTTCCGCACCCGTTTTGACCGGGAGCTGATCGGCTTCGGCTACAGCGCGGCGGAGATTCTGGCCGAGGTGTACAGCCACGAGCGGCAGCAGAGCCTGCGGCTGCTGATGCAGCCGGGACAGGCCAAAAAAATTCAGGTCAACGGTGTGAAAAAAACAGCCGGGGAACTGAGCGCCGTCGTCAACACGGTGCTGTTCTGCCCGGACGATCTGAACCTCATCAAAGAGGGCGCGGCCGTCCGCCGGCGGCTGATGGACAACGCCATCAGCCAGATTCGCCCGCGCTACGCCGAGGTGCTGGCGGAATTCAACCGCCTGTACGAGCACAAAAGCCGCATTTTGAAGGACTGGCGGGAAAAGCCATCGCTGCTCGACACGCTCGACGAATTTTCTGACGCGATGGCGCGCGCTTCGGCGCATCTGATCCGCTATCGCGCCGCCTTTGCCGCGCGGCTGCACGAGGCCGCGGCGCCGATCCACCGGGAGTTTTCCGGCGAGGGTGAGGCGCTGAGCCTGCACTACTGCACCGTGAGCACGGTGAAGGATCCGACCGAAGGCGTGAAGGAAATCTATTATGACATCTGCGAGCACCAGGAGCGGCACCGCCAGGCCGAGCTGGAGGCCGGCCAATGCCTGACCGGCGCCCATAAGGACGATCTGGAGATCAGCATCAACGGCCGCCCGGCACGGAGCTTTGCCTCCCAGGGGCAGACGCGCACGGCGGCGCTGTCGCTGAAGCTGGCCGAACGGGAAATTTTCCTGGCTGAAACCGGGGAATATCCCATTTTGCTGCTGGACGACGTGCTGTCCGAGCTCGACCCGCGGCGGCAGGAGTTTGTCCTCAACCGCATCGGCGGCGGACAGACGCTGATTACCTGCTGCGAGGACGAGGGAATTTCCCAGCGCACCGGCGGCAAGGTGCTGTTCGTCGAAAAAGGAAGGATCAAATCCAATTAGGAAACGGATTTATCTATGTATCTTCATTTGGGCAAGGGGACGGTGATCCCCAAACAGACGATCATCGGCATCTTTGATCTGGACATCACCAGTCAGAGCCATGTAACGCGCAAATATCTCAACATGGCGGACAGGGCCGGAGAAGTCGTCAACGCGGCGGAGGATTTGCCAAAATCCTTCGTTGTGTGCTGTGAAAACGGCAAAAAAACCGTGATTTTGAGCCAAATGGCCGCTGCTACGCTGCTCAGGCGCAGCGAGAGCGATTTGGTATGAACGGATGGAAAACAGTTCCCCATAAGGAAAGGATTAGAATCAATGTCTGAGAATATCGAACAGGTCAAGCAGGAATACGACGCCTCGCAAATTCAGGTGCTGGAGGGGCTCGAGGCGGTGCGCAAGCGCCCCGGTATGTATATCGGTTCCACCTCCTCCTCCGGTCTGCATCATCTGGTCTATGAGATCGTCGATAACTCCATCGACGAGGCGCTGGCCGGCTTCTGCTCGGCCATCGAGGTGACGATCGAGCAGGGCGACGTGATCCGCGTGCGCGACAACGGCCGCGGCATCCCCGTGGATATCCAGGAGCAGACCGGCAAGAGCGCCCTCGAGGTCGTCTTTACGGTGCTGCACGCCGGCGGCAAATTCGGCGGCGGAGGCTACAAGGTCTCCGGCGGTCTGCACGGCGTCGGCGCGAGTGTGGTCAACGCCCTCTCCGAGTGGCTGGAGGTCCAGGTCCACAAGGAGGGAAAAATCTTTCAGATGCGCTTTGCACGCGGCGAAATCACCGAGGAGATTCACGTGGTGGGCACCACCGACCGCACGGGCACGACCGTGCGCTTCAAGCCCGATCCCGAGATGTTCGACGACGTGGTTTACGACTACGAGGTGCTGCACACCCGGCTGCGCGAGCAGGCCTTCCTCAACGGCGGCCTGACCATCATCCTGCGCGACGAGCGCGAGGGCAGGGAGCAGGAGGACACGCTCTACTATCAGGGCGGCATCCGCGAATTCGTCAGCTGGCTCAACCGCCACAAAACCCCGGTGCACGAGGACGTGATCTATCTCTCCGGCTCGAAGGGCGACGCCGTGGCTGAGATCGCGCTGCAGTATAACGACGGCTACAACGAGACCCTGGTCTCCTTTGCCAACGACATCCACACGCCCGAGGGCGGCATGCACGAAACGGGCTTCAAAACGGCCCTGACGCGCGTCATCAACGCCTACGGCCAGAAAAACAACATCATCAAGGGCGACGACAAGGTCTCCGGCGAGGACGTGCGCGAGGGCATCTCCGCCGTCATTTCCGTCAAGCTCCCCGAGGCGCAGTTTGAGGGCCAGACCAAGCAGAAGCTGGGCAACGCCTACATCCGCACCCTGGTCGACAGCATCGTCAACGACCAGCTGTCCACCTATTTTGAGGAGCATCCCCAGGCCGCCAAGGCCATTCTGGACAAGGCCATGATGGCCAACCGCGCCCGCGAGGCCGCGCGCAAAGCCAAGGAATCCGTCCGGCGCAAGACCGGGCTGGAATCCGGCCAGATGCCGGACAAGCTGCAGGACTGCAACGAGCGCGACCCGTCGCTCTGCGAAATCTACATCGTCGAGGGAGATTCCGCCGCGGGCTCTGCCATCCAGGGCCGTGACAGCCGCTTCCAGGCGATCCTCGCCATGTGGGGCAAGATGCTCAACGTGGAAAAGGCGCGCGCCGACAAAATCTACGGAAACGACAAGCTCTATCCGCTGATCGTGGCGCTCGGCGCCGGCATCGGGGACGAGTTCAACATCGAAAAGCTCCGCTACCACAAAATCATCATCATGGCCGATGCGGACGTGGACGGCAGCCATATCCGGACGCTGCTGCTGACTTTCTTCTTCCGCTATATGCGCCCGCTCATCGAGCGCGGCTATGTCTACTCGGCGGTGCCGCCGCTGTACAAGCTCCAGCGCGGCAAGACGCAGCGCGTGGCCTACTCCGACGAGGAGCGCGACCGCATCAGCGCCGAAATGCGCGCCGACAACCCCAACGCCAAGGTGGATATCAACCGCTTCAAAGGTTTGGGCGAGATGGACCCGCACGAGCTGTGGGAGACCACCATGGACCCGGAGCAGCGCTCCCTGCGCCGCATCACGCTCAAGGATGCCATCATGGCCGACCAGGTCTTTACGGTGCTGATGGGCGAAGAGGTCGAACCGCGCCGCGAATGGATCGAAACCAACGCCAAATACGTTGTCAACTTGGACATTTAACAGGAGTACAGCATGGCACATAAACGAGATTATAAACCCGAGGATATCACGTTCCCGAATCAGGTGATCACCGAGTCGGAGCTGGTACAGGAGATGCAGACCAGCTATATCGACTACGCCATGTCGGTCATCGTCGGGCGCGCGCTGCCGGACGTGCGCGACGGCCTCAAGCCCGTGCATCGGCGCATCCTCTATACGATGTACGAGGGCGGCCTGACGAGCGACAAGCCCTTCAAAAAATCCGCCACCTGCGTCGGCGACGTGCTGGGCCACTATCATCCCCACGGCGACGCCTCCGTCTATGACGCGATGGTGCGTCTGGCGCAGGATTTCTCCATGCGCTATATGCTGGTGGACGGCCACGGCAACTTCGGCTCCGTGGACGGCGACCCCCCGGCCGCCTACCGCTACACCGAGGCCAGACTCTCAAAAATCTCCAACGAGATGCTGCGGGACATCGACAAGGACACCGTGGACTGGGATCCGAACTTTGACGAGACCCGCAAGGAGCCGCGCGTGCTCCCCTCCCGTTTCCCAAACCTGCTGGTCAACGGCTCAAGCGGCATCGCCGTCGGCATGGCGACCAACATCCCGCCGCACAACCTCGCGGAGGTTGTCAACGCCTGCATCTGCGTGCTGGATAATCCGGAGGCAACACTCTCCGACCTGATGCAGCATATCTCCGGGCCGGACTTCCCCACCAGGGGCATCATCATGGGCCGCAGCGGCATCCGCGCCGCCTACGCCACCGGCCGCGGCAAGGTGATCGTGCGCGCCCGCACCGAGTTTGAGGAGCATGCACAGAACCGCGTGCGCATCATCGTGACGGAGCTGCCCTATCAGGTCAACAAGCGCCAGCTCATCAAGTCCATCGCCGAGCAGGTGCGCGACAAGCGCCTGGAGGGCATCTCCGACCTGCGCGACGAGACCGACCGCAACGGCATGCGCATCGTCATCGAGCTCAAGCGCGACGCCAATCCCCAGGTGGTGCTCAACCGCCTCTTTGCCCAGACCGCGCTGCAGTCCAGCTTTTCAATCAACATGCTGGCCCTGGTGAACAACCAGACCCAGCCGAAGATCCTCTCCCTGCGCCATATTCTCGACGAGTATCTGGCCTTCCAGGAGGAGGTCATCACCCGCCGGACGAAGTATGATCTGCGCAAGGCCGAGGAGCGCGCCCATCTGCTCGAGGGTCTGCTGATCGCCCAGGACAATATCGACGAGGTCATCCGCATCATCCGCTCGAGCTATGACGACGCCAAGCAGAACCTGATGGCCCGCTTCTCCCTGTCCGACGTGCAGGCGCAGGCCATCTGCGACATGCGTCTGATCGCCCTGCAGGGTCTCAACCGCGAGAAGCTCGAGCAGGAATACAAGGAGATCGAGGGCAAGATCGCCTATTACCGCTCTCTGCTGGCCGATCCCGAAAAGATCAAGGGCGTGCTGAAGGACGAGCTGATCCAGCTGCGCGACAAGTATGGCGACAAGCGCCGCACCGAGATCCAGGATATCGAGGACGAGATCGACATCGAGGACCTGATCGAGGAGGAGCAGTGTGTTTACACGCTCACCCACGGCGGCTACATCAAGCGCCTTCCCGTGAGCGAATACCGCGCCCAGGGCCGCGGCGGCAAGGGCGTACGCGCCATGGCCACCAAGGACGAGGACTATGTGTCCACGCTCTTCACGGCCTCCACCCACGACAATATCCTCTTCTTCATGAACACCGGCCGTGTGTATGTGAAGAAGGGCTACACCATCCCCGAGGCCGGGCGCAGTGCGCGCGGCACGAACCTGGTGAACATCCTGCAGATCGACCCGGGCGAAAAGGTCAGCGCGATGATCCGCGGGCGCGGCTTTGCGGAGGATCAGTACCTCTTCTTCGTCACGAAGAATGGCACGGTCAAGCGAATGGCGCAGGACGCGCTGAAAAACATCCGCTCGAGCGGTATCCGCGCGCTGAATCTGGACGAGGGCGACGAGCTGATCGCCGTCATCCCGACGATGGGCGACGAGAAGATCCTCATCGCCACGCGCAAGGGCATGGCCGTCTGCTTTGATGAAAACGACGTGCGCCCGATGGGCCGCACTGCGGTCGGCGTGCGCGGCATCCGCCTGCGCGAGGGAGACAGCGTCGTGGGCGCGGCGAGCACCGGCGAGGGCGAAACCCTGCTGAGTGTGACCGAGAAGGGCTACGGCAAGCGCACCTCCGTGGAGGAATACAGCGTCCACGGCCGCGGCGGTCTCGGCATGAAGAATTACAACGTCACCGACAAAACCGGCGATGTCGCGGCGGTGAAGATGCTGCGCGAGGGCGACGATCTGCTCGTCATCTCCGATGACGGCACCATCATCCGCATGGCGGGCGAGGGCGTGAGTCTGCTCGGCCGCGCCACACAGGGCGTGCGCATCATGCGCCTGATGGAGGGAAGCCGCGTCATCGACGTGGAAAAGACCGAGCGAGAGACCGAAGAGGACAAGCCGGAGGCGGAGGAATAAGCCATGTGGGAACAGCATGAGCAGAGATGGGGAAAACCCAACTGGATCGCGGGCGCGGCTCTGATCCTGGGCTATCTGGCGATGAACCTGCTATTCCCGGAGATGGACGCCCGCTGGAAGCTGCTGGCGGCGATTGCCTTCGCCTTCGTCGTAAGTGCGGTGGTCTACGCGGTCAAAAAGAAAAAGAAGGACAAGGAAGAGGAAAACAAGCTGCCGCCGCTGTGACTGCGGCATTCCGTATGGAGGGTTTGGGATGAACAATCAACAGAAGAGAAAAAGATCCGGCGTCTCCTGGGGCGTGCTGATCCTTTTGATCCCGCTTCTGATGCGTACGCTGGACGGGGAGCTTCCGCCTGTTGTTCTCGGGCTGATTACGCTGGCGATCATCGTGGCTTTGGTTCTTGGAAAGCTGAAAAAAAGCAAAGGAACGACTGCAGGCAGCGCCCCTGCGGCGCGCGGCGGCCAAACTGCGGCAGCGGGACGGAAAACGCCGGAGGTGGATCTGCACCGCCCGGTGCCCTCGATGCAGCGCCGCGAGCCTTCGGCGCAGCGCAGCTTTCCGCAGCCGGACGCCTACTGCGTATCCTGCGAGCTGAGCGGCGAGGATCATTTTGTCCGCGACCGGCAGCGCCGCATCGCGCAGCTGGATGAGTGGCTGAAAAACGGCATTGTTGACCGACAGGAGTACCTGGTGCTGAAAAACCGCTTCGAGCACGACCTGTGATATGCCTTCCCCTCAAGGAGAATCCTATAAGGATCAATGATATGAAAACAGTTGAAATCTACACCGACGGGGCCTGCAGCGGCAATCCAGGGCCGGGCGGCTGGGGCGCAATTTTGCGCTATCACGGCCGGGAGAAGATCCTCTCCGGCGGCGAGGCGCAGACTACCAACAACCGCATGGAGCTGACCGCCGTCATCCAGGCACTGCTGGCGCTCAAGGAGCCCTGCGCCGTCGAGCTCTATTCCGACTCCAAGTACGTCATCGACGCGCTGGACAAGGGCTGGGCCTGGGGCTGGCGCAAAAAGGGCTGGATCAAGAGTGACAAAAAGCCTGCGCTGAACCCCGATCTCTGGGAACTGCTGCTGGATCTGACGAGGCAGCATGAGATGCGCTATCACTGGGTCAAGGGACACGCCGAGAACGAATACAATAACCGATGCGACGCCATGGCTGTGGCAGAGAGGGAAAAATTCGCATGAATTACAACGAAAGACCCATGAAAATCTTTATCCGCTACATTGCGCGGCAGAAAAAGCTCTTCCTGATCGACATGGTCTGCGCGCTGCTGGTGGCGGTGATCGACCTTGTGTTCCCCTACGTCTCGCGCAGCGCGATGCGCAGCTACCTGCCGCAGAAGCTCTACACCGTGTTTTTCCTGGTGATGGGCGTGATGGCGCTGGCGTATCTGGCCAAGGCGCTGCTCTACTACGTCATCACCGTGCTCGGCCACCGCATGGGAGTGCTGGTGGAGGCCGAGATGCGGCGCGACCTATTTGAACATATGCAGAAGCTCTCCTTCCGCTTCTACGACCAGAACCGCACGGGCGTGCTGATGAGCCGCATCACGAGCGAGCTGTTCGATATCACGGAGCTGAGCCACCACGGACCGGAAAACGTCATCATCTGCTCGCTGACCATCGTCGGCGCGCTGATCGTGATGTTTGTCCTGCGCTGGGAGCTGGCGCTGGTGCTGACGATTGCGCTGCCGGTCTGCCTGTGGTTCACGCTGAGCCAGCGTCTGCGGATGAAGCGCGCCAACATCGAGGTCAAGCGCAAGACCGCCGAGATCACAGCCGCCATCGAGAGCAGCATCTCCGGCGTGCGTGTGGCCAAGGCCTTCGCCAACGAGGAGCAGGAGGGCCGCAAATTTGACCGCGCCAACGACATGTTCAAGGGCGCAAAGGTCGAATATTACAAGACGATGGGTCTGTTTATGAGCGGGATGGAATTCACCACCGGCATCATGCAGGTGCTGGTGATCACGGTGGGCGGTCTGCTCATCATGGCCGGGCGCATGGACGCGGTGGATCTCGTCACCTTCACCCTCTACGTCTCCACCTTCGTCACCCCGGTGCGCAAACTCGCGCAGTTTGCCGAGCAGTACATGCAGGGCACCGCGGGCTTCACGCGCTTTCTGGAGATCATGCGCACCGAGGCCGACATCCAGGACGCGCCGGACGCCAAAACGCTCTCTGACGTGCGCGGCGAGATCGAATACCGCGACGTGAGCTTTGCCTACTCCAACGGCATCCCGGTGCTCAGTCACATCAATCTGAAACTCGAGTCGGGCAAAACGCTTGCTCTCGTCGGCCCGTCCGGCGGCGGCAAAACCACGCTCTGCCAGCTGCTGCCCCGCTTTTACGAGGTGTCGGACGGCGCGGTGCTGGTGGACGGCAGGGACGTGCGTAGCGTGACGCAGTCGAGCCTGCGGCGCAACATCGGCATCCTGCAGCAGGACGTCTTTCTCTTTGCCGACACGATCCGCGAAAACATCCGCTACGGCCGCCCGGAGGCCACCGACGAGGAGATCGTCGAGGCCGCCAAGCGCGCTGAGATCCACGACGAAATCATGGCGCTGCCCCAGGGCTACGACAGCTATGTGGGCGAGCGCGGCGTGATGCTCTCCGGCGGGCAGAAGCAGCGCATTTCCATCGCCCGCGTCTTCTTGAAGAACCCGAAGATCCTGATCCTCGACGAAGCGACCTCCGCGCTCGACACCGTGACCGAGCAGCGCATCCAGGCCGCGCTCGAGCAGCTGAGCGTCGGACGCACGACCGTGATCGTCGCCCACCGCCTGTCCACCGTGCGCCACGCCGACGAGATCGCCGTCGTGGAGGGCGAGCACATCGTCGAGCGCGGCAGCCACGAGGAGCTCGTCGCGCAGGGCGGCGTTTACGCCGCGCTCTGCAGGGCGCAGAGCCTCGGTTAAGTCGGAATAGGAGGAATCACCATGCTGAAACTGCGTGTCTGCGGACACCGCGAAATGGAACAGTTCTATTCGCTGTTTGAGGTGGATTTTGATAAAAAAGAGCTGCTGCCGCGCCTGGCCGTCCACAGGGCGATGCTCAAGGGCGACATGGAGCTGCTGGCCGTCACCGACGAGGAGAGCCGCCTGGATCTGGCCTACGCGCTGGTCGGCTGCCGCAGCCTCTACGGCTACGTCTGGCTGAAATATATCGACGTGATCCCCTTTTACCGCGAAAAGGGCCTCGGCGTACAGGCCATGCGCCTGCTGAACAAGCGCTATGCCGACCGGCAGGGCATCGTTGCCGAGATCACCGACTTTGACGACGCGGGGCAGGGCGAGACCCTGCGCGCGCAGCGCAAATTTTTCGCCCGCTTCGGCTATGAGGAGATCGAGAGCGATCTGAGCCTCGGCGGCGTGGAGGATCACATCATGGTCAAGCCCATCCGCGGCAGCGCGGAGATCAGCCCGATCATCCACCGCGTGATGCTGGACTTCTATTCCCGCGTGCTCTCTCCGGCGGCGCTCGAGCGCATGGTCGAGATCCGGCCGGTTTAAGCGCGGAGCCGTTTTTTCTTAACAAGTCTGAATTCCGCGCGGTTTCTACTGGACAAGCGCTTCGGACGGGTGTATAATGGTTACAAATAAGTTACAAAAGAAGGGGATCCTATGAATTTCGGCAAAGTGAAGGCCGTGTTTTTCATTCTTGTGTTTCTGCTTCTGCTGGCGCTGGTGGTGCACTGGGCGCTTGGCCTGGATGCGAAGAAGCACGCCGCGGACATCCCGGAGGACGAGCCGGAGCAGACGGTGATTACGCCGTCTCCCGTGCCGGAGAATCCGGCGGAGCCCGCGCAGGCACAGAATACGCCGATTCCGGCGCCGACGCCCGTGCCGCAGAACCGGCCCGCGCAGACGCAGGCGCCGCAGAACAATCCCGCTCCTACCCCGGCTCCGGCACCGACTCCCGTGCCGACCCCGACGCCGATGCCCTCCGGGCAGAGCCTCGGCAGCGGCAGCTTCCGCTCCGAGACCGGCACCGGCCTGGAGCTGATCTGCGACTGGAACGCGGTCAGCGTCGAGGGCAACAAGGCGGAGGTCACGCTGAGGGTCAGCATCGACTCCTACACCCTGTATCTCAACGAGCTGACGGACCGCATTCATCTGCGCGTCGGGAGCCAGACTGCCAGCATGACGCAGCCCGCGCTGAGCTACGAGGGCGGCAAGACGAACACGCCCTTCGGTTCCAAGACCTTCACGGTCGAACTGGCCGAGGGCAACAACGGCTTCCCCGTGGCGGTGGAGTGGCACTTCGGCGGCGTGTATCATGAGGTTCCGCTCGACGTGATCGAGTGCGGCGGCACCATTACGCTCACGCGATAAACGAAAACGATCGAAGGACAGCGGCGGACAACAGTCCGCCGCTGTCTTCAAGCTGTCGACAACGTGTCGACAGCTTGAAGCGGCCAAAAGGAAACTTCCGAAAACGTTTCCTTTTGGCACAGATTGAATGCAGAAAGGGGACTCCCGTCCCCTCTCTGCGCTCTCCCCATGCGAGTCTTTCCTTTTTCGCATGGGTTTGTCTACAGGCTGAGGACAGCGGCGGACAACAGTCCGCCGCTGTCCTTATTCTTGACGAAAAGGTGCGGATTGCTTATACTGGAAGCACCGATACAGAGAGAGGGATCGCCATGAGAACACAGGAACAGGTCAACGAAATCGTCCGGCTGCTGCTGGCGGAATACCCGGAGGCGCGCTGCAGCCTGGACTATGAAAAGCCCTACGAGCTGCTGTTTTCCGTGCGTCTGGCCGCGCAGTGCACCGACGAACGGGTGAACATGATCACCCCGGCGCTCTTTGCGCGCTTTCCGACGCTGGAGAGCTTTGCGGAGGCCGACGTGGCCGAGGTGGAGCAGTACGTCCACTCCTGCGGCTTTTTCCGCGCCAAGGCGCGGGATATCGTCGCCTGTGCGCAGGTGCTGCTGCAGAAATACGGCGGCGAGCTGCCCCGCACGATGGAGGAGCTCACCGGTCTGCCCGGCGTCGGGCGCAAGACCGCGAACCTGATCCTGGGCGACGTGTTCCATGTGCCGGGCTCGACGGTGGTGGATACGCACTGCATCCGCATCTCGAACCGACTCGGGCTGGTGGACAATCTCAAGGAGCCGGAGAAGATCGAGCGCGAGCTGCGCAAGATCCTGCCGCCGGAGGACTCCTCCGACTTCTGCCATTGCATCGTGCTGCACGGCCGCGCCGTGTGCGACGCCAGGAAGCCGCGCTGCGAGGACTGCTGCCTGCGGCACCTTTGCCAAAGCTATTCGGGCTGAACTTGAATTTGAAAAAATAAAAGGAGAACGCCATGACGAACCAACAGAAGCTGAAAAAACTCTTTGCGCGTCTCGATGAGATCGAAGCCTACACCCGCAGTCTCGGCAAGCTGAGCTTTGACATGGAATGCTGCGCCCCGGAGGAGGGCATCGAGCTCGCCGGCGAGGACATGGCCCGGCTCGGCAAGCAGGTCTACAAGCTGACCCACGACAAGCGCTACGAGGCGCTGATCTGTGAGCTGCACGCGGACGGCGAGGGACTGACCCCGGTGCAGAAGAAAGCCGTGGAGCACCTCTACGAGGGCTACGCCAGAAGCAAAAATATCTCCGCCAAGCTCTCCTATGAGATGGATCTGGCCTCCAACAAGGCCTACGGCGCCTGGCTGAGCGCCAAAAAGGCCAACGATTTCTCGCTGTTTCGCGACGCGCTGGCCGACCTGATCCATTACTGCCGCGTGAATATCGACCTGCGTGACGAGAAAAAAGACAGCTACTACAACACCTGCCTGGACGACTATGAGAAGGGCGGCAGCATCGAGCAGCTCGACGCCTTCTTCGCCGCGCTCAAGGCGCGCATCGTGCCGCTGCTGGGACGCATCGTCAAAGAGGGCAAACCCATCCGCGAGGACTTCATGTCCCGCCCGGTGCCCATCCCGGCGCAGGAGGCCATGAGCCGCTACCTGCTGGAGCTGGAGGGCCTGCGCAAGAGCGCGCTGGTGCTGATGACGACCGAGCACCCCTTCACCACGAACTTCGGCAGGCACGACGTGCGCGTGACGACGCATTATCACGAGGACAGCTTCATTTCCAACGTCTTTACCACCCTGCACGAGGGCGGCCACGCGCTCTTTATGCAGAACGAGCCCCAGGAGCTGTACGACAACCACTGCGCCGACAACATGACCAGCGCCATGCATGAGACGATCTCCCGCTTCTACGAGAACCTGATCGGCCGCAGCGAGGCCTTCATCGACTTTGTTGCGCCGCAGATCCGTGCGCTGTCCGGCGGCATCTTCGACGACGTGACGAACCGCGAGCTCTACGAGGCGGTCAACGTCGCCCGCCCGAGTCTGATCCGTACCGAGGCCGACGAGCTGAGCTACTGTCTGCACATCATGATCCGCTATGAGCTGGAAAAGGCCTTTGTCAACGGCGACATCAGCGTGGACGAGATCCCGGCGCTGTGGAACGCAAAATATAAGGAATATCTCGGCATTGACGTGCCGGACGACACGCAGGGCTGCCTGCAGGACGTGCACTGGTCCGGATGGTCCTACGGCTACTTCCCCTCCTACGCGCTGGGCAACGCCTACGGCGCGCAGATCCTGCATACGATGGAAAAGGACTTCGACGTGTCTGCCGCCGTGCGCGCGGGCGAGCTGACGAAGGTGCGCGACTGGCTGACCGGGCACGTGTTCTCGATTGCCTCGCTCTCGACGCCGGACGAGTGGATCCGCGCCATCACCGGCGAGAGCCTGAACGTGAATTACTACCTCGACTATCTCGAGGAAAAGTTCACCTCGCTCTACGGACTGAAATAAACAGAAAACAGAAATCGGGCAGGGAACTTTGCGTTCCCTGCCCGATATCTGTTTTCTGCCGGTCACCCGACCTTGGTGTTGCTGATCTCGATGATTTCGCTGTGGTCGCGCGAGAAGGCCATCAGATCCTCCGCCGGGATCTCGCGCGGCATGCGCAGCGTGAGATCGTAGCTGATGCTGCCGTCCTCTCCGCGGGTCACGCGGCTGCTGACGGTCTGCGCCCGCCAGAACTTCAGCCTGGCGTGCAGCACATCGTAAAAATCGTCGCCCTGGGCTACGCGCAGCCGCAGATTGTTGGTCACATAGGAGTCCGCGCCCACGGTGTAGCGATGCATCACGTACTGCAGCGCCGCCACCAGCACCGTGACGAACAGGCCGAGCCAGTACATGCCCGCGCCGACGGCCAGTCCGATGCCCGCGGTGGCCCAGACGCCTGCCGCGGTGGTCAGACCCTTGACGGTATTTCCGTTTTTGAAAATCACGCCCGCGCCCAGAAAGCTGATGCCGCTGACGACCTGGGCGGCGATACGCGCGGGATCTGCGCCGCGGGTGCCGTTGAATATGCCGTCCGGCCCGGAAAGATCGGCAAAGCCGTATTTGGAGATAATCATCATCAGCGCGGCGGCCGCGCAGACGATCACATGCGTGCGGATGCCGGCCTCCTTGAAGCGCCGGGTGCGCTCAAAGCCGATCGCCGCGCCGAAAAGCCCCGCGATCAGCACGCGGAGAAAGAACTCCAGGGTTTGCACCAGGGTAAACTGGCTGCTGAAATATTCGCCGAGCGTCATAAGACATGCCTCCCATGAACATCTTTGTACATATTGTATGAGAAAAAACGGGAAAGTCAACCGTTTTTTTCTTGAAGTGAAAACAAATCGCCGTTCTGTTAGGCCGCGCGGGCGCATATACTGTGGCCGAAGGAGGGCGAAGAATGAGAGTTTTGCGTTTGGGCAGCATCGGGCCAGCGGTGCAGCTGCTGCAGCTGGCGCTGAACCGCGCCGGATACGGCGAGCTTGCGACCGACGGCATTTTCGGCAGCGCCACCCGCGCCGCGCTGCAGCGCTTTCAGGCGGATCGCGGCCTCGCGGCCGACGGCGTCGCCGGGCCGCAGACCCACCGGCAGCTGCTGCCCTGGTATACGGGCTATCTGGTCGTCCGCGTGCGCCGGGGAGATACGATCTGGGGCATCGCGCAGCGCTATGGCAGCAGCGAGGAGGCCATCCTCCTGGCTAATCCCGGCACGGTGCCGGAGAATCTGGCGATCGGCAGCGAGCTCGTGGTGCCGCTGCCCTTCGACGTGGTGCCCACGACAATCGACTGGAGCAGCGCTCTGGTGGCCTACTGCGTGCGCGGGCTCGCTGCCCGCTACCCCTTTATCAGCGTCGGAGAGATCGGCAAGAGCGTCATGGGAAAGCCGCTCTGGTTCCTGCGCCTCGGCAGCGGAGAAAACCGGGTGCTCTACAATGCCGCGCATCACGCCAACGAGTGGATCACCACGCCCCTGCTGCTGAAATTTGCCGAGGAGCTGGCCGAGGCTTTTGTCGCCGGAGAAACGATCGCAGGCTATTCGGCCGCGGAGATCCTGGACTACGCCACGCTGACGCTGATTCCTGCGGTCAACCCCGACGGGATCGACCTTGTCACCGGGGAGCTGCAGCAGGGCGAATACTACGAGAGCGCGCGGCGCATTGCCGCGGCTTACCCGCGCATCCCCTTTCCCTCCGGCTGGAAGGCCAATATCCGCGGCACAGACCCAAACCTGCAGTATCCTGCCGGCTGGGAGCAGGCGCGGGAGATCAAATTCGCCCAGGGCGTGCGCGGCCCGGCGCCCGCGGACTATGTGGGCCCGGCTCCGCTGACGGCGCCGGAGAGCCGCGCCATGTACGACTATACGCAGAACCTGTCGCCGGATCTGGTGCTGGCCTATCACAGCCAGGGACGCGTGATCTACTGGCAGTTTCTCGACTACGAGCCGCCCGGCGCACGGCGGATCGCGGAGCTGTTCGGCACGGTGAGCGGCTATGAGGTCGCGGATGTGCCGTTCGAGTCGGGCTTTGCGGGCTACAAGGACTGGTTCGTGCAGGACTATAACCGCCCGGGGTACACGATCGAGGTCGGCCGCGGCGTCAATCCCCTGCCGATAACGGACTTTGACGCGATTTACCGGGAGAATCTCGGGATCCTGACCCTGGCCGCGCTCGTCACCTAAGTTGACGGCGGAAGGGAATCGGATTATAATACAAACAGAATCTGATTCCGGGGGTGAGACGGATGAAACGAATTCTGGCCCTGCTGCTGGCGCTGCTGTGCCTGCTGAGCCTCTGCGCCTGCGGGAAAAAGAGCGAGAGCGCCGCGGCGCCGCTGCCTGGCGGCGCGCCGACGGGTGAAACCGCCGGAGAAACGACGCAGGGAAGCGCTGTTGCGCCGACGGCGGCGCCGGTCTATTCCGGCGACTATCACCGCGTCGCGATCACGCCGGACAACTGGAGGGATTATTTCGAGCTCAAGGAGATCCCGCTCTATACAGTCACGCAGGGCGACGTGATCGCCCAGGTCTGCCAGAACTTTTGTGTGGTGCTGCGCGAGGAATACCAGCCCTATCTCAACCCGAAAGGAAATTACCGGGTGGAGTTCCGCTTCCGCTTTGACCTCTACATCGACACGATGGACATTGACACCAACGAGGGCGTCTACGGGCACACGGACGATCTGTTCTACGCGGTGGAGACCAGCAAGAGCGCGGTGTTTGACCGCACAGCTCTGCCCGGCAGCGCTTACGGCGCTGACGCGAGCCTCTATGACGGCTTTTCCAACGCCTTCTTCACCGGCTACTGCGTGCTGCACGCCGAGTCGCGGGTCTGGTCCGGCTTCTACATCGACCTCGGCAAGGTGACGCTGGAGAGCGTATCCGGCGAGCTGGAGCTCGGAGGCTGACAGAAAAGAAAAAAGCTGCCTTTGCATGGCGCAAGGGCAGCTTTTTTGTTTGTTTCGATCAGAAATCGGCGTTGCCGGTGGTGCGGGGATGCAGCTCCACGTCGCGGATGTTGGACACGCCCGTGAGGTACATCACCATGCGCTCGAAGCCGAGACCGTAGCCCGCGTGACGGCAGCTGCCGTAACGGCGCAGGTCGAGGTACCACCAGTAGTCCTCTTCCTTGAGGCCCAGCTCTTTCATGCGCTCGAGCAGCATGTCCAGGCGCTCTTCGCGCTGGCTGCCGCCGATGATCTCGCCGATGCCGGGCACCAGGCAGTCCGCCGCGGCGACGGTCTTGCCGTCGTCGTTGAGGCGCATATAGAAGGCCTTGATCTCCTTCGGGTAATCGGTGACGAAGATGGGCTTTTTGAACACTTCCTCGGTCAGGTAGCGCTCATGCTCAGTCTGCAGGTCGATGCCCCATTCCACAGGGAAGTCGAACTGCTTGCCGCTCTTCTTCAGGATCTCGACGGCCTCGGTGTAGCTGATGCGGCCGAACTCGTTGCTGACCACGTTGTGCAGGCGGTCCAGCAGGCCCTTGTCCACGAAGCTGTTGAAGAACTGCATCTCCTGCGGGCAGCGCTCCATGACGCGGTTGATGATATATTTCACCATCGCCTCGGCGGTGTCCATATCGTCGTTGAGATCGGCGAAGGCCATCTCGGGCTCAATCATCCAGAACTCGGCCGCGTGGCGCTGGGTGTAGCTGACCTCGGCGCGGAAGGTGGGGCCGAAGGTGTACACGTCGCCGAAGGCCATGGCAAAGTTTTCGGCGTTAAGCTGGCCGGAAACGGTGAGGTTCGTTGCCTTGCCGAAGAAGTCCTTGCTGTTGTCGACGCTGCCGTCCTCTTTGCGGGGGAGATTGTTGAGGTCAAGGGTCGTCACGCGGAACATCTGGCCGGCGCCCTCAGCGTCGGAGCCGGTGATGATGGGCGTGTGCACATAGACGAAGCCGCGGCTCTGGAAAAACTCATGCACGGCCTGGGCGGCCACGCTGCGCACGCGGAAGGTGGCGGAAAAGAGGTTGGTGCGGGGACGCAGATGCTGGATGGTGCGCAGAAATTCCACGCTGTGGCGCTTCTTCTGCAACGGATAATCCGGCGTGGAGACGCCCTCCACGGCGATCTCGCTGGCCTTGAGCTCGAAGGGCTGCTTGGCCTCGGGCGTCAGCACCAGGGTGCCGCGCACGATCAGGGCAGCGCCAACGTTCTGGCGGGCGATATCGTCGTAATTATTCAGACTGCCCCTCTCAAAGACGACCTGCAGCGACTTGAAGCAGCTGCCGTCATTCAGCTCGATAAAGCCGAAGTTTTTCATGTCGCGTACGGTTCTGACCCAGCCGCAGACAGTGAGCTCCTGCCCGTCGAAGGCCTGCGCGTCCGCGTAGATGCCGGAAATTTTCTGACGTTTCATTGGCACTGATCCTTTCTTTGTATCTGACGATACTCATATTTTTCCCGCGGAATAATAATCATAGCCGCGATGCGGCTATGATATCATTATCTTTTGAATTTTACAAGGAGAAATTCACATTTCAGAAGATCAGCTGCACGGGCGCCTGGATGTTTTTCAGCTGCACGTCCTGCCAGAGCCCGCCGGGCTCGCCGTCGCGCGTCCAGGCCACGGGCTTGTCAAAGTGAAAGCGCGCACTGCGGGTGTGCGCGATAATCAGCTTGTCGCTGTCAAAGCGCTGCGTCAGCACGCTGCCGGCGAGGGTGGCAAGATCGGTCAGCGCGCCGGGATCCTTGACCAGAACCAGCTCCGACAGCCCGTCCGACAGGCTGACCATCTTCTCCGTGAAATGCACGATGCCCGCCACGGAGGTGGAGTTGGAGAGACTGCCGTAGACGAGCTCGCCCTCGAATTCACCGTCGTCCCACTCGACGCGGGCGTGATAGCTCTCAATGCTCGGCAGACGCGCCATGCCCTGCAGCACGTAGGCCAGATGACCCAGGGCGTTCTTCTGATCCTGCGGCGTGGTATAGCTTACGTCGGTAAAGGCGCCGAAGCCGGCAATATAGGCAAAATGCTCATCCTCGCCGAAAAGACCGACGTCATAGGGATGGGGTGTGCCGGCCAGCAGGCGGCGGGCCGCCTCGAGCGCATTATTTTTGGGCAGGCCCAGTGTGGTCGCCACGTCGTTGGCGGTGCCCATCGGGAAATAACCCAGCGGAGGGGGGTTGTCCTGCCCAATCAGGCCGGAAATAACCTCGCTGAGCGTGCCGTCGCCGCCGATGCAGGCCACGGTGTCATAGCCGGCGGCGTGCTCGCGGGCAAAGGCGGTGGCGTCGCCGCGCGCGGCGGTATAGTAGAGGTCGACCCGGTAGCCGGCCTGGGCCAGCAGCTGCGTGGCCTCGGCAAAGTTGAATTTATAGGCGCTGCGCCCGGCCACGGGGTTGACGATCAGCATCAGTTTTTTGTCCATGACAAAACACCTCGAAATTGCGGCGCTGCGGCCGCTGTAATGGCTTCAGTATAAGGCAACATGCGGAAAGAATGGTGAACAATCTGAAAAAGAAAAAAGAACACGGAAATCCGTGTTCTTTTTGTGTCGCTGCTTACTCAGCCAGGTCGTTGAGCTTAACCGTCATCGCGGACTTTTTGCGGGCCGCGTTGTTCTTCGGCAGCAGACCCTTGCCGGCTGCGCGGTCAACGGTCTTAACGGCAACTTTATAGGCACTGACGGCTGCATCGCGGTTGCCTTCGGCAACGGCTGCGTCAAACTTTTTCATCATGGTTTTGAGCTCGGTCTTGTCGGCCTTATTCTTGGCTTTGAGCTGCTTGGACTTCTCGTCACGCTTGGCAGAAGATTTAATGTTAGCCATGTTCGAACGCCACCTCCTCCTATAAAGATTATATATGATGGCGAAACGCCTGAAATCGTTTCGCCGAGCCGTTTGACGGCTCGGCAAAACAGCGCGGCTGTTTTGCCATATATTCTTTGCAATGAGCACCGCGCAAATGATTGATTGAATCATTTGCCGCCAAACCTGTGGTTTGGCATCCAAAACAATCGAAGCAACGATTGTTTTGGATATGCGATGATCATTATAAAATTGCGCGTGCATGACTCGCGTTTAGAAAGTATAGCAAAGAAACCGCTGAAAAGCAAGAGTTTTTTTGCTTTTTTCAAAACTTTTTTTCGCTTGTTATTCCTGCGCGGCTTTCGGGCAAAATACCACTATATCTGGTGGCAGGAGATGGAAGAAAATGGATATCAATAAAAGCATGCGTACGGATTTGGCCAGCGAAGCGCATCGAATGCTAAAAAACGGGCGGCGCGATTTGAGCCCCTTGCCGGGCGTCGAAGCCGCGGAGGAGGAGAAAAACGGCTTTTCTCTTTTCCGCGTTCGCGTGCTCGACGAGCAAGGATCACAGGCACTCGGAAAGCCTGTGGGATCCTACTGCACCCTCGAGGCGGAGCGCTTTTTCCCGCGCGGAGACGAGCGGTTTTTGACGCTGGCGGAGACGCTGGCCGACGTGATCCGCGAGATGCTCGGGGATGAGGAGGGGTCTACGCTCGTGGTCGGCCTCGGCAACACGGAAATTACGCCGGATGCGCTCGGACCGGAGGCCGTGCGCTTTGTCTTTCCCACAAGGCATCTGAAAAAAACGGAAACGGCACTGTTTGAAGCCTTTTCCGAGGTCGCGGTCTGCGCACCGGGTGTTCTCGCCGCCTCCGGCATCGAGAGCGCGCGGCAGATTGCCGCTCTCTGCCAGGAGATTCATCCCGCGCGTGTGGTCGTCATTGATGCGCTGGCCGGAGCCGATCCCGAGCGCCTGTGCCGCTGCGTGCAGATCTCCGACAGCGGTATCGCCCCGGGTTCAGGCGTCGGCAATGACCGCGCTCCGTTGTCCCGGGAGATGCTGGATATTCCGGTTCTTTCCATCGGCGTTCCGACTGTCGTGGATGCTTCGTATTTCGGAGACGCTTCCTTTCGCGGGTGGTTTTTGACGCCGAAGAGTATTGACGAGGCAATTCGCAGCGGCGCGCGTCTTTTGGGCTATGCGTTGGATCTGGCGCTGCATCCCGGACTGACGGTGGATGACGTGTCTGCCCTGCTGGAGTAATTGTTTCACGTGAAACATGTCGAAGCCCACGCGCGCGGGTCAAAATTTGTTTCACGTGAAACATTGCAATGCCTGCGCAATGCTGTTATAATGTCGCCATAGAAAAAGGAGAGGCGACTATGGCAAAAATTGTGGCAATCGCCAACCAAAAAGGCGGCGTCGGCAAGACGACGACCGCGGTGAATCTCTGTGCGGCCCTGCACGCGATGGGCCGCCGCGTCCTCCTGGTGGACGCCGACCCGCAGGGCAACGCGAGCTCCGGCATGGGCGTGCCAAAGAGCCGCCGTCCGAACGTATACGATATGTTGATCGGCGGCAGGGATGCCGCGGACTGCGTGGTACATACCAAGGCCGGGGATCTGATCCCGACCGGAAAAGAGCTGGCAGCCGCGTCTGTTGAGTTGATTGGGCAGGACAAGCGGGAATTCGTGATGAAAAACGCGCTGCTCGGCCTCTACACCGACTACGATTATATCCTGATCGACTGTCCGCCCTCACTTGAACTGCTGACGGTAAACGCCCTGGTGGCGGCCGACAGCGTGCTGGTGCCGATGCAGTGCGAATACTACGCGCTCGAGGGCCTGGCCGATCTGATGACGAGCATTAAGATGTGCTCCAGACGTCTGAACCGGCGGCTGCAGATCGAGGGCATCGTGCTGACGATGTACGACGGCCGCATGAATCTGACCGCGCAGGTAGCGGCGGAGCTGCGGAAGCATCTCGGCGCCAAGATCTACGAAACGGTGATTCCGCGCAGCATCCGCCTGTCAGAGGCTCCGAGCCACGGGATGCCGGGCGTGGTCTACGACAAATCCAACAAGGGCAGCAAGGCGTATATGAGCCTGGCGGAGGAATTCGCGGCCCGGTCTGAGAGGAAATGACAATGGCGAAAGAAAAACGTGGGCTTGGCACCGGACTGGACGTGCTGTTCGCGGCCAATGACGTAGACGAGGAAGAGAGCGAACTGCTGAATGTGCCGCTAAGCAAGGTAGAACCGCGGCAGGAGCAGCCGCGCGAGCGCTTCGACGAGCAGGCACTGCAGGATCTTGCCGATTCCATCGCACAATACGGTCTGATCCAGCCGATCACAGTGCGCAAGCTCGACAGCGGCTACTATCAGATCATCGCCGGCGAGCGCCGCTGGCGCGCGGCCCGGCTCGCGGGTCTGAGCGAGGTGCCGGTGCGCGTCATCGAGGCCGACGACCGCCGCACGGCTGAACTGGCACTCGTAGAGAACCTGCAGCGACAGGATCTGAACCCGATGGAGGAAGCGCGCGGCTATATGAGCCTGATGCAGGACTACGGTCTGACGCAGGAGGAGACGGCGCGCAGCGTCGGCCGATCCCGCCCGGCGGTGGCCAATGCGCTGCGTCTGCTGACGCTGAGCCCGGAGCTTCGTGATCTGGTGGAGACCGGCCTGCTGTCCGCGGGCCATGCGCGGGCGCTGATTCCGCTCAATAACGACCGGCGGCAGCTGGACGCGGCCAACGAGGTCATCGCGCGGGAGCTCTCGGTGCGCAAGACCGAACAGCTCGCGGCACGGCTGCTGAAGGAACCGAAGCCGGAGCCGGAAAAGGATCCGCTGGCCGTGGATTACGTCGCCGAGGTCTCCGAGGCGCTGAGTCGGGCGATCGGACGTAAAGTGCGGCTGATCGAGGGTCGCCGCGGCGGACGAATTGAAATCGAATACGTCGGCGCGGACGACCGGGAAGCGCTGATCGAACTGCTGCAAAAGCTGAACAAGTAAGAGAACGGAGGATAAAACCGTGTTAGATATTCGATTTATCCGGGAAAATCCCGAAATAGTCAAGGAAAATATCCGCAAAAAGTTCCAGGACGCGAAGCTGCCCCTGGTGGACGAGCTGCTGGATCTGGACGCGAAAAACCGCGCCGCGATTACCGAGGCGAGCGATCTGCGCGCACAGCGCAACACGCTCAGCAAGGCCAACGGCCCGCTCTTCGGCAAGCTGAAAAAGGCCCCCGAGGAAGAAAAAGCCGCCATCCAGGCCGAGATCGACGCGAATATGGCGCGTGTGAAGGCCAGCGACGAGCGCCGCGAAGCGCTCGAGCGCCAGGAGGAGGAATACGCCGCGCGGATCCATCAGATCCTGCTGCAGATCCCCAATATCATCGACCCCAGCGTGCCCATCGGCCCCGACGACAGTGCCAACGTCGAGGTAGAACGCTTCGGCGAACCGAGAATTCCAGATTTTCCCATTCCTTACCACACGGAGATCATGGAGCGCTTTGACGGCGTGGATATGGACGCGGCCGGCCGTGTCTCCGGCAACGGTTTTTACTATCTGATGGGCGATATTGCGCGGCTGCACTCGGCGGTGCTGGCCTATGCGCGCGATTTTATGATCGGAAAGGGCTTTGTTTACTGCATCCCGCCCTTTATGATCCACGGCAACGTGGTCGAGGGCGTGATGAGCCAGACCGACATGGAGGCCATGATGTACAAGATCGAGGGAGAAGACCTCTATCTGATCGGCACCAGCGAGCACTCGATGATCGGCAAGTTCATTGACCAGATCATCCCGGAGGAGAGCCTGCCGCAGAAGCTGACGAGCTATTCCCCCTGCTTCCGCAAGGAAAAGGGCGCCCACGGCATCGAGGAGCGCGGCGTTTACCGCATCCACCAGTTTGAGAAGCAGGAGATGATCGTGGTCTGCAAGCCCGAGGATTCGATGGCCTGGTACGAGAAGATGTGGCGCTACAGCGTGGAGCTGTTCCGGTCGATGGAGATCCCGGTGCGGCAGCTCGAGTGCTGCAGCGGCGATCTGGCCGATCTCAAGGTCAAGTCCTGCGACATCGAGGCCTGGTCGCCCCGGCAGCAGAAGTATTTTGAGGTCTGCTCCTGCTCCAACCTCGGCGACGCCCAGGCGCGCCGCCTGAAAATGCGCGTCAAAGGCGCGGACGGCAAGATGTATCTGCCGCACACGCTCAACAACACCGTCGTGGCCCCGCCGCGCATGCTGATCGCCTTCCTGGAAAACCACCTCCAGGCCGATGGCAGCGTGACGATCCCCGATGCCCTGCAGCCGTATATGGGCGGGACGAAAGTCCTGATTCCACATAAATAACAACATATAAGGAGAGGAAACGCATGAAAAAGTTTTTTGAAGAGTTCAAAACCTTTATCACCAAGGGCAACGTCCTTGACATGGCGGTCGGCGTGATCGTCGGCGGCGCCTTCGGCGCGATCACGAACTCCCTCGTAGGAAACGTGATCACCCCGCTGCTGGCCTGGCTGTTCAAGGCGCCCAACACCGACGCGCTGAACATCACCCTGCGCGCCGCGACCGAGACCGAAGAGGCTCTCGTGCTCGGCATCGGTACCTTTGTCGGCGCCATCATCAACTTCCTGGTGATCGCGCTGGTCCTCTTCTCTGTCATCAAGGCCTTCAACAAGGCCCGCGAGCTGGCGGCGAAGAAGGAAGAGGAAGCCGAAGAGGCTGCCGCCGAGGATCCCAAGCCCACCGCCGAGGAGCTGCTGGGCGAGATCCTGGACGAGTTGAAGAAGAAATGAGAACCCGATCCATGAAAAACACGGAGGAATCCAGGATTCCTCCGTGTTTTTTATTCTTCCTCGTATTTTTTCCTCAGCCTGGCCAGCTTGACGCCGCAGTAGGTGAGCAGGTAGCAGTAGAGCACAAACAGGATCCCAAACAGGACGCTGAAAAAGTTGGCGAAGGGTATGGAGCCCTCGATGCTGCGGATCATGTTCGGCAGCAGGCAGCAGAGAAAGATCAGCAGCAGCGGCAGCATGCGGGTGCGGACGACGTGCTGCACCATCTCCACCCGGGACAGACCATCGGAGAAGATCTCGCCGTCGGCCTCGGTCTCGACTTCGGCGGCCGGCTTGCGGAAATACAGCCAGCCCGCGTTGTGATCGAAGTATTCCCAGCCGTAATCGCGGAAGAGCTGGAGATATTCCTCGGTTTCCTCTTCGTTTTTGTAGTCCAGGCGGTAAATGACGTCCTCCGGCGCGCAGCGCTCGAAGGTATACAGGAAAACGGCTGCGTTTGTCAGCTTCCAGCCCGCCCGATGCTGCTCGCGCAGCCAGACTTCTTCCTCTTCAAAATCCGCGATCGTAAAAAAGCGGAACACAGTTTTCGTTTCAGCCATGGTAAATCTCCCCTCTGCTGTTTTGATACAGCCGTTCAATGCGCTGCAGCTCCAGATCCAAAATCTCCTCGCCCAGCGGCGTGATCTGATACAGCTTTCGCTTGTCCTCCTCACGGACAAAGGCAATCAGGCCGTCCGCCTCCATTTTGGAGAGCGTCCCGTACATGGTGCCCGCGCTGATCGTCAGCGCGCCGCCCGTCATCATCTTGACCATCTGGCCGATCCCGTAGCCGTGCTGCGGGCGCTGCAGGCAGAACAGGATGTAAAAGCCGCTTTCCGTCATAGGGACGTAAATCCGCTGGATCCGTTTGTCCAAACAGGCCACCCCTTTCACTTCGATATATCGGACTGCGATATAATATATATCGCACTTCGATGTATTTGTCAAGAGCTTTTTGCAAAAAAACCGGAGAGCGGCAGAAAACCGCTCTCCGGAGAATCGCTGTTTCAGTTATTTGTCAAGATCCCGAGTGACAAAGTCCAGCAGATTGACAGGATCGACGCCCGGGGCGAGCGTGAACTCCAGCGCGTCCACGACCTCGTCCAGCTCGGCGGCCATGATCTCGCTGGCGGCGGAGGCGCCGACGGTGCTGCCGTCATCCAGCGTGGTGTCCGCGCCGATCGGCAGGCGGATGATGACGTGGTAGCCGTACTCGGACAGAACCGGCGCGGAGACTTCAAAATCAGTCAGGGCGCGGGTGGTTTCCTCAAAGGCTTTGACCATCGTGCCGGGGGTGAAGATATAGCCGTCAGGGAAGTAGGTCTTGCCGCTGTCCTCGTCCAGCTCGGCCTTGAGCTCGGCAAAGCGAGCCAGCAGCTCCTCGCGGTTTTCGATCGACTGCAGCTCGGCTGCGATCTCCTCCGCCTGGGTCTTCTTGGCGGCGATGGTCTCCTCGTCCAGCGCTTCGTGGGTCTCCATGTTCATCGTCAGGAAGAGGATGTGGTTGCAGCGGAGATACTCCTTGTCCTCGATATAGTGCTGCAGCGCGGCGGCGCTGAGCTTCTCGCCGTTTTGGCCGTAGTTTTCCTCGAGGACCTTGCGCAGCTGGATGTTTGCCTTCGCCTGCGCGAGATAGACGTTTTCGGTCATGAAATTGCGCACCAGGAGATCGGCCCAGGCCTCCTCCGTGGCGTCGGCACCGAGCATGGCGCTCATGTCCTCGGCCTTCTTGGCGGCCAACTCCTCCTCGCTGACGCTGACGCCGTTTGCGGCGGCGAAGTCGTCAATGCCGGTGAAAGCGCGGAGGTTGTCGTTGAGGTTGGCGACCACGTAGTCGGCCAGGCTGACGCCGGCGGCGTACTCGGACTCCCAGCCGCCCGCCCTGCCGTAGGCGGCCATGGTCTCCATATAGTTCTCGCCGCTGAGCACGTAGGTGCCGAGCCACTCGTAGTATTCGTCCCAGGTGATTTCACGCTCGCCGATCGTGGCGTAGACACTGTCCGGCGCGTACAGGCCGTGCAGCGCTTCCAGATCGACGTGCCGGAGTTCGGTGCTGACCGGCGCCTCGGACGCGGGCACCGACGGCGTCTCGGGAGCAACGGGGGGCACATAGATGGTCTCGTCGGTGACGGGCGTCTCTCCGGTGGGCGACGGGGCTGCCGCGGGCTTTTGCGCACAGCCGGCCGCGCCGACAAAGAGCAGGCAGACGGCCAGCAGGAAAACAAACAGTTTTTTCATCAGGGTCAGTTCCTTTCTGTGGGAATTCTTTTAGTACTATAGCACCAAGCGGCGGAGAACTCAAGCCTTTGCCGCAGCTTCCGCCTGTTTGCCCCAGTCGGCCACAAAGCGGCGCGCTTCGTCGATGACGCGATTTTTGGCCTTGATGCGCAGGCTCAGGCAGGGCTTCGAGCCGGCCTCGACCCGCAATCTGCCCTTGTATTCCGGCTGCGCGTACAGGAGGGAAACCTTCGCCATGTCAAAATCCTTCACCGTAAAGCGCAGATAGCCGGCCTTTTGCGCGATGTCCGTGACGCCGGCGCGCCCGGCCTCCCCGCGCAGCAGCGCCACCTGGATCAGCGCGCTCACGCCCGGCGGCGGATCGCCGAAGCGGTCGATCAGCTCGTCCATCAGGTCGTCGGCCTCCGGCTCGCTGCGGATCAGGGCGATCTTGCGGTAGATGTCCATGCGCTGCTCGGAGGACGGGATGTAGCGATCGGGGATATTGGCGGCCACAGCGAGGTCGGCGGAGCACTCGGCGGCCTTCGGCACCTCGATGCCGCGGGCCTCGAGCACCGCCTCGCTCAGCAGCTTCATATACATATCGTAGCCCACGTCGATCATATGCCCGGACTGCTCGGCGCCGAGCAGATTGCCCGCTCCGCGGATCTCCAGGTCGCGCATGGCGATCTTGTAGCCGGAGCCGAAGGCTGCGAAGTCGCGGATGGCGTTGAGCCGCTTTTCGGCGATCTCGGTGAGCACCTTGTCGCGCCGGAAGGTCAGATAGGCCGAGGCGCGGCGGGTCGAGCGCCCCACGCGCCCGCGGATCTGGTGCAGCTGCGCCAGTCCCAGGCGGTCGGCGTCCTCGATGATGAGGGTGTTGACGTTGGGAATGTCGATGCCGGTCTCGATGATCGTCGTGCAGACCAGCACCTGCGTCTCCCCGGTGGCGACGGCGTCCATGACGCTTGCGAGCACCGCCTTGTCCAGCTGTCCGTGTGCCACGCCCACCGTCACGTCCTCCAGCAGGTCGCGCAGCTTTCGCGCGGTGCGCTCGATGTCGTCGATACGGTTGTGCAGATAGTAGACCTGGCCGCCGCGCTGGATCTCGCGCCGGATCGCGTCGGCCACCAGCCCCCAGTCGTGCTCCATGACGAAGGTCTGCACCGGCAGGCGATCCTCCGGGGGATCGTCGAGGGTGGACATGTCGCGGATGCCGGACATGGCCATGTTCAGCGTGCGGGGGATCGGCGTTGCCGATAGGGTCAGCACGTCCACGCCGCGGCTGAGCTCCTTGATGTGCTCTTTGTGGCCGACGCCGAAGCGCTGCTCCTCGTCCACGACCAGCAGGCCGAGGTCCTTGAACTTGACGTCCTTCGAGAGCAGCCGGTGCGTGCCGATGACAAGGTCGCACTTGCCGCTGGCAAGGTCGGCGATGGTCTGCGCGCTCTGGCCGCCGGTGCGGAAGCGGCTGAGTACCGCGATATTCACCGGAAAACCGAAGAAACGCTGCAGCGCCGTCTGATAGTGCTGCTGCGCGAGCACGGTGGTCGGAACGAGGATGGCCGCCTGCTTGCCGTCCAGCACGCACTTCATCACCGCGCGCAGGGCGACCTCCGTTTTGCCGTAGCCCACGTCGCCGCAGAGCAGCCGGTCCATCGGCACGGCCTTTTCCATATCCTGCTTGATCTCGGCCACGCAGCGGAGCTGATCGTCGGTCTCGGTGTATTCGAAGTTTTCCTCAAATTCCCGCTGCCACTCGCTGTCCGGCGAGAAGGCATAGCCCGGCAGGCGCTGGCGCTCGGCGTAGAGGGCGATGAGCTTTTTGGCCATGTCCTTGGCCGCGCTCTTGGCGCGCGAGCGGGTTTTGGCCCATTCGGCGCCGCCCATCTTCGAGAGTTTGACGGCCTTGTCCTCGCCGCCGCCGGTGTACTTCGACACCATGTCGAGCTGTGTGGCGGGAACATAGAGCGTGTCCGTGCCGGCGTAGTTGATTTTGATGTAGTCCTTGTCCTGCCCGTCCACCTGCATGCGGACGATGCCGACAAAGCGGCCGATGCCGTGGTTTTCGTGCACCACATAGTCCCCGGGGGACAGATCGGCGTAGGACTCGATATGTGCGCGCCCGGGCGGCAGCTTTTTGCCGCGGACGGGCTTTTTGTTCTTCTGGCGGATGAGCTGCGCGTCGGTCAGCACGGCCAGCTTCAGCCCCGGGTATTCGAGACCCGAGGAGATCGCGCCGATACCGATCACACAGCCGCCCGGCTCGGGCAGGCGCTCCAGCGGATCGCGGATCAGGGCCGGGATGCCGTGCTCCTTGAAGAAGTCCTGCAGCACCTTCGCGCGGCGCTCGTCACCGGCCAGCACCACCACGCGGCTGCCGTTTTTCAGGTAGAGCTTTACATCCTCGGCGGCGGCCTGGGCGCTGCCCGCATAGGAGGGCAGCTGCTTGGCAGGCACGCTCGTCAGCGTGCGCGGAGCCACGGGACAGCGGCCGACGGTGAAGGCCTCGGCCATATACACCGGATAATCGTCCAGGCGCTTGAGAAAGGCGTCAAAGGGCAGATAATAACTCTCCGGCGCATCCATCACCAGCGCGCGGCGGCTGAGCTCGCCGATATCCTGCGCGAGCTGCTTGGCAAAGTCCCGCGCGCGCTCGGCGCAGCGGCCGGGCTGGTCGAGCAGAACGAGAGCGTCGGCGGGAATGTAGTCGGCGCCGCAGGCCATCGGATAGAGAAGCGGCAGATAGCGGTCGCTCTCCGGGAGCGAGGCGGCGTTTTCCAGGCGCTCGGCGTCGCTGTGCAGGGTCTGGCTGAGCTTCAGCGACTGCTCGCTCGAGCGGCGGCGCGCGTAGCGGTCGGCGATCTGGCGGAGCTGCTTGCCCAGCGCGGCAGGGCCGCCCGGGACCAGCGGCGGCAGCGCTTCGGCTGCCGGCAGGATCACGCAGCGATCGACCGACTCCGTCCGGCGCTGGCTGGACACCTCAAAATGAGCCATGGAGTCGATCTCGTCACCCCAGAACTCGATGCGCACAGGCTCGCTGTCCGCGGGCGAGAAAAAGTCCAGAATGCCGCCGCGTCTGGCGAACTGTCCCGGCCCTTCGACCTGGTCGCTGCGGCTGTAGCCGCAGCGCAGCAGCGCGTCCTCGGCGTCCTCGAGGGAGCAGGGGGAGGCAGAATCCATGACAAAAACGGCGCGCGCGAGCGCCTCCGGCGGAAGCGTACGCTGCAGCAGGCCGGGCACGGAGGCAACGGCGATCTTTACGGCACCGGCAGAGAGCGCGAAGAGCGCGGCGATGCGCCGCTGCTCGGCCTGGCGGGAGACGGCCTCGGCGGGATAGAAGCTGAAGTCGCGCATGCCGAGCACGGCGGCCTCCTCCCCCAGCATCGAGGCGAGATCGCGCGCCATGTTTTCGGCGGCGGTGTCGTCCGGGCAGAGGACAAAGAGCGGCAGGCCCGTTTTTTCGCGCAGCGCCGCGCCCAAATGCGCCCGATGCACCGCCGAAAGCCCGGAAACGAGCGCAGGAAGCCCTCCGCTCTCCAGCAGACCGGGGAGGGCGGCGGCTTCCTTATTTTCAAAAAAGACTTGATTCAGGATCTTCATACCGGCTGGATTATACCACGGATGAGCCCCGGATGCAATCGGATTACAGCCTTTTCCGAAGCTTTCCGAGCACGTAAACACCGGGGATCAGCAGCAGACAGACGGCGGCGTTGGCCACCGGGATCCAGCGCGAGGAAAGACGCTCAAAGGCGGCGGCCTCCGGCGCCAGCAGGCAGCCGATCAGCAGCGCAGGCGCGCCGATCGCCGCGCCGAGCCATGGCTTTTCCCCGCACAGCGGCGCCAGGCAGCGCCGGACGACGAGCAGCAGCGCCGCGGTCAGCAGAAAATCGGAGAAGATCCACAGCGCCACCAGCAGCGCCTCAATGCGCTCGAGGCTGTGAAAGAACACAAGATTCCGTACCAGGGAAAAATAGGGCTGCGTCAGCCGTGCGCTCAGCTCGTGACCAAAGGCGCCGATCACCGCGGCCGTCAGCGCCGCCATCAGTGTGCCGAGCAGCGCGATCCGCCCGGCGACGCTGCGATAGCGGCCCTCCCCTATCAGCCGGTCGGAGAGGAAAAACAGCAGTACCAGGATGAGCGCCGCCACGTCGAGCGTCGGCAGCGCGCCCTTCAGCACCGGCAGCGCGTCCTGCCCGGCGAGGGGCAGGAGATTGTCCGAGTGCAGCTCCGGCAGCGCAAACAGCAGCGTGAGCGCGATCGCCCCGACCAGCAGCGGCAGCAGCATTTTGGCGCAGCGCACGAGACGGCGCGCCTCTCCCGCACCGGCGACGGCTGCGGCCAGACCCAGCGGCAGCACGAACAGGCGGCGGTCAGCGTGGGGATAGACGGTGTCGATCAGCCGCTGCGCGCTGTCGCGCAGGGTAAAGCCTGCGTAAAACAGCAGCCAGAGCCCGCAGAGCATCAGCAGCGCTGCGCCGACGCGCTCCCCTGCCGCGCGCTGCCAGAGCGCGGGCAGGCTCTCCCCTTCCCGGCGCTGCTGCCCAAAGTGCCAGAGAAAGGCGCCGTAGGCGATGGCCGCCGGCAGCGCCAGCAGCACCGAAAGCCAGCCGCCCCGGCCCGCGAGAGCGGCCGAGGCGCCCGGCAGCAGCCGCAGCGCCGGTGTGAGCGCCATCACGGAGCAAAGGGCCAGCAGCTGGCCGAGCGTGAAACGGTCGCTGCTCTTCATGGCCAGTCCTCCACATCGCCGGTGCCGGTGAGATGGGCGCTGACGCTGACGGTCAGCGGCAGGGACGGCCAGCACGCGGCAAAACCCGGCGTCATCGCACGCATTTTCCCCGGCGCCTGGCGCTCCAATTTTCCTTCGAGGCCGAGGAAATCCGCCCTCCACTGCTTAGACATCTGCAGCACCTGACGCACGCGCTCGGAGAGGCTGCGCTCGAGCATCATCTGCAGATAGTCGAGCTCGGTGTCTCCGGCCTTGCTTTCGGCCAGCACGGCCTGAGCCTCCACATTGACCTCCAGCGCCGCAAGCTGGCCGACCTCGTCCCAGCGCGGCTCCAGCTTGCAGCTGCCGCCGGTGAGCGTCAGCGTGACCGGGAGCCCTGCCTGATCGGTCACCGTCAGCTCGCAGACTCCGGTGTTGCCGGTCAGAAAGCCGACGCCGATCGCCTGCTGACGATCCAGCCAGCCGCAGAGCACGCCGTCGCGCAGTACGGCATAGCCCTCGGGAACCACGGTCTCGGGCCGCTTCGGCGTCTCGCCGCTGCGATCCTCCTCCGCCGAGGGCCGCAGCGACACGGCGCAGACCAGGGCGCTGCCGTAGCGTTCGAGATCCCGCAGAATATCGGAGGCGGTGGCGGTGTGCCCGTCGCCGCGCGAGCGCAGGTCGGCGTCCACGGAATCGAGCGCGTCACAGACGCCGAAGCTCTCATCGCCCGCGCCCAGCACCGCCTCCCGCGCGGTGTTGCCGCGGAGAATATACAGCGGCACGCTCAGGCGAAGATCACCCGAGCGGCATACGTAATCCAGCGCCGGGCGGATCCCCTGTCGGGCAGCCTCCTCCCCGATCAGCAGGTGGCCGATGTGGGCGCAGAACAGCTCCTCTTCGTTTGCCCCGGCACGCACGCGCTCCAGCGCCGTCGTGATCGACTCCCCGGCGCTCTGAAGGCGCACCGGCGGGCTGTCCGGCGTGGAACCGCCGGCGGAGGAGAGGCTGAGCAGAACACCCTGGGGACCTGAGTCCAGCCCCATGCTCTGCACGACCAGCAGCTGATCCACCTCGCGCGCCTGATCGCGCAGGCCGCAGCCGCCGAGGCACAGACTAACAATTATAATAAATGAAAGCAGTAAGGCTTTCCCATAAGGCTTGTTCATTTTCTCCGCCTCCGATCAAGGGTGTTCAGCAGCGCGTCCCGCAGCTTGAGCGCGGAAAACGGCCGCCGCAGCAGCAAACGCCGCAGACCCGGGCCGTCTTCGCTCAGGGGCGCCGTATAGCTGCGGCCGAAGCTGTCGATCCCTGAGAGATGCCAGAGCAGCAGGCAGCAGCCGAGCGCGATGCCGTAGAGACCCGCGAATGCGCCGGCCAGGAGCAGGCCGAGGCTCCACAGCCGCAGCGCCGCTGCCAGATCCTGGCTTGGCAGCGTGTAGCAGGCGATGCCTGCCGCGGCTACGACGATGATGGCAATCGGCGAGACGACGCGCGCCTCCACCGCCGCCTGGCCGACGATCAGCGCGCCGATGATGCTTACCGTGTCGCCCATCGGCCCCGGCAGGCGCAAGCCGGCCTCCTGCAGCATCAGAAAGGCCAGCAGCATCCCCAAAACCTCCAGCGCCGTGGAGAAGGGCACCTGCTGCTTGGCCTCGATCATGCTCAGCAGCAGCTTCGTCGGGATCATTTCCTGGTGATACATGGCCATGGCTACGTATACTCCCGGCAGCAGAAGCGCCGCCAGCAGGGAAAACCAGCGCAGCAGGCTCAGCGTGCTGCTGACCAGAAAATGCTGGCCGCGGTCGCCGGTGACCTTCATGAATTCCGCGAGCGTTACCGGCAGAATCAGCCCCACAGGCAGACCGTCCACCAGCAGTCCCACGCGCCCGTCGCTCAGGTGCATGGCGAAGCGGTCCGGTCGCTCGGTGTGCAGCGCCTGCGGAAAGGGCGAGCGAGGCGTGCCGGACAGCGCCTCCTCCAGCGGCCCGAGCGAGAGCAGCGCGTCGAGGTCCAGCGCGTCCAGCCGCAGGGCAAGCTCCCCGACCAGCGCGGGGTCGGCCACGCCCTCCAGATATAGCAGCGCCGTTTTTGTCGAGGAGCGGCGGCCGAGATCGCTTTCGATCAGCTTCAATTCCGGCGAGGCGAGACGTCGCCGCACGAGGGCAGTGTTGACCCGAAGCGTCTCTACGAAGGAATCCTTCGCACCTTTAACGGATTTCTCCAGCGTCGGCTCACCCACGCTGCGGCCGGTTTCACTGCGCAGCTCAAAGCAGAGCGCGGTGTGCGTCTCCTCCAGGATCAGCGCGCAAAAGCCGTGGGTAATGGCCTGCACCGTCTCGTCGAGCGTGTGAAAGGGCTTGACCGACCAGGCCGTGACAGCCCCCGCAAGCAGACGCGCCTGAAAATCAGCCGTGTCGGCGGAGAGACGCCAGAACTCGGTCAGCGGGCGCAGCAGCGTCTCGGCCAGGTCCCGCCCGGCAACAAGGCCGTCCAGCCAGCAGAGACTGACCGGACACGCCGGGTCGAGGCCCGCGTCGATGCGCCGCTGCGTAAAATCCGAGCAGCGCGCGAAGAGCGCGCCGAGCGCCTGCGCGGAAAGTTCCCCGGAATACCGGGGCTCGGTTTTCGGATGATATGGAATAGAATCGTACATATCGTGTAGTATTTCCAGACTGTACCACAATATTTGGACTGGATAATTTTTCTTTTAAATATATCAAAAAAGTGCTTGACAAAGTGTCAAGCCGGGTGTATATTGTGCAAGCTCGCCTGAGAGAGCCAAAGCTTCCAAATCCGAAGCGCAAAAAAACTTGAAAAAAAGAAAAAGTTTTTCTTGACAAGGACTTTCCGCTGTGCTATATTAAACAAGCTGCCCCCTTGAAAGAGGGAGCGGGGATGTACCTTGAAAATTGAACAATGTAAGAACAGCTTATGCAAAAATAAGCACCAGAAAAGGGTTCTTTAAGAGTCGCAAGACTCAAAGACAATTTCTTTTGAGAGCTAGTAAGCTTCAATAAGATTTTAGAACCGAAAGGTTTTAAGATACCATTTATTGAGAGTTTGATCCTGGCTCAGGATGAACGCTGGCGGCGTGCCTAACACATGCAAGTCGAACGGAGTTACTAGAGCTTGCTTTGGTAACTTAGTGGCGGACGGGTGAGTAATGTATGAGCAACCTGCCTTTCAGAGGGGGACAACAGTTGGAAACGACTGCTAATACCGCATAATGTACGTTGGGGGCATCTCCGATGTACCAAAGGAGCAATCCGCTGAAAGATGGGCTCATATCTGATTAGTTAGTTGGCAGGGTAACGGCCTACCAAGACTGCGATCAGTAGCCGGACTGAGAGGTTGAACGGCCACATTGGGACTGAGATACGGCCCAGACTCCTACGGGAGGCAGCAGTGGGGAATATTGGGCAAT
>CADCHN010000012.1 GCA_902801295.1 Oscillospiraceae bacterium | reverse complement strand
GACCGTTCTTCCTCTGTGGAGAACAGATCATCGAGAGAGGTCAGACTTATGTTTTTCGCGCTGCTTTTCAATCTTCAACACCTCCCCCGTAAGAGAGCGATACGCCTCGGCTACCTTCCCATTGGGATCGTGCGCATAGATGCTTTTTCCTTCTGCGCTAATTTCCGCTGCCCGGACAGAACGCGGGATCTCGGTATCAAAGACCTTGATCTTGCTTCCGTAGGTGGAGCGGAGCAAGGCACTGACTTCTTTGGAGTAGTTGGTACGGCTGTCTGCCATCGTCAACAGGATGCCGTCAATGCGCAGATTCCGGTTAATCTGGCGGCGAACCTTGTTCACCGTTTGCAGAAGCTGTTCTAGGCCCTTTGCGGAGAGAAACTGCGGCTGCGCTGGGACAAGTACACTGTCAGCTGCGGGATCTTCTCGCGGGACATGGCGTTGATGAGGGATACCTCCAGTCCGGCCAGTTCGATGTTGGCCGGGAGCAGATCAACCTTTTCTTCATGGTGAAGGATTCCTTCCGCCACGGCGATCGGTTGATCCTCGATGGCTTGCATCATCGCAGTTGACAGCGTGTAGGGCAGCTTATCCGGCTCGGTAAAGCCGAGAGAGATAGACAACGAGCCCTGCGGATCTGAATCAATCAGCAGGACTTGTTTTCCCTCCTGGGCAAGACCTACGCCGAGATTAGCGCAGGTGGTCGTCTTTCCCACGCCGCCCTTCTGGTTGGCAATGGCGATGATCCTACATTTTTCGCTTATATGGGCATACACCTCCTAAAATAAAAACCGCCCCACTTTTCAGCAGAGCGGTAAAGAGGTAAGAAAGTGATATAAAGGTACGATTGCCAGTTGATAGAGGAAATAACTTCGGTTATAATAGATAAGACAAAAGAAACCCGCCTACGGAATGCGATTGCTTTGTGGCAGAATATGGTGTTCTTCTCGCCCTGCTTGTGAGTGGTATATATCGGCCGAAAGTTTTACTTATTTTTAGCCTTAAGAGATTAACACAAGTAGGTAAGAGAAGGGACAAAATGCGTTAAAAAAGTTCTCGTAAAGTCATGAAAAAGCCAGTTTTAACGCACTTTAACACGATATAACAAGCTGTATCTGGAATTCGAGTCTTGTATCGTCCACCACTAAATCCGAACCGAAAGGTTCGGATTTTTCTTTATTTCCGGCAAAATCAGCCTCTTTTTACCACAAAAAGTTGAGGCCCATTTTTCAAAACCCGTTTTTTTACTTATTTTTAGCCTTTAGAGTGCGGTAAAACCCAGTAAATATCAGGACGAAACGGCACTGATAAACAGTTCCATTCTGCTCGCGCTGGCCTCTTTCATCTGGTTTGTAACGTGCCCATACACGTCCAGCGTAAAGGCCGCGGTCGCATGACCGAGGTTTTCCTGTACGGTTTTAATGTCGTCCCCACTCTTGATCGCTGCCACCGCGTAGGTGTGCCGCAGATCGTGAAAACGGGTTTCCGGCAAACCGAGCTTGGTCATCACACGCTTGAAACAGTCATACACCGTCCGATACGAGAGATAGCCTCCGGTTTGATTGGAGAAGATCAGGTTGTTGTCTACCCACTTCTTCCCCGCGTCCATCATCATCAGCGTCTGCCTCTTCTGCTGCTCACGAAACAACTGAACAACGGTCGGTGCAAGGACAATGACGCGGATCTTGCCGTTCTTCGGGGTGGAGAAGTGATACTCTCCACCCTTCTGTCTATCTCTGACCAACTGACGGCGCACAACGAGCCTACCGCGCCTGAAGTCGATGCAGTCCCAAGTCAAGCCGAGAACCTCACCCTCACGCATTCCGGTAAACAGAGCGATCTTATACAGATACTCATGCTGATGGCCGACGATGGCTTTTAGGAAAGCTGCAATCTGATCATCCTCCAGAGGAACGATCTCCTTTTTGACGACACGGGGTAGTTCACAGGCATCAGTAGGATTCATACGAATGTATCCAAGCTGAACCGCTTTGCTCAATGCAGAGTGGAAGATACCGTGAACACAACGTACCGTCTTCGCGGTCAAGGGCTTTACGCCAGGCTTTTTGGGATGAAGGAGATCGTTGTAAAAGTGCTGGATCATCGGAGTAGCCAAATCCTCCAGCTTTGTCGCACCAAGTCTCGGAATGATATAGTTTTCAATATCCACCTTATACTTGTATGCGGTAGAGGGCTTAACATTTTGCAGATACTCTTCCTGCCATGTTGTCAGCCAAGACCTTACAGTGAGCTTGTTCGGCTCAAGGTATGTCCCGTGATCAAGATCTGACGTGAGTTCCCTAAGGCGCAGGCTGACTTCCTTCTGCGTTTTGCCGGTAATGGTGCGCTGGAGCTGCTTGCCGGTTCCTGGGTCATAGCCGGTCGTGCATCTTGCCTGCCAGTAAGTATAGTTTTTGCCGTTTTGAACGCAGAGTAAACTCCGTCAATCTTGTGGAGTGCTGATATATGCTACGACGGACTCCTTGGGAATTCGGAAACGGTGCCCGACACGGATACTCTGTATCTCACCGCAGCGCACAAGTTCATAGGCATAGTTTTTTCCAATGTCCAATACTTGCGCCAACTGTTCAACCGACAGCACGAGTGGAAGCTGTTCAAAAGTAGTGTAAGTCATTTATCTATCCTCGCGTTCTGCTTATTATTGCTTTCTCATATCCTCCCCATTAGTTGGAATCTGCGGCCTGATCCGGGTTCAGACAAAATACCGGCCGCCAGCCGCCCACATACAGATAGTGGCCGTTCAGACCGTTCATGCTGACGATCGTCCGATTGTCCGCGGCTCCCGAGCTGGGGTTGCGGCCATAGACCGTGATTTTGGGGTTGCTGTTGGTGATGTACTTGTCCCACGAGAAAAGAACAGACGCCGATGCGTTCTGAAGATACGCGAACGCAGAGATGGGAAGAAGCGTGGTGAAAATTCAAACCTCCTTCTTTCTTGGATTGGCGATCATTGATCGCCGTAAAAGTCGTGATTGACCAGCATGGTGTAGTGATTGTCGATAGTGGATACGGAATTGAACAGAGCTGAGAGAAGATAGGCCTTGGTGTTCTTCACCGCGGTGGTGTTCTCGTTGATGCCGTCCAGCACCTTTTCGATGTGATCCCGCCCGATTTTTGAAAAACGTGCCTGCACAAAGGCGGTCGGGAACTCGCTGTTCTGACCCAGACGGATGGTTTTGCCGCGGTTCATCTGCACTTCCAGCATCAGCTCAATAAGCTCGTCTACTTGCTCCTGCCTGTACTGTTGGCAGAGAAGTTCATAGTCGATTCGCTCCCGAATCTCAAAGAGTTGTGCTGCTCCGTCTGTCCGTCGGTCTTCTCCCCGTGAGGGGGTAGGGGGAGAGAATGACTGAGTATTTGATGCTTGAGTATTTGATTTTTTAGTATTTGGTATTTGAGTATTTAATTCTCCGGGATTTCCCGTTTCCGGTTCAGCCGTATGCGGATCGTCCATATCTGGGTTTCCCGTATCTGGCGGAGCCGTATCCGGTTTGTGTGGCGTCTCGTAGATCACATATTCGGTATCCACGATCCGACCTCCTTGCCCGCGGAGCTGATGCCGTTCCATGTAACCGGCCTTTTCCAGCTCTTTGATGGCGGAATGAATCGCATCCACGCCTTCCTTGCAGATGGCAGCAAGGCCGCGCTCGGAGTAATTCCATTCATCCGGAAAAGAAAGCATCATGGACAGCAGGCCTTTCGCCTTCAAAGTGAGCTGCGGGTTTTTCAGATGATGATTGCTCATCACCGTGTAATCCCGCGTGCGCTCTATGCGAAACACTGGCATTTCAGTCATCCTCCTTGAAGTGTCATGTGGCTACCCCTTAGGGGTGCCGGCGCTTACAGCTCATAGGTGGGCATGCCGACCTCGCCGTATGATTCTGCAAATTCGATGAGCTTTGCAGCAATGCGATCCAGGTCAAACTCCATCTCCTGGGCGATTTCGTCCAGATCGGTGGAGCGTATGACACGGTAGGCGGTACGATACTCGCCGCCTTCATATTCGGTTTCTGTACTCGCAACCAGCGCAAAGCTGAAATCTTCCAGAAGCCACAGCTCCAAAAAGCGGTCCATCTGAACGACACCGATCTCCTCAAGAGCACAAAGAGAATAGATCATAGTAGCCCTGCGCGGGAAAAGCTCCAGCCCATAGTAGTTGCAGCCATTGTCAAAATCGCCTTCTGCGGTGTAGACATACACGGTCTCTGAATGGAAACGCAGAGCCTGGAGGAGACCCTCAAAGTCGAGCTGCTGCATAGCCTCCATTGTTCCGATCCTCTTCGGAATATCCTCAAGGCGTAAACGAGTTCGGTTTTCTTGTTCATAAATACCTCCATAAATGACAAAAGCCAGACCTGTTTCGGCCTGGCTTGGTGATTATCTGCTCTGATCCCTCTGGCGCTTTAACAGCCAGGAATCCAGCAGCTTGAATATTGTGTTTTCAATTTGCGCAGGGGTATAGGACTTAGGGAAATACTTTTTGAGCTTGTCCCCAGACAGCGTGATGTTGCTGCTCAGCTCCGGTTTCTTTTGCTCGGACATGATGGAAAGCATCGTGTCTTCGTTCAGTCCGCCGACCTGACTGAGCTTTTTCATACGCTGGGCCTGTGACAGTGAAGGCGTGGCCTGTTCACTGTCGATGGTCTCCAACAGAAGCTCTTGCTCCTTGGGCTTGAGGAAAGATAACTCGACGGCTGGCGTCATGGCAATTTTTCCGGTATCCACCATCTCCTGCAGCTCCGGTTGAAGTTCGGTAAGACGAACGTACCTCTGCACCTGAGAACGGCTTTCGCCTGCATCTTCTGCCACACGCTCAACAGCCCATTTTAACTTCTGCCCAACTTGGGCAGAAGTTAAATCTCGACGCTCTCCCTGTCGTTTGATCGCTTCCAGCTTCATCTTGTATGCTGCCGCGCGCTCGGAGGGCAGGATGTTCTCGCGCTGCAAATTGCTGTCCACCATGATAATCGTGGCAGCATCATCGTCCAGATCTCGGACGATGGCAGGGAGTTCACTCAGCCCCGCAAGCTCGGATGCGCGTTTGCGCCGGTGGCCGGAGACGATTTCATACTCTCCGTCCGGTCGCTGCCGGACAATGGCAGGGACAAGTACACCGTAAGCCTTGACGCTCTCAACGGTTTCCTCCATCTTCTCGTCGTCCCGCACTTTGAACGGGTGGTTGGGAAAGTCATGAAGCTGGGAAAGAGGAAGACCGTTCTTCCTCTGTGGAGAACAGATCATCGAGAGAGGTCAGACTTATGTTTTTCGCGCTGCTTTTCAATCTTCAACACCTCCCCCGTAAGAGAGCGGTATGCCTCTGCCACCTTGCCGTTCGGATCGTGCGCATAGATGCTCTTGCCTTCGGCGCTGATCTCCGCTGCCCGGACAGAACGCGGGATTTCGGTATCAAAGATCTTGATCTTGCTGCCGTAGGTGGATCGAAGCAGGGAGCTGACTTCTTTGGAGTAGTTGGTGCGGCTGTCAGCCATTGTCAGCAGGATGCCGTCAATGCGGAGATTCCGGTTGATCTGGCGGCGCACCTTATTCACCGTTTGCAGAAGCTGTTCCAACCCCTTTGCGGAGAGGAACTGCGGCTGCGCGGGAACAAGCACGCTGTCAGCAGCGGCCAGCGCATTGATTGTGAGCATCCCCAGCGAGGGCATGCAGTCGATCAGGATGAAATCGTAGTCCCTTTTCAGAGGATCAAGACACTGCTTGAGGATCTTCTCGCGGGACATGGCGTTGATGAGGGATACCTCCAATCCGGCCAGCTCGATGTTGGCCGGGAGCAGATCAACCTTTTCTTCATGGTGAAGGATTCCTTCCGCCGCGGTGATCGACTGATCTTCGATGGCTTGTGTCATCGCCGTAGACAGCGTATAGGGCAGCTTGTCCGGCTCCGTAAAGCCGAGAGAAATGGACAGCGAGCCCTGCGGGTCTGAATCTATGAGCAAGACCCGCTTGTCCTCCTGGGCAAGTCCAATGCCGAGGTTGGCACAGGTAGTCGTCTTTCCTACGCCGCCCTTTTGGTTGGCAATGGCAATGACTTTACATTTTTCGCTTATATGGGCGTACACCTCCAAATAAAAAAATCCGCCTTATCCTTTACGAATAAAGCGGAGCGAGGTTAGATAATAACTATTGAAAGGTTCGTTCAAAGCTGGTACAATTACAGGGTAAAGGCGTGCAAAGAATTCTGAGATGTCGGGATTCCTTGGTGGCTACTTGTATGTGAGAAAAGGCAGAGTTGAACGGGCTTATTTTTTTACTTATTTTTGGCCTTTAGAGATCGGTACATACAGGTAAAGGGCGGTATTAAGTGGTGCTTAAAAGTTCTCGAAAACGTATAAAACGGTACAAATCGAGGCACTTTTATACGGATTAATAGATGGACCTCCGAATTCGAGTCTTGTATCGTCCACCAAAACAAACGGTCATCCCGAAAGGGATGGCCGTTTTGCTTTGGTGGAGGGCATTAGACAAAAGCTTAGTTTACTGCAGATCCTCCGGACGCTCGCTCCCGCGGCCGCGGACGGCGCGGGCAAGCGCAGCGGACAAATCGCGCAGCTCCTCCTGCTGCAGCTTCATGACTTCGCGGTCGAAGCTCAGAAGCCCATTGGTCTCGTCCTCCACATCGGACACCTGCGTATAGATCGCGCCGCACAGGCCCTGCTCGGCCAGCGGGATCAGCGACTGATACAGCTTGCGGATCCCCCGGACAAAATCGTCCCGGGTTTCGTATTTCCGATAGCCGTAGGTCTGCGTTTTGTTGAAGCTGTGCTCCGGGAGCTTCCAGACAAAGCCGCCGAATTCCGACAGCAGCTGCGGCAGCGCTTTTTTGCCCAGGTGAAGCTTGTCAAAATAGATGTGCAGACTGTCCACGTCGCTCTGCTTCTGGTGGAACCAGCCGGAGGTGGCGTCGATCCAGCGGCTCGGATCCAGCTCCTTCAGCCGCCGGTAAGCCTCGTCGGCGCAAAACTGCCCCCAACCTTCGTTGAAGATCGTCCACAGGCAGACGCAGGGGTGATTGCGCAGCAGGCGCACCGTGTCGTCCATGGCGGAGAGAAACAGCCCGCGCGCCTGCGGATCGCGGTTGAGGTACTTGTCGCGCATGCGCTGCAGGCGGATCGTGGGCAGAACGGTATCGCGCAGGTAATGATAGCGGCCGTTATTGACCATGTCCTGAAAAACGATCATGCCCAGCCGGTCGCAGTCATAATAAAACTGCTCCGGCTCGATCTTGATGTGCTTGCGCAGCGTGTTGAAGCCCAGCGACTTCATGGCCAGGATATCCTGCTCAAAGCATTCCGGCGACGCTGGCGTATAGAGCCCGTCGCTCCAGTAGCCCTGATCCAGCAGGCCGTTGAAAAAATATGGCCTGCCGTTGAGACAGAGGCGTGGAACGCCGTTTACGAGCTCCGTCGTCAGCGTGCGCAGGGCAAAATAGGAGCGCACACGATCCTCGCCGCTGCATAGCGTGAAGTCATACAGGAAGGGCTCCTCCGGACTCCAGAGCTGGGGTTCGGGGATGCTGAATTTCACAGAGCCGTCAGAGAGGGGATAGCGCCGCCCATCCAGTTCAACGAAGCCGTCCCGGACGCCGTCGGCGGCAATCTCCGCCCAGTCGGCGCCGGTAGTGATGTGCAGCGCGCGAATATAAGATCCCGGCACCGGCTCGAGCCAGACGGTCTGCCACAGGCCGGAGCAGGGCGTGTACCACATGCCGCCTCTGGATCGACTCTGCTTTCCCCAGGGATAGCGGGGATCGAGATCGTTGACGACCCGGACGAGAAGCTGATTCTCCCCGCCGCGCAGCGCGTCGGTCACATCAAGCGAAAAGGGGAGGTAGCCGTTTTCGTGCACCGGAAACTCCCGCCCATTGACGCAGACGACGCATTGGCGCATGGCAGCGCCAAAGTGGAGCAGCACGCGCTTTCCGCTCCAGCCTGCCGGAACGGAGAAGCTGCGGCGGTAGAGCAGCGCATCGCCCGGAGCGGGCGTTTCCGTGACGCCGCTCAGCAGGCTCTCCGGGCAGAAGGGAACGCGGATTTTGCAGGATATTACGCGGTCATGGGCTTTTGCGATGCTCAAGTCCCATTCGCCGTTCAGGCAGAGCCAGTCCGCGCGCCGCATCTGCGGCCGGGGATAGCGCTTCCACGGGAGTGCGGGAAGATCCCGCCCCTCCCTCGTGAGGAGTGCCTGCGTGGCCGGCTGCGCTTGTTTCATATCTCAAGACCTCCGATCATCCCGGGAGCATGCTTTTTCTTTATCTTATCATGTCCGGCAAGCCGTTTCAAGAATAAGCCGAAGACAGTCGGACAAGTGCATTTTTTATCTTTTCCCCGGCTGCGGCCTGTGCTATAATCAAAACATACTGTATGTTGGTGACGATCCGCATCCCGCAGAAAGAGGAAACAGCATGAGAGCGATATGCGTAGACGATGAACAGCTGCTGATGGAGGAGACGGTGGAAATGTGCCGTTTGCTGCCGCAAATCAGCGAGGTCACGGGCTTTGTGCGGGCCAGGGAGGCGCTGGACTGGCTGGAGGATCATCCGGTCGATCTTGCACTGCTGGACATCCATATGCCGGATCTCAACGGCATAGAGCTGGCTGCGCAGATCAAGGCAAAGCGGCCGGAGACGGCGGTCATCTTTCTTACCGGCCACGCGGAATATGCGGTAGAGGCCTTTGCAGTGCGCGCATCCGGCTATCTGCTGAAGCCCGTCACGAAGCAGCGCCTGGCGGAGGATGTCGCTTACGCGCTCCGAGGAAAAATCAGCCAGCCCGCGGAGCACATCGTTGTTCAGACCTTCGGCAATTTTGACGTGTTCGTCGATGGAAAGGTCGTCAAATTCAAAATGGCTCGCTGCAAGGAGCTGCTCGCCTATCTGGTGGACAAGCAGGGCACCGGCGTGACAAGGGCTGAGGTCTTTTCCATCCTGTGGGAGGACCGCGTGTATGACCGGGGGATGCAGAAACAGCTGGACGTGTATATCCGAGCCCTCCGTGGGACGCTGCGCAGCTATGGCGCGGAGAATATGATCGAACTGCATAAGGGCATCATCCGCGTCCGTCCGGAGACCTTTACCTGCGACGCTTACCTCTTTTATGCCGGCGACAGCGACGCGGTAAACGCCTACCGGGGAGAATATATGAGCGCCTATTCCTGGGCCAGCATGACCGAGAGCATGCTGTACTGGAAGCTCGCCGAAAAAAGATAAGCGAATAGGCGAAAAGCAAGCCGTTCTTTCACTTGGAGACAGGAAAAGAACGGCTTTTTTATTGGACATTTATTGGACATACGCTGGTAAAATAATATGAAGATTTTGGATAATGGCGGAGTATACCGTCCGGCACCCGAAGAAACTGAGCGCCGGAGGACAAGGAGAATCACCGATGGAACAAGCAAAGCTGTACCGCAAATCAAGCATGGAGCGGATCCAGTCTCCGGAGCAGCTCAATGAGTATCTGCGCGTTACCAATCCCAGCGTTTGGATCCTGCTGGCGGCGGTGATTTTACTGCTGATCGGTTTTCTGGTCTGGGGTTCCCTGTCCTATATCGACAGCAAAGCCTATGGCAGCGCTGAGGTGAACGGCGGCATGATGACGGTCCGTCTGGACGACGAGACGAAGGCCGGCGAGATGGAGATCGGCATGCGCGTGACCGTCGGGGAAACCGACGCCGAGATCCGCAGCCTCGGGCAGGATGAGCGGGGAACCTTTGCGCTGGCAGCCGCCGATCTGCCCGACGGCACGTATGAGGCGTGCATCCACTACAAGCAGACGCAGGTCCTGAAGCTGCTGTTTCGCTGAGAGGCGCCGCCATGAACAAGGATAGACTCAAAAAGCCCATGACCTCCGGCGTGACCAAGGTGCCCGTCGTGATGCAGATGGAGGCGCTGGAATGCGGCGCCGCTTCGCTGGCCATGGTCATGGCTTACTACAACAAATGGGTGCCGCTGGAGCAGGTGCGGTTGGACTGCGGCGTTTCCCGCGACGGCTCCAACGCCCGCAACATGCTCCTGGCGGCTCGCAATTACGGCTTTGAAGCCGAGGGCTACCGCTGCGAGCCGGCGTCGCTGCGGGAGGAGATGCAGCTGCCCTGCATCATCCATTGGAATTTCAACCACTTTGTCGTGCTGCGCGGCTTTCGCGGCCGATACGCCTACCTCAACGACCCCGCGCGGGGCGAAGTGCGGGTGAGCCTGGAGGAGTTTGACCGCTCTTTTACCGGCATCTGCCTGCAGGTTACGCCCGGGCCCGCCTTTCAGCCCGGCGGCCGGCGCAAGAGTACGCTCGCCTTTGCCCGCAAGCGTCTGGTGGGCGCCGGGGCGGTCGTTGCCTTTGTGATGCTCTCGACGGTGATCGGCTACCTCTTCGGGATCCTGAATCCCGTGTTTGCCAGCTTTTTCATCGACCGGCTGCTCACCGGAGAAAATGAAGAGCTGCTGCTGCCGTTCTTGGGCATCCTCGCGCTGCTGGCGCTGGCGCAGATCGTCGTGGCCTGGGTCCAGGCGATCTACTCGCTGAAAATCAGCGGGAAAATGGCCCTCGTGGGCAGCAGCTCCTATCTGTGGAAGCTGCTGCATCTGCCGATGGAGTTTTTCTCGCAGCGGCTGTCGGGCGACCTGCTGCAGCGCATGGGCACCAATGCCTCCATTGCCGGCACCCTCGTCAACACCTTCGCGCCGCTGCTGCTGAATGCGGGCATGCTGGTTTTCTACCTGGTGGTCATGCTGCGCTACAGCGTGCTTCTGACGGCCGTGGGTCTGGCGGCAACGCTGCTGAACCTGATCGTCTCGCGCATCATTTCCAACAAGCGGATCAATATCACCCTCGTCCAGATGCGCGACAGCGGCAAGCTGGCCGCGACCACCGTGTCCGGGATCCAGATGGTGGAAACCATCAAGGCCAGCGGCGCGGAGAACGGCTTTTTCCAGAAGTGGGCGGGATATCAGGCCTCCGTCAACAGCGCGGAGAACCGCTTTGCCCGGCTGAACCAGTACCTGGGGATGATCCCGGTGCTGCTCAATTCCCTCGCCGGAGCGGCGGTGCTGGTGCTGGGCGTGTATCTGACCATGCAGGGTCGCTTTTCCATCGGTATGATCCTGACCTTCCAGGGCTTTCTGAGCTCTTTTACGGCGCCGGCCATGCAGCTGATCTCGGCGGGCCAGTCCATCCAGGAGATGCGCACCGAGATGGAGCGCGTGGAGGACGTCATGGCCTATCCCGACGATCCGGCGGCAGCCGACGCGCCGCTGTCCGATGAGACGGATTACGCCAAGCTCTCCGGCGAGCTGGAGCTCAAGGACGTTTGCTTCGGCTACTCCCGCCTCGGCCAGCCGCTCATCCAACACGTCTCCCTGCATGTCAAGCCGGGCAGCCGGGTGGCCATCGTCGGCAGCTCCGGCTGCGGCAAAAGTACGCTTTCCAAGCTGATCTCCGGGCTCTATCAGCCCTGGAGCGGCGAGATCCTTTTTGACGGCAAGCCCATTTCCGCCATTGACCGGGATGTGTTCACCGGCTCGGTGGCCGTGGTGGATCAGGACATCGTGCTCTTTGAGGGCAGCATTGCCGACAACATCAAGATGTGGGACAGCTCCATCGAGGACTTCGAGATGATCCTCGCTGCGCGCGACGCCCAGATCTATGACGATATTATGGCGCGCACAGGCGGTTTTTCCGGCCGGCTTACCGAGGGCGGCCGGGATCTCTCCGGCGGCCAGCGGCAGCGCCTGGAGATCGCGCGGGTGCTGGCTCAGGACCCGACGCTGATCATTCTCGACGAGGCGACCTCCGCGCTGGACGCGCTGACCGAGTATGAGCTCGTTCGGGCGATCCAGGAGCGCGGCATCACCTGCATCGTCATTGCCCACCGCCTGTCTACGATCCGCGACTGCGACGAGATCGTGGTGCTGGACAAGGGCCGGGTGGCGGAGCGCGGCACCCATGACGAGCTCTATGCCCGCGGCGGCCTGTACGCCGAGCTGATCGCCAGCGACTGAGGAGGGGAGAGAATGAGTTGGTTTGACGACCAGATCCGGCTGCGCAAGCAGAAGGATCAGGAGGTTTTTGAAGACTCCATTTTCCGCATGGCCTCCGTGGTGCTGGGAAAAAACGGCGCGGGCAATCTGAACGACGAGCGTATTGTAACCAAAGCCGCCCTGGATGAGATCCTGAAATATTATCACATCAAGCCCGCGGAGATCCCCGAGCATCTGGAGGAGGCGGATGAGCAGCTGGAATACTGCCTGCGTCCCCACGGGATCATGCGGCGCAACGTCCGCCTGGAGGCGGGCTGGTACCGCGACGCCTTCGGGCCGATGCTTGGATTTTACGGGGAAAAGCGCCTGCCTGTGGCGCTGCTGCCCGGTTCCTTTTCCGGCTACCGCTTCCTCGACCCCGAAAGCGGCGAGCAGCGCCGCCTGAATCGGCGCACGGCGGCGGTCTTCGACGAGGACGCGATTTGTTTTTATCGCCCTCTGCCGCTGAAAAAGCTGGGGATCACGGATCTTCTGCTCTATCTGAAGGACTGCCTGAGCACAGGCGACCGGCTGGTATTTTTCGGGCTGACGCTGCTGGCCACGCTGGTCGGCATGCTGATGCCCCGCATCACCCGCGCCCTGACGGGCACGGTGCTGGAGAGCGGGAGCCTTGCCATGCTGGTGGGCGCCGCGGTGTTTCTGGTCTGCACCATCCTGTCCGGCCAGCTGATTTCCGCCGTGCGGGAGCTGACCATGAACCGCGTGCGGGTCAAAAGCTCACTGTCCGTCGAGGCGGCGGTCATGATGCGCGTTATCAATCTTCCCGCCGACTTTTTCCGGCAGTATTCCTCGGGTGAGTTGTCCAGCCGCTTCGGCGCGGTCAATCAGCTCTGCTCTCTGCTGCTCGGCGGCGTGACCTCCCTTGGCCTGAGCTCGCTGATGTCCCTCCTGTATGTCACGGAGATCTTCCACTATGCGCCGGCTCTCGTCCTGCCTGCACTGGCGATTATCCTGGTCACGGTCGGCATCAGTCTGGCCACGGTGTTCAAGCAGCGGGAGATCAGCCGGCAGCTTATGCAGCGCGAGGCGAAAACCGCCGGACTGAGCTATGGGCTCATCAACGGCATCCAGAAGATCAAGCTCGCCGGCGCGGAAAAGCGGGCCTTTGCCCTCTGGGCGGAGGAATACAGCGAGGAGGCGGAGCTGAGCTATAATCCGCCGCTGTTTCTGAAAATCAGCGGCGTGATCACCACAGCGGTATCCCTGGCGGGGACGATCCTGCTCTACTACCTGGCGGTAAAAACCCATGTGTCGCCCTCGGAGTATCTGGCTTTCAACGCCGCCTACGGCATGGTGATGGGCGCCTTTTCCGCACTCAGCGGCGTAGCGCTCACTGCGGCTCAGATCCGTCCAATTCTGGATCTGGCGGAGCCGATCCTGAAGGCGGAGCCGGAATCCACCGAGCAGAAGGCCATGGTCACCCGCCTGTCCGGCGGCATCGAGCTGTCCAACGTGTCTTTCCGCTACGGGGAGGATCTGCCCTGGGTGGCGGACGGCCTGAATCTCAAGATCCGGGCGGGCGAATACGTGGCCATCGTCGGCCGTACGGGCTGCGGCAAAAGTACGCTCATGCGCCTGCTGCTGGGCTTTGAGAAACCGCAGAAGGGCGCCATCTACTACGACGGCAGAGACATGGCGAAGCTCGATCTGCGCTCGCTGCGGCGCAGGATCGGCGCCGTGATGCAGAGCGGAAGCCTGTTTCAGGGCGATATCTACTCAAACATCGTGATTTCCGCGCCCCAGCTGTCGCTGGAGGACGCCTGGCAGGCGGCCGAGATCGCCGGCATTGCGGACGATATCCGCGCCATGCCCATGGGCATGCAGACCCTGATCTCCGAAGGACAGGGCGGCATCTCCGGCGGGCAGAAGCAGCGGTTGATGATCGCCCGGGCCGTGGCGCCCAAGCCGAAGATCCTGATGTTCGACGAGGCGACCTCCGCTTTGGACAACAAAACGCAAAAGCAGGTCTCCGAGGCGCTGGACGCGCTGAAATGCACCCGTATCGTCATCGCCCACCGCCTGAGTACCATCCGCCATTGCGACCGGATTCTGGTGCTGGACAAGGGGCACATCGCCGAGGAAGGCAGCTACGATGAGCTGATCGCGAAAAACGGCCTGTTCGCGGAGCTCGTTTCCAAGCAGCGGCTCGATACGGCGGAGACAAGCATGGTATGATCAGACGCTCATACAGAACGTCTTTTCAAAATAAACATATAGAAAGGAAGCATAACGATGGCAATTGAAAAACTGGAAAAGCTGACCGACGAGGTCCTGGAGAACGTTTCCGGCGGTATGACGGCCAACCTGAAGGCGGCTTATGCCTGCATCAACGGCGACTACGGCAACGGCGAGGCCCGCTTTGCTGCGCTGCGCAAGGCCGGCTTTGATCCGAAGGTCGTGCAGGGCCTGGTCAACGACCTGCTCAAGTATGAGAAGGTCGCCAAGGACGTGATCGACGGCAAGTACGGCAACGGCGATGCCCGCAAGATTGCTCTGGCCAAGGCCGGTTACGATTACGACACCATCCAGAATCTGGTCAACAATATGCTGCTGTGAGTTTTCACGGCAAAATGGTGCGCCCCGCCCGTCATTCGCGGGCGGAGCGCCTCATTTTCATTTGAAAAGCACATCGGAGAGCGCCCGTTTCTGAGGTCCTTCTCCGAATCCCGGAGGAAAAATCATGAACAGAAAATCAATCCTTTGCATCCTGCTGGCCGCTGCGATGCTCCTTTCGCTTGCGGCCTGCGGCCAGAGCGCCCCGCAGCAGACTGACGAGCCCGCGCCGCCTGCCACAGAGCCCGCCGACAGCATGCCGACGCCTGCACCCTCGCCGACTCCCGAGCCGGAGGATCCCCAGATGGCGGCGCTGTTTCAGATGCTGCCCGCCGTCCGGCAGGAGGGAGAGCGCGAGTGGCGCTACGCGGTGACAGACCTCGACCATAACGGACAGCCGGAGCTGATTGCGGCCTCGCAGCACCAGGCGGACCGCTCCACCACGCTGAACGTGTGGGAGCTCAGCGAGAAGCTAGACACGCTGACGGAATGCGCGATCCCGCTGCAGGAGGGCGAGTCCTTCCCCGATATTCTCGCTGAAAACGCGGATACCTTCCACGACCCCGTGACCGGCAGCTGGTCCTATCTGTTTTACGACAATATCCTGCTCTCTGACACCGATGCGATTACGGCCAAGTGCGCCGTCACGCTGCGCGACCGGACGGTGAGCTATCAGAGCTTCGCGTTCCAGACGGTTTCCGTGCAGAACGGACAGCGGAGCGTCGAATATATGGACCTCGAGGGCCGCGAAATCTCGCCCGAAGCCTACAATGCGGCCGGCCAGACCGCCCTTGCGGGCATGGAGCAGAGCAGCAGCAACTTCGGCTGGTTCAGCATTGAGGAGGCGACCGACGTCCGCTGCCTGGCGGACAGCTATGCTGTCTTCACGGGCGACAAGGCCCCGGACAAGTCGAATCCGCTGCCTCAGCCCCGCCCCCTGGGCGAGCCGCTTCCCGAGCCCGCTGATGCCGCGCCGCTGTTTCTGTATATCACCAAAAACCCGACCAATGAAAAGCGCGAAACCGGAGACACAGCCTATTTCGTCGCTTATGCCAATATCTACACCTCCCTGAGCTGGACTTTCGTCTCGCCGGACGGGGGAGAGTATACGCCGCAGAATTTTGCCAACAAGTTCCCCGGTATTGAGCTCGGCGGCATCTACAGCACCACGCTGAGCATCAGCAAGCTCAGCGAGGGCACCGATCGCTGGGGCGCCTACTGCACCTTCAACTACGACGGGCAGACTGCACGCACGAACACGGCCTATCTCTCTGTTCAGGCGGCGCCGAAGCCGACGCCCACGCCCGCCCCCACGGCGGAGCCGACACCCGCCCCTACGGCGGAACCTGCTCCCAAACCCACTCCGGAACCGACGCCCGAACCCACTCCGGAACCTGCTCCCGAACCCACTCCGGAACCGACGCCCGAACCCACTCCGGAACCTGCTCCCGAACCTACTCCGGAACCGACACCCGAACCCACTCCGGAACCGACCCCCGAACCCACTCCGGAACCGACCCCCGAACCCACTCCGGAACCGACCCCCGAACCCACTCCGGAACCGACCCCCGAACCCGCCGGTGAACTGATCGGCAAGGGCGGCTTCAGCTCCAACACCGAGACCGGACTGGAGCTCTGCTGCGACTGGGAGGCGCGCAAAACCGACGAGAATAAGGCCGTAGTAACGATGGACGTCAGCATTCGCTCGGCCTCTATCCAACTCAATGCGCTGGATAACGCCATCGTGCTCAGCATCACCGGGCAGACGGCGAAGATGAATCAGCCCACCGTCGATTACCGGGGCGGTATGACGACGACCCGCTTCGGCAGCCGGAGCTTCACCGTGGATCTTGCGCCGGGCAGCAACGAGTTTTTCATGAACGTGATCTGGAACTACAAGGGCAGTTACGGCGGGCATAGCCTGGACGTGATCGAGTGCGGCGGAAGCATTACGCTGGATAACGGCCCGGAGCCCACGCCGACCCCGGAGCCGGAGCCCGAGCCCACGCCTACACCGGAACCGGTCTATGCGTCCATGGCGGGTATCGTCCACGACATCGAAGCGGCCCGCTATACGATCGAACTGGCCAACGGCCAGACCGTCACCGTCGACCCGGAGATCTGCCGCCTTGCTTACGGCCTGCTGGCCGAGGGCTGCAGCTGCACCGTGTTCTACACGGATGAGCCCAGCGAAGAGAGCATTTATCAGGTCGATATCTACGGCGTGACCGAGGGCTTTGACCCGGACGCGGGCGGCGAAAAAACCTGACAGCCGTCCCTCAAGAACGGAAAACAAAAAATAAGGAGGAATCATCCATGAACGCAGCTCCCCTGGAGGATGAAGTGCTGAGCGCCGTCAGCGGCGGCACGGTCGTTCCCTATATCGTTCGTCCCGGCGACACCATGGAGGAGATCGCCAAGAAGTTCCACTGCACGGTCGAGCAGCTCTGCCGCTGGAACAATATCCGCAACCCGCTGGAGCTCAAGGCCGGCCAGAAGCTGATCATCCGCTTCTGAGGCCTCAACCCGGGCTTTTACACCGCATAAAAAGCACTCTTTTCCTGAAAAACAGGAAAAGAGCGCTTTTTATTTTGGACATTTATTGGACAATGACTGATAGACTATCCCTAATAATCAAGATGAGAAAAAATGTGCCGCTGCGATGGAGAAATCGCAGCCCGCTTTCAGGAAGAGGAGACGGACCATGGAAAGACAGGGAGAGGTACAGCTCCTCCGGAGCGCGCAGACCGGGGCAGACGCCGCCCGCTGCCTTGGCGAATACCGATCCGGGGCATATCAGGAGGAAGCGAAGGCTTTTTTTCGCAACTGCGTCGGTGAAGAGATCTATGCGCGGGCGATGAACAGCGAGGCCGGGCGCAGGCACCATTATGTGGCGGCCAGAGCCTTTCTCAATCAGACCGATTGGGAAAAGTTCGTGTGGATCGAAGAGCACGGCTCCCTGAACGGATTTCCGGGGCAACTGTGAATCCCGGCGCATGGACACCCAGAGAGAAACGAAGAGATTATAATGATAGAATACAAAGCTAAACGGAGGGAAAAACGATGCTGAACATCAACAAGACGGGCGAGAACGGGGAACTGACGATTAAGCTGGAGGGACGGCTGGACACCATGACTGCGCCGGCTCTGGAAAAGGAACTGAAGGACAGCCTGGAGAACGTGACCGGCCTGACGCTGGATCTGGAAAAGCTGGAGTACATTTCTTCGGCTGGCCTGCGCGTGCTGCTCGGAACACAGAAGGCCATGAGCAAACAGGGAACCATGACCGTCACCCATGTCAACGAGACGGTCATGGAAATCTTCGATGTCACGGGCTTTTCGGACATTCTGACCATCGCGTAAGCGGCAGGAAGAAAAGGAGTGGTTGAATCATGGAACTGAACATCAAGAAAACCCGCAAAGACAGTATGCTGTTGGTCGCTCTGGAGGGCCGTCTGGACGCAGTGACCGCTCAGAAGCTGGAAGATGCCCTGCGCGGCGAGCTTGAGGGCGTGACCGATCTGGTTTTTGATTTCAAGCAGCTGGCGTATATCACGTCTGCCGGCCTCCGGGCTCTGCTGACAACCTACCGGGTGCTGCGGGGAAAAGGAAAAATCACCGTGGTAAACGCAAACGAAATGGTGCTGGAAGTCCTCGAGCTGACCGGCTTCCGGGCAATATTGAGCATCGAATAAGGGAGAAAAAACGATGAAAAGTGATGTGATTATTCTTGCCGGCCGCGAAGACCGGACGGAAGCCGTGCTGGCCCAGGCCGAACGTGTGGCCGAGCGTCAGAAGCTGTCTCCCAAAGGCGCGCTGCATCTTCGCCTCCTGGCGGAAGAAATGACGAGCATGATGCGCGCCATCACGGGCGATGTGAACGGCGAGTTCTGGATCCAAAACCAGGGCGAGCAGTATGAGCTGCATCTTCATGCGACGACCGCAATGGATGTTCAAAAGCGTGAGCAGCTGATCTCCGCCTCCACCAGCGGGAAGAATGAAGCGCACCGCGGCCTGATGGGGAAGATTCGCGCCTTCTTTGAGCCGGTGGAGGGAATTCCGATGGTTCTGGACGTGAGCCAGGACGGGATGAACCCGGAGATGGTGTGGACCATGCGTTCCTATCAGCATCAGGTGCAGCTGTATGTCCGGCAGAATCTGGCCGGTGCTGCGGAGGCCTGGGACGAACTCGAAAAATCCGTCGTGGCCCATGTGGCGGACGACGTCAAGGTCAGCATCCGCGGCCGTGACGTGGAGATGACCATTTTCAAAAAGCTGGCATAAGAATCAGCGAGCGATTCCATCGCGGACAGGAGGGATATCCATGAAAAAAATCATTGCAATTGCGCTGCTGTTAGCCCTGCTGCTGACGCTGGGCGCCTGCGGGAAACAGCAGGAGAAGAAGGTGGGCGGCTGGACGCTGTCGGAAGACGGCGCTGTTACCGACGAGGCGCAGGCCGCGTTTGACAAGGCGCTCGACGGCCTCGTCGGCGTGAGCTACCAGACGGTCGCCCTGCTGGGCACGCAGCTCGTCTCCGGCACCAACTACAGCTTCCTGTGCGAAGCGGCGGTGGTCTATCCCGACGCGCAGCCCTACTATGCCGTCGTGACCGTCTATGAAAACCTCCAGGGCGAGGCGGAGATCCGCAACATTGTCACGCTGGATCTGGGGCAGATCGCGGAGAGCGGCGTTGTTGAAAACGCGGCCGCGCCCGACGGTCAGAGCCTCGGCGGCTGGACGGTGGATCGGGAGAGCAGCGCGGAGACCGAGGGCGCGGTGCTGCACCTGGCGTCCCAGGTCGTCTCCGGCACCAAGCACTGTGTGCTCTGCAAGGGCTGGACGCTGACTTTCGTTTACGAGAATCTTGAGGGAAAGACGGAAGTCCTGAAAACTGTGCCGCTGGATATCGCGGCGCTGTCCGAGCCTGCCGAGGCCTGATGCAAACGGCCGCCCTTGGGAAAACTTGAGCTTTCCCAAGGGAGCTGGCGGCATTTTTGATTGACCCGGGACACAGCGGAGGAACAGAAGTGAAAAAATTACTGGGAATTACATTCGGCGGACTGCAGCGCAGAGCGATTGGGCTTGTGCTGTCTATCCTGGTGCTGGTGATCGCGGTATTCGCAGGCGTGACCGTCTACCAGAACCGAATGCTCGCCAACATCGTCAACGAGACACGGATCATGCAGCAGCAGGCCATCTCGCAGGCCTCCGAGGAGACCATGCACCAGATGCTGAGCGGCTCGATGATCCGCGCCGCCGCGCTGGAGGCCAGCACGGCTGATGCCGACTTTGCCGAGGTCATCAACAACACGCTGATGCTGCAGACCATGGCAGAGGGACTGTTTGAAAACCGGGACAGCATGGAACCCGCGGCCTTCAGTCTGCCGGACCCGGCCATGGACGGCGTGCCGTCGGCGATGGTGCTCTGTGAGGAAGGCGTGGACTACACGCAGTCGAAGGATCTCGGCGTTGTTGCGCACATGAGCACCCCCATGATCGCCATGCTGCGCAACTCGGATAAAATCGACGGATGCTATATCGGGCTTGCCGACGGGACAGATCTGTGCGTGGACGAAAAGCCGGCGATCAAGCTGGATGAAAACGGAACGCCTATCCCGTTCCCTGTGCGCGAGCGGCCCTGGTACCGGGGTGCGGCGGAAACCGGCGGGGTGTATTTCACCGGCATCGAGGCGGACAGCTTCAGCGGGAAGCTTCTGGTCACCTGCTCGGCGCCGGTGATAGTTAAGGGGGAACTTGCCGGTGTTGTCGGCATTGATATCGTGCTGGAAAGTGTAGACAATGTCCTCGACGCCGCGTCCCGGGAGGCCGGTTCTGTTCTGATTATCAATGAAAAGGGACAGATCATTCTTTCCTCGGATGTGAGCGGACTGTTCCCCTATTCGAAAGAGGGCGGGTCCCGAAGCCTGTCAGAACTCGGCATTCCCGAACTGACGGACTTCGTGGAGCAGGCGCTTTTGGAGCAGACCGGCCTCCGCTTGATCACGCTCGAAGGCAAAGACTATTATGTGGTCGGCGCGCCGATGCCCACGGTCGGCTGGGCCGTCGTGACGGCGGTGGAAAAGGAACTGACCGAGCAGCCGGAAAAGCTGCTGTTGGCCGAATATGACAAAATCAACGGAGAAGCGAGCGCACAGTTTAAATCCGATTCGGCAAAGACCTATCTGACGGCGATCGCCGTGATTGCCGCTGTCTTTCTGCTCAGCGTTGTCTCTGCGCTGATCGCCGTCCGGAAAATGGTGCGTCCGATCGAAGAGATGACGCGGGATATCACCAAAAGCAGCCTCACCAACGAGCCATTTACGATGAAGGACAGCTACCGCACCAACGACGAAATCGAGCTGCTGGCCGAGGCCTTTGATGAGCTTACCAAAAAGGCGAAAACCTACATCTCTCAGCTGACGCAGATCACGGCGGAGAAGGAACGGATCAACACCGAGCTGTCGCTTGCCACCAGGATCCAGGCCGCCATGATGCCGCATATCTTCCCGCCCTTCCCGGGACGGCCGGAGATTGACATCTACGCCAATATGGACCCGGCCAAGGAAGTGGGCGGCGACTTTTACGATTTCTTCCTGGTAGACGACGATCACCTGTGCATGGTGATGGCGGATGTCTCCGGCAAGGGCGTGCCCTCGGCGCTGTTTATGATGGCCTCCAAGATCATTCTGCAGAGCGTTGCCATGCTGGGCGGCTCTCCCGCGGAGATTCTGACGAAAACCAATCAGGCGATCTGCTCCAACAACCAGGAGGAGATGTTTGTGACCGTCTGGGTGGGCATTCTGGAAATCTCCACCGGCAAGCTGACCGCGGCCAACGCCGGCCATGAGTATCCGGTGCTGAAGCGTCCGGACGGCGGCTTTGAACTGATCAAAGACAAGCACGGGCTGGTCATCGGCGCGGTGGACGGCGTGACATACAAAGAGTATGAATGGCATCTGAAACCCGGCACCAAGCTGTTTGTCTATACGGACGGCGTGCCCGAGGCAACGGATGCGTCGAACACGCTCTTCGGCACGGAGCGCATGGTCGCGGCGCTGAATGAGGCACCCGATGCTACTCCCAAAGAGATCCTGGAGCAGGTCCGCGGCGCGGTCGATCAATTTGTCGCCGGCGCGGAGCAGTTCGACGATCTGACGATGCTGTGCATGGAGTATAAAGGCCGGATGCCCTCCGATGAGCTGACCCTGGAAGCGACAGAGGAAAACCTGCCCCGGGTGCAGGCCTTCGTCGAGGAGCGCCTGGAGGCGGCCGAATGCCCGCCGAAAGCGCAGATGCAGATCGGCGTGGCGGTGGAGGAGATCTTCGTCAACATCGCCAGCTACGCCTATGCGCCGGGCAAGGGCGAGGCGACGGTTCGCGTGGCGCGCGCCGAAGACCCTGCGTCGGTGACGATCACCTTCATCGACAGCGGAACACCCTATGACCCGCTGAAAAAGGCAGACCCGGATGTGGCGCTTTCCGCTGAGGAGCGTGAAATCGGCGGCCTCGGCATCTTCATGACCAAGAAGCTCATGGACGACGTGACCTATGAATACCGGGACGGCCGGAATGTTTTGACCTTGAAAAAAACATTTTAAGGAGAAAGTAAAGGAATGAAAACAAGACAGGAAATCAAGGCAACCGGAAAAGAACAGTTCAAGCTCAACTATTGGAACTGCGTGCTGGCAATGCTGCTGGTGTCGGCGGTTCTCGGCGTTCTGGCCTGGATTACCAACGGGCAGGAGATCAAGGCGCTCGCCAACGGCAATCCCGGACAGGTGACGATCAGCGTCCGGGCCAATGCCGGCAGCCTGCTCACGCTGCTGCTCGCCGGCCCCCTGACGGTTGGCCTGCACTACTTTTTCGTCAAAAACGTCCGGGGAGAAAGAGATGAGCTCACAGTGACGACGCCGTTCTCCGAGGCGTTCCAGAATTACCCCCGCAAGCTCGGCGGCAGCCTCTGGATGGGCCTGTTTGTGTTCCTCTGGGGCCTGCTGCTGGTGATCCCCGGCATCATCAAGGCGATTTCCTACAGCATGACGCAGTATATCCTGGCCGACTGCCCGAACGTCAAGGCCAAGGACGCGCTGAAGCTCTCCATGCGGATGATGCAAGGCCACAAATGGGAGGCCTTTGTACTGGGCTTGAGCTTTATCGGCTGGATCATTCTGTCGCTGCTGACCTTGGGCATCCTGTCCACCTTCTACGTCGGACCCTACATGGACAGCACCTTCGCCGCCTACTATCTGGAGATCCGCGACGAGGCGCTGCGGACCGGCGCGGTCACCCGGGAACAGCTGGACGGCGAGCAGGCGGTCTGAACGCTCAAGTCACCGACGCTTAACCGGCAATCAACAAAAGAGCTGTCCGAGGTCACATTCGTGACCTCGGACAGCTCTTTTTATCAGGACAAATAAATGGAAAACACGCGGCCTGCCGCACGCCCGGAGGGCTACCGCGCCTCCAGCAGATACTGCACATACTGCAGCGCAGCGGGGAGGCGCGGACTGTTGGCAATCACACCGAGATAGACCGGCTCCTCAAAGCCTGCTTTCTGAAACAGCGGCAGCTCGCTCAGGTCAATGCCGTTGCACTCGCTCCTGGTGACGACCTCGTGCGTCTCGGCCTCGCCCAGCGTCCAATCCAGGCCGTTATCCGACACGATCACGTCGTTGGCAATCAGCCATGGCGCCGTCTGCTCTGCCAGCGCCGGATCGGCTTCGAGCAGCGCGTCAAGCTCGAGCAGATAGCCGCTTTCAGAGAGCAGATCATAGGCTTCCCGATTCATCACAAGCACATCGAGCTTTTGCGACTGGATGGCGCCCATGAGCTTCATACGCGAGGCGTAGGCGTATTCGTGATTGAGCTGATCGGCGTCCTCCGAGAGGTACAGCTCCCGGTATAGATAGACTTCGGCTTTCCGGGAATCGACGTCCGTCGCCTCAAGAAAGCCTGCCGTCAGGCTGCTCTCCAGATCGGAACCGACGGCGACGTTGGCCAGCGCGGCATAGAGTACCGGCTCTTTTTTCGTCAACTGCCGGTGCAGTGTGGAGCCGAGGATCAGCAGCGCGATCAGGCCAAGCAGGATCGGCCATTTATAGTAGGTCCAGATATGGTCCAGCTTTCCGGCCGGGCTCATCGCGCGAAAAGCCGCCTTTTGGGCGGCTTTTTCCTGGTCGGGGAGCTTCATGGCGCATCCTCCTCCGCATCCGGATCATAGGACACCGACAGGAGCACTCTGTTAAGCAGCCAGGCGCTGAGCAGGGCACAGAGCCCTTCACCGAAAACAATCAGCGGTGTAAAGAGCGCAACGACCGCGAAAAACATGGCAAAATGGACGGCAAAGACCAGAATGGAGGCAAAGAGATAGTGGGTGCCGATCAGAAAGGAGTTTTTCAGCATGGCTGCATTGGAGTTCCGGACGCTCGCCACGAGAGGGAAGACGTACTCCAGCACGATCACATAGAAGACAGCCGCCGCGATCACAAGGGCAAGGATCAGCGTCCAGACGACGGCCATTGTGCCCGTGGAGCTCTGACGAAGATGATAGAGAATATAGCCGTCGCCGCCCAGAAACAGGCCGATTGCCAGCAGAATCAGCCAGAGCACCGTAGCCTGCCTGAAGTTCTCACGGAAGGCACGGAAGAACATCGCGCCAATGTGCGCCTCCTCGCCGCGGACGATCTTCAGACTGACGTAATACAGGGCGGCCGTGGAGGCGCCGATGGTGAAGATGGGCAGCGAGCAGATAAACCAGAGCAGATTCAGATAGGAACTGTAGCAGAGCTTCAGAAGAAGCTGGCTGAATTTGCTGTCGTAAGAAAAGAATTTCATCCCGTACTCCTTGTGTCAGAACGCGGTGGATTCCCGAAGAATCAGATCTGTCTGCGTGTGGACCACGCGATAGTCCAGCGAGGGCTCCTTGATGCGGGAGACCAGCAGCTGCACGGCGGAGAAAGCCATAACCTGCGTGTGCGTATGGATGGTGCTCAGCTCAGGGCGGCTGATGCGCGATTCCGGCGCGTCGTCAAAGCCCAGAATGCGTACGTCCTTCGGGACGGTCTTGCCGATGGAAAACAGGGCGCGGATCACATCGCCGGCGACAAAATCGTTGGCGCAGATGAATACGTCCGGCAAGTCCTCCAGGTTCGCCAGTTCTTCCAGCACCGGCCCTTCGATGTGGTTGTGGCAGATGCAGAAGCGCTCGTCCACCGGAACGCCGGCCATCAGCATGGCGCTGCGAAAGGCGGTATAGCGTTCATAAAAGGACTGACAGTGGTTGTAATCTCCGATGAAGCCGATGCGCCGCTTGCCCATGTTCAGCATATCGTTGACAAAGCGGGTGATTTCCGTACTGTTGTCCATGTAGAGCTGGTCAGCCGGAAGTGAATCGCCGTAGCGCTTGGTAGGCCCGTCCACAAACAGCACGGGAACGCCCAGGTCGCAGATCATCTCGTCATAGGCATAGTGAAACATTTCGATGCACATGATCGCACATACCCGCTCCTTTTGAAAGGTGAGGGGCAGGCTCATCTCCCGCAGGTTTTCCTCGGAAACCCGGTGCGTGTTCATCGTATAGCCCAGCTGTGAGATTTCCTGCTGAAATTTATCCAGCATGGTGGAGGCAAAGTGAGACTGGGTCAGAAAGGCGGTGGTCAGCAGGGCGATTTCCCTCTGTGTCCCGACCGGCTGCTGCGCCTCGCCGAAAGGGCTGCCGGCCACAGCGGAAAAAGTCCTGACATAGGAAAACTGCTTGTATCCCATCTCAATCGCTTTCTGCAGGATCTTTTCCCGTGTAGCATCCGCCAGACCCTCGGAGTTGTTGATGGCTTTGGAAACCGTGTTGCGCGAGATACCCAGCGCGTCGGCAATATCCTGAATCGTTACTTTCTTCATGGTCACCCACCTGATGATACATTTTATAAAATATTATCACAAGGCTCGTGCGGATGTCAAACACAAGAACACATATATTGTGCAAATGTAAAGTATAAACCAGGAGCCGCCTCGGCAGTTTCGCTAAGAGACGCCATTAACTCCTGTATATATTGTGCAAATGTAAAATATTTATTGACACAGATCGCGGCAAATGCTAAAATCACTCTGCAATGACCCTGAAGGCAGTGTGCAAATGCACAATCCCCGAAAACGGCATCTACACATGACGGAAGGAGAAAAGAAAAAAGGAGGAGAGTCCATGAAAAAAGCTCCGGTTCCCGCCGCTGCCGGAAGCGGTGGGAGTACCAAAATGCACAACACTCTGGTCTATCTCCGGCAGCATTGGCAGCTGTATGCGATATTCATGCTGCCCGCATTCCTGCTGACGATCATTTTCCGCTATATCCCGATGGGCGGCATTCTGATCGCTTTCACGGAGTACAACCCCATCCGCGGTATCCTCGCGAGCGAATGGGTCGGCTTTGAGCACTTCCAGCGCTTCCTGTCTTCTCCGGACTTCATGCGCTACCTGATGAACACCCTGAAGCTGAGCGTTTACGGCCTGCTCTGGGGCTTCCCGGCCCCGATCCTGCTGGCTTTCCTGCTCAACCGCATCCTGAGCAGCAAGATCAAGCAGAAGATCCAGCTGGTGCTGTACATGCCGAACTTCATCTCGGTCATCGTTCTCTGTGGTATCGTGCGCATCCTGCTGGCCCCCACCGGCATGCTCAACATGCTGTTTGGCACCAGCACCAACTTCATGACCATGCCCGAGGCTTTCCGCACGATCTATATCGCTTCCGGCATCTGGCAGGGCGCAGGCTGGGCCTCCATCATCTACACGGCTGCGCTGTCCAACGCCAGCAAGGAGCTGAAGGAAGCCGCCGTCATCGACGGCGCCAACATCATCCAGCAGATCAAGGCCGTGGAATGGCCTGCCATCAAGGACACTGTTCTGATTCAGTTCATCATGTCCGTCGGCAACATCATGTCCGTCGGCTTTGAGAAAGCCTATGCGCTGCAGACCGACCTGAACCTGAACGCTTCCGAAATCATCTCCACCTACGTGTACAAGAAGGGCCTTCTGGACGGCGACTACGGCTTCTCTACCGCCGTCGGCCTGTTCAACACGGTCATCAACGTCATTCTTCTGATCTCCATGAACGCCCTCGTCAAGAAAATGAACGAAGGCAAAGGCATTTAAGGAGGGCTTGACATATGAAGACCAAAAAGAAAAGCGAATTCGCCAAGCTTCCCACCGGCGATAAGGCCCTGCTGACCATCTGCTATATCATCCTGGGCCTGTTCCTCGTGGCCATCATTCTGCCGGTCATCTACATCATCCTCGCGTCCTTCGTCGACCCGGTCACGCTGCAGAACAAGGGCCTGACCTTCGACTTCTCGAAGTGGACGGCCACGGCGTACGCGCGTGTTCTGGGCAACTCCCAGATCTGGGTCGGCTTCAAAAACGCCCTGATCTACTCCATCCTCTTCACGGTCATCTCCGTTGTGGTCACCCTGCTGGCCGCTTACCCGATGTCCCGCGCGGACTTCAAGGGCAAGGGCTTCTTCAACACCATCTTCGTCATCACCATGTTCTTCGGCGGCGGCCTGATCCCGACCTACCTGCTGATCTCGAACCTGGGCATGCTGGATACCATCTGGGCCATCCTGATCCCCGGCGCCTTCAGCGTGTGGAACATGATCATCGCCCGCACCTATTACATGGGCATTCCCCGCGACCTGCAGGAGGCCGCCGAGATCGACGGCGCCACCGAAATGGTCTACTTCTTCAAGATTCTGCTGCCCGTCTGCACGCCGATCATCGCCACCATTTCCATGTGGCAGTTCGTCGGCATGTGGAACAGCTACTTTGACGCGATGATCTACCTCAACAGCGCCTCCAAGCAGCCGCTGCAGCTGGTGCTCCGCGCCATCCTGATCCAGAGCCAGCCCCAGCCCGGCATGGTGTCCGACATGCAGTCCACCGCTGCCCGTGCTCAGCTGGCCGAGCTCCTGAAGTACGCGACCATCATCATTTCCTCCCTGCCTCTGATGATCATGTACCCCTTCTTCCAGAAGTACTTTGACAACGGCATCATGGCAGGCGCCGTCAAAGGCTGATCGTGCTCACGCGTGAAAGCGCTGAACAATACAAAATGAAAAGGAGAAACAACATGAAGCTTCGCAAAATCATGGCAATGATCCTGGCTCTCGTCATGGCGACGGCTCTTCTGGCCGGCTGCGGCGGCTCCGGCAATGCCGGCGGCGCTGCCTCCGCTCCTGCGGATGTGCCGGAAGGCGGCTACACCTTCCCCCTGGCTGAGAAGGCTGAGATCTCCGGCCTGACCAGATTCCCTGCCAACACCGAGTCTGAGCCCAACAACCGTACCATTTACAAGCGTCTTGAGGAGAAGACCAACGTCCACGTCAACTGGAAGGCCATTCAGAGCGACCAGTGGGGCGACAAGATCGCGCTCGAGATGGCCAACATCAAGACTCTGCCCGAGTTCATTTCCCCTGCCGGTCTCGGCGACGCCGATATCCTGAAGTATGCCAAGCAGGGCGTCATCATCCCCCTGGAGAGCTACATCACCCCCGAGCTCATGCCGAACCTCTGCAAGGTCTTCGAGCAGGCTCCCGAATACAAGGACATGTGCACCGACGAGAACGGCCACATCTGGACCCTGCCCTGGATCGAGCAGCTGGGTGTTGGCAAGACTGCCATCCAGACCATCGGCAATATGCCCTTCATCAACACCGCGTGGCTTGACTTCCTTGGCCTTAAGATGCCCACCACCGTCGACGAATTCGAGCAGGTTCTGATCGCCTTCCGCGACAACGCCGATGCTCTGAAGAAGGAATTCAACATTGACGGCGACATTATTCCCCTGGCCTGCATTGTGAACGGCGGCAATGAGGATTGCCGTGTGCTCTGCAACGGCTTCGGCGAGGGCTACGGCGATCCTGACGACTGGCGCCACATCGCACATCGTCATCACCGATGACAAGCAGGTCATCTGTGCTGCCACCACGCAGGGCTGGCGCGATGGCGTGGAATGGCTCCACAAGCTCTACACCGAGAATCTGTTTGACCCCGACGCCTTCACTCAGGAGTGGAGCACCTACGTTGCCAAGGGCAAGTCCGGCCGCTACGGCGTCTGCTTCTCCTGGGACGTGGCCAACATTGTCGGCCTGACCATGGCTGACATCCAGAACGGTACCGCCGGCTGGGCTCCGCTGCCCATGCTGAAGGCTGACACCGTGAACCTTACCCCCAACACCGGCTCCCTCACCTCCGGCTTTGACCGCGGCCGCGGCGCTGTCGTCACCGTCAACGCCAAGAACCCCGCCCTGATCTGCGCTTGGCTCGACCAGATGTACGATCCCATCCAGTCTCCGCAGAACAACTGGGGCACCTACGGCGAAGATGACGGCTTCGATATCTTCGTAATGGGCACCAACGACAAGGGCGAACCCATGCTTCAGCACGCCGACCTGGGCGACCACTCTCCTGTTGAGGTCCGTGAGGCCGAGATGGTCGACGGTCCTCTGGCTGTTCTCGACAGCTACTACGGCGTGTATGTCACCTGCCCCGACGATGCTCTGTATCGCCTGAACTGGATCAAGGACATCTACACTCCCGACATGCACACCAAGTATGTCTTCCCGAACGTGCTGATGTCCTCTGACGACACCAAGGAGATTTCCAACCTGCTTGCCGATATCGACAAGTGCATCGAGACCGCCCGTGCCAACGCGATCATGAACGGCTTTACCGATGCCGATTGGGACAAGCTGCAGAGCGATCTGCAGGCCTACAAGCTGGATCAGCTCCTGGCCATCTTCCAGAAGTACGTGGATGCCTCTTCTGACGCAGCTCTGACCGCAAAATAACATTCAATCACCCATTCGCGCCGCTCCGGCGGCGCGAATGGGCAGAGAGAAGGGCTTTTTTATCAAGAACCTTTCTCTCTGCCAATTGCAGACAGGAGGAAATGCCATGACCAGCAAAATGCTGCAAAAGGCCCGTGACTTTGAAAAGAAATATTTGCCCTACACCGTTTCCGAGCAGCCACAATTCCACGTGACCGGCGGCATCGGCTGGATCAACGATCCCAACGGTTTTGCGCCCTACCAGGGGGAGTATCACCTGTTTTTCCAGTATTACCCCTATGATACCAAATGGGGCCCGATGCACTGGGGACACGTCAAAACGCGCGACTTTATCCGATGGGAACGGCTGCCGGTCGCGCTTGCGCCCGACACGGACTATGACCGCGACGGCTGCTTTTCCGGCAGCGCGGTGGAGCTGCCCGACGGACGTCATCTGCTGATGTACACCGGCGTACGCAACATCCGCCGCCGCAACGGCATGATTGAATCTTTCCAGACGCAGTGTATTGCCATCGGCGACGGAAAGGACTATAATAAATCAGAATGTAACCCCGTGATCGACGCGGCCCTGATTCCCGAGGGCGGCAGCGTTCACGATTTCCGTGATCCGAAGATCTGGCGCGAGGGGGATACCTACTACGCCGTGATCGGAAACCGCTGCGCAGACGGCAGCGGCACCATTCTGCTTTATCAGAGCAAGGATGCCATGCAGTGGGAGTTCGTCAGCGTGCTCTCCGCCTGTCACAACCAGTATGGCCGGATGTGGGAGTGCCCCGATTTCTTCCCTCTGGACGGCAAGGACGTGATGCTGGTGTCTCCGCAGGAGATGGCCGCCATCGGACTTGAGTTCCATCCCGGCAACGCCAACGTCTGCCTGATCGGCCATTACGACCGAAAAACGCATCACCTGAACCGCGAGAATGTACAGGCTATCGACTACGGCCTGGATTTCTATGCACCGCAGACGCTTCTGACGGACGACGGACGGCGCGTGATGATCGCCTGGATGCAGAACTGGGAGACTTCCTCCTGCAAGCCATCGGAGCTTCGTTTCATGGGTCAGATGACCCTGCCGCGCGAGCTCTCGGTCCGTAACGGGCGTCTGGTGCAAAATCCCGTGCGGGAGCTGGAAGCCTATCGCGGTGTGAAAATCGACTACCACAATGTGCCCATCAACGGTGAAACCAGTCTGCGCGGCATTTCCGGGCGCTGCCTTGACATGACCGTGACTGTGCGTCCCGGCAACGAGAACAGCATGTATAAGTGGTTCCGCCTGTATGTTGCGCGGGACGGCGAGCATTTTACCTTTATTCGCTATCGGCCGGAGACCGGCACGATCAAGGTCGACCGCACCCACAGCGGCTTCCCGCACGATATCGTCAACATCCGGGAATTTCCGGTCAGTCTGCGCGGCGGCGTGCTGAAGCTGAGGGTCATCATGGACCGCTACAGCCTGGAAGTGTTCGTCAACGACGGCGAGCAGGCCGCGTCCTTCGTCCTGTACACGCCAATCGAGGCCGGCGCCGTCAGCTTCTCTTCCGACGGCAGCGTGCTGGTTGATGTAGAGAAATACGATCTGGAGATGAACTGAGCCATGGAAAAGAGTTTTGACGTCATTGCGCTCGGCGAGCTGCTTATCGACTTTACCGAAAACGGCCAGAGCGGGCAGGGGAACCCTCTGCTGGAGGCTAACCCCGGCGGCGCACCCTGCAATGTGCTGGCTATGCTGCAGAAGCTTGGCAAGCGCACCGCCTTCGTCGGCAAGGTCGGCAAAGACATGTTCGGCCGTCAGCTGCGCGAAGCGGCGGAGGGCGCCGGCATCTGCATGGATTACCTGCTGGAGGACGAATTCGTCCATACCACGCTTGCCTTTGTTAAAACCTTTCCCAACGGCGACCGGGATTTCTCCTTCTACCGGGAGCCCGGCGCGGACATGATGCTCCGCTCCGAGGATCTGCCGACCGAGGCTCTGAAACACACGAAGATCTTTCACTTCGGTACCCTGTCCATGACCCATCCGGAGCCGCGCCTGGCGACGAAAAAGGCGCTGAACCTCGCCAAGGGCGCCGGTGCGCTGATCTCCTTTGACCCGAATCTGCGTCCGCCGCTCTGGCACAGCCTGGACGACGCGAAGGAGCAGATTGCCTGGGGCCTTGCCCGCTGCGATATCCTCAAGATCGCGGACAACGAGCTGGAATTCATGACCGGCGAGACGGATTTTGATCGTGGCGCCGCCAAATTGCAGCAGGCCTATCCCAACATCCGCGTTCTCAATGTGACCGCCGGCGCCGACGGCAGCTACAGCTACTTCGCCGACGGCAGAGTCTTTGTCCCGAGCTTCCGCCTCGGCGGCACGATCGAGACCACCGGCGCCGGAGACACCTTCTGTGCCTGCGTGCTCAACTATGTGCTGGAAAACGGCATTGACGGACTCAACAGCAAACAGCTTACCGAGATGCTGCGCTTTGCCAACGCGGCGGCCTATCTTGTCACCACCAAAAAGGGCGCGATCCGCTCCATGCCGGAGCGCGCGCAGGTTTTGGAGATCCTGGCAAACAACTGATGTAATTTCCACGGCCCCGACCACTCCACAACAATGGCCGGTCAGCTGTGAAAAAAAGGAGGAAAAGTTCAAGCCCGGGCTCGGGCTGCGGCAGTGTGGAGACCTGTCGTAACGCGGGAGGCGCAAGCCCCCGTGAGGACGCATCCGGCGGAGGCCATGCGTCCGGAGCCGAAAACTATGGCAACTGTTCAGCTGAAAAACATCAAGAAAGTGTACCCCTTTGTCAGCGGCGAACAAAAGAAGAGCAAGAAAAAGAAAGCCGACGAACCGGAAAAGAAGAAGGTCAACCTTCAGATCACCGATGAAGGCGTCGTTGCGGTGCAGGAGTTCAACCTGGACATCAAGGACAAGGAATTCATCGTGCTGGTCGGCCCCTCCGGCTGCGGCAAGTCCACCACCCTGCGCATGGTCGCCGGTCTGGAAGAAATCTCCGGCGGCGAACTGCTGATCGACGGCAAAGTCATGAACGACGTCGCCCCGAAAGACCGCGACATCGCCATGGTTTTCCAGAACTACGCCCTCTACCCGCACATGACCGTGTATGATAACATGGCCTTCTCCCTGAAGCTGCGCCACACCCCGAAGGACGAGATCGACAGGAAGGTCCGTGAGGCCGCTGAGATCCTCGACATCACCCAGTACCTCGAGCGCAAGCCCAAGGCTCTGTCCGGCGGCCAGCGCCAGCGTGTTGCCATCGGCCGCGCCATCGTGCGTGACCCGAAGGTCATGCTGATGGACGAGCCTCTGTCCAACCTGGACGCGAAGCTCCGTAACGAGATGCGCGCTGAGATCATCAAGCTCCGCCAGCGCATCAACACCACCTTCATGTACGTCACCCATGACCAGACCGAGGCCATGACCCTGGGCGACCGGATCGTCATCATGAAGGACGGCTACATCCAGCAGATCGGCACGCCTCAGGACGTGTTCAATCATCCCTCCAACCTCTTCGTCGCGGGCTTCATCGGCATGCCCGTCATGAACTTCTTTGATGCCGAGCTTAAGCGCGAGGGCAACAAGTTCTTTGTCGAAGTCGGCGGTATCAGGGTCGAGCTGAGCGAGGATAAGGAAGAGCGCCTGCTGAAGAACGATGTGCAGTCTCAGCCCATTACCCTGGGTGTTCGTCCCGAGCACACCGACGTGGCCGAGAAGGGCATCACCGCCCGCGTGGACGTGTCGGAAATGATGGGCTCCTCTGTCCATCTGCACGTCAATGCCGACGGCCGCGACGTCATCATCATCGTTCCGACCATCGACATGAAGGGCAACTACAACATCGGCGACACCGTGCACTTTACCTTCGACGGCAAGGTCGCTCACGTGTTCTCCAAGGAGACCGAGAAGAACCTCGAGTTCTGATCTTCCTACGTTTCATACAAAACCGGGCGGGGTGCTGCAGTTTGCAGCACCCCGCTTTTTCGTTTCCATCACAGAAATCCTTATGTTTTGAACCATTCAGGACGGACAGCCGGTGCTGTCCGTCCTGCGCAGATAGTCTTTTGCTTATCAATGCGTCAGCGATTCTGCTGGTTCTGGTTGTTGCGCTGGTTCTCGTTGTTCTGCTGGTTCTGGTTATTCTGCTGGTTCTGGTTGTTGCGCTGATTCTGGTTGTTCTGCTGGTTCTGGTTGTTGCGCTGATTCTGGTTGTTCTGCTGGTTCTGGTTGTTGCGCTGGTTCTGATTGTTCTGGTTGTTCATTTTCTCACCTCCGCTTTTCAGCAAGGATAGTTTTCCGCAAAGTAGGAAAACTATACCCAACGAAAAAAGAGCGAGAGGAGACAAAGGCACATGCTGCTGATCCAAAACGGTCTGATCCATACAATGGAACAAAAAGAACCGCTTCGGGCTGATTTGCTGATCCGGGACGGAAAAATCGCTGAGATCGCGGAGTCGATCCCGCCCACGGAGAGCATGCAGCTCGTCAACGCGGCCGGACTGCGCGTTTTTCCCGGATTTATTGACGCGCACAGCCATATCGGCATTGCCGAGGAGAAAAAAACGCCGCAGGGCGATCCGAGCAACGAGGGGACAAATCCGATCACGCCCTGTCTGCGGGCGCTCGACGCGATCAATCCCAGGGACAGCGCCTTTCACAACGCCGTTGCGGCCGGCATTACCGGCGTGATGACGGGCCCAGGCAGCTCCAACGCGATCGGAGGGCAATTCGCCTTTATCAAGACCCACGGCCGGCGCGTGGACGATATGCTCGTGCTGGCTCCGGCGGCTGTGAAGCTGGCCTTCGGAGAAAATCCCATGTCTAATTACGGCGTCAACGGGAATATTCCCTCTACCCGCATGGGCATCGCCTCTCTGATCCGGGAGGAATTCTTCCTCGCCCGGCAGTATTTTGACGCAGAGTCGGACGGCGGCGGGCAAAAGAGCTTTGGCATGGAGTGCTACCGGGAGCTCTTTGAGGGAAAAATCCCGCTGAAGGCACATGTGCACAGAACGGACGATATTTTCACCGCGATCCGCCTGGCCAAGGAGTTCGGCCTGGGACTGACGCTGGATCACTGCACGGAAGGGCATCTGATCGCCCAGGAAATCGCCGAAAGCGGTTTTCCCGCGATCGTCGGGCCGTCGCTGGCGTCCAGAACCAAGGACGAGGTCAGCCTTTCCGATTTTAAAACGGCCGGCATCCTGCAGAAGGCTGGCGTCACGGTGGCCCTGACGACAGACCACCCGGTGTCCAGAATCCAGTATCTGCCCCTGTGCGCCGCGCTCGCCGTCAAGGAGGGCATGGACGAGTGGGGCGCGCTCCGCGCGATCACGATTGACGCGGCGCGCATCTGCCGCGTGGATGAGCGCGTCGGGAGCATCCGTCCCGGGAAGGACGCCGACCTTGTCCTGCTCGACGGAAGCCCGCTGGAGCTCGCCTCCACCGTGCGCATGACGATCATCGACGGCGAGATCGTCTGGCAGCAATAAAAGCGCTTTTTCTCGCTCCCCACCCATCCGGGCGGGGAGCTTTTCCCATTTTTCGGCGTATGATATCACCATCGCATCTTGTCACAGATGAATAGCCTGGGGTATAATAAGAAAAAAACGCGGACGAGAGGCAAAATATGAGCCGATACATAGTCTTTGACGTAGAAACGCCGAACCGCTGGAACAACCGTATGAGCGCCATCGGCATATCCGTGATCGAAAACGGGGCGATTGTCCGGGAGTTCTATTCTCTGGTTCAGCCTGAGCAGCCCTTTGACGACTTCAACACAATGCTTACCGGCATCAGCGCGGAAAGCGTGGCCGACGCGCCGACCTTCGCACAGCTCTGGCCCGAGATCGAGCCGATGATGAGCACCGGCGTGCTCGTGGCGCATAATGCATCCTTCGATATCGGCGTGCTGAGAAAATGCCTTGCTGCCTATGACATCCCCTGGCGGCCGACGGTGCGCGGGCTCTGCACGGTGGTCATGGGGCGGCGGCTGCTGCCCGGCATCGGCCACAAGCTCAACGAGCTCTGCACCTACTATGGGATCGAGCTGAACCACCACCGCGCCGACAGCGACAGCCATGCCTGCGCGGAAATTCTGCTGCGCTATCTCGCCGCCGGCGCGGAGCCGGAGAAATTCATTCGCAGCTACCGCATGCTGCCGGACTGAGGGCAGATCCGTTTTGACCGGACAGAGCCTGACCTGGCCGCCGGGAGGATAGCCGCAGGAACATACAAGGAGCGACAGCAGGGAAAGCTGGCGCTCTTTTTTCCGGGCAAGTGCTGATTCCCACAAAGAAATGCGCCAAGCGCTTGCAGGATTGTCAAAAGGTGAGTATAATAACATTTTAGAATCGCAAAAATTGAAGTGACTTCCGCAAAATGCGTGGAGAAGGTAAGAGAGAGAAACATATGAGACTGAACGAACTGAAAACGGGCCAGTCCGCCCGTGTTGAGCGCGTCGGAGGAGAGGGCGCGCTGCGCCAGCACTTCCTCGACATGGGTGTGATCCCGGGCGCAGAGGTCACGCTGGTCAAGCTCGCGCCGATGGGCGACCCGATGGAGCTGCGCATCCACGGCTATGAGCTGACGCTGCGTCTGGCGGACGCGGAGAAGATCGAAATCACCGCTCTGGAGAGCGCGGCCGCGCCGCACGCCGGAAAGTCGGAGCGAAGGAGCCATGCCCATCCCGGCCTCGGCGAGGAGGGCAAATTCCACCCGAAGGGCACCGGCGATCCGCTCCCTGAAGGAACGCTTTTGAGCTTTGCGCTTGTGGGCAACCAGAACAGCGGCAAGACGACGCTCTTTAATCAGCTGACCGGCGCCAACCAGCACGTCGGCAACTTTCCCGGCGTGACGGTGGACCGCAAGGACGGCGTGATCCGCGGCCACAGCGACACCTCCATCACCGACCTGCCGGGCATTTACTCCATGTCGCCCTATTCCAGCGAGGAGCTGGTTTCGCGCGACTTTGTGCTCCGGGAAAAGCCCCGGGCGATCATCAACATCGTGGACGCCACCAACATCGAGCGCAACCTCTATCTGACGATGCAGCTGCTGGAAATGAACGTGCCGATGGTGGTCGCGCTGAACATGATGGACGAGCTGACCGGCAACGGCGGCACCGTGGACGTTAACGCCATGGAATCCATGCTCGGCGTGCCGGTGGTGCCGATTTCGGCGGCCAAGAACCAGGGTGTGGACGAGCTGGTGCGCCACGCCGTGCATATCGCCAAATACCAGGAAAAGCCGCTGCGGCAGGACTTCTGCGGCGCGGAGGATCATGGCGGCGCGGTGCACCGCGCGCTGCACGCCGTCAGCCATCTGATCGAGGATCACGCCGTGCGCGCGGGACTTCCGGTGCGCTTCGCGGCCAGCAAGCTCATCGAGGGCGAAAGCCTGATCGCCGAGCAGCTGGAGCTGGATCAGAACGAGACGGAGATGCTGGAGCACATCGTGCTGCAGATGGAGAAGGAGCGCGGGCTCGACCGCAGCGCCGCCATCGCGGATATGCGCTTTGAGTATATCAAAAAGGTCTGTGACGCCTGCGTCATCAAGCCCCGCGAGAGCCGCGAGCATAGGCGCAGCGAGCGTCTCGACCGGGTTCTCACCGGCAAGTACACAGCCATCCCGATGTTCATCGGCATTATGGCCCTGGTCTTTTTCCTGACGTTCTTCCTCATCGGCCCCTTCCTGCAGGATCTGCTGGCCGAGGGGATTGACGCGCTGGCCGGCCTGACCGAGCGGGCCATGCAGGCCGGACACGTCAACCAGGCCATCCAAAGCCTTGTGCTCAAGGGCATTTTCGAGGGCGTCGGCAGCGTTGTCAGCTTCCTGCCCCTCATTGTGACGCTGTTTCTGTTCCTGTCTCTGCTGGAGGACAGCGGCTATATCGCCCGCGTCGCTTTCTTCATGGATAAGCTGCTGCGCAAGATCGGCCTCTCCGGCCGCAGCATCGTGCCGATGCTGATCGGCTTCGGCTGCACGGTGCCCGCCGTGATGTCCACCCGTACGCTGCCGAGCGACCGCGACCGCCGCATGACCATCCTGCTCACGCCCTTTATGTCCTGCACGGCCAAGCTCCCGATCTACAGCTTTTTCGTCAGCGTCTTTTTCCCCAAAAACAGCTGGCTGATGATTACGGGGCTCTATTTGCTTGGCATTGTGACCGGCATTCTGGTCGCGCTGCTGTATAAAAAGACGCTCTTTAAGGGCGAGGCCGTTCCGTTCGTCATGGAATTGCCGAATTACCGCCTGCCCAGCGCGCGCAACGTCCTGCAGCTGCTGTGGGAAAAGGCCAAGGACTTCCTGCAGCGCGCCTTCTCGGTGATCCTGATCGCCACGATCGTCGTCTGGTTCCTGCAGAGCTTTGACTTCGGCTTCAATCTGGTGGAGGATTCGCACGAGAGCATCCTCGCCGCCGTGTCCGGCCTGCTGGTGCCGATCTTCCGACCCATCGGCCTCGGCGACTGGCGCATCGTCACCTCGCTCATCAGCGGCTTTATGGCCAAGGAGAGCGTGGTGTCCGTGATGGAGATCCTCTTCAGCGCCGAGGGCGTCAGCACCGCGCTCAGCACGCTGACGGCGGCCTCTCTGCTGGTGTTCAGCCTGCTGTATACGCCCTGCGTGGCTGCAATTGCTTCCATCAAGCGCGAGCTCGGCGCCCGCTGGGCGGTTTATGTGGTGCTGTGGCAGTGCGCGATCGCCTGGATCGCGGCGCTGCTGGTGCGACTGATCGGCCTGCTGCTGGGGATGGGCTGAGCGCATGAATATCTGGGATATCCTGATCCTGCTCGCGGTCGCCGTATTGATCTATTTCGCCGTGCGTGCGATCCGCAGCGGCAAAACGGGCTTCTGCCACGACTGCTCAAGCTGCTCCGGCCATTGCGACGCCTGTCGGCAGCGCTGCGAGCACTGCAACAGAGATAAAAAATGACCGTTCGCGTCCCGTGGGGACGCGAACGGCCAATTCCATGTTTTATTCCGGCCTGACGCCGGGGTTGACATGCACCATGATGTGCTTGACCGAGGGGAAAGCCGCCTCGATCCGGTCGTGCACCTGCTCGGCGATGGCGTGTGCCTCAATGAGCGGAAGACTGCCGTCGACCCGGATCTCCAGATCCACGTAGATCTTGCTGCCGAACTCTCGGGTCTGCAGCCGGTCGATGCCAAGCACCTCCTGCTGAGCCAGCACGCAGTCGGCCAGGCGCTGCTCCGTCTCCGCGTCGCAGGCGCGGTCCACCATCTTTCCCGTGGCGTCCTTGAAGATATCATAGGCAGCCTTCAGGATGAAGAGGCAGATCAGCAGGCTTGCGATCGGCTCCATGATCGGATAGCCGAGGCGGGCGCCGGCAATGCCGATCAGCGCGCCGACAGAGGAGAGCGCGTCGCTGCGGTGGTGCCAGGCGTTGGCCATCAGCGCGGCAGAGTTGAGGCGCCTGGCGTAATGGCGCGTGTACCAGTACATGGCCTCCTTGCAGGCGATGGACACGGCCGCCGCGATGAGCGCCAGCAGGCCGGGCATCACGGTACCCTCCGCGCCTGCGCCGATGCTCTCCACCGCCCGGTAGCCGATCAGCAGACCGGTGACGGCGAGTACCACGGCGAGGAAGATCGCCGCGACGCATTCAAAACGCTCGTGCCCGTAGGGGTGGTCGCGGTCGGCCTCCCGCACGGAGAGCTTCACGCCGAGAATGACGATGAAGCTGCTCAGCACGTCCGAGGCCGAGTGCACCGCGTCGCTGATCATGGCGCCCGAGTGCGCCAGAATACCGGCCAGCAGCTTGAACACGGAAAGCGCCGCGTTGCCGGCGACACTCACGAGAGAGACCCGCGTGGCGGTTTTTTCAAAATCCAGAGTCTGCGTCATGGAAAAGCCTCCTTCTCCGGGCAAAAAAAGAACCCCCGGGAATCAGTTTATTCTGTCCCGTGGGTGATCCACTGTCACAACTGTGACCCGGCTCCGAGCGCAAAAGCTCCGGCCTGTTCAGTATAGGCTATGCGGCCGTCCGGCTGCATATGACTCAACTATTATTATCAGACATCCGGCCGTTTGTCAAGCGACCGGGCGAGAGGAAACCAAGACGAATCACCTGATCGGGAGGAAACAAAAATGGACATTTACGAAGAACTGGAGCTGCAGGACTGCCCGTATTGCGGCGGTGCCGGACTCCTGGAGGAAGAAAACGGCTGGTGCTGGTATGTGATGTGCGTGGACTGCGGCTCGCATACGGCGCATTTTGAATACAGAAGCCCCGAGGAGCGCCGGGAGGCGGCCGGGAAGGCCGCACACCTGTGGAACATCGGCAAGGTCGTGCGCGGCGACATCGGAGAATAGGAGACCAATATGGCGGTCGTAGGATTTATCGGAACGGGAAATATGGGCTCCGCGCTGGCGCGGGGCGCGGTGAAATCCGGTCTCGTGGATCGGCTTCTGCTGGCTAACCGCAGCCCGGAGAAGGCACAGAGCCTGGCCGAGGAGCTCGGTGGGGAAGCCGTGGACAACCGGCGCGTCGCCGCGGAGGCGGAGCTGCTGTTCCTCGCCGTCAAACCGCAGATGCTCTCGGGCATGCTCGACGGCATCCGCGACGTACTGGATGCGCGGCGGGATCGCTTCGTTATCGTCTCCATGTGTGCGGGCAAGGATCTGCGCACGCTCGCATCGCTTCTCGGAGAACGGCCGATCATCCGCATCATGCCGAATATTCCCGTCGCCGTCGGAAGCGGCGTGACGCTGATGACGGCGTCCGCGCAGGTCACAGCGGAGGAAAAAGAGCTATTGAAGGATCTGCTCGGAGCCACAGGGCTGGTCTCGGAGCTCGACGAGCACCAGATGGACGCCGCCGGCTTCACCGGCTGCGGCCCGGCTTTCGCGGCGATGTTCGTCGAAGCACTTTCCGACGGCGCCGTCGCCTGCGGCTTGCCGCGCCGTCTCGCGCTGGAGTACGCCGCGCAGATGCTCAAGGGCACGGCGGAACTGCTGCGTGAGACCGGGGAGCACCCCGCCTCGCTCAAGGATCGGGTCTGCTCGCCGGCGGGCAGCACGATCCAGGGTGTGCGCTGCCTGGAGGAGAGCGCCTTCCGCGCGGCGGTGATGAACGCCGTGATCGCCGCCTACGAGAAAAAGTTTTGAACAAATGACGGGCCGGTTCCCTGACCGGCCCGTTGGCATTTCCGCTATTGCTGCTCAACTGCCTCGCGGAGACAGCTCGTTTTTTCGGGATCCAGGCTCACCGCGGCAGCACCGGGCGCTTCCAGCGCCAACGGCAGGCCGTTTTCCCCTTCAAAGTCAAGCTGGAAATCAAAGCCCTCGTCCGTGAGCGCGGAGAGGTTCCGCGTGCCGCAGAGGAGCGAGGCGAAAGCGGCGGCGCTCAGATAGCTGCCGTAGGGCGAAGCGTGCGCGCCGTCCTGCCAGAAAAGCTCGATCTCCGGGTGCTCGTGCTGCACGCGGGCAAAGAGCTCGCCGACCGGCGCGATCAGGGCGCCGGCCTCCGCGGCAAGCGCGCGGTAAAAGCGGCTCATCACGCCGCTCATCTCGGGTTCGTGCTTCTGCGCCCAGGTCATAAACAGCACAGGCTTGGCGCCGCCCGCGCGGCAGAGCGCGAGGATGCGCCGGACGGCGGCGCGCGTCTCCTCTTCGTCGGGGAAGGGGTGCGCCTGCTGCTGCAGCACACAGTAGTCATAGCGCCCGTAGAGCAGCGCAAAGCGCAGGGAGAAGTATTCCTCCCGGTGCCAGCTGAGCGCCCGGCCGGAATAGGCCAGCATCGTCACCTCCGGCCGTACGCCGCTGAGCTGCTCGCACATCCGGGCAAAGAGCTCCGGCATATCATTGAAATAGGTATGGCTGTTTCCGACAAATAACACGCGCATGACGGCCACCTCCATGGTTCAGTTACCCAAAGTATAGCACAGACCCCGCCGATTGCAAGTCTCAGCCGTACAGGGGAGGAAGGGGATCCGAATGAAAAAGAAAAACAGGCAGACGGCGGTCGCCGTGGGGATGATCGTCGGCGGCTGCGCGCTGTTTATCCTCTGCGCGCTGCTGCACCAAACGCTTTCCGAGCCGCCCGCACAGACGCCGACGCCGCAGCACCAGGCGCCCGTTTTTACTCCTGCGCCCACACCGGAACCGACACCGGAACCCACGCCGACGCCCGGCCCGCTGATCGTCATTGACCCCGGGCACCAGCTGCACGGCGACGATGCGCAGGAGCCGATCGGCCCGGGGGCAGAGGAGATGAAGGCACGGGTCACGGACGGCACCGCGGGCGTCGTGACGGGTATTCCCGAATATGAGCTTAATCTGACGGTGTCGCTGCTGCTGCGCGATGAGCTCGAGGCGCGCGGCTACCGCGTTGCCCTGACGCGAGAGGCAAACGAAGTCTCGCTCTCCAACGCCGAGCGGGCGGCGATCGCCAACGAGCTGCAGGCGCACGCCTTTATCCGCATCCACGCCAACGCCGATGAGGATCCGTCCGTGCACGGCGTCATGACGATCTGCATGACAGCGCAAAACCCGTACAACAGCGCGCTTTACCCGTCCAGCCGCACGCTGGCCGAGGCGCTGCTGCAGAACCTCGGCGACGCGGTCGGCTGCGACGAGACCCGCCGCACGCTCTGGGAGACGGACAGCATGAGCGGCATCAATTACAGCCTTGTTCCGACCTGCATGGTGGAGATGGGCTACATGTCCAACCCGGAGGAGGATCTGCTGCTGGCCGACGACGCCTACCGGGAGCAGATCGTCATAGGTCTGGCCGACGGGCTGGACGCCTGGTTTGCCGGGCAAAAAGAATAAACGACACAGGGCCATCCCGACGATCAAGGATCGAAGGGACGGCCCTGCGGCTGTTTATATAGAAGAGAGGGGAGAAGAGAGGATTACTCGTTGTGAACCGGAAGCGTCAGCTCGGCGTCGAACTGAGCGCCGTTATTGCGGACCGTGAATTGCCCGCCCATGTGCGTCATAATCTTTTCGCAGGTGCGGATGCCGATTTTGGTGCTCTCCACGCGGCTGCCGCCGCGGGAGACGGCGTTGGAGAAGCAGACGCGCAGCGTGCTGCCGCTGTGCTGGGAGAGAAGCGTGACGGGCCGTGTGCGGTCGGCGTATTTCTTGATGTTGGAGACAAGGTTATTCAGCACGCGCTTGAGGTACATCGGGTCGGCCTTCACGCTGCACTCGCCCTCAAAGTCGATGCGCCGAACCTCGAAGCCGCTGTCGTGCAGGTCAAATTCCGCCTCACCCAGCAGCTGCTCGAGCAGGAGCCGCGCGTCGAGCGTCTCCATGTTCATCTCGAGATCCGCCCGCCCGAACACGAGGAAGTAGCGGAACAGCTCGTCCGTCAGCGCCTTGAGCTCCATGGCCTTGTCATAGGCCGAGGCTGTGAACTGGCTGCGCTGCTCCTCCGGCAGATTCTGCTCCTTGAGGAGTCCCAGATAGCCGATCAGGCTCGTCATCGGGGTGCGAATGTCGTGGGAGATGGCGGTGATGAGCTCGGAGTTCGCTTCCCATGCTCGACGTTCATTGCCCATGCGTTCGATGACCGAGCGGCGCATGGTGTCCATATCCTGCGCCAGGGCTGCGATTTCATCCTCGCCTTTGGCGGTGATGGGCTTTTCCAGGTCTCCGGCGCTCACCTCAGAGGCGTTGCGTGACAGGGAGACGATGCGGCGCGTCAGACGGCCGGTGTAGCGCAGTTGAATGGCGATATAGGTGATGCCGGCCAGCGCGACGGCCAGAATGCTGTTGACGGCGAGCTCACGGTTCTGCGAGCTGTCACCGATGGCGATCTGATACACGCCGTCGGAAAAGCGCATCGGATAGAGCTTTCCGTACTGGCTCTCAGGCATGGGGGAGAGACTGCTGTTCGCCACCCGGCCGCCGCTGACACGGGCGGACACAGACTCGTTCTGATAGATCAGAATCGTCACATAGTTGTGCTGCCGGGTCCAGCGGGCAATGGCCGCCGTGTCGTTGCCTGCGACAAGGTTGGCCGTAACGTAGGAGCTGAACTGCGAGTAGATGGACGCCTTGCGGGAGGCCACGGACTCGGGACTCATATAGATGTGCTCCACCGCGTAGCGGCCGGAGCCGCTGACCGCGAAGAAAACCAGCGCGGCGGCAGCCAGCGCCAGAAGCTGCGACAGCAGCATCCGGACGCCCAGCGAGCGGGGCACGCGCCCCAGCAGCTTCTTAATCAATTTGATAGCCCTTTCCCCAGACGGTGCGGATGATCTTGGGCGAGGAGGGATTTTCCTCGATCTTACGCCGCAGGTTCAGCACATGCACCATGACGGTGTTGCCGGAGCCGGGCAGGAATTTTTCCTTCCATACGCCCTCGTAGAGCTCGGCAGCGGTGACGGTGGTGCCGCGGTTGCGCAGCAGGTGCTCGAGAATGGAAAACTCGGTGTCGGTCAACGCAACCGGCTGCCCGTTGCTGACGACGGTGCGCGCGGCGAAATCGACCTCCAGGTTCTCGATGGCGAGCGCCGCGTCCGGCTTGCCGCGGTATTCCTTATAGCGGCGCAGGAGACTTGTCACCTTGGCCAGCAGCTCATCCTGCGAGAAGGGCTTGGAAAGAAAATCGTCGCCGCCGCTGCGGTAGGCGCTGATGCGGTCCGCCTCGGCGGATTTGGCCGTGAGGAAGAGCACCGGGGCATTGGTGTAGGCGCGCAGCGCGTCACAGGTGGCGTAGCCGTCCATGCCGGGCATCATCACGTCGAGAATGACAAGGTCGGTGTCCTTCTGCTCCTGAATCAGCCGGACGGCTTCGGCACCGTCGGCGGCCTCGCTGACGCTGTACAGCCCCTGCAGCAGCAGACGCAGAACCTTGCGGATATCGGGATCGTCGTCGACGATCAGGATTTTCGATTGTGCGGACATACAATCACCTCGTCTGCCATTGTACCACAAAAAAGAAGCATCTCAAGCGCTTTTGCGCAGGTTTAATACTTCTTAAGAGAAAGAACGGCATCATTCGGGCTTTTTCGCAGCATGGACTTTACAATATCTGCCGTTTTATGATATGATGGCGGCCAGAAAACAACAGGAGGGCAGGCGGCGGATGGAAGCCAGAAAAAAAGAAGCGTTTTACCTCACCTGCGAGAAATACTATATTTTTGAACTGCTGATCTTAGCGGCAGGCATGATGGGCTCCTACACCTATAATCTGCGCGGCGGCGTGTTCTGCAATGCGCAGACGGCAAACGTCGTGCTGATGGCGCTCGCCTTCGGCCACGGCCAGTGGTACAAGGGCTTTTATTATCTGATCCCGATCTCGGCCTATTTTGCCGGGACGATGGTCTCGGAGGCGCTGCCCTCCGGGATCCGGCACCGGCACTTCCTGCGCTGGGACACCTGGCTCATCGGCTTTGAGATCGCGGTGCTCTTTATCCTCGGCTGGCTGCCGCTCAACCTGCCGGCCCAGATCGTCCAGGTAACGATCAACTTCATCTGCTCCATGCAGTACAACACCTTCCGCCAGGCGGAGGGCATCCCAATGGCCACCACCTTCGTCACCAACCACATCCGTCAGACCGGCATCTGGGCGGTCAACGCCATCAAGCGCGGCGACAGCGCGGCCCGCTCCCGGGCGCTGAAGCATTTTCGCATGATCGGCATGTTTTTCCTCGGCGCGCTGATCCTTACGCCGCTGTGTACGCTGACGCAGGAAAAGGCCATCTGGTTTGCCATGCTGCCGCTGGCCGTCAGCTTTCTGCTGATGCTGCGCGCAGACCTCATCGTCGAGCGCATGATGTTCGACCAAAAACCGCACGGGCATTGACCCTCCGGGAAAATGAAACGCAAATTTAAGAAACCTTAAGACACATTTGCAGCGGCCTGTGATAGAATCACGAATGAAGACCGCCCGGTACGGCCGGGCGGCCTTTTCAATCCGTATCATTCCGCCCGTGCCGAACAAGCGCGGAGCAGTTATTCCGAGGAGGAACCAAATGAAAACGATGAAAAAGCTTTTGGCGTTCGTGCTGGCTGCGGCCATGCTGTTCTGCCTTGCCGCCTGCGGCCGTTCGGGTTCGGAGGACAGCGAGGACGGAAAGAGCGGAGGAAGAAGCAGGGGAAAAGAGACCCCGGCACCTGAATTCGTCTACAAGGCCAGCTATCAGAAGCTTGACAGCGTCAGCGAGCAGGCGAGCTATTTTTACCCGACCCTGGTGACCGCTGACGCTTTCTATGGCTTTGTCAACGAAAAAACCGGCGAGCGCGAGCTGATGGAGGGCGAGACCCTGCAGTGGGAAGGCCAGCTCGACATCTACGAGAACAGCCTGTACCGCCTGGGCATCGACGGCAGCTTCACCAAGATGGAGGGCTATGCGCCGATGAAGCTCGAGGCTGAGGAAGGCCACCAAATCAGCGGCGGCACCAACAGCATGGTCCTGCTGCCGGACGGCGGCTTCCTTGCGTACGAGGCGAGCTATGAGTCCTGGAGCGACGCGGGCGAAGACGTCCAGATGTACACCGACGAGTGGTATATGTCCATGCAGTCTGTGGAGCGCCAGTATCTCCGCCGCCTCGATGAAAACGGCGGGGAAATCTCCTGCGTGGAGCTCGACCTCGAGGAACTCAAGCAGCAAAACGACTATGTCTACTTCGGCGGCCTGGCCGCGCTGGGCGACCACGAGGCGCTGTTGTCCGGCGACGGCGGCCTGTACATCTTCGACACCGAGACCGGCAAAATGGTCGGCACGATCGGCGGCATCGACTGGGCCCAGGCGCTGCTGACGCTGCGCGACGGGCGCGTGGCTGTGTCCTACTACGGCGACAACGGCCAGAAGGTCTCCATCATCGACGCGGAGAAAAAAGCACTCGGCGACACCTATCCGATCCAGGGCGACCTCTACCAGGCGGTTGCCGGCGGCGGAGACTATGACTTCTACTACAACAACGGCGTCAACTTCTTCGGCTACAGACTGGCTGACGGCACGACCGAAAAGCTGTTCAACTGGATCAACTGCGACGTTGACAACAGCAACATCAACGGCTATCTCGTGACTGACGACGGCAAGGTCGTCGCCGTCAGCAACGAGTGGGACGATAACAATGAAAACTCCACCACCAACCTGATCACGATGGAGCTGGTGCCCAGCGACACCCTGCCCCAGAAGCAGATCATCACCCTCGCCGTCCAGTACCTCGATTGGCAGGCCCGCAGCCAGATCATCAAGTTCAACCGCAACCACGAGAACGTACGCATCGAGCTGCAGGACTACTCCGAGTACAACACCGAGGACGACTATGAGGCCGGCCTGACGAAGCTGCGCACCGAGATGCTGGCCGGCAACTGCCCTGACATCATCAGCCTCAGCGGTCTGCCCGCCAAGCAGCTGGCCGCCAAGGGCCTGCTCGCCGACCTCTACCCCATGATCGATGCAGACCCCGAGCTCAACCGGGAGGACTTTTTCCCCGCAGTGCTCAAGGCCATGGAAAATGACGGCAAGCTCTACTCCACCTGCTCCAGCTTCGAGATCATCAGCGCCATCGGCGCGGCCAGCGTCGTCGGCACCGAGCCCGGCTGGACCTACAGCGATCTGCTGGCGGCGCTCGAGCAGATGCCCGAGGGCTGCACCGTGTTCAGTAACGGCGAGACCCGTTACGACGTGCTGCAGATGTGCATGATGCTCGATATGGACCACTTCGTCGACTGGAACACCGGCAAGGTCACCTTTGACAGCCCGGAGTTCATCGAGCTGCTGAACTTCGCCAAGAACTTCCCTGCCGAATTTGACTGGGAGAACTACGAGTGGAGCGAGGAAGACAACGACGATGTGCGCATCCGCGAGGGCAAGCAGCTGCTGATGTACGGCGACCTGTACAGCTTCGACTCGCTCAGCCAGTATGAAAACATCTTCGGCGGTCTGGACGCCTTTACCTTTATCGGCTTCCCGACCAACGAGGGCGTGGGCAACATGATCATGACCGAGTCCGGCTACGCCATCAGCGAGAAGTGCCAGAATAAGGAGGCGGCCTGGGAGTTCGTGCGAATCTTCATGACCGAGGAGTATCAGGACAACAACTCCTGGCAGTTCCCCAGCAACATCCACAGCTATAACGACAAGAAGGCCGACGCCATGACGCCGACCTACGTCAAGGACGCGGACGGCCACATCATGGTCGATCCCGAGACCGGCGAGAAGATGATGGAGCAGAAGGGCGGTTATTGGGACAGCGTCAATCAGGAATACGTCCCCACCTATTATTACTCTCAGGAAGAAATCGACAAGATCGAGTCCGTCATCAATGCCACCGACCGGGTCTACGCGGTCGATGAATCCATCAACGACATCGTGCACGAGCAGGTCGAGGCCTTCTTCGCCGGCCAGCGCAGCGCCGAGGACGTGGCAAAGCTCATCCAGAGCAAGGCCATGATCTACGTCAACGAACAGAGATAACAGCCACAGAAATCACGTCGTGTGCCCACGGTTTTCGTGGGCACGCGATTTGTCCGCCGACTTTTGGCGAGTTTACATAATTTTTGCCTTGCGAGCCTGCGGCGGATCGTGTATAATCGTTTTGATAAAGACCAACATTTGTTTTATTCGGGTCGGCTTATGAAGAATCAGATCCAAAAATCGAATAAACGGAAGGATTTTCTGAAGAGCCTGTGCTTTTTGTTTCCGAGTCTGCTGGGCGTGGGCGTGTTTTTCATTCTGCCCTTCGGCGTGGTGGTTTACTACGCGCTGATCGACGGCCCTGCGACCAAAAACTTCGTGTTTTTTGACAACTTCGTCAAGCTCTTCCAGAACTCGGCCTTCCGCCTGGCGGCGAAGAACACCCTGACCTTCTCGCTGATGGCGGTTCCGCTGGCGGTGGTGCTGGCGGTGGCGCTGGCGCTGATGCTGGAGTGCCGCATTCCGCTCAAATCCGAGTTCCGGACCTTCTTCCTCAGCCCCATGATGGTCCCCGTGGCCTCGGTGGTGCTGATCTGGCAGGTGATTTTCAACTACAACGGCACCTTCAACGAGCTGCTGCTCGTCTTTGGACGCGACAAGATCGACTGGCTGCAGTCGAATTACGCCCAGGTCGTCGTGCTGCTGCTGTTTTTGTGGAAGAACCTCGGCTACAACATGATTTTGTTCATGGCGGGCCTGGCCAACATTCCGAAGGAGCTGCTGGAGGTGGCCGACGTGGAGGGCGCGAGCGAGGCCTACAAGTTCTTCTCCATCAAGCTGCGCTATCTATCCCCGACGGTGCTGTTTGTCACGATCCTCTCGCTCATCAACTCCTTCAAGGTGTTCCGCGAGGTGTATCTGCTGGCCGGCTCCTACCCCTATGATCCGCTGTATACGCTGCAGCACTTCATGAACAACACCTTCGGCTCTATGGACTATCAGAAGCTGTCCGCCGCCGCGGTTATCATGGCCCTCGTCATGGTCGTCATCATCGCGCTGCTCTTTAAGGCGGAGGACTGGTTCGGAAAGGACGTGGAGGGATGAAGAAAAAGCATTATTTCGGACGCGGGGTGATGTTCGTCCTCTGCGCCGTCTTTGCGGTGATGTTCCTGCTGCCCACGGTGCTCACCATCACCAACTCCTTCATGGCCGAGAGCGAGATCGTCTCGAACTACGGCATGATCTTTTCCACCACCACGGGCGGCTATGTGTCCAAGACCGTCAATCTGAAGTTCATCCCCGACAAGGTCACGCTCGATCAGTACGTCACCGGCCTCATCAAGTCACCGGAGTACCTGATCAAATACTGGAACAGCATCCTCCTGGTGCTGCCGATCGTGATTTTCCAGGTGGCGATCGCCTCGGTAGCGGCCTACAGCTTCACCCGCTGGCGCGGCAAGATCCGCAGCGGCATCTTCTTCTTTTACGTGATCCTGATGCTGATGCCCTATCAGGTTACGCTGGTGCCGAACTATCTGGTCAGCAAATGGCTCGGCCTCATCAACACCCGCTGGTCGATCATCCTGCCGGGCATCTTCGCGCCGTTCTCGGTCTTTTTGCTGACCAAGTTCATGCGGCGCATCCCGTATTCTCTCATCGAGGCCGCGAAGGTCGACGGTGCGGGCGAGTGGCAGATCTTTACCCGTGTCTGCCTGCCGCAGTGCCGCTCGGCGATCTTCTCCATCGCGATCCTGGTCTTCATCGACTACTGGAACATGGTGGAGCAGCCGCTGGTACTGCTCAAGGACGAGGAGTCTCAGCCGCTGAGCGTATTCCTCTCCAGCATCAACTCCGGAGAGATCGGCCTGGCCTTTGCCATGGCCACCGTATATATGATCCCGTCGCTGCTGCTCTTCCTCTACGGCGAGGCCTACCTTGTCGAGGGCATTGCAAACTCGGGATCGGTCAAAGGTTGACCGCAAATTCCTTGCCCGGGAGGGCAGAGAGGACGGAATGATATGGAAATGCAAGTGAAGAACAGGGCATGGGTCAAAAACGCGGTCATCGTGTTTCTGATCGTCCTTCTGATTCTGACCTTTTTCTCCAATACAATCATGAACCGCTCGCTGGCGGAGGTCGCCACGCAGAATGTCACGAGCGGCTCCATCACGGCCCGCGTCCGCGGCAGCGGCACGGTCACGGCTACCGGCGGCTATGAGGTCAAGGCCGAGCAGACGCGCACGATCCGATCGGTGCTGGTCAAGGCCGGCCAGGAGGTCAACGAGGGCGACGTGCTGTTCGTCTACGGCGAGGGCAGCAGCGACGAGCTGGAGCAGGCCCAGGAATCACTGCGTCAGCTGGAGCTGTCGCGGCAGCGCGCCGGAGCGAGCGCGCCGAGCTATGACTACTCGCTGGACGAGCGCAAGCTTGAGCAGCTGCAGGAGAAGCTGGACGAGGCTCGTGAGGCCGAGGCTCTGGCCTATCTGGCGCTGGAGAATAACGGCAGCGTGCCGGCGAGTCTCCTCAAGGAAGCCAATGCCAAGGTGGAGGCTATGGAGCAGCGCGTCAGCGACGCGCGCACCGCGCTGACCGACGCGCAGGCAGCCTTTGCCGCCAGGCAGGACGAGGCGCAGAAGCGCGTAGACGAGGCGCTCGCGCATCTCAACGAGCTGCTGGACAATCCCCCGGACGGCGAGCCGGCCGAACCCTCGGAAGATGGCGGTGAAAAGACCGAGTACCAGCTGAAGCTGGACGAGGCGGAGAGTGCCCTGCAGGCCGCGCAGATGGCGCAGGCCGCGCTTGATCCCGCATCCGACGCCGGCCTATCCGACGCCCAGGAGGCGCTGACGACCGCACAGGCCGATCTCGAGAGCGCCGAGCAGGAGCTCAACGATCTCCTGAGCCAGTCCGGCACCTATGCCGACGCCTACGCCGCGGCGCAGGCCGCCCGCAAGGAGGCTGAGGACGAGGTCTTTGCCGCGGAATACGCGCTCAATCAGCAGAAGATCTCCGACAGCAAGAGCGCTGCCAGCAACTATATCGAGATCCAGGATCTGAACTACCAGATCGAAAAGGCGAAGGAAAAGCTGGCCAAGCTCAGCGGGGAAGAGGGCGAGCAGGTGCTGGCCAACGTCTCCGGCATTATTGAAAACATCTATTACACCGCCGGCAACACGCCCGCCAAGGGCGAGACCCTTTGCACCATCCAGGTGCCCGATCTCGGCTACACGCTGTCCTTCTCCGTGACGAACGATCAGGCGCGGCGTGTGCGTACGGGCGACGAGGCCACGGTGTCCAACTACTGGTGGGGCCGCGAGATCCACGCCACGCTCAGCGGCATCCGCACCGATCCGCAGAACCCGCAGAGCAACAAGATCCTGACCTTCGACGTCAGCGGCGACGTCAATCCCGGTACGGAGCTCACGCTCGCCGTCGGCTCCAAGAGCCAGAACTACGATACCATCGTTCCCAATTCCTCGGTTCGGTCGGATACCAACGGCAGCTTCGTGCTGGCCGTTGAGGCCAAGAATTCGCCGCTGGGCAACCGCTACTACGCCAAGCGCGTCGACGTGACGGTGCTGGCCAGCGACGACGTCAACTCTGCCGTGTCGGGCGAGCTGGACTACGGCGATTTTGTCATTACCACCAGCAGCATGCCCGTCAAGAACGGCGACATGGTTCGTATGCCCGGCTGATATGAAAGAACTGTTCAAAAAACATAAAAAGCTCCTTTGGCTGAGCCTGTGCCTGCTGCTGACGCTCGCGGCGCTCGTCTGTCTCTGGCGCATCCACGGCCTGAAAAGCGCACTGAGTGCCCAGCAGGCGGCGGAGCGCTGGCAGGGCGAGAGCGAACAGAGCTTTACGCAGGTCTCCTGCTTTGTCCCCGTGGACGAGGCGCTGAGCCAGAACCAGATCTACGCTTTCCGCGGCAAGATGCTGCAGGAGCTCAACAAGGCCGCGCTGGACGGCGAAGGCTCTGACGGCCTCTGGCGCGACGCCTGGAGCGCGGTCGGCAAGGTCCGCGTGTCCAGCGAAAAGGGAGCGGGCGACGCCTCCGTCATCGCGGTCGGCGGCGATTTCTTCGGCTTCCATCCGCTCAAGCTCCTCAACGGCGACTATCTGCGCGAGGACGATTTGATGCACGACCGCGTGCTGCTGGATCTCGACCTGGCCTGGCTGCTCTTTGGCGGCACCGATCTGCAGGGGATGGAGATGAAGATCAACGACCGGATCTTCCAGGTCGCCGGCGTTGTGGAGCGCGAGACGGACGACGCGAGCCGCAGAGCCTATACCGCCGGGCAGGGTCTGTATATGAACTATGAGACCTATGCCGAACTGACCGGCACCGAGAGCATCACGGCCTATGAGTACGTGCTGCCGGAGCCCGTCAAGGACTTTGCCGTGAACGTGGCAAAAGAGAACTTCCCGATCGGCCGCGGCGAGATCCTGAAAAACAGCGGCCGCTTTTCCTACGGGCGCCTGTTTAAGCTGCTGGGCAAGATGGATGAGCGCGCCATGCAGGGCATGGGCATGATTTATCCCTACTGGGAAAACGCGGCGCGCGTGACGGAAAACCGCTGCGCGAGGCTGCTCCTGACGGCGATCCTGCTGCTCGTGCTGCCGCTTGTGGGCCTGATCGTCTGGCTCTGGAAGCGCCTGAAAAGCGGCTGGGAGCTCTTTACCGAGCGGCTTTGGCCGCGCATCAAGGACGGCGTTGCGGAGATCGTTCGCCGTATCCAGCGCCGCCATTGGGAAAAGACCCACCGCGGAGAGAAATAGTTTTCAGAAAAGGACGCTTTTTTGCGTCCTTTTTTATTTTTCCTCTTTAATTCCTATTAAATCTATGGTATATTAACACAGAACGTGAGGTGAGCAATGTGAATGTAACCAGCAAGGGTCGCTATGCGCTGCGTGTGATGATCGACCTGGCGCAGCACCCGGACGAGGGCTTCGTGTCGCTGAAAACCGTGGCCGAGCGCCAGGGAATCTCGATGAAGTACCTGGAAATGATCGTCAGCAGCCTGAAAAAAGCGGAGCTTGTGGAGAGCACCCGCGGCAAGGAGGGCGGCTATCGCCTCAGCCGCAGCCCGGCAGATTACAGCGTGGGAGAGATCCTGCGCTGCCTGGAGGACAATCTCGCGCCGGTCTCCTGCATCAAAGACGGTGAGATCCAGTGCGACAAGGCTTCCGCCTGCATCACCCTGCCGATGTGGAAGGAGCTGGACGATCTGACCAACGCCTATCTCGACGGCGTCAGCCTGCAGGATCTGCTGACGGGAGAAAAATGGAAAACCGAGACTTGACAAATCCAACGCATATGATATAATTCCCAGCGGAATGATAGGAAATAAACAGAAAGGAAGAACCATCATGTTTGTCTATGCGGATAACGCGGCCACGACCAGCGTCAGCAAAACGGCTCTGGACGCCATGCTGCCCTATCTGACGGATTATTACGGCAATCCCTCCAGCCTCTATGCCTTTGGCCAGAAGGCGACTGAGGCGCTGACGCAGGCGAGGGAGGACATTGCGGCCTGTCTGAACGCCGATCCGAAAGAAATCTATTTCACCTCCGGCGGCAGCGAGGCCGACAACCAGGCCATCATCTCCGCGGCCCGCAACGGCGCGAAGAAGGGCAAGAAGCATCTGATTTCTACCAAATTTGAGCACCACGCCGTACTGCACACGCTCAAGCGCCTGGAGAAGGAGGGCTTTGAGGTCACGCTGGTGGACGTGCACGAGGACGGCATCGTCCGTGTGGAGGATATCGAAGCGGCGATCCGACCCGACACGGCGCTCGTGACCGTCATGTTTGCCAACAATGAGATCGGCACGGTGCAGCCCATCACCGAGATCGGCGCACTCTGCCGCGAGAAGAAGATCCCCTTCCACACCGATGCGGTGCAGGCCGCCGGCCATATGCCGATCGACGTGAAGGCGATGAATATCGACATGCTGTCGATCTCCGGCCACAAGTTCCACGCGCCCAAAGGTGTGGGCGCGCTGTACGCCAGAAAAGGCGTGCTCATCAGCAATATCATCGACGGCGGCGCCCAGGAGCGCGGTAAGCGCGCCGGCACCGAGAACGTGGCCGGCATCGTTGCGATGGCGGCGGCGCTCAAGGAGAGCGTGGCGCACATGGAGGAGAACACCGCGAAGATCATCCCCATGCGCGATAAGCTCTTTGCCGAGCTCAGCAAGATCCCGCACAGCAAAATCAACGGCAGTCTGGAGCACCACGTCCCCGGCACCGTGAACATGTGCTTCGAGGGCATCGAGGGCGAGAGTCTGCTGCTCATGCTGGACGACCAGGGCATCTGCGCCTCCTCCGGCAGCGCCTGCACCTCCGGCTCCCTTGACCCCAGCCATGTGCTGCTGGCCATCGGCCTGCCACACGAGGTGGCCCACGGTTCGCTTCGTCTGAGCATCGGCGAATACAACACGATGGAACAGATCGACCACATCATCGAGGTCGTGCCCCAGGTCGTGGAGTACCTGCGCAATATGTCTCCGGTCTGGGACGAGCTGCAGAAGGGCGAACGAGCGCATCTGATCTAAACAAAACGACTTCATCATATTTGGGAGGAAAGTACAATGGCTCTTTACAGTGAAAAGGTAATGGAACATTTCCGCAATCCCCACAACATGGGCAAGATCGAGGACGCCGACGGCATCGGCGAGGTCGGCAACGCCAAGTGCGGCGATATCATGCGCATGTATATCAAGGTGGACGACGAGGGCGTCATCACCGACTGCAAGTTCAACACCTTCGGCTGCGGCAGTGCGATCGCGACCAGCTCCATGGCGACCGATCTCATTATCGGCAAGCCCATCGAGGAAGCGCTGCAGCTGTCGAACAAGGCGGTCGTCGAGGCGCTCGACGGTCTGCCCACGCACAAGATCCACTGCTCTGTGCTGGCTGAGCAGGCCGTACGCGCTGCGGTCAAGGACTATTACGACCGCAAGGGCATCGAGTATAACGCCGAGGACTTTGTCTTTCCTGAGGAAGACGAGCACGGTCACGTCGCCGAGTAACGGTACAGCAGAAAGCCCGGAGGCACTTCGCCTCCGGGCTTTTTCGTCAGCAGACATGGTTTGACACGTTGCGACACGTTTGGCGGACTAAAATAAAGAAAGAGATGAAAGAGGAAAACAAATCTTAACTATTTTTCAGATAATCTGGAAAACCCTATTGCATTTACCAGTTTATGTATATATAATAACAATGTATAAGAGTCGATAGGTATCACTTGCTGCTTCCAATTTATGGAAGATAGTGCTCGGTTACTTCATCAGCTTGAATCGGCGGAAAGGCTGGGATGCAGCGTTGAAAAAGAAAGAAACAAAACAGGGAAGTGTCGGTTCTGCCATCGGCATCATTCTCTGCGTCTTGCTTTTGCCGATCCTGATTATGAATGTGACAATGATTGTCCAGGGCCTGATTAACCCGGGCAGGGTTCCTGCAATCGGCGGCTATTCTCCGCTGATCGTTCTGACGGACTCCATGTACCCGCAGATCAAAAGCGGCGATATGATCATCGTGAAAGCCACTGACGCGCAAAACGTGAAGCAGGGTGATGTGATCTCTTTCTTTGACCCGGATGGCAGCGGCGTGAGCGTGCTGACGCACAGAGTCGTGGAGATTGTCAACGAAAACGGAACGGTGTCTTTCCGTACAAAGGGCGACGCGAACAATGCAGAGGACCCCTCGCTTGCCCCGGCTGAGAGCCTGGTCGGCGTATATCAGACCAAAATCGGCGGCGCGGGCAAAGTAGCCATGTTTCTGCAGAGCACGCCGGGCCTTGTTGTGTGCGTCGCGGTACCGATGGTGCTGCTGATCGCCTTTGAATTGATCCGCCGCCGGAAATACGAAAAGGCCAAAAATGAGGACACCGCGGCTTTGCTTGCCGAGCTTGAGGCGCTGCGCGCCAAGCAGGCGGCAGTTGAGGCGGAACAGACCGAAAATAAGAAAGAGTAATTCTGTCAAACCAGCAATCACCAAGGTATTCTTCCCCTGGAAGCCACGCCGGGGGTGAATATATATATTCTCTCCCGGGAGTGGAGCGGGGACGGAAGCGTGCGGCCGCGTGCTGCGGCGGAAATCGGCGTTTCACCCAAGGGGGGAAGAAGAACAGCCGTGGATACGGCTCAAATCCCAATCCGCCGTTGAAGCGGCAATATGAAGAAAGGAGTTTTTCAAACACATGAAGAAAAACACTGTGATGAGAGTGCTCTCCCTGATCCTGGTTCTGACTCTCATGTCCACCTGTGCGATCTCCAGCACCTTCGCCAAGTACGTCACCAAGGCCGAAGGCGAAGATCAGGCCCGTGTTGCCAAGTGGGGCGTTGTTGTTACTGTCGAAGGCGGCGCTTTTGCCGACAAGTACAAGACGGCTGACGAGGCATATAAAAATGCTGAAGGCGAGTACAGCGTTATGAGCGCTGTTGAGGGCGAACAGGTTGTTGCTCCCGGCACCAGCGCGAAAGAGGCTGACATGGCGCTCGTCGCTACCGTCAAGGGTACGCCTGAGGTTGCTGCCCGCTACACCCTCGAAGGCAAGGGTATTACGGACGTCGTCCTGAAGAAAGGCAGCTACACCGACTACACCCAGCTCGTGAAGGCCGATGACGGCACCTACGGTTACACCGGTGAATTCACTCTCGACAAAGACTATGCGCCTTTGAAGTGGAACCTGGTCATCGAGGGCAAGGGCGTGACCATGAACGTGGCCACCGCGCTGTATGACAATCTGCCCGCAGCGAACCTCGCTCAGGCTGAGGCCTATGGCCTGACCAGAGAAGGCTGCTCCATCTTTGACGCGATCACCATCATCCAGAAGGTCGCGGGCAACGATGGCTACAAGAACATCGTTGAAACCGCGCTGGGCAAGGTCGTCTCCGGCGGCCGCAACTTCCAGCTCGAGGCTGACAAGGAAGCCGGCACCTTCAAGCTCTCCTACGACTTCGACCCCAACAAGGAAATGGACTTCACCTTTACGCTTGACTGGTCCTGGGCCTTTGAGCAGGAGAATGCTGAGCTCTTTAACAAGGCCGATACTTATCTGGGCAATGTTGCTGCTGAAGTCGTGACCGACGACAATGCATCCACCACTGTCGCGGCTACCTTCATCGCAACCGCCACTCAGATCGACTGATTCTTACATAGATCTGTAAGCATTGGCCGATTACGGCTGAAAGACAAATTGCCCCCGCCCATCGTGGCGGGGCGGGGGCAATCTGCCTCTCAAGCGTTCAGAGCCTTTGCTCTGACAAAGCCCCACGCGCGGCGCGGGCCTTTGTCAAAGCAAAACGTATCTTTTCAATTCGTTAGGAGGAAGCGATCGTATGAGCGAATATGCCTCCCTTTCCAAAAACAGGAATCTCCGTTCCGGCCTCGTCATGCTTCTGGCGCTGCTGATCGTTCTGGAGATCTGCTGCATATCTGTCCTTTTCAGCCAGCTGTCGGCTTTTTCGAAGGCACCGCAGCGCAATCTCATCTCGCTGACTGAGGGCAGCCCGAACGGCACGGTTGAGGTACACCGCCGCGGCGCACAGGGAGAGAACCTGGGCGGCCGTCGCGCCAGCTATGCGCCTGCCGTGCTGGCTGCTCCGCGCATCGAGACTGCGCCCGCACCGCTGACCGATCCGAAGACCGGCTTTGGCGTCTATGACGAGGATACCGTGTGGTCTACCCACACCGACGTAGAAATCTTCCGGGTCAGCTATGACAGTGAGTCCGGCTATCCGACCGTCTCCGTCAACTCCTCAAAGGGCGACAAAGTTTTTGCTCCCGGCACCGAGGAGACCTATTCTTTCACGCTGAGCAATACCGGCTCGTATAATCTCGACTATATCCTCACGATTGAAGCCTTTTATGAAAACACCGACGGGCTTTGGATCCCCATCGAGGGACGCCTGAGTGACGGCACCGGTGCATGGCTGGTGGGTTCTGCCTCCGAGTGGCCCGACGTACTGGAACTGGACGGCTTCCGCAAGGAAGGCAAGCTGGCCTCCGGCACGATCGAGGACTACCGGATTGACTGGCGCTGGCCCTATGAGCGTTTCGACGGCGACGGTCTTGACAGCAATGATGCCTACGACACCATGCTCGGCAATCTTGCGGTGGATCAGGACCTGATCCTGCACATCATCATCCGCACCGAGGCATGGATTGACGAAGAGCCTGAACCGACACCGACCCCGACACCGGTCCCGACCGAGGAGCCGAAGCCGACCGAGAAGCCTTCCCCGACCGAGAAGCCGGTCCCGACCCCGGCCACGACCCAGAAGCCGGATACGCAGCCAAAGACCGGTGATGAGAGCCATGTGCTTCTCTGGTCTGTCATTTCCGTCGTCACTCTTGCTGCCATTGTGATCCTGCTTATTGCGCTCCGCCGCTGCAACAGGAAAAACCGCGATGACAAGTGAGACGAACAAGAAAAAAAGCAAGTCCGGGCGGCTGATCTTTCGCCTTGCGATTTTGCTTATCCTCAGTATTTTCATTGGTACAAGCATCTATGCGTTGAACGCGCGTCGCATCTTTCATAACGCCATGCCCATGCCCTTCGGTATCGGCTCGTCTGTCGTTCTGTCGGGCAGCATGGAACCGACGCTCTCGGTCAACGACCTGGTATTCGTTCATGCACAGGACAATTACGAGATTGGCGACGTGGTGGTTTACCAGTCCGGCCATAGTCTGGTGATCCATCGCATCGTCGAGATGCGAGACGACGGCTACATCACCAAGGGCGATGCCAACAATACCGACGATGGGTGGATTTCCCCTGAGGCGGTCAAAGGGCGCATGGTTTTCCATATACCCTTTGTCGGCGCGGCCATTCGCTTCCTGCAGACGCTGCCCGGCGCGCTTTTGGTTGTTGCTCTTGCAGCCTTCCTTGTCAATCGCTCCTGGACCAGGGAGCGCGCGGAGGACGACAAGAGCCTGGATCAGCTCAAGGAGGAAATCCGGCGGCTGAAAGCCATGGAAGAAGCGCGGGAAGAAAAACCGATCGAAAAACAGACAGAAGTACAGAATCCTCCGGTGGAAGAGGCAGATCCCCCGGAGAAGTAAGCGTTTTTACAGGCACCGCTCCCGATGCCGAGCAGATCGGCGGAGTATGTGTTAAAGGAGACACGGTAGGATGAAAGCGAAGAATAAGATTCCTGTTTCCCTGAGCGTGGCAAGCGTGCTGCTATGTCTTGTCCTCTTGTCCGCTCATTTTACCTCGGGGATGTATGCCCGCTATGTCACGAGCGCTTCGGGCGGCGATACCTCACGCATCGCAAAGTTTGTTGTCTCCGGCAAGGGCGCTGAGGAGCCGGTGCAGATCAAGGCTGGTGATACGGAGGGAGAGTACACGATCACGCTCACAAACAACAGTGAGGTTGCCGTGCGCTATGACCTGACCGTGAGCTTCGGTCTGGCGGATGGAGCAACCGTCCCGACGTATGAGGTGGATAAGGAAAAACCGGGTACAGATCCCATAACCGGCGAGCTTGAACCTCAGACAGACAAAGAGATTTCGTTGATATTTGACATCAGCGATGTCACTGCGGCAGCGGCTTCTGATGGACTTGACTTCAGCAACGCAAACATCAGCGGTGACAGCGGCGAGATTCCCTTTGAGGTCCTTGTGACCTTCACGCAGATCAATTAAGGGGGCGAGACAATGAGAGCGAAAACCTTCCGTTCCAAAGCCGCCCTGATCGCGGGCCTTGTGCTGATTGTGGTATTCGTTGCGGCTCTGCTGGTGCCCCAGGCCTTTGCCAGATACCGCACGCAGCTGGTCGTAAAAAACACGATCAGTTACAAGAATCAGCAGGCGGGCAGTTTTTCGATGTCGACCGGCATTCTGCCTGACGGCGCTCAGACTGCCGACGGAAAAGCTGCGGAGCCCGGAGATACCTTTACCTATGCGCTGATTCCCGGAACCACGGTTCACGTGAAGCCGGTCATTACCATTACGGATAAGACCGAGATCCCGTCTCTCCTCTATGTGGAGGTCTGCGCCAGCAAGGGGCTGCATTTCACAGTCGAAAACGGGTTGTGGACCTACCTGGACGGACTGACCGGCCTGAACGGCGGTCTTGTCTACGTGTATAACGGCGATTTAAGCGATGCTTCCAGCGAAATCCCCGTGGAGGCCGCCATTACTGCGGACAAGACTCCGAGCGCCGGGGAGCAATTTGTGTTTTATTCTTACCTGATTCAGAAAGAGGAAGGCAGCTCTGCTGCGGAAACCTTTGCCGCGGCGGTCAGCCAGGAGACAGCAGCCTGATTTTAGTCCGGGCAAGGAAACATGATGTCAAGTAGCTGCAGGAAAGGCGAAGTTGTATGAAAAGATTGATCGCTATCCTATTAATCATGACGCTGATGCTGGCAAGCCTCACCGTCGGCGCTTTCGGCGCAGATGTGGACGAGCCGACGGAGCCGATTGATGACCCGACGACAACGGAACCGGCGGAGAGCGAAATGCCCGTCGAGCCCACCGAGGAGCCCGTCGAGCCCACCGAGGAGCCCGTCGAGCCCACCGAGGAGCCCGTCGAGCCCACCGAAGAACCCGTCGAGCCGACCGAGGAGCCCGTCGAGCCGACCGAGGAGCCCGTCGAGCCCACCGAGGATCCCATTGAGCCGACCGAGGAGCCTGTCGAGCCGACCGAGAAGCCCGCCGAGGCGACCGAGAAGCCCGCCGAGGCGACCGAGAAGCCCGTCGAGCCGACCGAGGAGCCGGAACTGCTCGAGTTTACCGTCACACTGCATTATGGCAGGGATGAATTGACCGATCAGGTACTTAAATATAGCACCCTGAGCGATCAGGATCCTGTCAAGGTTTCTGCACCAGAGAAGCCTGTGCTTGAGGCTTTTGTATTTGGCGGCTGGTTCACGGACGAGGCGTGCACGGCTCCCTATGATTTTGACTTGGATCTGACTGAAGATCTGGATCTGTACGCAATGTGGAGCAGAAAACTCGTCAAGCTGACTATCTCCGAAAAGGCGTCGCAGAAAGGCGATTCGGCCTTCGCCGGCTTGGGCAGCGGTCAGGGCTTTATTTACCTGGTTGAAGGCAATGTGGATGGCGTCTCTGTTTCACTGACGGTTGCCGTCCCTGCAAACGGGAGCACCACTATTGTGAATCTGCCGGCTGGCACATACACGATTACAGAGCTTTCTTCCTGGAGCTGGCGTTTCCTTGGGGCGGCGCAGCAGACGATGGAACTGACCGGGGACACGGGCGTTTCGTTCAGCAATGATATGAACAATTATGATTGGCTGAGCGGATGCGCCTTTTACAAGTGAGAGGGGGCGTGATGAATGAACGGAAATCATGAGTTTGCGGCGCCTGTGAACGGACGTCGCAGAAAGCTGCTTCTCGCGCTCTCTGCACTTCTGGTGCTGGTTCTTGTATTCTCGCTGGGAGCGTCCGCCGTGTTTGCCGGGCTGAAGGATACGACCAGTCCTGTCAAAGTGGAGTTCGTCCCCGTCAAGCTTACCTGCGTTGTCAACGGTGACACCTCGGTGAAAAATACCGGCGGTGTATCCGCGCTGATTCGCGCAAGGATCGTGGCAAACTGGGTGGATGAGGAAGGAAATATTGTGGCCAACGCCGGCCCTGTGCCGACTCCGGTCTGCAATGGAGACTGGCAGCTGCTTAACGGCAGTTATTATTACAAAGCTGCGGTAGCAGCCGGTGCTGTTACCTCGCCTGTGGTCTCCGATGTTCCGGCGGACGCAACCCCGGAGGGTCTGAGCCTTCAGCTTGTTGTTTTGGCAGAGGCGATCCAGTATGAACCCAACGGCACGGCCGCGCAGGAGGCCTGGGGCGCTGCTTTCTTCGACGGAAAATGGTCGTCCGCAAAAGTGGTTGGTGAATAAGGAAAGCATAGGGGCGGATCCATATCCGCCCCTTGCTTGCATGAGATCATGTGGTTTGCTGAATGATGAACCCGCAGGAATCGGACCGAGTGAACTCTGCGGGTTATTTTTGGCTGATTTTTGAGGCAAGGGCATAGGTCTGTATTTGCTTATGCTCCTGCCTGAATCATTTGAGAGTAGAATTTGCGTCAAGAGAGGCGGGATTGCTATTTTGTTTTTACAAGAGAATAATCTTTTTCTCCTGCTGACGCTGGCCACAGCGTTTACCTTCGTCTGGCTGCTGCTGATCCGGGACAGAATGCGCATACCCTGGCTGGCAGCGCTTGGACTGAGTCTGCTGCACGTAGCCGTCGGGCTATTGTGCGTAAAGGTCTTTGCCTTCCTGGAGGGCGCGGACAGCGGCGCACGCAGCCTGTTTGGCGCGGTGTTTTTTATGCCGATGGCCTATGCCCTGGGCGCGAAGCTAAGCGGGAGAAAGGCGGCTGATGTGTTTGACATTTTTGCCGTGTGTATGATTTTCACCCTGTTCTGCGCACGCATCAGCTGCCTGATTACCGGCTGCTGCCAGGGGCGGATGATCCCGGGGCTTGAGCCGCACCGTTGGCCAACCAGGGAAGCTGAACTCATTTTTTATGTTGTGTTCCTTGCAGCGGTTATCCCAAGGGTTTGGAAAGGAAAAAGCAATGGGCAGGTTTATCCGCTATATATGATGATTTACGGATTGACCCGCTTCCTTTTGGAGTTTTTCCGAGATAACGGCACCAGGCAGGTGTTTCATTTGGCACATCTATGGGCGCTGCTTTCGTTTATCCTTGGATTTGTGATCGTTTCTGAAATCAAACGTCATCACGGCTTTCCGCATGCGCGGAAACGAGAAATGAGGTAGCAGAATGCTTAAAAATATTCTGAAACGCAGCCTTTCACTCCTGATGGCTGCAGTTATGCTTATCACCTTTATTCCCGCTCTTGCATGGGCGGACGATCTGAACACCGGGATAACCGGACTGTCCGCTTCCTATGACAGCGGAACCTGGAGCCGCAGCGGGACCACAATCACCGGCTCTGTTACGACAAGCTCAAGCTCCGGCTGCGGCGGCGGAACAAACTACACTCCGGCAGAAGCTACGCTGACGCTGAAAAATACCAGTGGAAGAATAGTCACTCTCTCGTTTTCCGCAGAACCTTCCCTGAATGGCGGCACGGTACAAATCAACGGCGCGGACGCGGGAAACAAAAGCTATTCTTTCGTCCTGAAAGCCGATGAGACGGTATCCGTCTATATCAAGTCCAGCACAAACGAAGAGCAAACGACAACTGTCGTCTTATCCAACATAAGGCTAATCTCGGAAACGAATGTTACCATCACGTTTGAACCCGCTGAGAACGGCAACTATACTGTCGACGGATTGGCGGTAACGACCAGTCGGACGATTACTAAAAAATCGACGGAGAAATTTACGCTCACAGCCACTCCGGCCGCGGGATATCGTTTTTCCGGATGGATTGCGAATAACGATCCGAGCAATGTGATTTCCTCTGAGGCTTCAACTTCTGTAACCTTCAGCGAGAATCAGACCGTAACGGCGTATTTTGTTGACAATTCTACGGCGGTTTTTGATGTCTCCGGTAAGCAGTTTTTTAATTTAAACAGCGCGGTAAGCTATGCGCAGAGCAGCGGTAAGAACAAAGTTTCTCTTGCCACGGACGGCGTTCTGCCGGCAGGAGATTATGCGATCCCAAGAGGTATTACTCTGTTGATTCCCTTCGATACCGCTCAAACGGTTTACACCTCGGCACCTTCTGTTGTTTATGGCAGCCACACCAATCCCACGTCTTTCCGCACGCTGACGATGGCTTCCGGAGCAAATATAACTGTACAAAACGGCGGTGCGATCTGCTGTGGAGGCAAGATTTCTTCCAGCGGACAGATGGGCGGCTGGAACGGCACGCCCACAGGCCCGGACGGCCGCATCAACATGCTTGGCGGAAGCCGGATTACACTGGAAAGCGGCGCTAATTTATACTGCTGGGGCTATATTTACGGTGCCGGTTCCGTTGAAGCCAAGTCCGGTTCGACGGTCTACGAGGCCTTCCAGATCAAGGACTGGCGCGGCGGCACCGCAACTTCGAATGTTTACAAGTATGCGTTTATTTTTAACCAGTATTATATTCAGAATATTGAGGTTCCGCTGACGATTTATGCCGGTGCGACGGAGAAACTGTACTCCTCCGTCAACGCCTCCAGCTCGGCCTATCCAATGGCTGCGACCTTTATCGGATCGGGCGGCATGTTCAGCATCAGCAGCGGCTATATTGTCAAGGATTATCAGGAACAGACAGACCGGCTGAATATTGAGGTAAACGGAAGCGTTTCCGTTTCGCCGATGACGCTGTCCGGCCTGCCGATGATCGGCAGCATCAGCACGCAGGATTATATTCTGCCGATCACCAGCAATATCAGTATTCATCTGAAGAGCGGCACCTCAACGATTACGCAGGACGTTGAGTTTCTTCCAGGCACAGAAATAAGAGTAGACAAGGATTCTACGCTGCAGATCAACGGCGGGAAAAAGGCTTTCCTGTATGACGAGGAAGATTGGGGGCTGTTTTCCGGCACAGCCAGACTATACCCGATTGGCTACTCTGTGGCGAACGGCACAACTGTGGTCCGAAATGCGAACAGCCTGAAGGATGTTATGCTGGATGTCAACGGCACGGTCATTGCTTCCGGTTCGCTGTTTACGTCTTTGGGCGGTGCGAACATTACAAGCTCCGCAGGAACGGAGGGAAGCAACGGCAGGATCGTTTTCAGCACGGCTCCGACCGCGTCGGCGACGATCTATGAGATGCTGAGCAACAAGGATAAAACGGCGGTATCCTTCACTGCGCCGAAGCTTCATAACGGCGATGAAAGCTATACGGCCACAGCCGGTACCGGTACCAGCACCTGGAAGTATGACAAGGACGGCGAACACTGGTACCGCTATCTGGTGAGCTTCGTTTATAACGGAAAGACGATTGGCAAGGGCTATTACTGCGAAAACGGCAGCACCGTGAGCTACGACGCCGGCTGGCTGACGGGGATCACCGCCTCGGTGACCTCCGGTTCTGCGACGGCGGGCGTTAGCGGTACAAGCGTCAACGTCACCAATGTCACGGCCGACTCGACCGTGACTCTGACCGGTACCTCCGCAAGCTTTATCCCTACCTTCGTTCTCAACGAAAGCCAGTATCAGAACTATCGGCTCTTCACCGGCAAATCCATTTCCGAGACGAGTGAAATCAACGGGGAGACCTATTATGTGGTGAAGCGCTCTGCCGCACCTATGACCGTCGGCACAGAGTTTGCTGCACCAACCGACCAGGACATGGGCGTTTCTGCCGACAAGCACAATGGGATCGTCTGGAATATGTCCGGGCAGTCTGCAGCCAGCGGCAATCTCTACAGCGGTTTCGTCCCGGCAGGGGAGACAAACGGCGGTCCTTCCTACATTTTCGGCTTCTACTCCGGCTCCGTAGCTTACAACAGCTTTACCGATCAGTATTATGCGACCCTGGCTGAGGCAATGGCCGACGTTCCTCAATTCGGTACGGGAACGGTTCGCCTGATCGCCGACTGCGGCTCCTTCGAAGACGAGAGCAGCACGGCGGCCTACCCCATTGCTGAAGCGACCAATCTGACAATCGACCTTAATGGCCACAGGGCTGTCGGACGTCTGATTAACAAGGGCACGATGACGCTGGAGATGAACGGAGGTATCTGGGATTACCATACCGGTGCGACTGCGGCGGCAGCTGCATATCAGGCCATGGCTGCATTTACCAACAGCGGAACGCTGACCGTTCAGGACAGCATCGGCGGCGGACGAATTCTGGCCGACGCAATCAGCAATGCCGGTGTGCCGAACCATGCCGCTGTGATCCGCAACATCTCAGGCGGCACAATGAGCATATCCAATGTTACGCTGGAGAATACGCAGGATGTCAACGGCTACACATCGGTGATTCTGAACGACCGAGCTTCCATCACCTCAATGGAAAACGTGACCATCCTCTCCCCGCGCGGCTACGCGATCTTCAACTACGGCGGGCACATCGGAACGATGGATTCCTGCACCGTTGATGCAGCCTACGGTATCTATAACCGCAATGTCCGCGGCTCCAATGCCATCGCATCCGGATACAATATCTCCAACTATGGCACAATTGATCTGATCAAAGACAGCACGGTAACAGCAGGCCAATATGCGATCCATAACAACGCCGTCATTACCGAACTGAATAACTGCACCTTAACTGCGCATCCCGACTCTGCACAGGTCAATACCTTCGGCACGGCGGCCACAGCTGTTCACGGCAATGCTGCGTGCAACACAGTCTATAACAACAACGCCTGGTGGTATGATACTGCGGTCTGGAAACGCACGGACAGCGGACTGACCCGGACGGATGATTACAGGGAGGATGAGGCGTACCGCCCGACGATCGGAATGATCAACGACTGCCGCATCTACGCGGAAAATACCGGCTCCTCTGCGGATCACGGCTATGCGCTGTACAATTACGGCGGCGTGATCGGCAGCATCGGCGGAACAACGGAGATCAAAACCTACAAGCATCCCGACAACGCCAAGAACATTGCCTCCAGCTATGCGCTGCGCAATGCAGCCGGCGGTGTTATCCAGAGCATTTCCGGTACCGTAGATATTTCCGCCACGGGATACTGCGCCGTATACAACGACGGCCAGTTTACGGCAAGAACCGTCAACACCTATGGCGATAAGATCGGCGGCGTCCAACTCCACAACACAACCACCTACGGCGAGCCCTCCACCATCGCCAGTATCCAGGCCGGCGGCACCATCGCTGCGGGCAGCTATTACGGCTTGATGAACAGCGGATATATCGGCACTATCGGCGGAGGATTGAGCATTTCGGCAAACTACAATGCGCTATTGAACTCCGGTTCCGGCGCTCTGACCAGTTACGATTATGTTCGCAGCTATACCAGCTCAACCGACGCCACAACCGAGATCAAGCGCGTGGAGACTTATAACCGCAACCTGGATAAGGGCAGCAGGATCGATACGATCAACGGCATCTCGCTCCTCGGCACGGGCAGCAATAGTTATCTGCTTCTGCAGAACCAGGGCTATATCGGTACGCTCGCCAATGTGAGCATGAGCGCCGCAAGTCCGAGAGCGGGTGAGAGCTATCCGATGATGCTCAACGGTGACAGCCGCCAGTCCGTCTATGTCCTGACCCGTGAGCCCTACGCGTACGAGAACCTGTACATCACACCGTACGAGTATCATTACGAGTACGGCCTCGCGCCGACTATCGATGTGATGGATCATGTGACAGTCACGAAGAATGCCACCTTTGCCGTTCGCAATCTGGGCCGGATCAACACGCTGCGCAACAGCACACTCAACGGCACTCAGTATGTGCTCGTGAACGCAGCCAACGGCCCGTACACCGAGCGTGATTCGATCCGCTATTACTCCGGTGCAAGCAAGTTCGCCACAACCAGAAACAACGGCAGCGAGCTTGTTCACTCCTACGGGCGCACGGCGGCCGAGATCGGCGAGATCGACAACTGCAGCATCACCGGCACCTCCACTTATACGATTTACAATGGGGGCCACCTCGGTATGCTGACGAACAACACGATCTCCGCGAACAATACGACCGTGCTGTATAACGGCGGTGCCTCGGTTCGCGCGTATGACTATAACCTGAAGGATATCGTCAGTGTCGCCGCATCCGACAGCGCCTGTACGGTTACCTACGGCGCCAACAATGAGACCAGAGTCATCACGACGGATTATGAGGCGCCTGTCATCGATATCATCGGCGAGGGCAATCAAATCAGCGGCACATATCAGGTGCTGGCAAACCTTGGAACGATCACAGCCATTGACGGCGGCAGCAATCCCGTTGCGATCACGGCAGCCACCCAGAAGCAGGTCGGCGGCATTTACAGCTATAATGGCACCCTGGGACGCCGCGTCGCCACGACGCCATACACCGCCGGGACTGCCGGAACAGCTTCTAACGAGGATACTTATCTGAACGCGCATATCGGCACAATCAAAAACGCAGTCATTACGGCAAACGGCATCGGCATCCAGAACGGCAGCGCAAACGCTGCCTATCTGCCGACCATTGATGAACTTGGCGAAGGCCTGGAGATTCATGCCAACTGCACTACGGCCGGGTATCATGCGGTTTACAACACCGCTTATGCCAAAATCAAGGAGATCAGCGGCGGCGTTTACACGGCTGCAAAGGCAACCACCAACGCATACAAAAACAACAATACCAATCCGGAGCATGCCACGCTGATCTCCGGAGGCGATTTCAAAGGCGCTGCCTCGACGCGTGACAATGCCATCTTTGAGCCGGATAATACCAATCGCCAGACCTATCCCGAGGGCGTCTCGCTGGTCGGCACCAGAACGGCTGTGCTCCACGACGGCACCACGGCGGATAACTACTACTTTGTTGGCGCGGTATATACGGTCACCTGGCGGATCAATGATGCCGGAGAAGCGCTCGAGGTAGATGAAAACGTTGCGGCAGGTACAATTCCCTCCTATGACGGCAACGAGCCCACGAAAGCGGATGACGACAGCTATAGCTATACCTTCGTCGGCTGGGCGGCCGCACCGAATCAGGAAACCGGAACTCCGGCCGATCAGCTCCCTGCAGTTACGGAGAACGTCACCTACTATGCAGCCTTCAGCAAAGAGGAAAAAGGAAAGTTCACCGTCACCTGGCTCAATGAGGACGGTACGGAGCTGGAGAAGGATGAGGCTGTAGCCTCCGGCACCATGCCGAGCTATGACGGCGCTGCGCCGACCAAGGCGGCCACCGAGGAGTATACCTATACCTTCGCCGGCTGGAGGATCCAGGGCGGCGGAGACACGGTCTACACGGCAGAAACACTGCCCGCTGTTACAGCCAATACCACATTTGTGGCGGTCTTTACGCAGAATACCCGCGAGTATACCGAACCGACCTGGACCTGGACGGGCAATACGGCGGCCAGCGCGACCTTTACGGCCAAGGACGACGCCAACTACAAGAAGACCGTGACGGCAAGCATTACGTCCGCAACGACGCCCGCGACCTGCACAGAGGCCGGAAAGACGCTCTATACCGCAAGCGTGAGCTTCCACGGCAAGACCTTCACGGACAGCAAAGATGTTGTCATCCCGGCTCTCGGTCACGACTGGAACGAACCGAGCTATGTGTGGGCAGCGGATAACAGTGCTGTGACGGCGACCCGCACCTGCAAGCGCGACGCGAGCCATGTCGAGACGGAGACTGTTCATACGACGAGCGCAGTCACGAAGCCCGCCACCTGCGAAGCGAAGGGCGAGACCACCTATACGGCGGCCTTTACAAACGCGTCCTTCTTGACACAGACCAGGACCGTTGAAAACATTGACGCTTTGGGTCATACGCCGGGCGAGGCCGTGAGGGAGAACGAAGCTGCCGCCACCTGTGAGACGGCAGGCAGCTATGACGAGGTCGTCTACTGCTCGGCCTGCGGCAAAGAATTGAGCCGCGAGACGAAGACGATTCCTGCGCTTGGCCATGACTGGAACGAGCCGACTTATGAGTGGGCAGATGACAACAGCGCGGTGACCGCAGCCCGCATCTGCAAGAACGACGCTGGCCACGTTGAGACGGAAACAGTTGATACGACCAGCGAGCGTGTGGAAGCGAGCTGCACGGAAGCCGGTACAGTAACCTTTACGGCGGTATTCTCTCATGCTGCGTTTGAGACTCAGGTCAAGGTCGTTGAAACCCAGTCCGCGCTCGGCCATGACTGGGGCGACATAAGCTATACTTGGGCGGAGGACTACTCTACCGTCACCGCAACGCGCATCTGCGCGCATGATGCCGGCCATGTGGAAACAGAAACCGCCGAAGCCGTGGCGGAGATCGTCAAAGCACCGAGCTGCGAAGAAAGCGGCGAAACCGTTTACAGAGCAACATTTGTCAATGCTGCCTTTGAACCTCAGTCCATATCTGTGAAAACAGATCCGCTCGGCCATGACTGGAATGAGCCGACATGGACCTGGGACGGCTACAATGCCGCGACAGCGAGCTTCGTTTGCCGTACCGATGATAATCATTCCGTGACGCTTGACGCCGAGATTGAAAAAGAGGAGCGCCTGCCTGACTGCGAGGCGGACGGCACGGTGGTTTACACGGCGACTGTGATTCTGGACGGCGTGACGTATTCAGACAGCAAAACGGTAACGCTTCCGGCAACCGGCCATCGCTATGGCGAGCCCGATTATCTCTGGATCGAGACGGATGACGGATACTATGTCAGTGCGATGCTGACCTGCCAGAACAACCCGGATCATGTGATTTCCGAAGGTGTTGACGCAACATATGAAGTCATTGTGGAGCCGACGGAGCGGGAAAACGGGCTGGGACGCTATACGGCGGTCTTTGAAAACGAAGTCTTTACCACACAGACAAAAGACATCGTTCTGCCGAAATTCGGCCCGGACGGCTACTGGATCACGGTCGAGGATTATACCGACGGAGCCGCTGCCCATACGCTGGATCTTGGGGAGCTCTATCGCGGCGAAACCAGCTTCGAGCTAAGTGCGGACAAGGCCGTGCTGGTTGCGATCCGAAAAGGCGAAAGCTATGAAACCGTGAAATGCACGACGGATGAGGACGGCAGACATATCTTCCGCATCAACGTGGAGGAAGATACGGTGATCGTGTTTGCCTACAAGGGCGATGTGAACCTGGACGCCGTGTTGTCCCTGAAGGACAATCTGCTGATCAAAAAGCATATCGCCGGATCCGCTGAATTCGAGATGCCGCTGCCCTTACTGCTGGGTGATGTAAATGGGGATGGTCAGATCAAGCTGACGGACACGCTTATGATTAAAAAATTCATTGCCGGAGCAGAAGAACTCACTTGGTGAAGCAAGCAATTGTACAGAGTGAAATTGACCTGAGTTAGCATTTTTCAAGATCAGTCAAAGCCGAAAACTCCGCCCATCCCTACGGAAGGCGGAGTTTTCGGTCTCGAAAAGAGAAAACCAGCGGTATGATTATACTTGTACAACAGAAATCATGATGCTATAATACATATAACTATGCAGCGTATTAAAGTCCAAAGTTCCGTGGACAGATATTAGGGAGTCAACAACATGCCAAGAAAACTGCTGAGTATTCTTTTAGTCGCCGTCATGCTGCTGAGCCTTGCCCCTGCAGGCTTTGCACAGGATATCCGAATCACCGAGCCGGAGGGCGAGTATAACGTCATGGGCTGGGACGCCGATGATTCTGCGTGCATTGATGGGGCTGAAATCCACGTCAACCCGCTGTACCGTGATGTTTTGCCCGCGGAGGAACTGGCGGATGAGCTGAACGCGCCGCTTCCCCCCGCTGCGTCTTCCAGCTGCAGCACTTTGGAGGAGGCCGCAGCAATCATCCGCGCAGGGATGAAAGCCCGCGAGAGCTCGGTCAGCGTCAAGTACTCCGGAAGCGAGAGCTTTGACACGGACAAGGTGCTGGCCCTTGCTGTGGCGCACACCGGCCGGCCCACCGAGGGCGATTATCTGAAATTCCAATACGGCGGCTGGCGCCTGAGCGCCCTGGGCGGCGAATATCGCTTCCAGTTCACCTACTACACGGATGCCGAACAGGAGGCGGAGCTGGACGCGGCCATCGATGAGCTGCTCGCCGGGCTGAATCTCAACGGCAAGTCAGAGTATGAGAAGACCCGGGCTGTCTATGATTTCGTATGCGCCAACACGGTCTACGATGATACCAACCTCAATAACAGTTCCTATAAGCTGAAGTTCACGGCCTATGCTGCGATGATCAATCAGACCGCCGTCTGCCAGGGCTACTCGGTGCTTCTGTACCGTCTGCTTCTGACGCTTGGCGTGGACAGCCGCATCGTGACCAGCACCGATCATGCCTGGAATATCGTCCGGCTGGGCGATCTGTATTACAACGCCGACTCCACCTGGGACGCCGGCAATGCCGGCAACTACTCGTGGTTTCTCAAGTGCATGGACCATTTCCCCAATCACGATCGCGAGGCACCCTATCTGGAAGAGGAGTTCCTCACCGCCTATCCGATGAGTCCCACGGACTATGTCGTCGGCGACAGCCCGATTACGCTCGAGCGGGACGAGGTGACGCTCTATGTGGGCGGCGAAGCCGCAACCGTGCGCTTCACGGTTGATGACAGATTTGAATTTTCCGGCCTCGGCTTCAGCTATCCGAACAGCGGCTTTGTCGAGGTTTCCGGAACCTATTCCTCGGTAACGATCACGCCGCTCCGGGTCGGCAGCGGTATCGTCAGCGTTTTACTGAAGGATGACAGCAAAAATACCATCGCCAAGGCCAGCATTTACGTGACGGTACTCGAAGCGCAGCCCGAGCCGCATGGCAACGTCACGGTCACCATCACCGATCACACCAAGGGAGCGGCTGCGGCCAGTTTAAAGTCCAACACCGGCTACAGCGGTCGGGTGACCTTTACCGTCGCGAGCGCCGACGATAAGGCCGTGCTCGTTGCGGTCAAGGACGGTGATACGTATACCGTGCTCGAGTGTACGACCGATGAAAACGGCGTTCACAGCTACACCGTGAACATGGACAAGGATATGGAGATCGTCCTCGCGCTCAAGGGTGATGTGACCCTGGACGGCAAAGTGGCGCTGAAGGATAATCTTGCTTTGAAGAAGCACATCGCGGGCACGGAGGTCCTCAGCGGTCTGCCGTTCCTTGTCGGCGATGTGGACAGTAACGGAGAGATTAAACTGAAAGATACGCTCGCAGTCAAAAAAGTGATAGCCGGAACATCAGTTTTCGCTTGGTAAATCACATGAATCAGTAACACTGCTGAAGCGGAAGGCTGTTCCGCAGGCTTCTGCTTCAGCAAAAAATACAGCAGCAAAAACAGGGAGGAGTCATCATGAAAGCAATCAAGAAATTCCTGGCCTTGCTTCTATGCCTTTTCATCAGCATAGGATTTGTTTGCCCGGCCGCGTTCGCTGAAACGCCTGACAGACTGGACGTGAAGGCGGAGAAAACCGGGGAAGAAGCTGATTCTGCCGCTTACAGCCTTTCTGTCCAGGCCGAGCAAACCGGGGATACCGTGACGGTTACGATTTCTTTTAATGAGGAGATTGATGACTTTTACGGAACAACCTTAACCATTGATTATGATAAAGACGCATTTGCACGCGGTTCCATTCAATCGCCTATTGACAAATCGGCACAGTGGGCAAAACAGATCGTCATCGAGGCCGCGGATGGGCATCTTTCTGCCGGGGATATTATCGCAGTCCTGACATTTGACCTGACGGACAGTTTCATAGCATGCTACCAGTACCAATTCACGGTAGCCGTGGTTGAGGCTATCAACGTTGACTGTGAGGACATTGCGCTTGCCGGCGCTGCCTGCGTCCTGCCCGGACACGACTGGAACGATCCGACCTACACCTGGGCAGACGACTACAGCAGCGTGACCGCGACCCGTAGCTGCAAGCACGACGCAACTGCGAAGCGAAGGGCGAGACGACCTACACGGCGACCTTCACGAACGCGGCCTTCACGACCCAGACCAAGGTGATCGAGAACATCGATGCACTGGGCCATGAGTGGAACGAGCCGACCTACAGCTGGGCGGACGACTACAGCAGCGTGACCGCGACCCGCACCTGCAAGCATGACGCAAGCCACACCGAGACCGAGACCGTGAACACGACGAGCGAGGTCACGAAGGCCGCCACCTGCGAAGCGAAGGGCGAGACGACCTACACGGCAACCTTCACGAACGCAGCCTTCACGACCCAGACCAAGGTGATCGAGAACATCGATGCACTGGGGCATGACTGGAACGAGCCGACCTACAGCTGGGCGGACGACTACAGCACGGTCACCGCGACCCGCACCTGCAAGCATGACGCAAGCCACGTTGAAACCGAGACCGTGAACACGACCAGTGAGGTCACGAAGCCCGCGACCTGCGAAGCGAAGGGTGAGACGACCTACACGGCGACCTTCACGAATGCAGCCTTCACGGTTCAGACCAAGACCGTTGAGAACATCGACGCACTGGGCCACGACTGGAACGAGCCGACCTACAGCTGGGCGGACGACTACAGCACCGTGACCGCGACCCGTATCTGCGCCAACGACGCAAGCCATGTTGAGACCGAGACTGTGAACACGACGAGCGAGGTCACGAAGGCCGCCACCTGCGAAGCGAAGGGCGAGACGACCTACACGGCGACCTTCACGAACGCGGCCTTTACGACCCAGACCAAGGTGATCGAGAACATCGACGCACTGGGCCATGAGTGGAACGAGCCGAGCTACAGCTGGGCGGACGACTACAGCACCGTG
>CADCHN010000011.1 GCA_902801295.1 Oscillospiraceae bacterium | reverse complement strand
TTTGCCTGTGTATCTCTTGTTTGGTATTCCTTTTGGCATAAAACAACACCCCATTCGTTAGTAGTATACCATACTGTCTAACAAATGGGGTGCTGTTCACCTTTGATGCAGCGGGGCTGTTTCTTTTCCATTGTTTTTGCCGCAGCTTTGCCGCGGCAAAAACACCATTTGAGATTAAAACGGCCAGGTTGGCAGCCACTTCATCAGTTTGGTGGCCGCGCTGTTATTGACCGGCAGGCCGGAGATCGCGGGATAGAAGAGTACGAAGAGCGCCGCGCTCAGTCCGCACAGCCCGAACACCCGCCATTTCCAATTCTTTTCGCAGTCGCGCATCAGGCTGAACACATAGCCCAGCGACAGCACCAGAAACACGGAACAGGGGAAGTAGTGATACTCAAAGGTCGTGCGGGTGATGAGCACCCAGGGCAGCAGCTGCGCCAGGTAGCCCCAGAGCAGGAAACCGGCTTTGCGGTCACGGCGGATGAGCGCCATGTACAGCAGGACAAACAGGCTCAGCAGCCCCGCCCAGCAGAGCACCGGGTTCACCCACGCGCCGAAGCTCGAGCGTCGGCCGTCGTCAAAGTGCTTGAGGTAGAAGAAAATCGGACGGATATCCAGCATCCATTGGTACCAGCGGGAGGAATAAGGGTGAGAGGAGCTGACGCCTTTGTGATAGGTAAGCATGAAGACCTGGTTGTCCCAGACGAGCTTCGTGTACTCTCCGCTGAAGGGCAGCACCCCGCGGGCGGCGCCGTAGGGAATATAGGCCAGGTAATAGATCAGCGCAGGCACGGCCACAAAGAAAATCAGGCACCAGCCGACGTTTTGCAGAAAGGCGCGGCCGAGGCGTTCGTCGTCCGGCTGCTCGCCGCGCGCGCGTCCCTCCGGCGCGGCGGCGCGCGCCTGGCGGATCCAGTCGGCCAGCCACAGCACGCCGAGACCGGCCCCGGCGTAGAGGCAGATCCATTTGCTGGCAGCGCCCAACCCGAAGAACAGACCGCTCAGCGCCAGCGCCTTCCGGCTCTTCGTCTGCAGATACTCGTACATGAAGCCGTACATCAGCAGGATAAAGAACACGCCGTAGGTGTCGATGGTGGCGATGCGCGTCTGCGCAAAGTGCATGAAGTCGGTGGCCAGCAGCGCTGCGCAGCAGGCGGGCACCGTCCGGCCGCCGAAGAGCTTGCGGGCGAACCAGTACACCAGCGGCAGCATTGCCGCGCCGAAAAGTGTGCCCATGAAGCGCCAGCCGAAGGGCGTCATGCCGAAAAGCAGGATGCCCAGCGAGAGGATCTCCTTGCCGAGCGGCGGGTGACTGATCTCATAGGGGTACATGCCGCGCAGATGCTCCCAGGCGGTGCGGGCATGGTAGATCTCGTCAAAATAGCTGGAGTTGAGATAATAGGGGGTATCGGGCACGAGCGCCTGCTCGTCGCAGAACTCTGTGACGCCGCAGCTTACGCGCAGAAGCTCGCCCTCGGGGGAGAAGAGCGCAACCTCGCCCAGTTCTACGCCGTCATAGCCTACGATGCGCACTGCGCGCATCACGCCTTCGGGCGCTGCGCTCATGTCGGGCTCCTGCCACTTGAGCAGCGCCGCGTGGTTCTGTTCAAAGCTGGCGGCGTCCAGCCAGGTCTCGCCGTCCGGGCTGAAGCGGATGGCATAGCTGCCCTGTACGATACCGGTGTAGAGCATCACGCGACCGATCGGGGACGGCTGCTCCAGCTCAATGTCCGCATACTCGCTTTGAAGCTGGCGGAAGCTCTGCGGCGCGCGGGTGTCGCCCAGATTGACGAAGGCGACGACGGTGTAAACGAGCGTCAGCGCCAGGATGAACCAATGGCTGCGCCAGCCGCGCCTGTCGTCCGCGAGTTTTTTCGGCGGCGGGCAGTCCCGCAGGGCTGGCAGCCCGGCAAAGAAGATGACGATCAGAATCACAACTGCCAGAGGCAGCAGATAGGTGGCTTTCATAGGCAGATCCAATCTCGGCGGGAGCGCACAGCTCCCGCCGCTTTGATGTTTTATTGCAGTACCTCGTGCAGCTCTTTGACGCTGGGGAGGATGTAGTCCGGCTGCCGCTCCGCGGCGGCGGCCATCTCCGGGCTGGTCTCGCCCGAGAGCACCAGCACCGAGACGCTGCCCGCGTTCTGGGCCACGGCAATGTCGGTATAGAGCCGGTCGCCCACAGCGCAGATCTTCTCATTGGGGATGCCGGTCATGGCGGATATCACGTCGATCATGTTGCGGTTGGGCTTGCCGATAAACTCGGGCTTGACGCCGGAGGAGGCGGTCAGCAGTGCGCAGATGCTGCCGCAGTCGGGCAGGACCTCGCCGCGCGGCATCGGGCAGACCCAGTCGGGGTTGGCGGCGATGAAGGCCGCGCCGCGGCGGAGATAATGCACGGCGCGGTCGAGCTTTTCGTACACGAGCTCCGTGTCGAAGCCCTGCACCACCACGTCCACGTCCTCAGCTTCGGTGTGACCCAGCTCGTCGTTGACGAGACGGATGCCGTAGCTCTGCAGCTCGCGGTAATAGGCGCGGGTGCCGGCGAGATAGACGCTCGCGCCGGGATGGCGCTGGTTGAGGTAGAGGCCGGTGGCCATGCCGGAGGTAAAGACGTTCTCCGCCTCACAGGGGAAGCCCAGGCGGCGCAGACGGGTGATGTAATCCGTGCCCGCGCGGGAGGAGTTGTTCGTCAGATAGATGTACTTCTTGCCCAGACGCGGCAGATCCTCCATCAGCGCCACGGCGCCGTCGTAGACCTCGTCACCCAGATAGAGCGTGCCGTCCATGTCAAAGAGGAACAGCTCGCAGTTTTTCAGCTTGGTATAATCCATGTCTTTCTCCAATATCCATTCCGAATTATTCTTCGTCCTCGCCCCACATCAGCGCGCACTTGACGGCCTTGTGCCAGCCGCGCACCAGCTCCTGGCGCTCGCCGGCGGTCATGCGCGGCTCAAAGACCCGGTCGACCGACCAGTTGCGGCGCACATCGTCCTTGCCCGTCCAGAAGCCGACGGCCAGGCCGGCGAGATAGGCCGCGCCCAGCGCGGTCGTCTCGATGCAGCGGGGGCGCGTGACGGCGCAGCCGTTCAAGTCACTCTGGAACTGCATCAGGAAGTCGTTGGCCGAAGCGCCGCCGTCCACCTTCAGGCTGCGGATGGGGATGCCGGAGTCCTGCTCCATCGCACGGCAGATGTCGTAGGTCTGGTAGGCCAGGCTCTCGAGCGTGGCGCGCACCAAGTGAGAGCGGCTGAAGCCGCGGGTGATGCCCACCACGCAGCCGCGGGCGCGCTGGTTCCAGTAGGGTGCGCCGAGGCCGGTGAAGGCCGGCACCACATAGCCGCCCGCCGTGTCGCTGACAGAGAGGGCGTATTCGAGGCTCTCCTTGGCGGAGGTGAGCACCTGCAGCTGGTCGCGCAGCCACTGGATCGCGGCGCCGGCGATGAAGATGCTGCCCTCAAGCGCGTATTCCACATGGTCGTCAAAGCCGACGGCGATCGTGGTAACGAGGCCGTTTTTACTCTGCACCGGCTCGAGCCCGGTGTTCATCAGCAGGAAGCAGCCGGTGCCGTAGGTGTTCTTCATCGTTCCCGGCTCGAAGCAGCACTGGCCGAAGAGGGCGCACTGCTGGTCGCCCGCGGCGCCCGCGATGGGGATCTCGCCGCCGTAGAGCTCGAAATCGGTCTTGCCGTAGACATGGCTGGAGGGCTTGACCTCGGGCAGGATGGAGGCCGGGATGTTCAGCAGCTCCAGCAGCTCCGGATCCCACTGCAGGGTGTGGATGTTGAAGAGCATGGTGCGGCTGGCGTTGGTGACGTCGGTGACATGCACGCGACCGCCGGTCAGCTTCCAGATCAGCCAGGTGTCGATCGTGCCGAACAGAAGCTCGCCCCGGGCCGCCTTCTCGCGCGCCCCGGGCACGGTGTCCAGCAGCCACTGGATCTTGGAGCCGGAGAAGTAGGCGTCGGGCACCAGGCCGGTCTTCTCGCGGATCATGTCGCCGTAGCCGCGCGCAACGAGGTCGTCGATGATGGCGGAGGTGCGGCGGCACTGCCAGACGATGGCGTTGGCGATGGGCTCGCCGGTGTTTTTGTCCCAGATGACCGTGGTCTCGCGCTGGTTGGTGATGCCGATGGCGGCGATATCCGCGGCGGTGATGTGCAGCTTGTCCATCGTGGAGCGGGAGACCTCCAGCGTGGTGTTCCAGATCTCTTCCGCGTCGTGCTCGACCCAGCCGGGCTTCGGGAAAATCTGCCGGAATTCGCGGTTGGCGATCGCGCAGATATTGCCCGCGTGATCGAAGAGAATGCAGCGGGAACTGGTCGTTCCCTGATCCAGCGCCATAATGTACTTCATTTTGCCTGACTCCTTTTCGTACGTATAATTTCCTATTATATAAAATACTGTATCATCAAGCGGCGGAAAATTCAAGATGCGCCGGGAGAAAAGGCGGGAAAAAGCACTTGGAAAAAGCGGCGGGATGCGGTATGATAAAAAGGAATCCAACAGGGAGGGAGGAGTTCTCCTTGATTTTTCTGTATTTTCTGATCTTCTGCCTGGCGGTGACCGGGCTGTACGCCGCGATGGCGGCCTCGGTGACGGCGTGGAGCGTGCTTGGCGTATTTGCGCTGAGTTTTCTGGCCGCGAATCTCATTTTCGCCCTGATGTTTACGGTCAACAGCCTGCTGCTGCCGCGCCTCGCACCAGGCGAGGGCATCGAAAAGCAGCACCGCTTCAGCCGCTGGATCTGCGCTGCCGTGGCGCAGTGGCTGGGCGGCTACGCGGGCGTTCGCGTGCATCTGAGCGGTCTGGAGCAGCTGCCGGACGGCCCCTTCCTCTTCGTCAGCAACCATCGCTCGATGTTCGATCCGCTGGTCGTGATGGGCTGGATGGCGAAGTACAACATCAGCTTCGTCTCCAAACCCTCCAATCTTGTCATCCCCATTGCCGGCATCACGGCCCGGCACGCGGGCTTCCTCTCCCTTGACCGGGAGAATAACCGCGAGGCGCTCAAGACCATCCTGCAGGCCGCCGACTATCTCAAGCGCGGCGTCTGCAATATCGGCATCTATCCCGAGGGCACCCGCAGCAAAACCCGCGAACTGCTGCCCTTCCACGCCGGCTCCTTTAAGATCGCCCAGAAGGCGGGCGTGCCGGTGGTCGTGGCCTGCTCCCATGGCACGGAGAATGTCAAAAACTGCTTCTTTTTCCAGCGCACACCGGTGTATCTGGACATTCTGACCGTTATTGACGCCGAACGCGTCAAGGCGACGGGCACGGGCGAGCTGGCCGAGGAGGCACGGCGTCTGATCCAGCGGCGACTGGACGAAGTTGAGGGCTAACGGAGGATTCAAATCATGCAAAATAAGGTAGCATTGGTCACCGGTTCCTCCCGAGGCATCGGCGCGGCGACGGCCGCCGCCCTCGCCCGGGCGGGATACGCGGTGTGCATCAACTATATCGAGCGCGAGGATGCAGCGGAGGCGCTGGCCGCCCAGCTCACCGCCGAGGGCTGCCGCGTGATTACCCATCGGGCGGATGTGGCAGACCGCGAGGCGGTGAACGCCATGGTCGCGCGCGTAGAGCGCGAGCTCGGCCCGGTGACGCTGCTGGTCTCGAACGCCGGTATCGCCGAGCAGCACCTGTTCCAGGACATCAGCCCGGACTGGTGGAAGCGCATTTTCGACGTGAACCTGAACGGCGCCTTCCATTGCGCCCAGGCCGTACTGGGGCACATGCTGCACGAGCACAGCGGATGCATGATCTTCGTCAGCTCCATCTGGGGCAGCCACGGCGCCTCCTGCGAGACGGCCTACGCCGCCACCAAGCACGCCCTCATCGGCCTCAGCCGCTCGCTCGCTGCGGAACTCGCGCCGAGCGGCATCCGCGTCAACTGCGTCGCGCCCGGCGTCATCGACACCGACATGGTGCAGGTGCTCGGCCGTGAGACCCTGGACGCGCTGGCGCAGGAGACGATCCCAATGGGCCGCCTGGGGCAGCCGGAGGAGATCGCCCGCGCGGTTTTGTATCTCGCGGAGGAGGCGAGCTACACCACGGGGCAGGTTTTGCAGTGCGACGGCGGATTTTTTATCGGCTGAACCGATAAAAAATGGTGATTCATTCATTTCTCGAATGCATATGCAAAATTTTTTTTGAATATTCTATCCCCGGCTTCGTCGTTTTGCATAGAAATCATAAGCGAAAATTAACAAGAATCTACAAAAATCTGCCCGGCGAATCCGGGCAGATTGCATAATATCAGGGTGAATAATATGAAAGCCGGCAATTGTCGCTTGTAATTGGATGGGCTTTATGATAATATATTTTACAGATTTGTGAACAGAGGGGATCGTATATTTTTCCCTTTTGCAACCGAACCGCGCGGCCGGGCCGCCAAGGCAGAGCATGGAAGGCGGCCGTGCACAACAACAGGTTTATTATCCGTACATCATGTGCGTTTAATAAAAACATATAAGGAGGAAATGAAAAAATGAGCAAGAATCTGTCCAAGCTTCTCGCCCTCGTGCTGGCGCTGGCTATGCTGTTTGCTCTGGCCGCCTGCGGTGAGAAGACCCCGGCAGCCGAACAGCCCACCGAGCAGCCTGCCGAGCAGCCTGCTGAGCAGCCCGCTGAGCAGCCTGCCGAGACCCCTGCTGAACCTGCTACCTATACGTATCAGGATTCTGTTTCCACCATGGCAACCAACTGGAACCCCCACACCTACCAGACCACGGACGACAGCTATCCCGCTGACTTCCTTCGTGCAGGTCTGTACAGCTTCTGGTTCAACGATGAGCTGCACCCGGTTGAGGGCAAGGAACCCTACACCGGCTATGTGATCGTCCCCGAGATGGCGGCTTCCGAGCCTGTCGACGTGACCGAGCAGATCAAGGCTGAGCGCCCGGAGTTTAACATCCCCGAGTCCGCCACCGCCGGCTACGCCTACACCATCGACCTGAACCCCAACGCGGTTTGGGAGGACGGCACCCCCATCAATGCCGACACCTATGTCTACTCCATGAAGCAGCTGCTCAATCCTGACCTGCTGAACTACCGTGCCACCGACTACTATGCCGGCGACCTGTGCATCGCGGGTGCTGAGAACTACGCCCTGCAGGGCCAGCTCGAGTACAGCCCCATCGGTGTGAGCACCAGCGAGTTCCTGGCTGCGGGCGGCAATGTCGAGGACCTGCTTGTGGATGCCTACGACTTCTGGAATGCCGACGCCAGCTACACCGATGCTGAGGGCAATGCGCTGCCTCAGTACGTCTCTGTCACCGACGAGACCGTGTACGGCGAGAACGTGGACGACGCTTTCAGCGGCAAGCAGCTCTATGACGAGTACCTTGGCGCCGGCGCTGCCTACGAAGCCTACTCCGCTGACGAGCTCTACACCATCACCGGTCAGTACGAGACCGGCCTTGACTACGACACCACCGTTGGCTGCTTCAAGAGCGGCGACTACCAGATCACCCTGGTCTTCGGTAAGAGCCTGGCCGGCTTCAACCTTCTGTACAACCTGTCCAGCAACTGGATCGTGAAGGAAGACCTCTACGAGGCCAACCTCTCCGAGTCCAACGGCGTCTGGAGCTCCACCTACAACACCAGCGTGGAGACCACCTCTTCCTACGGCCCCTACAAGCTCGTCACCTACCAGGCCGACAAGTTCATGAAGTTCGAGAAGAACGAGAACTGGTACGGCTGGACCGACGGCAAGCATGTCTACGTCGATCCTGAGGACGGCGAGACCTACCCGATGTATCAGACCGACATCATCGAGACCGAGGTTGTTGCTGAGGCTGAGACCCGCAAGCTCATGTTCCTGAAGGGCGAGCTGATGACCTACGGCCTGCAGGCTTCCGACTTCGCGACCTACCGCAACTCCGACTATGTCTACTTCACTCCTTCCGAGACCATCTTCTTCCTGATCCTCAACGGCTACAAGCAGGCCATTGAGAACCGCGAAGCCGCTGCCGACTTCGACACCGCTACTGCCGACCTGCAGATGCTGACCAACCTCAACTTCCGCAAGGCCATCGCCGTTACCTACGACAAGGAGCTCTTCGCTTCCACTGTTTCCCCGTCCCGTTCCGGCGGCTACGGCATCATCGGCAACGCCTACATCTATGACCCCGACACCGGCGCCCGCTACCGCGACACCGACCAGGCCAAGAAGGCCCTGTGCGCGTTCTACTCCGTGAACGTTGACGACTTCGGCGGCGATCTCGACGCTGCTGTCGCCTCCATCACCGGTTACGATCCCGAGACCGCCAAGGAGCTGTTCGCGACTGCCTTTGCGGAAGGCCTCGAGGCCGGTTACATCACCGATGCCGACAACGACGGCGTCAGCGATCAGACCATCACTCTGGAGTACTCCATGAGCTCCGACTCCGACTTCATGACCCGCACCATCGACTACCTCAACGAGAAGATGGCCGAGGTCACTGCCGGCACTCCGTTCGACGGCAAGATCAAGTTTGCCAAGTCCGCGCCTTACGGCAACGACTGGTCCAACAAGATCAAGGCTGGCCTGGCCGACACCGTTCTGGGCGGCTGGTCCGGTTCTGCGCTCAACCCGTTCGGCCTGACCGATCTGTACGTCAATCCTTCCTACCAGTATGACGGCCAGTGGTTCGTCTCTGACGACGTCGATATGACCCTCGAGGTTGAAGGCGAAGAGATCACCATGGATATCCACAGATGGTCCGACGCCCTGAACGGCGCCACCGTCACTGCCGACAACGGCAAGGATTACTGCTTCGGCGACGGCATTGCTGATGTTGAGACTCGTCTGGACATCCTGGCCGCCATCGAGACCGTGATCCTCGGCACCTACGACTACCTGCCCATGCTGCAGGATGCGTCCGCTGCTCTGCTGTCCAAGCAGGTCTTCTATGTCGTCGACGAGTACAATCCCATCATGGGCCGCGGCGGCATCCAGTACCTGAAGTACAACTACAACGATGCTGACTGGGCTGCCTACGTCGCTGCCGAGGGCGGAGAGCTGACCTACTAATCGTCGGCCGCTTCGTCTGACACTTTACCGAGCAAACATTTCCAATAGTTGCAGGGGCCTTTGCCCCTGCAACTATTGAGTTAAAAAATGCTCGGCCGTCCCATGCGCATCCTGTTGCCGCTGCATTACTAAAAGCCGCGCCGTGCCTTCATGACGCGGCTTTTACAAGCGCAGGGGCATCCAAACAACGCAAACCGAAATAATACGATGGGGGGAGGTATTTTATGGGCAAGTATATTGTCAAGAGAATCTTTCTGATGCTCTTTACTCTGCTCGTGATTACCCTGATCTGCTTTGTGCTGGTGCGCATGCTGCCGCCGGCCGAGCTGCCGCTGAATGACCCGCATACCAAGATCATAGAACTGAGACGTGAGGCCGCCGGATACAACAAGCCGTATCTGGTACAGTTCTGGATCTTCCTGAAAAACGTCGTCACGAAATTTGACTGGGGTGTCAGCGATAAGCTCTACTTCGGCCAGGACGTCGCCGCGATTTTCCTCACCAAGCTTCCCGCGACGGTCATCGTTAACCTGTATTCCATTATTCTGAGTATCCCAATCGGCATTGCGCTTGGCGTTTGGGCGGCTCTGAAGAAGAATACCTGGATCGACTACACCATTTCGACGCTGACCATGATCGTCATCTCGGTGCCCAGCTTTGTGTACGCCTTTATTATTCAGTATGTGCTCAGCTTCAAGCTGGGCTGGTTCCCGTTTTTGATGAAGGCCGGCACGGACTGGCTCAGCTGGGGCATGTTTGTCAGTATGCTGCCCGCGGTGCTGTCCCTCTCCTTCACCGTTATTGCCGGATTTACCAGAACGACCCGTGCCGAGCTGACTGAGGTGCTGACCAGCGAGTTCATGCTGCTGGCGCGCACCAAGGGCCTGACCCGTGCCCAGGCGACAGTCCGCCACGCGCTGAAAAACTGCGCGGTGGTCGTGGTCCCGGCCATTTTCGGTGAGTTCATCGGCATCATGGCCGGTTCCCTCGTCATTGAGAAGATCTTTGCGATCCCCGGCGTCGGCAACCTTTACCTGAACGCTATCAACGGCCGCGACTACAATATCTTCATGCTGGACTCCTGCTTCTACACGGCAATCGGTCTGGCCGCCGGCATTGTGGTCGACATCAGCTACGGATTTATTGATCCGCGGATCAGAATGGGGTCGAAGAAATGACAGATAACAAGAATAATGCTTATCAACATATAGACAAATCGCGGTTTGTCTTTACGCAGATGGACACGGCGCTCCACGACACCAAGCTGGAGACCAAGTCCCGCAGCTATCTCGCGGATGCCTGGCTGCGTTTCCGCAAGAATAAGTCCTCTGTTGTCGCTGCGTTCATCATTGCGTTTCTGCTGATCTTCGCGCTGGTTTCTCCGATCATTTCCCCCTACACCATCAACGACAAGGACAGGTTCTATCAGAGCTATGCCCCTTATGTTGAGGCGATTGCGGAAAAGCACATCGGCATCTTTGACGGTGCGACGACCCGCTCCAGTCAGAACGAAAAGAGCATGACCTTCTGGCGCGGCATCGCGGAGGAGACCGGGCGCGACCCGGTGCTGCGGATCCTCAACACGGTCACCACGCAGACCACCCACCGCGGCAAAACCCGCGACGTGTACAGCTATACCATCGAGACCAACCAGTACTACGAGAAGGGCATGATCTACAGCGTCTTCTCCTATGCCGAGTTTGAAAAAATCCAGGCCTGGCAGGACGAGACCGGCATCCAGGTGATCTACCCCTATGTCGAGCCCAAGGACATCGCGGGCATCACCGACAACCCCAACCTGTGGTACAAGGTGGACAGCTCCGGCGCCGCCAAGCTGGACGCGGACGGCAACTTCGTGCCCGTCTATTCCACCAATCAGGCGCTTGCCGGTGCGGAGTATCACTCCCTGCGCATCCCGGGCGACGACGGCAGCTATGTCTACTCTACCGCCAAGTCCGGCGCCGTGCAGTGCCGCGTGAACTACTACAACTACTACACCTATGTCAACGGCCATGAGCCCTTCTACCTCTTCGGCACCAACTCCATGGGCCAGGATCTGTTTATGGCCATCGGCATCGGCGCTCGCTTCTCCATTATTTTCGCGGTGCTGGTCTCCGCCATCAACCTTTTCATCGGCGCCATCTACGGCTCGATCGAGGGCTATTACGGCGGCGCCATCGACCTGACGATGGAGCGTATCAGCGACATCCTGGGCGGCATCCCCTTCGTGGTTGCCACGACCCTGTTCCAGCTGCATCTGGCGCAGAAGGTGGGCGTCGTGCCATCGTTCCTGTTCGCCTTCGTGCTGACCGGCTGGCTGGGCATGGCCGCCCTGACCCGCCGGCAGTTCTACCGCTTCAAGGGCCAGGAGTTCATTCTCGCCGCCCGCACGCTCGGCGCCTCGGATGCGCGGCTGATGTTCAAGCACATTTTCCCCAACTCCATCGGCACGATCATCACCAGCGTCGCTCTGGTCATCCCGAGCGTCATCAGCTCCGAGACGCAGCTGACCTACCTCGGCATCATCAATCTCAGCGACTTTGCCGGCACCAGCATCGGCACGCTGATGAGCCAGGGCCAGGTGGCCATGACCTCGGCGCCGCACGCAATCTTCTTCCCGTCGCTGTTCATCTCCCTGCTGCTCATCTCCTTTAACCTGTTCGGCAACGGTCTGCGCGATGCGTTCAACCCGACCACCAGAGGGGAGGATGACTGATCATGGAAAATAAAATGCAGGTACGCGACCTTCGCGTCTCCTTCCGCACCACCAACGGCAAAGTCCAGGCGGTGCGCGGCATCAGCTTTGACCTGGCCAAGGGCGAGACCCTCGCTATCGTCGGCGAGTCCGGCTCCGGCAAGTCCGTGACCTCCAAGGCCATCCTGGGCATCCAGGCGGCCAACGCCATCACCGAGTCCGGCGAGATCATCTATGACGGCAAGGACCTTCTGAAGATCAGCGAAGAGGATTTCCATAAGATCCGCGGCGACAAGATCTCCATGATCTTCCAGGACCCCATGTCCAGCCTGAACCCCATCGTCAAGATCGGCCGCCAGCTGACGGAGGCCATGATCCTCAAGGGCAAGGCGAGACAGAAGGAAAGCCGCATCAAGTTCAAGACCTACCTGAAGAATCTGGAGCAGCGTACGGCCGAGGCGCTCGGCAGCGACGCGGCCGCCAAATCCGAATTCAGCCAGCAGTGCAAGACCTTCAGCGACTTTGAGTACAAGCACGTGCACATGGAGGGAGAGTACAACCGGGCGAAGGAAGCGGCGAGAGAGGCCGACGGAGACATCGAGCTTCTGGCCTTCGAGCTGGAGAAGAACGCGGCCAAGGACGTCAAATACCGCGTCAACAACATCTGTGATAACGCCAAAATTTCCATCCACGAATACGTCGTCAAGGACGAGGCTGAGCAGCTTCAAAAGCTGGTCTCCTCCGCAAAGGAGCAGATCGCGCCCGTCGTCAAGGGCGGGGACGCCGCGAAGCTGATCACCGCGCTGCGTGACATGCAGGCGATCCTCAAGAAGGCGCTGGCTCTCGACGAGCCGGACTTCTTCGCCATCGGTTATTATCTGCAGTGCACCGGCAAGGAACTGCCGAAGCTCCCGATCCCGGAGCTCAACGAGCAGCTGGCCGCTCAAATGGGAGAAAACTTTATGGCTTCCTTCCACGAAAAGGCCAAAAAGGGCATCACCCATTCCGCCGCGCTCTCTTACGAGAGCATGGAGCGCGCCATCGACGCGCTCAAGCAGGCCAGACCGACCTTCGAGCGCGAGAAGCTCGACAAGGCGGAGTGCACGGCCGCGGTCAAGACGCTTTCTGCGGCGGTGGGCGAGACCATCGACCCGCTCGCTATCGTGAAGGACAGCCTGAGCTACACCTTCGCGCCTGGCCTGAAGGCCGAGGTTGCCCGTTATTTCGACTCCATCGGGAAAAACGTCACGGCGCAGAAGCGCTATGAGCGCCAGAAGAGAAAGCACGACCGTCTGGTCGCGCGCGGCAAAGAGCCCGACTGGAAGGTGGCCGAGGCTTCGATCACCGACCTGGAGCTCGTCAAGGCGAACGTCGTCCGTCTGATCGACCGCCAGGTGCAGCACTACGAAGAGCTGCTGGCGCACCGCGGCGAGCGCGACTATGACAAGGAGACGCGCGAGGCGATCGACTACCTCAAGACCAACGCCAAGGGCGAAGCCGCCAGGGTCACCCAGCGTATCGCCAAGGACCGCGCCATCAAGCTGATGGAGGAAGTCGGCATTGCCGAGCCGCGCAAGCGCTACAACCAGTATCCCTTCGAGTTCTCCGGCGGCATGCGCCAGCGTATTGTCATCGCCATCGCCCTGGCCGCCAACCCGGACATTCTGATCTGCGACGAGCCCACCACGGCGCTGGACGTGACGATTCAGGCCCAGATCCTGGAGCTGATCAACAAGCTGAAGGCCGAACGCGATCTGTCCATCATCTTTATCACGCACGACCTGGGCGTCGTGGCCAACATGGCCGACCGTGTCGCCGTCATGTACGCCGGCAAGATCGTGGAATACGGCACCGCGGAGGAGATCTTCTACGATCCCCGCCACCCCTACACCTGGGCGCTGCTGAGCTCCATGCCCGACCTGGACACCAAGGAAAAGCTGGAGTCCATCCCCGGCACGCCGCCGAACATGATCTACCCGCCGAAGGGCGACGCCTTTGCCCCGCGCAACAAGTATGCCATGGCGATTGATTTTGAGGAACAGCCGCCGATGTTCAAGGTCAGCGACACCCATTACGCGGCGACCTGGCTGCTGCATCCGGATGCGCCGAAACTGGAGCGTCCCAAGATCATCAGCGACAGGATTGAACGCATGAAGAGCAAGAGAGGAGAGAACAAATGAGCGTAAACGATCAGGATGTTCTGCTCAAGGTTGAGCACCTCTCCATGTACTTCGGCAAAGGGGAGAGCGTCCTAAAGGCTGTCGATGACGTCAGCTTTGATATCAAAAAGGGCGAGGTTTTCGGCCTGGTCGGCGAATCCGGCTGCGGCAAAACCACCACCGGCCGCTCCATCATCAAGCTGTATGACATCACCTCCGGCAATGTGTACTTCAAAGGCATTCTGATTGCCGCCGGCAAGCGCGGCTACCGCGAGGCGATCCGCGCCGCCCGGGAGGAGTACAAGGCGTCCGCCAAAACGGCGGAGGACAAGGAAAAGCTGGACCGGATCGTGGCGGAGAACCGCGAAAAGATCCGCATTGCGGACCGCGCGCACAGGAACTGCGACAAGGAATACGCCAAGGCGCAGGTCAAGGCGGTCGAGGAAAAGTACGCGCCGCTGCTTGCCGCTGCCGGAGAGGCGGAAAAGGCCAAGCTCCTGCAGGAGTACAAGGCGGAGCGGGAGAAGGCAAAGCACGAGCGGATCGTTACACAGATGCAGATGATCTTCCAGGACCCGATCGCCTCCCTCAACCCCCGTATGACCGTCAAGGAGATCATTTCCGAGGGCCTGATTATCAAGGGCGAAAAGGACAAAAAGCTGATCGAGGACAAGGTGTTCGAGATGCTGGAGCTGGTTGGCCTGGTGCGTGAGCACGCCTCGCGCTATCCGCACGAGTTCTCCGGCGGCCAGAGACAGCGTATCGGCATCGCGCGTGCCGTCATCATGAATCCGGCGCTGCTGATTGCGGACGAACCGGTCTCCGCACTGGACGTGTCGATCCAGGCGCAGGTCATCAACCTGCTCAACGAGCTGCGTGAGCGTCTCGGCCTGACGATCCTCTTCATCGCCCACGACCTGTCCGTCGTCAAGTACTTCTCCGACCGCATCGGCGTGATGTACTTCGGCAAAATGGTGGAAATGGCCGATTCGGACGAGCTGTTTGCCCATCCGCTGCACCCCTACACCAGAAGTCTGCTGTCCGCCATCCCGCTGCCTGACCCGATCTACGAGAAAAACCGCAAGCGCATCGTGTACAACCCGCTGGCGGAGCACGACTACTCGGTGCAGCAGCCCAGCTTCCGCGAGGTCAGACCCGGCCACTTCGTGATGTGCAACGACGCGGAGGAGGAAGCGATCAGGAAGGAACTGGAGCAGTGAAAAACCGCCGCGCGATCCTGCTCAAGATCGGCATCAGCACCCTTGCGGCCCTGCTTCTGACGCTGGTCGTTCTGGCCACGCACGGCTTTTGGCAGACCGAGACCCCGGTGGAGCGCTGCCGCTTGCTCTGTGACGGCTTTTTCGTGCCGGGCGTGCTGCTGATCTGCGCCGGCGCGCTGATCTTCGTCTCGAATTACGGCATATTCAACGGTATCTCCTATGCCGTCCGCTATGTGGCGCGCATGTTTGTTCCCTGGTCGGGCAAGCGGGATGAGAGCTACGGCGAATATGTCAGCCATCGGGCGGAAAAAGGGAAGATTACCGGCTACGGCTTCCTGTTCTGGGTCGGCGGCGCCTTCTTCGCCGTCGCGCTGCTGTTCCTTCTGCTGTTTTATCAGCATTTTGAAGGCTAAATTAAAAAAGGATGTGAACCAAAAGTTCACATCCTTTTTTATTTCATGAGAATTACCGGATAATTCCCTTGATGAAGGGCGGCTTTTCTACCGGCGCGGGACTGAGCGTGTAGCAGCGGCGCAGGAGTTCGGCCGCCTCGTGCGCTTTTTCCTCCGTGGCGGCGTGGATCGTGCCCAGGCTCTCGCCGACTTCGACCCGGTCTCCGACCTTCTTGTGCAGGAACACGCCCACCGAGAGGTCGATCTCACTCTCCTTGGTCACGCGGCCGCCGCCGAGATGCATCGAGACAAGGCCCACCTGCTCGGCCTGAATGTGGGACACATAGCCCGCCTCCTCGCTCAGCGCTTCGAGCTTGACCTTCGCGTCGGGCAGGAGAGAGGTGTCGTACACGGCTGCCGCCTCGCCAAACTGGCCCTCGACCAGCTCGTAGAGCTTGCGCAGCGCGCTGCCGTCGTCGATGACGGCCTGCAGCTTCCGGCGCGCCTCGCTGTCGTCGGCGGCAAAGCCCGCCTCGGTGAGAATGCAGCTGCCGAGCGTCAGGCAGAGCTCCAGCAGCTCACCCTTCGTCTCGCCGCGCAGTACCGAGATGGCCTCCTTGACCTCGATCGCGTTGCCGACGGCGTTGCCGAGCGGCTCGTCCATGTCGGTGATGACCGCCGCGACCTTCCGCCCGGCCAGGCGCCCGACCCTTGTCAGCCCGCGGGCCAGCTCTGCGGCCTGCTCCGGCGTTTTCATAAAGGCGCCGCTGCCGCACTTGACGTCCAGCACGATCACATCCGCACCAGAGGCCAGCTTTTTGGACATGATGGAGCTGACGATCAGCGGGATGGAGGGCACGGTGCCGGTCACGTCGCGCAGGGCGTAGAGCTTTTTGTCCGCCGGCACGAGATCGGCGGTCTGACCGGCGATCGCGATGCCGATGCGGTTGACGTTATCGAAGAAGGTCTGCTCGGAGATGCCGGTGACGAAGCCCTTGAAGCTCTCCAGCTTGTCGATGGTGCCGCCGGTGTGGCCGAGGCCGCGGCCGGACATTTTGGCGATCTTGACGCCGCAGGCCGCCACCATCGGGCAGAGAATCAGGCTCGTCTTGTCGCCGACGCCGCCGGTTGAGTGCTTGTCGGCCTTGATCCCGCGGATCGGGCTCAGATCCAGCGTTTCACCGGAGTGCATCATCGCCATGGTCAGGTCGAGCGTCTCCCGGTCGTCCATGCCGCGGAAGAGAATGGCCATGCACAGGGCGGACATCTGATAGTCCGGGATCTCTCCCCGGGTGTAGCCCTGAATCACAAACTGGATCTCCTCGGTGCTCAGCACCTCACCGTCTCGCTTTTTGGCGATCAGATCGGTCATCTGCATACAATTCGCCTCTTTCTATGTAAGTTCGAATACTTAATTATATCTCATTCACAGGCGAAATACAAGATAGTCCCGATCACCGATGCGCAGCAGATGCGATGCAAGCGCTGAGCCGGGAGGCAGCGCGGCAGGCAGCGCCCGGCGCCCGTCCGCGGCGATCAGCGTGCCGTCGGGCAGCGCGCGCCAGCCGTCAGCCTCCGGCGTGGACTGCTCCGGCGACGGCCCGGGCGGAGGGGGAGCGGGAGCGGCCGCGGGTGTCCGGATTTCGGCCTGGGGTGTCCCAGGCTGATCCGAGACACGCTCAATCGGCCGGGGAAAGGCCGTCCGCGCCTGGCGGGACAGACGCCGCGTCAGCACCAGGCGGTCGCCGCGCGGGGCGAGCAGTCCCAGACAGGCGCTCTGCCCGCCGCCGTGCAGCCAGAGACGAATCAGGCCGTTTCGCCTGGGGCAATCGGCGTGAAAGACGGTGTACAGCCCTTCCTTGCTCTCCGTCAGAGTGCCGCATTGCCTGCCTTCGATATAAATCGGATAATCCATATTCTGCCCTCCGAAAAAAGCCTCTTTGCTCAACCTTATGAGCAAAGAGGCTTTCCTATTCAAAATCAGCCGCGCAGGCCGAAACTGACGGACAGGGCGTTGTCCACGGCGCTCATCGTGCTCTCGTCTAGGCGGCCCATGCGCTCCCGCAGGCGGGATTTATCCAGTGTGCGGATCTGCTCGAGCAGGATGATGCTGTCGCGGTTCAGTCCGGTCGTCTGGCTGGACAGATGGATGTGGGTGGGCAGCTTTGCCTTGCCCAGCTGGCTGGTGATGGCCGCGGCGATGACCGTCGGGCTGTGCCGGTTGCCGGTGTCGTTCTGGACAATCAGAACCGGGCGTATGCCGCCCTGCTCGCTGCCCACGACGGGACTCAGGTCGGCGTAATAGATTTCTCCTCGTTTGACCGTACTCATATTTCTCACTCCGGGATACGTTGTGGTCCAATACAGTATATGTAGGACTGAAGCTATTTTCCCACGCCGTGATGAAAAATATACGGGCGCGAAACCGCGTCTGAATTTGCCCACCGGAGGACATAATAGGAAGGAAATAAGGAGGCTTGAACGACCATGGAAAGGAAAAAACATCGGGGTATGCGGCACTTATTCGCAGCAACGGCGCTGCTTTTGCTGCTGATGGCGCTGGCCTGGCTGCTCTATCTGCGCTGGGAACAGCCGCCGACGCTGGCTCAGGAGCTGCCGGAGGAGCGGGCGACCCGACCCACGCTGCGCGAAACCGATAGCGGCGCAGAGACGGAGGCGCACATCGCCGCGGAGGCCGACAATACGGGGCGGAAGAAAGGCGTTTACACCCTGCTGCTGGCCGGGCGGGACGACGCCAGCGGCAATACCGACACGATCCTGCTCGGCCGACTCGACACGGTGCAGCATCGGCTCGATCTGGTCAGCATCCCACGCGACACCCTGGTCAACCTCGACTGGCCGGTGCGCAAGCTGAATGCCGTCTATGCCGGCACTGCCAACTCCGGCGGCAATGCCGGCGAAGGGCTGCGGCAGGAGATCCGGCGGCTGTGCGGCTTTTCGCCGGACTGCTGCGCCGTGGTGGATCTGGACGTGTTCGTCGAGGCCGTCGATCTCATCGGCGGGATCGACTACGAGCTGCCGCAGGACATGCACTACGATGACGAGGCGCAGAATCTGCACATCCATCTGGACGCCGGCGCCCGGCATCTGAGCGGGGAGGAGGCCATGGGACTTGTGCGCTACCGCTCGGGCTATCTCAACGGTGATCTGGACCGCGTGGTCGTGCAGCAGCGCTTCATGGACGCCGCCCTCAGCCAGCTTCTGACGGTCGGCAGCGTGCCGCGCCTGCCGGAACTGGCGGCACTGCTGGCCGCTCACACCGACACCGATCTGACGGCGGCCAATATCGCCTGGCTGCTTCGGCAGGCCCTGCTGTGCACGCGGGAGGACATTCAGTTTCACACCATGCCCAACACGCCGGCCACGGTCGCCGGGCTGAGCTATACGCTGCCGGAGCCGGAAGAGTGGCTCGCCATGATTAACGAGTGTCTGAACCCGTACAGCACGCCGATCGTAATGGAGAATCTGGACATCGTCTATCACGACGCCGGCGGCTACCACGCGACAAGCGGATGGCTCCGCGGCGCAGGATATTACAGCAAATAAAAAAGAGCCTGTGAAAATGAACAGCACCCCATTTGTTAGACAGTATGGTATACTGCTAACGAATGGGGTTTCGTTTTATGCCAAAGGGAATACCGAACAAGAGATACACAGGAGAATTCAAGCAAAAAGCAGTAGAGACATGAATCGGTCTCAAATCGAAAGATTTGGGGTCAATTTTTGTTTATCTGAGCATGCTGCAGGCAAGCGCCAACTTCCCTGCGCGGATGAATACCCGGACGAGCGGACTTTTTATGAGCGCCTTGGCGGCGGCCCTTCGGAATGGAGGAGCTGCACAGAAAAATGCGGAAAAACCGTCTCGCGCTATCTGGCTATTTGTCCCGTTCTGTGATACAATCAATTATTATCTGGACGTCTCGGCAGATCCCGCGTGAGTTGAGAGCACCGGGAAGATCGAAAAGAATAAGCGCAGAATCCCATCATTCAGGAGGAACATACCATGCTGAATATCGAAAAAAGGGCAAACGCATCCGAACTGACCATCGCACTGAACGGGCGGCTGGACACCACCACTGCGCCGGAGCTGGAAAAAGAGCTCAAGGCGTCGCTTGACGGCGTGACCGCCCTGGTGTTCGATCTGGAGGCGCTGGAGTATATCTCCTCGGCCGGGCTGCGCGTGCTGCTCTCCACCCAGAAGCAGATGAACCGGCAGGGAAAAATGAAGCTCGTCCATGTGGGCGAGAGCGTCATGGAAATCTTTGAGGTCACGGGCTTCACGGATATACTGACCATAGAATAAAGAACATTCTCTGATAATGCGGCACGTGGCGCACAGAGACACGAATGAAACATGAGGAGGAACCGATGAACGAAGTAAAGGGAACGCTTGCGGCGGATCACGTGACAATTGCATTGTCCGGCCGCGTCGACTCGAATAACGCCCGCCAGACGGAAGAAAAGATCATGGAGATCACCTCCTCTGCCGCCGCGCTGCCCGTTGTGCTGGACTTTGAAAAGCTGGACTATATCTCCAGCGCGGGACTGCGCGTGGTGCTGCATCTGAAGAAAACGTACCCTGCCCTTCGGCTGACGAACGTAAAGAGCGAGGTGTACGAGATCCTGGAGATGACCGGTTTTACCGAGATGATGCCGGTGGAAAAAGCCTACCGTGTCGTCTCGGTCGATGGCTGTGAGGAGATCGGACGCGGCGCAAACGGCACGATTTACCGGATCGACCAGGACAACGTCGTCAAGGTTTACAACAACGCCGACGCGCTGTCCGAAATCCAGCATGAGCGCGAGGTCGCGCGCATCGCGCTGGTCCTGGGCATCCCGACGGCGATCTCCTATGACGTCGTCCGGGTCGGAGAGAGCTACGGATCGGTGTTCGAGCTTTTGAATGCCCGCTCTTTCTCCAAGATCCTGGCAAAGGACCCGGACAAGCTGGACTGGTGTGTGAAGGAATACGTGGATATGCTCAAAAAGATCCACGGAACGGTCGTCCCGGCCGGAAAGCTGCCGGATATGCGCGAGACGGCGCTGAAGTGGGCTAAGTTCATGCGGGACTATCTGCCGGAGAAGGCGGGCAGCAAGCTTCTCTCGCTCGTGGAGGCGGTACCCCATGACGACCATATGATCCACGGCGATTATCACACGAAAAACCTGGAGCTGCAGGGCGACGAGGTGCTGTTGATCGACATGGATACGCTTGCCGTCGGCCATCCGGTGTTTGAGCTTGCCAGTATGTACAACGCCTTTGTCGGCTTTTCGGAATATGACCATGAGGTCATCAAGGCATTTCAGGGCTTTGATTTCGAAACGGCGCAGCGCTTCTGGAATAAGACGCTGGCAGCCTATCTGGGAACCGACGATGCGAAGACGATCCGGTCGGTCGAGGACAAGGCGCGCATCCTCGGCTATACCCGTCTGCTGCGCCGCGCCATCCGGCGGAAGGCGCTGGAGAGCGAAAAGGGGCGCGCGGAAGCTGCGCTGTGGAAAAAAGAACTGCTTGAACTCCTCGAGAGGACCGACACGCTGCTCTTCACCCGAAACGAGCTGGAAGTCGAGGCTGCGACAGACAATCTCCCGCAGGTGATCTCTTTCCTTGAGCAAAAGCTGGAGGAGGCGGACTGCCCGCCGAAGGCGCAGATGCAGATCACGATGGCAGCCGAGGAGATCTTCGTGAACATTGCAAGCTATGCCTATGCGCCGGGCACGGGCATGGCCTCGGTCCGCATCTCCTTCGCCGACGAGCCTCGCATGGCGAGCGTTTCCTTCCGCGACAGCGGCATCCCCTTCGACCCGCTGGCGTTGAAGGATCCGAATGTATCTCTTTCCGCGGAGGATCGGGAGATCGGCGGCCTCGGCATCTTTATGGCGAAAAAAACCATGGACGAGCTGCACTACGAATATCGGGACGGGCAGAACAATCTGACGATGACGAAAAAGTATTAAAAGAAAAGTATTAAAAGAGAAAAGCAAGGTCGGCTTAGCCCGCTCGACGGAAACAGCGACTTCGAATTGAAACAGCTTAGGAGAAGCGATCAATGCACAACGAGAACAAGGAAAAACAGCTGAAAACCTGGAGAGGCGTTGCCGTCGCGGCGATCTGCCTGCTGCTGGCCGTGAGCATCCTGTATGCGCTCGGCGTGGGCTGGAAAAAGGTGGAGCATGAGCCGAAGCCGGCGGAGGAACCTGCCGCCGAGGAGCCTGCGGCCGCAGTCTCCTATGCCGATGAGGCGAACTGGGCGTATTACGGCGTCGGAGAAGATCGGGCTGTCGATCTGTTCCTGGTCTGCCCCACGGTGGACATGAACGACGAGTTCAACATGTCCCTGGATGATGAGCAGACCAAGGCAAACTTCCTTGGCGCGCTGAACATGGAGCGCGGGATCTACGAGGACAGCACCCGGATGTTTGCGCCCTACTACCGGCAGGCGGCCATGAAGGTCTACAGCCTGGATCGGGAAGCCTGGGAGCCCTATATGGAGCTGGCCTACAGCGACGTTTCCGCCGCGTTTGCGTACTATCTTGAGCACGAAAACCAGGGAAGACCCATTGTCCTTGCAGGCTTCTCTCAGGGAGCGGACATGTGCTATCGGCTGCTGGAGGAGTACTTCGGCGACGAAACGCTGTACGGGCAGCTGGTGGCCGTCTATGCCATCGGCTGGCCCTGCGCGGAGGAGCTGCCGGCGAACAATCCGCAGATCCGTCCGGCGCAGGCGGCGGACGATATCGGCGTGGTCATCAGCTTCGACTGTGAAGCTCCCGAGGTCACGGAGACCTTTATCAGCCCTGCCGGGCAGAGAGCTTTCGGAATCAATCCGCTCAACTGGAAAACGGACGGGACTGCGGCGGACAGAGAAGAGAACCCGGGCGCCTGCTTTACCGATTACAGCGGCGCGATCGTCAGCGAACAGGAAGCCTTGTGCGGCTGCTATCTGGACACGGAGCGCGGCGTGGTGAAGGTCACGGATATTGCTGAAGCTGACTATCCGCCCATCGTGCCGGGGCTGCCCGGGGGCGCATACCACGTCTATGACTACCAGTTCTTCTTCCGCAGCCTGCAGCAGAATGTGGCGGATCGGATCGCGAGCTTTGCCGCGAACGGCGCTGTTGAGCAGGCAGCCTGATTGCCGGATGGCATGAAGGCCGACGGCTGCAAAGCGTTTTTCGGATATCGCAGCCGGTTGCTTTCACTCTCAGCCAAAAGAAAACGGTCACCCCAGCCGGGGTGACCGTTTTCTCATTTTTCAAGCGCATCCAGCAGCTCATACAGCAGCCCGCAGAGCTGCTGCGCCCGGGATGCGTCCAGACGGATGCAGCCGCCGACCTGCGCCGGGACGGAGAGCGCCTTCTCCCGCAGCGCCGCGCCTTCGTCCGTGAGACTGACGATCACGCTGCGCTCGTCCGCTTCGCTGCGCCGGCGCCGGATCAGGCCCTTCTGCTCCATCGCCTTGAGCAGCGGCGTCAGCGTGCCGGTGTCGAGATAGAGCCGCTCGCCGAGCTCTTTGACGCTCAGCGGCGCGCTCTCCCACAGCGCCATCATGGCCACATACTGCGTATAGGTCAGGTCCAGCGCGCTCAGCGCGGGGTGATACTGCCGGATCAGCGCCCGAGAGGCGGCATAGAGCGGAAAACAGAGCTGGTTTTCCAGCTTCAGAGGATCAAAGACCTCGGCCATTTCTATGGCCTCACAGCAGCTCGGCCACGGCCTCGTCCACCTTTTTCATGTCGCAGGTCGGCTCAAAGCGCGCAACAACATTGCCGTCGCGGTCCAGGAGGAACTTGGTGAAATTCCATTTGATCGAGGGATTGTTCTTGTAATCCTTGTCGATCTTCTTGAGCATGGCGGACATGGCCAACGCCGTCGGACCCTTGCCAAAGCCCTCAAAGCCCTTCTGGGACTTGAGCCAGGTGAAGAGCGGCAGCTCGTTTTCGCCGTTCACATCGGACTTTTTCATCTGGGGAAACTGGGTGTTGTACTTGAGCGTGCAGAACTCGTGGATCTCCTCGTCGGTGCCGGGCGTCTGGCCGGCAAACTGGTTGCAGGGAATGTCGAGGATCTCGAGGCCGCGGTCGTGGTACTTCTCGTACATCTCCTCGAGCCCCTTGTACTGGGGCGTGAAGCCGCAGCCGGTGGCGGTGTTGACGACCAGCAGAACCTTATCCCGGTACTGCTCCAGAGAGACCTCGTTGCCTTTGCGGTCCAGAACACTGTAATCATAAACGGACATGATGAAAACCTCCTGAATGTTTATTTCAACTATATTGAACACAACATAAAATCGTTTGTCAAGGTTCCGCTTATTTTTTTTTCAGAACCTGGGAATGCTATTCCCGCGGCTCGCATGTTTGAGAGTACATTCCTATCTTGACAATAGGAATTCAATCTGGTATAGTAGCGGTAGTTAGACATACCTAACTACCGGCTTGCGTGAGGTGATGGCTGTGATTGACGAATTGCTGGTCAGATGCTGCGCGCCGACGCTGGCGGGCATCAAGACCGGGAGCATTTTTTCCTGTCCCTATGAGAGCCGGGAGACGCTGATCGGAGAACTGCGACGGCTCAACCGCTGCCTGTCTCCGCGCGGCATCCGCCTGGCGCCGCTGCGCTTCGGGGCGTCGCGGGCGCTGCTGTATCTGTTCCGTCCGGAGGAGCTGGCGCGCGATCTCAGCGGCCGCCGCGCCAGGGAGATCCTGGCCGAGGCGGGCTACGAGGGCTGCTGCGCCGAAACGTGCGTGCGGTGCCTGATCCGCCGCCTGCGGGAAGGCGCGGAGTTTCCGCACGAGATCGGGCTGTTTCTCAGCTATCCGCCGGAGGACGTGCGCGGCTTTATCGACAACAAGGCCAGGAATTTCAAGCTCTGCGGTCACTGGAAGGTCTACGGGGATGAGGAAAAAGCCCGGCGGCTCTTCGACAGGTACAACCGATGCACCGAGTCCTACTGCAGGTTCTTCCGCGCCGGCTTCGGCGTGGAGCGGCTTGCTGTGGCAATATAGTTTTTGAAGAAAAGAGGATGAAAGCATGAATCATGTCGCAGTGATTTACTGGAGCGGCACCGGCAACACCGAGGCGATGGCGAAGGCGGTGCTTCGCGGGGCGCAAAAGGCCGGCGCGTCCGCCGAGCTGTTTGCCGTGTCCGATTTTGCACCCGAGAAGGCGGCGCAGTACGACGCCTTTGCCTTCGGCTGCCCCGCGATGGGCGGCGAGTCGCTGGAGGACAGCGAGTTTGAGCCGCTGTTCGAGTCGGTGAAGCCGGACGTGGCCGGAAAGAAGGCCGCGCTCTTCGGCTCTTACGGCTGGGGAGACGGCGAGTGGATGCGCAGCTGGGAGGACAACTGCGCAGAGTCCGGCATCACGCTCTGCGCGGAAAGCGTCATCTGCTGCGAGGCGCCGGACGACGAAGCCCTGAGCGCCTGCCAGGCGCTGGGCGCCGCCCTCGCGTGAGTGCCATGATCCGAACCGTTTTAAAGATTGACGGCATGGTCTGCGGCATGTGCGAGGCGCATGTCAACGAGGCCATCCGCAGGGCGATCCCACAGGCCAAAAAGCTCAGCTCGTCCCACAAAAAAGCAGAAGCCAGCTTTCTCACGGAGGAGGCCGCCGATCTCGACGCACTGCGCGCCGCGATCGAAAGCACGGGCTACCGTGTGCTCTCGGCGGAATCGGCGCCCTATGAGAAGAAGGGCCTCTTCGGCAGATAAGAAGGCATCCAACACAGCCGCCGGGCAGCGAACGTCGCTGCCCGGCGTTTATTTCGCTCTGTGGGCGGACGGAAGGAATTGGTTGACAGCTTCGAAGCGTTTCATTATAATGACTATCTGATGGCGAAATGCCAAAAGGCATTCCGCCGTGCAGCTTTGCTGCTCAGCGCAGCAGCACGGCTGCGGCGCCAGATATTCAATAATATGCAAAAGAAAAAGAGAAGGATCTGTGAGCCGTATGAAAGTCAAAACGATCGAATATGATGAGGCGCTGCGCGAATACATGGCGAAAAAAGGCACGTCCACGATCGCGGTCGAGGTGGTTTCGGCCCAGCACTCCGACATCGAAGTTACAGAGCTCTATGTCCATCTGATCAGCGACAAGCAGGCGGCTTATTTCAAAGAGAAAAAACGCTTCCGCCCCGTCGCGGGAGAGCTGGGCGAGGTGCTGCTGCCGCCCTATATGCTCGAATACGACGAAACGCTGTCGTTCAGTCTGAAAAAGTTCTGGATCTTCCATTCCATCAAATATACAGGCATCCGGCTGTAAGCCGGGCCTCAGGAGGTTACTATGCTCGTACCTGTTTTACTGTTTCTGCTTGGTTTTGTGCTGCTCATCAAGGGCGGCGACTGGTTTGTGGACGGCGCGGTGGGGATTGCTCACCGCTTTCATCTGTCGGAGCTGCTGATCGGCGCGACGGTCGTGTCCATCGGCACGACGCTGCCGGAGGTCATGGTGTCCTCCCAGGCGGCAGCGCTCGGCAACAGCGGCATTTCCTACGGCAACGCCATCGGCTCGGTCATCTGCAACACCTCGCTGATCGCGGCGCTGACGGTCGCCATCCGGCCGACGAGCGTCAACAAGAAGTCGCTGCGTCTGCCGGTGGCCGCCTTCTTCCTTGCGGCGCTGCTGTACGCGGGTATTGCCTACACCGCCGGCAACTTCGCCCGCTGGAACGGCCTGCTGTTCCTGTGCCTCTTTGCCGCATATATGATCCTCACGATCCGGCAGATGAAAACGCAGCCGGAGGGAGCGGAGACGGCGGAAGAAGATGAATCCGCCAAGGAAAGACCCCTGTGGCAGGAGCTGGCCATGCTCGTCGTCGGCGCGGCGGCAATCGCCTGGGGCGCCAATCTCCTGGTGGAAAACGGCACCCTGATCGCGGCGGCCCTGGGCGTGCCCGACTCGGTGATCGGCCTGACGATGGTCGCCCTCGGCACCTCGCTGCCGGAGCTTGTCACCGCCGTCACCGCGCTGGTGAAGAAGCGCAGCGCGCTCTCGCTCGGCAACATCATCGGCGCAAACCTGTTCAACATCGTCCTCGTGTCCGGCATGGCCATCACGATCCGGCCCTTTGCGATCCCTGCCGAGAAGACGCTGGCGGGGATGAACGCCTCGCTGCTGGTGGATCTGCCGCTGATGTTTGTGGTGATGGCGCTGCTGTGCCTGCCCACGCTCCGGGAGGGCAAGCTCAAGCGCTGGCAGGGAATTGTGCTGCTGTGCCTGTACGCGGCCTTCACTGTGTTCCAGTTCGTAGTCTGAGCGGCATGAATAAGAATACAAAAGGCAGAATGCGGCAGGGGCTTTCACGCCCCTTCCACTCTGCCTTTTTGTATAGAGCTGTATAAGAATTCAGGATCGGCAAAAAGCGGCCGAAACTGCGGAAAAAACAGAAAGCATCTGTACAAAATACATAGAATATGCTATAATATCTGCGCCAATAATCGGTGAATATCACAAAAACCGACAAAAAACCCCGCGCGGGGCAGCCGCCCCGCACCGCCGTTTCGGCAAAACCGGATAATCCGAAAAGTGAAGAGTTTTGGAGGGATTCAAGTTGAAAGTACTGCTGTCCGGCAACGAAGCCATCGCCCGCGGCGCCTATGAGGCGGGCGTCAAGGTCTGTTCCGCGTATCCCGGCACCCCCAGCACCGAAATTTTTGAAGAACTGCCCAAGTTCAAGGGCGAAGTCTACTGCGAGTGGGCCCCCAACGAGAAGGTCGCCACCGAGTTTGCCTACGGCGCCTCCGTCGCCGGTGTGCGCAGCCTCTGCGCCATGAAGCACGTCGGCCTGAACGTGGCCGCCGACCCGATGTTCACCGCCGCCTACAACGGCGTGACCGGCGGCTTCGTGATCGTCACGGCCGACGACCCCAGCATGCACTCCTCGCAGAACGAGCAGGACAATCGCTACTATGCGAAGTTTGCCAAGCTCGCGCTGATCGAGCCTTCGGATTCCCAGGAATGCAAGGACTTCATGAAGGAAGCCTATCGGATCTCCGAAGCGTATGACATGCCGGTGCTCTTCCGCACCACCACGCGCGTGTCTCACTCCAAGAGCCTCGTCGAGCTCGGCGAGCGCGAGGAGAAGGAGCCGACGCCCTATCAGAGAAATATCCGCAAGAACGTCTGCACCCCGGCCAATGCCTACGCCAACCACCCCAAGGTGGAGAAGAACCTGGCCGCGCTCGAGGAATACTCCAACCGCTGCCCGCTCAACCGCGTGGAAAAGGGCGACGGCGAGATCGGCGTCGTCACCGCCTCCATCGCCTACCAGTATGCGAAAGAGGTCTTCCCCGAGGGCACCAGCTTCCTGAAGCTCGGTCTGACGAACCCCCTGCCCATGGAACTGATCCGCGAGTTTGCCGCCTCCGTCAAGACGCTGTACGTCGTCGAGGAGCTGGAGGGCTTCATGGAGGAGCAGATCAAGGCGGCCGGCATTCCCTGCATCGGCAAGGAAAAGGTCAGCAATATGTATGAACTCAATCCCCAGCGCCTGCGCCAGATGCTCTTTGGCGTAGAGCCGGAGGTAAAGGAGCTGCCGGTTCACGCGGTCGCCCGTCCGCCCGCCCTCTGCCCCGGCTGCCCGCACCGCGGCTTCTTCTATACGATGAGCAAACATAAGGGCAGCATCGTCACCGGCGATATCGGCTGCTACACCCTGGGCGCCGCGGCGCCTCTGAGCGCGGTGGACACCGTGCTGTGCATGGGCGGCGGCTTCTCCGTCGGCGCCGGCATCGCCAAGACCCTCGAGGTGCTCGGCCGGAAGAAAAAGGTCTTCGGCGTGGTGGGCGACTCCACCTTCTTCCACAGCGGCATGACAGGCGCAGCCGAGATCATCTACAACAAGGCCAACGTCGTTCCCGTCGTCCTGGATAACCACATCACCGGCATGACCGGCCACCAGGACAACCCCGGCAGCGGCTACACCCTGCTCGGCGAGGTGGCCGACGCCATTGCCATCGAGGACGTGCTCAAGGGCATCGGCTACGAGAAGATCCTCATCGTCGATCCGCAGGACCTCAAGGCCATGGATGCGGCCGTCAGAGAGGCCGAGGAGAGCGAAGTGCCCGCGGCCATCATCTGCCGCCGCCCCTGCCTGCTCATCAAGCGCATCAAGCACGAAACCGGCCTCTGCGTCGTCGATACCGACAAGTGCATTGGCTGCAAAATGTGCCAGAAGGTCGGCTGCCCGGCCCTGAGCATCGTCAATAAGAAATCGAGCATTGATCCCATCCAGTGCGTGGGCTGCACCGTGTGTGCCCAGGTGTGCCCGGTGGGCGCGATCAGCCGGAAGGAGAAGTGAGCCATGAAAAAGAGTGTAATTTTGGTCGGCGTCGGCGGACAGGGCGCCATTCTGACGGCGAAGATCCTCATCAACGGCGTAATGAAAAAAGGCTATGACGTTAAAATGTCCGAGGTACACGGCATGAGCCAGCGCGGCGGCAGCGTCTCCACGCAGGTCCATTTCGGCGACAAGGTCTACTCTCCCGTCATCGGCAAGGGCGAGGCGGATATCCTCGTTGCCTATGAGAAGATGGAGGCCGTGCGCTACGCCGAGTTTCTCAAGCCCGACGGCATCGCCATCATCAACGACTATGCCATGCCCTCAGCCGCCACCGCGGCCGGCCTCTGCGAGTACCCCGAGGGCTGCCTCGAGGCCATGCAGGCCAACTTCAACTGCCACGTGCTGAAGGCCTCCGATATCGCGATGCAGCTCGGCAGCGCCAAGTGCATGAACGTCGTCCTATTCGGCGCAATGACCAAGGTCATCGGCCTGGACGACATCGACTGGGAGACGGTCATCCGCGAGACCGTGCCCCCCAAATTCATTGATCTCAACCTGCGCGCCTACGAGGCGGGAAGGGAGGCCGTGCTGTAATGGGAGTCCGGGAGGAATACCGCGCCAAGCTCCGCACGCCGGAGCAGGCCGTCGAGCTGGTCAAGAGCGGCGACTGGGTGGACTACGCCAGCAACATCTGCTTCCCGCAGCTGCTGGACGCTGCCCTGGCCAAGCGTCGGGATGAACTCTCGGACGTCAAGATTCGCGGCAATTTGCTCTTCGGCCCGATCCAGACGGTGGAGGTCGATCCGAGCCGCGAACACTTCATCTATAACAGCTGGCACTGCTCCGGCTACGAGCGGAAGCTCTGCGACAAAAACCTCTGCAACTTTATCCCGATGATCTTCCGCAACCTGGGCTGGTACTATGAAAATTTCCTGACCGTCAACGTCGCGATGATGGCAGTCACGCCGATGGACAAACACGGTTACTTCAATTTCTCCTGCGCCACCGGCGTGGCCAAGGCCATCATGGACAAGGCGGATATCGTGATCCTCGAGGTCAACGAGCATCTGCCGCGCATCCTCGGCGGCTTTGACGAATGCATCCACATCTCCGAGGTGGACTGCGTGGTGGAGGGGGAGCATCCCCCACTGCCGCAGTTCCCGATCGCCGAGGCCTCCGAGGAGGATCGGAAGATCGCGGAGTTCATCGTCCCGCACATCGTGGACGGCGCGACGCTGCAGCTCGGCATCGGTACGATGCCGAACGTGGTCGGCGCGATGATCTCCGACTCCGACCTGAAGGATCTCGGCATGCACACCGAGCTCTGCGGCGACGCCTACCTCCGCATGGCGCAGGCCGGCAAGCTCACCAACAAGCGCAAGACCTTCCAGAAGGGCAAGGGCGTGACTGGCCTGGTCTTCGGCTCCCGTGAGCTCTACGACTGGGTCGACCAGAACCCGAGTGTTGTAGTCGAGCCGCTGTCCTACGTCAACGACCCCGGCATCATCGCCAAACACGACAACATGATCTCCATCAACAGCTGCATTTCGGTCGATCTCTACGGGCAGATCTGCGCCGAGAGCGCCGGCCTGCGGCAAATCAGCGGCACCGGCGGCCAGCTTGACTATCTCACGGGCGCGGCCATGTCCAAGGGCGGCAAGGCCTTTATCTGCATGACCTCGTCCTTCGTCGACAAGAAGGGCGAGCGACATTCCCGCATTCTGCCCCACTTTGACGGCGACATCGTCACCGACCCGCGCAGCCAGGCCTTCTGGATCGTCACCGAGTACGGCGCGGAGAACCTGGCCGGCTGCTCCACCTGGGAGCGGGCGGAAAAGCTCGTGTCCCTGGCGCACCCGGACTTCCGCGACGAGCTGATCCAGGCTGCCGACGCGCAGCGCATCTGGCGCAGATCCAATAAACGATAAACATCGGAGGATAAGTTCAAATGGTCAATGAAAGAATGCTCAAGCTCGGCACCAACCGGTCCTGCATCCGCGAGTTGTTTGAATACGGACTCAGGCAGGCGGCCATCGTCGGAAAAGAAAACGTGTTCGATTACTCCATCGGCAATCCTTCGATCCCCGCGCCGCCGGAGGTCAACGAGGCCATCGTCGATATCATCCGGAACACCGACAGCCTTGCCGTGCACGGCTATACGCCCGCGCCCGGACTGCCCGACGCGAGAGCGGCCATCGCGGACGAACTGAGCGAGCGCTACGGCGTCAAGATCCGCGGCGCCAATATCTTCTTCACCTGCGGCGCAGCCCCGGCGCTGATCGGCGTGATCCGCGCGCTGAACCTGGGAGAGAGCGAATTTATCGCCATCGCGCCTTTCTTCCCGGAATACCGTCCCTTTGCCGAGGCAAACGGCGCAAAGCTTGTTGCTGTTCCGGCGGATATCCCCAGCTTTCAGATCAACTGGGCGGCGCTGGAGGAACGCATCGGCGAGCGCACCCAGGCCGTGATCGTCAACACCCCGAACAACCCCTCCGGCGTGATCTACACGCGCGAGACGCTCGAGCGCCTGGCGGAACTCCTGAAGCGCAAGAGCACGGAGATCGGCCATCCGATCTTCCTCATCGCCGACGAGCCCTACCGGGAGCTTGCCTATGACGACGCGGAGGTGCCTTTCATTCCGACGATCTATCCCAATACGATTGTTTGCTATTCCTACTCCAAGTCCCTGTCCCTGCCCGGCGAGCGTATCGGCTACATCTGCGTGCCGGACTGGGTGGAGGACAGCGCCACCGTGTTCGCGGCCATCGCCGGCGGCGCCCGTGCCTCCGGTCACGTCTGCGCGCCCGCGCTGCAGCAGCGCGTGGTGGCCCGCTGCGCCCACTCCCGCCCGAACCTCAAGGCCTATGATGAGAACCGCAGCCTGCTGTATGACGAACTGAGCTCCTACGGCTACGACTGCGTCAAGCCCAACGGCGCCTTCTATATGTTCGTCAAGGCGCCCGGCGGTGACTCTCAGGCTTTCTCTGACAAGGCCAAGGAGAAGAATCTCCTGATCGTCCCGGGCAACGACTTCGGCGTGCCGGAGTATTTCCGCATCTGCACCTGCGTGTCCAAGGACATGATCCGGCGCAGCCTCCCTGCCTTCAAGGCCCTGATCGAGGAGTTCTGAAGCGTTCCAAGCACATCAAGAAGCCGGCGTGACTGTTTCAGTCACGCCGGCTTCTTGATGTTTTGTTATTTCTTGCTGCCAACCCGGTTGACCGCCGGCGTCTCCACGCGTTTGGCCAGATACAGGCAGTAGCCGACCGCCAGCACGAGGATCAGAACGTGAAGGATCACATTGAGCACGGGAGAACCTTCGTCGGGTGAGAACACGGAGGAAACGTCAATCAGGCTGTGCGCCAGGATGCAGGGCCAGAGACTGGCGCTCTTGTAAAAGGCCATTGTGAAGATAAAGCCGACGGCGACGGCAAACACCATCTGAATGAGCGTCTCGACGAAGTCCTGGCCGATAAAGAGATTCACAATATGCCCAAGCCCGAAGGTGACGGAAGAGACGATGATCGCCGTTTTGACGCTGCCGTCCTTCATCATGGCCTTGAACAGGAAGCCGCGGAAGATCAGCTCTTCGGCAAAGCCGACGAAGACCATCATCACGGCGGCGTAGAGCAGCCCCGGCATCGGATAGTCGGGCTTGATCCCGTTCCAGAGGTTCAGGCTGGCGATGATCCACAGCGGGATGAACCACAGCATGGCGCGGTTGTTCTTTGCCCAGCCGCCGAGACCGTAATACTCCGTTGTCCCGGTCATGCGTACGAACAGGAACATCAGCAGGGAGACCGCAATCACGCCGAGCATCAGGATCGGGCTGTCATCGCCGAGCTTGCGGAGATTGCCTATGCCGACCGTGTAGAGCACGATCCAAAAGATCGCACAGGCGAGCTCGTGCTTTTGGTACAGTTCTTTCAGTTTGCTCATTTCGTTTCCTCCTCTTGTGAGACCGCCGCCACCGCGCCGATAAACGCGCGCTCAAGATGAGCGGCCGCAAGGCCTTCGTCATATTCCAAAGTATTGTTTGCATGAATGCTCGCGTATCCGTGAGCGAACAGCGCGAGGGTCAGAAAAACGTCCTTGGTCTTCTGCCGATCCATCCCCAGTCCTTCCCTCATGGCGTCCAGGACGGGCGTGAGCTCTGCAGAGTCGATCATCTCCAACAGATTCTTTTCCGCTGCGTATCCGGACTGGAACAAGAATCGGAACAGCTGCGGCTCCTCCACGGCGAAGCGGATGTAATTCAGCCCGATCCCGAGCAGGGGATCACGATCCGGCGGCGTGTCCATCAGATAATCCGTGTGAAGCAGATCCACCCGGCGGTAGGCCGCCCGCTTCAGTTCTTCCATCGTCGCAAAGGCGTACAGGATCGGCTGCGTGGAGCAGTGCAGCTCCTGCGCGAGAGCGCGCGCATTGAGGCCGTCCAATCCGCTTTTCCGGATGATCGAAACAGCCGCGTCCACGATCTGTTCTTTGGTGATTTTGACTCTCGGAGGCATAATCAACACCTCTCCATCAAAAAATAACATTTGTTATATAACATATATTATAATGACCATCATCCGCTTTGTCAATGTTTTTTTGCCTCGAGATTGCTTTTTCCGGGGGCGGATGATACAATAGTCAAAATTCATCCGGGGAGGAGGGAACTCATGCCGTTTTTCGGACGCTTTTATCTGGATAAGGAAAAGGATATCATCGTCGACCTGTACCGGGAGGGCGAGGAGCTGCGCTATGTGCTTCGCACGCCCAACCACCGCACGGGAAACCTCATCACCAATCTGGCCCGCCTCTGCGAGCTGCCGCTCTCCTTCGACGACAAGGGACTGAAGGTCATCCGCGGCAGCGTCCCCTGCTACATTGACGGCGACAACCGGAAACTCTACATCTTCCGCATGGGCAACACCAAGATCGCCAACATCTTCCCGGACGGCAGCGTGGAAATGAAGGCCTCCGTGCCCTCCATCTCCAAAGCCCTGATGAGCCAGACCAAGGACTACCGCCTGAGCGTGGCCAAGACCATCGTCAAAACCTACATTTTCAGCGACTGCAAGTTCCACACCGACCTGCACACCCACATGAGCGGCAATCTGGAGCCGGACGTGCTGATCGCACTCGGCATCCGCCACCAGATCCGCTATCCGCTGTATTATATCCGGAAGCTTGACCTCCGCTGCAGCGCTGAGCAGCAGGCAAAGCTCGAGGCGGCGCGGGTGAAGGCCGCGGAGGCGCTGCGCGATTCGCCGCTGAGCGGAAAATATCTCGAGCGCCGCATCGACGACAACACGTTCCTCAACTTTGCCGACCTGATCCTGCATAACCCGGCGGACGCGGCGGAAAACATCGCCCGCATTCGTATCTCCCTGGCCATCCCGAAGGACGGGCAGGCCGTGTTTGCCGACCTGGAAAAGGTCTATCTCTATCGCTATGTGTTTACCAAGGGCGTGCCTGCCGACGAGCGCGTGACGCTCGACAGCGTGGATCGTCTGCCGGACCCGGAGATCCGCGCGGTGCTCGAGCGGATGCTCGCCGACAGCGAGAGCGGGGAATACCGGGAGAACACCCTCTTCCAGGACAAGCTCCTCTGGATCGCCCGCGGCTATCAGCGCCACGGCATCGACTACGCCGAGATCTCCGACACCAGTCTGGTGAAGGCGGATCAGGCGCCGGAGGTTTTGCGGCAGATCCACGCCGTCATGCCAGCCGTCACGCGGGAAACCGGCGTGCTTCTGCGCTTTCTCGCGGCCATCCGGCGCACGCCGCTGACCATTGTGCGCGACAGCGTGACGCCGAGCGGCTATCTGGCCGAAAACCTGCGGGTGCTGCGCGCGGTGGCCGCCGATCCCTATGTGGCCGGCAGCGACATCGTCGGCGAGGAGATCAACGACATCCTCGAGCTGAAGAGTGTGATCCGGGAGCTGGTGCGCATCGCCGGCGAGACGCCGGGCTTTGTACTGCGCATCCACGCCGGCGAAAACGACAGCCTGCGCGACAACGTCTCCAACAGCCTCCGCTGCGTACGCGAGGCGCTCGCACCCGGGCAGCCGATGCCGCGCATGCGCATCGGCCACGGGCTCTATACCTGCAATCTGCAGTCACCGCGCGGTCGGAAGCTGATCCGCGAGCTGCGGGAGCAGCAGGTGGTGCTGGAATTCCAGATCACCTCCAACGTGCGGCTCAACAATCTCAGCGACCTGACGCACCATCCGCTCAAGCAGTATCTGCGCGAGGGCATCCGCTGCGTGCAGGGCACCGACGGCGGCGCGCTCTACGGCACCAACTCCATCGACGAGGAGCTCAGCCTGGAAAAGCTGCTGGGGCTCAGCCATGAGGAGCTGTGTCAGATGCGCGGGACCGAGATGGAGATCGAGCGGGAGAGCCGGGCAGTTTTTGCCGAAAAGAGCGAAGGGCTGCGGCGGCAGCTCGCAGGCGAAGCGGTGGAGGACTTTCTGCGCCGCCGCATCCGGGAGACGCCGCCCGTGCAGACGGAGCTGTTCCATCAAGGCAAGCGGCTGGAATCCGCCGCCGAGCTGAAAGAACAGGTCTGCCCGCTGCCGCAGGGAAAAACGCCGCTTGTGCTGGCCGGGGGCAGCTTCAACAGCGACCGGCATCAGACGCGCCTTCGCGCCGGGAACTGCCGCCTCATCGATGCTCTGCTGCACGAGGGCGACCCGGAAAAGCTGTTTTTTGTCGTCGGCCACCGCCTGTCCGGCTACGAGCGCTACCTCGTCGAGCAAAACCGGGGAAAATTCAGCGTGTTCGCCGTCGTGCCGAGCTCGATCAGCCGCGCCGAACGCGACCGCCTGCGCCGCAGCGGCGTCGGCGTGCGCCTGTCGGTGGAGCCGGGCGGCAACGGACTCTACAAGAGCTTCGGCTATGAGATCTTCCGGCGGAGGGACTCGGTGCTGCTGGCTTTTGACGGCAATTCTCCGGCGGCCAACCTCGTGCAGGAGGCCAGGAACAGTCCCGGCCGCTGCGCGATCTTTGTGGACGGTGCCTCCCGCGCGCTGCGCGACAAGGCGCGGAGCCTGCAGGGCTATGTGCGCTGCCTGGATGACGAAGCCGACCCCGTCGGCGCGATTTTGAAGAATATCAAATAAAAAAGCTTGAAAACCGAAAGGTTTTCAAGCTTTTTCTTCTTCCGCCGCCCGGATGAGCAAGGCGGCTTTTTTGCGCTTGTGTCGGATCAGCAGCGCGCCCGCGATCAGCAGCACCGCCGCGGCGCCTCCACCGAGCGCCCAGGGCAGCCAGGTCTGCGCGATGGTCTGCCGCAGATAGACAAAGGATGCGCCGTTATCCAGTGAAAAGACCAGATAGCTCTTGTCGACTTCATAGGGGAGGTCGCGCAGCGTTCCGTCCTCACCCGCAAGGCACAGCCGTCCGCCGTCCTCGGCGCGCATGCGCACGGTTAGCGTGCCGTGATAGCCCTCAACCGCGAGCGTACAGGCTGCGAGAAGCTCCTCCTCGGGCAGCGCCGCATCATAGGCGGAGACGCACAGGCTCTGCCCCTCGGCAAACTGGCCCTCGACCAGGAAAAGCGGCAGCTCCTCGCCGGAGGAGAGCGTCGACAGGGGCGCGGTATAGCGGCCAAAGACGTCCATGCTGCGCGTGAGGTGCCCGCGCTCGAAATCATCCCATTGCCAGCGCCGCGCGCCCTCGTCCGGCACCGCGGGCAGCTCGTCAAGGCTGCCGCCGAAGGGGAGCGTCCGCGTTTCCACGAGCCGGTCGCCGACAAAGAAGCGGATCTGCAGTTCGCCGAAACCTTCCGGCACGCCGTCGAGAGCCAGCAGCGCCTCGGCGGACAGCGGCTCACACTGGTCGATCCGGCTCACGCCGTCGATCCCGGCGGGTACGGTCTCCACATAGCGGTTGCCGCGCACCTCGCCCTCGGCCCAGCCGGCCACGGCGCCGAGATACTCTGTGCCGCTTTCCAGCTCCGTCCAGGCGGCGCAGTCCAGAATGTGCTGCCCGGATCCCGCGATGCCGCCGACGTATTTGCCGCCGCGAAGCGCCGCGCGCGCCCAGCAGGCGCGGATGCTGCCGCCGGAGATGCCGACGATACCGCCCACATAGTCGCCCTTCTGCGATCTGACCGAACCCATGCAGACGCAGTTGACGACGGCGCCCGCCTCCGCCCGGCCGGCGATGCCGCCGGCGCCATCGGCGCGCACCGACACCTCGCCGCCGCTTTCACAGCCGCGCAGCGCGGCAAAGAGATAGCGCCGCGCGTCGGAGGTGATGAAGTCCGAGGCCCGCAGGCGGTCCTCCATGTCGAAGGACAGCTCGAAGGCCATGCTGCCGGCGATGCCGCCGGCGCTGCTCTCAGCCTCAATATTTCCAGCGTTGATGCAGGCGTCCACGGCGCCCAGATCGTGCTCATAGGTCTCGTCGGCCGAGAGATCGTAGCTCTCGAAGAGCGTCTCGTCCCGCGTGCCGCCGAGCATGGCGCTCATGCAGTCCAGCACCCGGGCAAGCTGCGCGTTGACGGCCAGCAGATCCTCGGACACCGAGCCTGCGGCCGCGCCGATCTCGTCGGACAGTGCCAGAGACTGTGCGTAGACCCGATCCAGCGCGCCGCTCAGGCCGCTGAGATCGGCGCCGGTCAGCGAAACGTCAGGCAGATCCGGCAGACCGCTGGCCGGATCGAGGCCGATCGAGTCCGGCGTGACAAGCTCACCCGTCATGCCGCCGCGGTAATAGCTCAGCACGCCGGAAAGCTCGTCGAGCGCGTCGGCGGTGGAGCCGCGCAGCTCCTGCAGCTCGGCGCGGATCGTCGTCGAGCGGTTCTGCGCGTTCCGGGAGGCGGCGGCCAGCAGCTCGTCCAGCCGCTGCAGCTCCTCGTCCAGACCGTTCAGCCGCCCCTCGGAGAAATCCCAGACCGCGTGGGGAATGAGCTGGCCGACAATGCCGCCGACGTCGCGGCGGCCACGGATGAAGCCGCGGTTTTCGCAGGCAGTGATAAAGCCCGCGCTCTTGCCGGCGATGCCGCCGACGTTGTAACCGGTGTAGGCGTAACCCACATCGGCCTCGCAGCGACAGCCGCTGATGACGCCGCCGTTTTGCCCGGCGATGCCGCCGATGTTGCTCAGATCGAGGAAATCGTCCTCGGAAAAGGCGGAGAGATCAAAGCTCTGCCGCCGCTCGGGGATGATCTGCACGGTGTTGACGCCGCCCGCGCTCCGGCAATCAGCGATGCTGCCGCTGTTTTGCCCGGCGATGCCGCCGGACTGGTGCTCGGCGCGCACCTCGCCCTCAAAGCGGCAGCCCGCGACGGTGCCGCCGACCTCGTTCGTGCCGACAATGCCGCCCACGTTCTCCAGCCCGGCCACCGTGCCCGCAAAGGCGCAGTCTTCGATGCTTCCGGCGTTCAGGCCGGCGATGCCGCCCACATCGAGGCGCGTTCCTCCGGGCGTGACCTTACCCTGCACCGAAAGCTCCCGCACGGCGGCGCCCGCCGCAATTTCGCGGAAGAGACCGATGCGCGAGCCGTCGCCGTTCAGGTCGAGGTTTGTGATGCAATGGCCGTTGCCGAGAAAGGCTCCGGCAAAATAGGGGATCGGGGAGAAGTCCGCGCCGAAAAGATCGAGGTCGGTCTCAAGGGAGAAGACGCGGTCCTTGGAATAGCTCTCGAGGCAGCAGAGGGAGGCAAAGTCGAGAAAGGCGTCGAGCGAGTCGATGACGACCGGCGAGGGATCCGTTTCCTCCGCCAGCGCGGCTGCCGGGCACAGGGAGACCAGCATCAGCAGCACCAGCAGCAGGCAAAGACTCTTTTTCATGCGTCCTCACCTCCCGACAGGTCGATGTGCAGCGTTGTTTTTCGGATCAGCCCGTCGAAGAGGACGAGCAGCTGCGGCAGCGCCGTGAGCACGAGGATCACGGAGCAGAAGGCGCCGCGGCCCACGGCAAGGCCGATGTGCCCCACGTAGATGTCGCTGACGCGGTAGGCGATCAGCAGTCCCGCGATGGTCATGATCGAGCCGGAGGTCAGCACGGTCGGGAAGGCCTGATTGACCGCCTCGGCCACGGCCTCCTTTTTCGGAAGCGCCTCGCGCAGCACCAGATAGCGGTTCATCAGCACGATGGCGTAGTCGATCGTCGCGCCCATCTGGATGGCGGAGACGATCATGCTCGTGACGAAGGACGGCACGTCTCCGTGAAGGAAGGGGAAGGAGAAATTGATCCAGATGCTGCCCTGAATGACGAATACCAGCAGCGCAGAGCCGATCACGGAACGGAAGGTAAAGAGCAAAATCACATAGACAAAGGCGATCGTGAGCAGACTGATGAGCCGGGAGTCGCCCGTATAGGATTCGCGCAGGTCGCGGGCGCTGGTGATGTCGCCGACCACGAGCACCGCGCCCTCGCCATACTGTTTCTCGGCGATATCGCGGATCTTCTCGACGAGTGCGATGCTCTCCTCGCCCTCCACGGGCACGGAGGCGGTGAAAAGCATGCGGTTCCAGTCCTCGCCGCGCAGCTGATCGAGCCCGATGGTGAGCGAATCCCGCAGCTCGTCAAGGCGATCCTGCGTCTCGGCGTCGAGACTCACAACGCCGCGGTCTGTCAGATCAAAGAGGAAGAGGATCATATCCACCAGCGGCACCTCGTAGGTCTCGGCACTGCCGAAAATGGCCTGGTACTCCTCGTGCCGGATCCCGTAGGCCTGGTAGAGCAGCGTCGCCTCCTCGGGGCCGATGTTCAGCAGCTCCGCCAGCATGCGCGGGGTATAGCGGTCGGTCAGCGTGTGGCTGCCGTCGATGTCGATGTTGGCCAGACCGATCGCGGAGCGGATCTCCGGCAGCGCCTCCACCTCCCGGATGACGGCCTTTTCCTTGTCAAAATCCTCCGCCGGCACGATCAGCGCGATCGGCGTGGAGTCGGCAAAGGTGTCGGAGATGCGATGCATGGCCTCGCGGCTCTCGGAGTAGACGAGCTCTGTGACCGAGCTGTCGCTGAAGGCATACTGCGTGTGGCTCGAGCACCAGACGGCCGCCGGGATCAGCAGCAGGAAGAGCCAGACAAAGCAGTAGCCCGAACGGGTGAGAAAACGGCCCCAGGGGCGGATATCCGGGATGAGCGTTTTGTGCGCGGTGCGGCGGATGGCCTTCGGGAAGAGCAGGATCAACCCCGGCATCAGCAGAAACACCGTCAGCAGACTGCAGACGATGCCCTTGGCCAGTACCATGCCCAGGTCATAGCCCAGCCGGAACTGCATCAGCATCAGCGCGAGCAAACCGGAAATAGTGGTGAGACTCGAGGAGGAGATCTCCAGGATCGACTTGGCCAGCGCCTCGATCAGCGCCTCCTTCGCGCTCGTGTGCTCGAGGGCTTCGTCCTGATAGCGGTGGCTGAAAATAATGGCGTAGTCGATCGCCAGCGCGAGCTGGAGAATGACGGCGATGGAATTGGTGATCGTGGAAATTTCACCCAGCCAGAAGTTGGTGCCCATGTTCAGCACGGCGGCGAACAGAAACACGAGGAAGAAAATGACGACCTCGAAATAGCTGCGCGAGGTGAAGAGCAAAATCGCGATGATGACAAGCACCGCGATCAGCACGACGCTGACCATCTCTCTCGCCAGCTGCGCGAAATACGCCTGCCAGGTGACGGCGTAGATATAGGTGTCGTACGGCTCAAGAAACTCGCGGATGTGTTCCTGCTCGGCCAGCACCTGCGGATCGTCCTCGGTACCGCGGAAAGAGACGCTCAGACGCGCCGAGGCGCTGGCGTAATGGGCGGGCGTGGAGTCAAAGGATACGCCGCTGACCATGTCAAAGTCCGCGATCGCGTCGGCCAGCTCCTGCGCCTTGTCGAGCGTGACGTTGGCGACCATCACGTCCTCCGTGGCGTAGGTGATGAAGGAGTCCTCCATGATGTGCAGGCCGCGGCGGGTCTCGGTCTGCTCCGGGAGGAAGGCGGTCAGCTCGGAGCTGAGCTTCACCCGGCCGATCGACAGGCCGCTGTATACCGCGGCGACAATAAAAAGCAGCATGATGACAAAGCGGTACCGAACGATCAGCGCCGCGATGCCGTGCATGATTTCATCTCTGCTTTTGTGCTGTGTCTGCATGGGAGCAACTCCTCGTTTTTCGTCAAATATCATCTCTATTTTATTATACTCGACGCCGCGCGCCGGTCAAGCGTTTCCTCGCCGCCAGGGACCGAATTTTGCGCGCAGAAGAAGCCCTCCGATCTTTCGACCGGAGGGCTTCTTCGCTTGCCTTGATCTTACATGATGGGGATCTTGATCTTCAGATCGCTGAGGGGCCAGGAGGAGCAGGCGTGGAACCAGCCCATCTCCTTGTCCATGCGGCGGCGGCCGTCGCCCACGGGAGAGACAAAGATCTCACCCGACAGCAGGTGGCTGCGGCAGAAGCCGCACTCGCCGTTGCGGCAGTGGGTGTTGATCTTGATGCCGGCGCGCTCAAGCGCAACGGCCACGGGCTCGCTGGCGCGGGCCTCGATCACGTCCTCCTGAATGCCGCGCACGACCGTGATGTGGAAGGTCTTGGTCTCGGTGCCCTTCGGGTAACCGGGCACGGTGGAGATGTCGGCGGGATTGTTGACCACGTCGTGGCGGAAGCGGCGGCAGGTCACGCCCATCTCGTCGAGCGCCTTCTTCACAAAGCGGAACATCGGCAGCGGGCCGCAGAACATGTAGGTCACGTCGCCCTCGGAGTATTTCTCGATGAGCTCGCGGGTGATGAAGCCCTTTTCACCGGGCCAGTCGGGCTCGTCGGACAGAACGTGCACGACCTTGACGTCGGGGCAGGCGGCCTCGATCTCGTCCAGTTCCTTCTTCAGGACGATGTCGTTGGCCTTCACGGAGCCGTAGAGGATGGTGAGCTTGACGCCCTTCATCTTGCCGTAGGCGATCTCCTTGGCCATGCCGTGGAAGGGCGTGATGCCCGAGCCGCCGGCCAGGGCGACGATGGTCTTGCTGTCGCGCAGCGGCTCCCAGTAGAAGGTGCCGAAGGGGAGGTTGGCTTCCAGCACGTCGCCGACGTGGACGTTTTCAAAGAAGTAGTCCGGCACGAGGTAGGGCACGTTGCGGCGGATCGTCACCTCGAAGAAGGGCTTGTCCGTGCGTGCCTCAAAGGGAGCCGAGCAGATGGTGTAGGGGCGGGAGAGCTGGCTGTCGCCGATCTGCAGGCGGAAGTTCACGTACTGGCCGCACTGGAACACGGGGATGTGTCCGTCCACGGATTCGAAGCGGAAGGTGCGGGCGCTGGGGGAGGCCTCGCGGATATCGGTGCAGCGCACCTGCATGGAGGCCGGGTGCAGCTTGTCGGCCAGCTCACGGATGGGATCGTGGGGATCGGGGATCGGAGAGCCCTTGGCGAAGTTCTCTTCTCTCAGCTTGGTCACGCGGGAGGCACCGCCGACGTCTTTCAGAAATCCTTTGACTTTGATGCTCATAGCTTACAGCCTCCCTTTCTTTTCCATGTCTTCTTTCACGCCCTTGGCAGCGGCGCGGCCGTTGGTGATCTGGGGGCCCATGCCGTCGCCGGACATGCCGTGCGCACCGGCAAACTCCAAACCCTCGATGAAGTGATCCTTTTCCTTCATCTGCAGTCTTGCCACCGCATGGTCCTCCATGGAGTGGAGGTAGCCGTAGATGTTGCCCTTCCATGCGCCGACGTAGTGGGACACGGTCATCGGCGTCGTGACCTCGATCTCGGTGATGCGGGGACGGAAGTCCACCTTCGTGATCTTGATGCACTCGTCGATCATTTCGCTGGCCAGGCGGCGCTTGAGGTCGTAGTACTCCTCCTCCTTGACGCTCTCAAAGGGCTTGGAGGGTACCAGCGCCGTGATCGAGAGCTGGGTGTAGCCCTCAGGCAGGGTGGGGTTGGCGTAGTTGAGGCAGATGGTGGTGATGTAGTTGTAGGGCTCGGTGATGTTGGAGTAGTTCTCCCAGATCTTGTTGGTATCCATCGTGGTGCCGGAGAAGGTGGAGTAATCGGTGATGCCGTTTTCCTCGGGCGTGCCTTCAATCAGCATGATGACCGACACGGGAACGACGGAGAGCTTGCGGTTGTTGATCATGCGGATGGCGCCCTCGGGCACCTCGCTCAGCGGCTCGATCATCTGGCTGTAGACCTTGTTGGGGTACGGGCCGGAGATGACGTAGTCGCAGTGGATCTCGTCGCCGCGGCGGGTACGCACGCCGTAGACCTTGCCGTCCTTGACGAGGATCTTTTCCACTTCCTGGTTGAATTCGTACTGCGCGCCGTTTTCCTCGCACTTGGCCTGCAGCTTCATGCTCATCTCGTGGCTGAAGCCTTTGCAGACGTAGGAGCCGGTGAAGTAGTCGGCCATCAGGAAGGCGTAGATCGTGAAGGGCAGGTCGTCCATGCGGTTGCCGACATAGATCCAGTAGGGGGTCAGCATCTCGACGGCCTTCTTGGGCAGGCCGAAGGTGTTGATGACCTCGGTGGCGGTGTAGCCGACGGTCTTGACGAAGTCGGGGTGCTTGAGGAGCATCTGCACCTTGCTCATCGGGGTGACGGAGAGGACGTTCATGCTGTCGTAGACGCGGCGGCAGAGGAGCATCAGCTCATGCACCTTGTCGTAGGTGCCGGGGCAGACCTCGTTGATCTCCTTGGCGACGGTGGTGTAGCTGTCGTCATAGTCCGGGTGCAGCACCTTGTCGATGCCGGAATTGGGCAGGGCCACGCGGTAGCATTCGGGAACGGGCAGCCAGTCGATGTGCACGCCCATGTCGTCAAAGAATTTGCCGACCTTCAGGCGCTTGCCGGGCTGGCCGATCGACATCATCTCGTGCAGCGTCGCCTCGATCTCAAAGCCGTTGCGCACAAAGTCGGTGGCAAGGCCGCCGGGCATGTTGTGCTTTTCGAGGATCAGGATGTCCTTGACGCCCCAGGCCTGCAGCTGCAGGCAGGCGGACATGCCGGCCAGCGCGCCGCCGATGATGACGACGTCGTAATGGTCTTTGTAAAAGCTCATAGACTCATCCTTTCAGAAAACGGAGGGCAGAGCAGCGCTCCGCCCTCCGCAGATTATGTTCTTAGAAGAAGCGCTCAACCAGCTCGCGGGAGTACTCGGCCGTCTCGTCCATGTCGCCGAAGCTCATGACCTCGCCGGCATAGTAAGTGTCGTACTTGCCCTGCATGGCCTCGACCTTGTCGTACCAGCCGGCGGCATAGTCCTCGGAGAAGACATGGGGGAAGTAGTAGACGGACCACTCGTTGATGACCTTCTCGGCCGGGTTGTGCATGATCTTGAGGTCGTCCTGCACCATCTGGCGGCACTCCTCGTAGGGGATCTCCTTCGAGTTCTTGTGCTTGCGCAGCGCGTAGGTGGTGATGACCTGGTCGATCTCGTCCTTCCAGCGGCGGTAGTAGACCATCAGGCGGCCGAGCTTCTCGGGAACCATGTTGTCAAATACATAGTAGGAGATCTCGGGGTGATTCTCAGGCTTGGTGAGGAAGGCCTGCACGTCGTAGCGCTCGTAGTCGATCTTGGAGAAGAGCGCGATCTCGTCCTCGCGGGCGTCGAAGTACTCGACCATGCCCTTCTGGCCGTCGGCACGCTTGTTGGGGATATACAGAGGAGCGGTGACGATGATCTTGTCGAACTCTTCGACCTTGCCGTTGACGGTGACGAAGACCTTGCCGTCATGGCGCTCGACCTTCTCGATGGTGCTGTTGAGCACGGCGGGGTGCTTGATGTGGTCGTTCAGCTGCTCCCAGATGTACTGGGTGCCGTTCTTCCAGGTCCAGAGGTTGACCTTGACGAAGTTCATGCAGGTCTGGTAGTCGAGGTACTTCAGGACGTAGGCAGCGGGGATCTCGTCAAAGTAGCCGTAGCCAAAGGAGGTAAAGGGCCCGATCCAGATCTTCTGCACGAGAGGAACGCCGTTGAGCTCGCAGAAGTCTTTGAAAGGCATGGCCAGATCCTTCAGGTTGGGGTTGACGCCCTCGACCTTCTCACGGCCCGGGGTGACGGCATAGCCGTCGTAGCGGCCTTCGGCAACGCCGCGGTGGCCGTTCACGTCATAGCATCTTCAGCAGCCAGGGGTTCTTGATGATGTTGCCGAGAGTACGGGCAAAGGGCTCGATCACGTTGCCGTTGCCGTCCTTGTAGTTGCGGTTGAGCTTCGGGCCGTCGTGGGTGATGCCGCAGAACTTTTCCACGTCTTCCACCGCATAGTAGGAGGGCACGCCCATGATGGCGCCCATCTCGTAACGGCGTCCGTTGTAGTACGGAGACCAGCACTTGCCGCCCACGCGATCGTTGCGCTCGTAGATCACGTAGTTCTCATAGCCTTTTTTCTCCAGATACATACCGGCAGACAGACCGGCAGGGCCGCCGCCGATAATGCAGATGCGGATGTTTTTATCCATGTCTTTACCTCCAACATAGAATTGAATAGAATGCGACCATATGAGTCGATAAAAGCATTATATAGCAACTTGGCATAAAATGCACGAGTTTTTTACAGTGTGCAAAAAAATTCTTTTCATTAATAACGGGCTATGGTATACTTTTCATAACAAAACGGGTCGGGAGGCGGTCGGATGCGCTTTCAGAGCTTTGAAGAAATGCTCTCATACTGGGCAGAGCGGAAGAAAAACGGTCCCGCGCTGATCTTCGACGAGTGCGGAAAGACAAGCTGGAGCTATGCCGAGCTTCTTTGCCGCGTCCGCGAGCGCGCCGAGGAGCTGCGCGCCGGCGGCAAAACCTGCCTCGGCGTGCTGGCCGACGGCAGCCGCGACTGCGTGGTGGAGATTTTCGCTGCGGCGGCGGCCGGGCTGCAGCTCGTGATGCTGGACGAGAACGCGCCGGAGGAGCTGCTGCGCCGTCTGATCGTCTATACCGACATTGACACGCTCTGGGGCGACGAGGACCTCTGCGGGGAACTGGCTCCTGCCCTGACCGCGGGCGTGACGGACGGCAAAGGAAAAATCCTCTTTTTCACCTCCGGTACCACCGAGCAGGCCAAGGCCGTGGTGCTGACCGAGCAGAGCCTCTGTGCCAGCGCCTATAACGGCGGAGCCAGGCTTCCGCTGCAGCCGGAGGACACGCTCCTGTGCCTGCTGCCGCTGGGACATGTGTTCGGCTTCGTGTGCGGACTCCTCTGGGGCTTGAGCTGCGGCGCTGCCGTGGCGCTCGGGCGCGGAGCGCGCCATTACGGCGACGACTGCGCCTTCTTCGAGCCGACGGCGGTATCCGTCGTCCCGCTGCTGCTGGGCTTTCTGCTGCAGCGGCGGCTCACCAATCCGGGCCTGAAGCTGGTGCTGGTCGGCGCGGGCGACTGCCCGGCGCAGCTGCTGGGCGCGGCCGCCGCGATGGGCCTGCGCGTCAGCTTCGGCTATGGGCTCACCGAGACAAGCTCCGGCGTCGCCATCAGCGTGCAGGGCGATCCCTATGCGATGGAGATCTGCCCGGACGACACGATCACGCTGGCCGAGGACGGCGAAATTCTGATTGATGCGCCGACCTGCATCATGCAGGGTTATTACAAGCGCCCGGCGGACACGGCGGCGGTGCTGATCGACGGCGTCCTCCACACCGGCGACCTCGGCCGTTTTGACGAAGAAGGAAAGCTGCACATCACCGGCCGCAAAAAGGACATGCTCGTGCTGCCGGACGGCACCAAGCTCTATCTGCCCGAGTATGAGGCGCGCATCATGCAGGCCCTGGGGCACACGGAGCTGGCCGTCATGCTGCACAACAGCCGCCCTGTGCTGGTCTACAGCGGCGAAGGCGAGGCGGAAGAGCTGCTGCGCCGCCTACGCCCGGTGATGGATGCGCTGCCGCGCGGCCAGCAGCTGGCCGGCGCCATTGTTGTCAACGAACCGCTGCCGCGCACGGCGACGGGAAAAATAAAACGCTGGGAGCTCCAGCAGAAAATGGAGAGATAAGCGCATGAACAGACAGGAAATTCTCGACAAAATCAGAACCGTGATCCTTGACTGCTTCCCCGACATGAGGGACATGACCATGGAAGAGGACACCGTTGTCAATACCGAGACGGCCATCGACTCCATGGGCTTCATTCTGGTCATCTGCAAGCTGGAGGCGCTTTTTGACATCAAGATCCCGCAGCGCCAGTGGAGCAAGCTGTCCACCCTGGGCGACGTGGCCGACGCCGTTCAGAAAGCGCTCGAGAAGAAATGAGCGTTTACAGCGAAGAGATCCTGCTGCGCAGCAAGGACGTGGATCTGTACCGTCGGCTGCGTCTGTCGCGGCTCTTTGAGCTGCTGCAGGAGGCCTCGATCCGCCACACCGAGCAGCTGGGCATGGGGCGCGAAAAGACGCTGGACAAGGGGCTTTTGTGGGTCGTGACGATGCAGCGCTGCGAGATCGCGCGCCTGCCGGAATACGACGAGCGCATCACGCTCACGTCCTGGCCGGGCGCCATGATGCACGTCTTTTTCCCGCGCTATTACCGCATCGCCGACGCGCAGGACAACACCCTGCTCTCCGCCAGCGCCCTGTGGATGCTGGTGGATGAGAAAACGCGGAAGATGGTCTTTCCGGACGAGTGGGGCGTGGAGATCGCGGGCGTCACGACCGGGCGGGAGATCCGTCTGCCCGCGGGACTGAAAAAGCTGGCTTGCTCGGAGGAGGCGTCCTTTACCGTGCCCTTCAGCTATGTCGATCTGAACGGCCACATGAACAACACCCGCTACTTTGACCTCGCGGAGGATCACATTCCTGCGGCGGCGGAGGGGCGGCGCCTGAAGGCTGTCAGCACCGAGTACACGGCCGAGGCGCGCTTTCACGACGCGCTCACGCTCCGCTGGGGCTGTGAAAACGGGCGCTGGTACATGGAGGGCCAGTCGGATAAGCCCTGCTTCCGCCTGAGCATGGAATACGAAGAATAAGCAAGAAGAATAAGAGAATAAGGCAGACAAATCCATGCGAAAAGGGAAAGATTCGCATGGGGAGAGCGCAGAGAGGGGACGGGAGTCCCCTTTCTGCGTTCAATCTATGCCAAGAGGGAACTTTTTCGAAGTTTCCTTTTGGCCGATTCAAGCTGTCGACACGTTGTCGACAGCTTGAATCCCTCTTTCCGAACGGAATGGGGGATTATTGGGCATTTGTAGGAAAATAGTCAAAGAAAAAAGCGGCGCACGGCTTGCAAGATTGCCGATTCTGCGGTATCATGTTAGCATCGTTTGTTGCGGCGTAAAGCCGAAAAATGATAGTTTTTGTGAGTTAGAGGGGGTGTGCCAATGTCTTTTGAAGCGATCAACAGCGTCGTGCAGGCGGAAGCCGAAGCCAAAGCCGCCGTCGCCGCCGCGGAAGTGAAGGCCAGACAGATGGTCAGCGACGCGCAGGCGGCCGGCAAGGCAGCGGTGGAAGCGGCCGGCGATAAAGCGGACAGCGCTCTGGCCGAGCTGCGCCGGAAGGCGGACGAGGAGGCCATGAGCAAGGCGGCCGAGCTGTCCCGGGATATGGAAAACAAAAAAGCCGCGCTGCGCGCCAGAGCCGAGGCAAGACTCGACCAGGCGGCATCTCTCGTGGTGGAAAGGATTGTGAAGAACTGAGATGGCCATTGTAAAAATGAAAAAGCTTCGGCTGATGGCTGTCCGCTCCGCCCGGGATGAGCTGCTGCGCGAGCTGCTGCGCCGCGGCTGCGTGGAGGTGTCCGAACCCGCAGAGCTGCAGGACGAGGCCTTCTCCTCTTTGCTCCGCCGCGAAAACGGCGAGCTGATGGCCGCGAGGTCTCAGCAGCAGGCGCTGCAGAACGCGCTGAGCATTCTCGGCCGCTATGCGCCGGCCAAGTCCGCGCTCCTGAGCCCCAAGCCCGAGGTGGCCGGGGAGAAGCTCCTTGATGAGGAGACCTTCCGCCTGGCTCTCGATACGGCCGAGTCGCTGCGCGAGAGCAGCGACCGTATCCGCCGCATCGGTGCGGAGGAGAGCCGTCTGCGCTCGACCATCGAGTCGCTGCGCCCCTGGGCGGCGCTGGATCTGCCGCTCGAGTGCGCGGAGACGCGCAGCTGCGCCGTCACGCTCGGCGCAATGCCGCTGCGTGCAGATCCCGCCAAGGCCGAGGAGGCCCTCACGGCCGCCGCTGAGGAGGCGGAACTGTTCCCGGTGTCTGCGGACAAGAGCCAGCGCTATCTGCTGCTATTGAGCCGCAAGGAGCAGACAAACGACGCGCTGGACGCGCTGCGTGCCTTCGGCTTTGCACCGCTCGCCTTTGCCGGCATGAGCGGCACGGCTCAGGAGAACATCGACCGGGCCGAGAGCGAGCTCAGGGCTCTGGCCGAGGAAAAGACCGCCTGTGAGCAGGCGATCGTCGACCGGGCCGGGGAGCGCGACGCGCTCAAGCTTGCCTGCGATGCGGCCGAGACGAGGATCGGCCTGGCCGAGACGGAAGATCGCCTCTGCGGCACCGAGAGCGTCGTGCTGCTGCAGGGCTGGATGCCCGCCGAGCGGGAGAATGAACTCAAAGAGGTCTTTGAGCGCTTCGGCTGCGCCTGGGAGACGGAGGACCCGCCCGAGGAGGAATACCCCGAGGTTCCCGTTCAGCTGAAAAACAACAAATTTACCAACGCGCTGAACATGGTAACGAACATGTACAGCCTGCCTGCCTATGGCACGGTGGACCCGAACCCGCTGATGGCCCCGTTCTTCATCCTGTTCTTCGGACTGATGATGGCGGACATGGGCTACGGCCTCATCATGATTGCGGCGGCGATTGTCGCGATGGCGAAGATGAAGCCGGAGGGCGGCTCGCGCGTCTTCTGCCAGCTGCTGCTCTACGGCGGCATTGCGACTTTCGCGATGGGCGCACTGACCGGCGGCTTCTTCAGCGACATTCCCTATCAGATCGTCCACCTTCTCAATCCGAACAGCACCTGGCCAGGCCTCTGGCACCTCTTCAGCCCGGAGACGGACAGCACCATGGTGCTCTACGGCTCGATGGTGCTGGGCGTGCTGCACCTGAACACCGGCATGGCCGTGTCCTTCGTGCAGAAGTGGAAGGCCGGCAACAAGGGCGACGCGATCTTCGAAGAGGGCTCCCTGTGGGTGATCCTCGTCGGCGCGATTCTCTTTGCGCTGGACCTGCTGCTGGTGCATTCGCAGGTGCTGCATGTCATCGCCCTGGCGGTGCTGATCCTCGGTGCGGCGGCGCTCCTGTTCGGCGCCGGACGCCATGCCAAGGGCTTCGGCAAGGTCACGGCGGCCTTCGGCTGCATCTACAACACGGCCACGGGCTGGTTCGGCGACGTGCTGAGCTACTCGCGTATCATGGCCCTGATGCTGGCCGGCGGTGTCGTCGGCAAGGTGTTCAACACCGTCGCCGTCATGCCCGCGCAAAACAGCGGGGTCAATGTGTTCACGGTGCTGGCGTTTCTGATTATCTTCCTGCTGGGCCACGCGATGAACTTCGCGCTGAACCTCCTCGGCTGCTACGTGCACGACCTGCGCCTGCAGTGCCTGGAGTTCTTCGGCAAGTTCTATGTGGACGGCGGCAAGCCCTTCCGGCCGCTTCGCTACAGCGGCAATTATGTGAAAGCAAAATAAATATTCAATAGAAGTCTGAAAAAACAGGAGGACAAAAAACATGAATTTCATCGAATCTTTCGGCGGTATGGCTCTCGCTCTGCTCGGTGCGGCTCTGGCTGCGGCGCTCGCCTGCGTCGGCTCCGCCAAGGGCACCGGCATCGCCGGTGAGGCCGGCGCCGGCCTCGTTTCCGAAGACCCCAGCAAGTCCGGTAAGGTCATGATCCTGCAGGTTATCCCCGGCACCCAGGGCCTCTACGGCTTCGTTATTTTCTTCCTCGCCTACCTCAAGATCAGCGGCGCCGGCACGGCCATCGACGTGGCCCACGGCCTGCAGATCGTCTCCGCCTGCCTGCCCATCGCCATCGGCGGCCTGCTGTCCGCCATTGCCCAGGGCAAGGTTGCGGCCGCTTCCGTCAATATCCTGGCCAAGAAGCCCGACGACTGGTCCAAGGGCATGATCATGTGCATCGTCGTCGAGTTCTACGCCATCCTCTGCCTGCTGGCGTCCTTCCTGATGCTCAACGCTATCAACTTCTGATAAACCGGATCGGATTGGAGTACATATGAAAGGCACTGAAAAAATCATCGCGCATATCCGGGCTGACGCCGACGCGCAGACCGCCGCGATCCTGTCTCAGGCTGAGCAGCAGTGCGCCGCGATCCGGGAAGACTTCGAGAGCAAGGCCAAAAATCGCTACAGCGAGAAGCTCCTCCAGGGCGAAAAGGCCTGCGAGGACCGCGTGGACAGCATGGACCGCATCGCCCGCATGGAGGCGAAAAAAGGTCTGCTGGCGCTCAAGCAGGAGATGGTCTCCAAGAGCTTCGAGCTGGCCTGCGAAAAGCTCGTGAATCTGCCCGAGGCGGATTATGTCGAGCTGCTGGCCCGGCTTGCGGCCGAGGCTGCGGTCACCGGTACGGAGGAGATCGTCCTTAACGCGCGCGACCGCAAGGCCGTCGGCGACAAGACGGTCAAGGCGGCCAATGCCAGGCTCGCCGCGGCGGGAAAACCGGCCGCGCTCAAGCTCTCCCCGGCGGAGGGCGGCTTTGCCGGCGGCCTGCTGCTCCGGCGCGGCAGCATCGAGACCAACTGCACTGCGGAGCTCCTGGTGGAGCTGCAGCGCAGCGAGATGTCCTCGGAGCTCGCCGGCGTGCTGTTTGACTGATCCCGACGGACAGGAGGGATTGGATTGCAGACCAAACGAGAAGATTATCTGTTTCTGTCCTCGATGCTGCGCGCGCGGGAAGTGCGGATGCTCAGCCGCGAAAAGGCCGAGCGGATGCTGGATGCGCCCTCCTATGCCGAGTGCGCCAAGCTCCTGACCGACTGCGGCTATGAGGACATGTCCCAGAGCAATGCATCTGAGATCGACCGGGCTCTGTCCCGCACGCGGGCGGAGGTCTTCCGGGAGCTCTCCCTGCAGGCGCCCGCCAGGGATCTGGTGGATCTCTTCCGCGTCAAGTATGACTACCACAACGCCAAGGTCATCCTGAAGGCCGAGGCGACGCAGAGCGAGCCGCTGCCGCTGATGAGCGCATCCGGCCGCGTGGCCCCCGAGGCTCTGTTGGCGGCCTACCGGGAGGAGCGGCTGCACGAGCTGCCGGCGTCCCTTGCCAAAGCGATCGCCGAGGGCAGGGAGCTGCTGGCCCGCACGGCCAATCCGCAGCTGGCGGATTTCGCGCTGGACAGGGCCTGCTTTGAGGAGCTTTCTACGCTGGCAGCGCCGCGGGGTGAGTTTGTCCGGGGCTATGTGAGCGTCCTGGCCGACAGCACCAACCTCAAGAGCGCGGTGCGCACCGCCCGCCTGGGCAAAAACGCGGACTTCCTTCGACTGGCACTGGTGCCGGGCGGCCGGGTGGACGCCGATCGTCTCGCCGCCGCCGGCGGCGAAGGCCTGGCGGCGATCTTCAACGGCTCTGCCCTGGCAGAGGCCGCCTCTCTCGGGGCAGCCGCCGCCGAGGGCGGCAGCATGACCGCCTTTGAGCGCGCCTGCGACAACGCGGTCATGACCTATCTGCGCGGCGCCAAGCTCGTCTCCTTCGGAGAAGAGGCGGTGCTGGCCTATCTCGCGGCTGTGGAGAACGAGATCACCGCAGTCCGCATGATCCTGACGGGAAGGCTCGCGGGCATCGCCCCGCAGACGATCCGGGAAAGGCTGCGTGATCTGTATGCTTAAAATTGCAGTCATCGGCGGTCGGGAGACCGTCATGGGCTTCAAGGCTCTGGGTCTGGAGACCTATCCCGCGGCCAACGCCGCGGAGGCCGGTCAGGTCCTGCGCCATCTGACCCGCGACAGCGAGGACTACGCCATCATCTACCTCGAGGAGACGCTGGCGGCAGAGCTCAGCCACGAGATCGACCGCTTCAAGGACAGCCCCAAGCCGGCTATCATCCTGATCCCCGGCCGCGAGGGCAGCATCGGACTTGGGCAGTCGGCCCTGAAGGCGGCCGTGGAACGCGCCGTCGGCACCAACATCCTGGGCGACTGAGCGCCCGACCTTCAATTACGAAAAGGAAGGAACGAACGATATGAGCGGAACTATTACCAAGGTATCCGGCCCGCTGGTCGTGGCCGAGGGCCTGGCGGACGCCAACGTCTCCGACGTTGTGCGCGTGGGCTCTCAGCACCTGATCGGCGAGATTCTGAACATGACCGGCGACCGCGCCTCCATCCAGGTCTATGAGGAGACCTCCGGACTCGGACCCGGCGCGCAGGTCGTCACCACCGGCATGCCCATGTCCGTGGAACTCGGACCCGGCATGCTGGATAACATTTACGACGGCATCCAGCGCCCCCTGCCCGAGATGCGCGCCGCCGCCGGCGACTCCATCACCCGCGGCATCGACGTGCCGGCGCTGAACCGGGAGAAGCTCTGGGACTTCGTGCCCGTGGCAAAGCCCGGCGACAAGGTCGGCCCCGGCGACGTGCTGGGCACCGTGCAGGAGACCAGCGCCATCCTCCACAAGATCATGGTCCCGAACGGCGTGTCCGGCGAGGTCGTGTCCGTGGAGAGCGGCAGCCACGTGATTACCGACTGCATCGCCGTTGTGCGCGACGGGAAGGGCAAAGAGCATGAGCTGACGATGATCCAGCGCTGGCCCGTGCGTATCGCCCGCCCCTATGAGAAGAAATACGTCCCCAGCCGCCCGATGAACAGCGGCCAGCGCATCATCGACACCATGTTCCCCATCGCAAAGGGCGGCACCGCCGCCGTCCCCGGCCCCTTCGGCTCGGGCAAGACGGTCGTGCAGCACCAGCTGGCCAAGTGGTCGGACGTGGACATCGTGGTCTATATCGGCTGCGGTGAGCGCGGCAACGAGATGACCGACGTTCTGATGGAGTTCCCCGAGCTGAAGGACCCGCGCAACGGCGAACCCCTGATGAAGCGTACCGTGCTGATCGCCAACACCTCCGATATGCCTGTGGCGGCCCGCGAGGCCTCCATTTACACCGGCATCACCATTGCCGAGTACTTCCGCGACATGGGCTACGACGTGGCCGTTCTGGCTGACTCCACCTCCCGCTGGGCCGAGGCTCTGCGTGAGATGTCCGGCCGCCTGGAAGAGATGCCCGGTGAAGAAGGCTACCCTGCCTACCTGGCCTCCCGTCTGGCGCAGTTCTACGAGCGCGCCGGCGTGGTCGAGTGCCTCGGCCAGGATGAGCGCCGCGGCTCCGTCACCGCCATCGGCGCCGTGTCGCCCCCGGGCGGCGATATCTCCGAGCCTGTCTCCCAGGCCACGATGCGTATCGTCAAGGTCTTCTGGGCACTGGACTCCTCCCTGGCTTACGCCCGTCACTTCCCGGCCATCAACTGGCTGACTTCCTATTCCCTGTATCTGGATACGCTCGAGCCCTGGTACACCGAGCAGTTCGGTGAGGCCTATATGCAAAACCGCACCAAGGCCATGCACATCCTGCAGGAGGAGAGCGAGCTGCAGGAGATCGTCCGCCTGGTCGGTCAGGACGCGCTCAGCCCCGCTGACCGTCTGACCATGGAGACGGCGAAGATGATCCGCGAGGACTTCCTGCAGCAGAACGCCTTTGTGGACGAGGACGCCTATTCCTCCTATGCCAAGCAGTTTAAGCTGATGGATCTGGTGCTGCGCTACGACGCGCTGTGCCGCGAGGCACTGGGCAAGGGCGTCGATATGAACGCGCTCTTCACCATCCCCGCCCGCGAGAAGATCGGCCGCGCCAAGATGGCGGACGCCAAGACCTTCGCCGCCGATTACGACGCCATCGAGGCGCAGATGAAGAAAGAGATCGCCGAAGTCATTGCCGGAGGTGAGGACGCATGATCAAAGAATATAAAACCATCCGTGAGATTGCCAGCCCCCTGATGGTTGTCGAGAACGTCGAAGGCGTCACCTACGACGAGCTGGGCGAGCTGGAGCTGCCCAACGGCGAAGTCCGCCGCTGCAAGGTGCTGGAGGTCGAGGGCGACAAGGCAGTTGTGCAGCTGTTCGAGTCCGCGCAGGGCATCAACCTCGCGCAGACCAAGGTGCGCTTCCTGGGCCACCCGCAGCAGCTGGCCGTGTCCGAGGACATGCTCGGCCGCGTCTTCAACGGCATGGGCCGTCCCATCGACGGCGGCCCCGACATCCTGGCCGAGGCCCATATGGACATCAACGGCCTGCCGATGAACCCTGCCGCCCGCGCCTATCCCGCTGAGTTTATCCAGACCGGCGTCAGCACGATCGACGGCTTGAACACCCTGGTCCGCGGCCAGAAGCTGCCGATCTTCTCCGGCTCCGGCCTGCCCCACGCCGCTCTCGCCGCGCAGATCGCCCGTCAGGCCCGCGTGCTGGGCGACAACGAGACCTTCGCCGTCGTCTTCGCCGCCATCGGCATCACCTTTGAGGAGTCGGAGTACTTCATCAACGACTTCCGCCGCACCGGCGCCATCGACCGCACGGTCGTGTTCTCGAACCTCGCCAACGACCCGGCCGTCGAGCGTATCGCCACCCCGCGCATGGCGCTCACCGCCGCCGAGTACCTGGCCTTTGAGAAGGATATGCAGGTGCTGGTCATCCTGACCGATATCACCAACTATGCCGAAGCGCTGCGCGAAGTGTCCGCGGCCAAGAAGGAAGTGCCCGGCCGCCGCGGCTATCCCGGCTACCTGTACACCGACCTTGCCACGCTCTACGAGCGCGCCGGCCGCCGCCAGGGCAAGAAGGGCTCGATCACGATGATCCCGATCCTCACCATGCCCGAAGACGACAAGACCCACCCCATTCCCGACCTGACCGGCTACATCACCGAGGGCCAGATCATCCTCAGCCGCGACCTGCACCGCAAGGGCATCGTGCCGCCGGTGGACGTGCTGCCTTCCCTGAGCCGTCTGAAGGACAAGGGCATCGGCGTCGGCAAGACCCGCGAGGATCATGCCGGCACGATGAACCAGCTTTTCGCCGCCTACTCCCGCGGCAAGGATGCCAAGGAGCTGATGACGATCCTGGGCGAGGCCGCCCTCTCCGAGGACGACAAGCTCTTCGCCAAGTTCGCGGATGAATTTGAGAAGCGCTATGTCAGCCAGGGCAACAACACCAACCGCAGCATCCAGGAGACCCTGGATCTGGGCTGGGAGCTGCTGAAGATCCTGCCCCGCCGTGAGCTCAAGCGCATCAAGCCCGAGTTCATCGACAAGTACCTGCCCCAGGAATAACGGGCAGCCGATCAGATGAAACGGAGGTGATGCTTTTTGGCAAGTACGGCTATAACCCCGACCCGCATGGTGCTCAACCAGCTCAAGGGACGGCTGAAAACGGCGCGCCGCGGCCATAAGCTCCTCAAGGACAAGCGTGATGAGCTGATGCGTCAGTTTATGGACGTGGTCAAGCGCAACAAAGAGCTGCGCATCCGCGTGGAGGAGGGCCTGACCGCCGCCTTCGCCTCGCTGCAGGTGGCGTCCGCCATCATGAGCCCCGAGATGATGGAGCAGGCGCTGCTCTACCCGCGCCAGAGCGTGGAGCTGGGCATGACGTACAAAAACATCATGAGCGTCAACGTGCCCCGCTACAGCTTCCGAACCAAAAACAACGATCCTTCCGAGGTCTACCCCTACGGCTTTGCGCAGACCTCCGGCGAGCTGGACGACGCGCTGGAAAAGCTCTCGCTCGTCTTTCAGGACATGCTGGAGCTGGCCGAGGTCGAGAAGACCATGCAGCTGCTGGCGGAGGAAATCGAAAAGACACGCCGCCGCGTCAATGCCCTGGAGTACGTGATGATCCCCGAGCTGGAGGGCAATATCAAGTATATCGCCATGAAGCTGGAGGAAAACGAAAACGCCACCAAGGTACGGCTGCTGAAGGTCAAAGAGATGGTTCTGCAGGACGCGCACCATTATCAGCAATAAAGAAAATCGCCCGACGCACAGTGAAGTGAACCCCAAAAGTTAGACAAAAGAATTAATTAAGCGACCTGAAGGGTCTGGTATCTGTGTTGAGCAGGTGTCAGGCCCTTTAGTTTTAGCT
>CADCHN010000010.1 GCA_902801295.1 Oscillospiraceae bacterium | reverse complement strand
GTTGGTGTTTTTAACGGTGAGGGTCCACCTGTTCCCATTCCGAACACAGAAGTTAAGCTCACCAGTGCCGAAAATACTTGTCTGGCGACGGACCGGGAAAATAGGTCAATGCCAACACAAGCCCTGCTCAATCGAGCAGGGCTTGATTTTTATGATTCAGCCCCGGATCAATTGATCCGGGGCTTTTTCACTGATTCAACAGATAGTACGGTCAGTTCGCCGTTTTCCACGCGAAACTTCACGTTCATCCCCGCGAAATCCATGCCGTAGATACGCGCGGGATCATCCTGATAGCGCGGGCGGGGATCATTTTCCAGCACGCCGCGCAGCGCATCGCGTTTGCCCTGCGGCACGGCGTCCGCCGCGCCGGGTGAAAAAACCACATGCAGGCGCGCACCCGCGTCCGGGGCAAAGCCGCCCGTTGCGTCTGGCTTGCAGTCTGCATAGGGCAGATAGGGCTTGATGTCGTAGATCGGGGTTCCGTTCATCAGATCGGCACCGGAGACGCGCAGCACCGGCCCGCGCGCCGGATCCTGCTCTAACCTCAGCAGCCTTACGCAGCTGAGTCCCAGCGGGTTCGGCCGGAAGGGGGAACGCGTGGCAAACACGCCCAGGCGCGTGTTGCCGCCCAGGCGCGGCGGACGCACGGTGGGCGACCAGTTACTTCTTACGGCCTCGGAAAACTGCCAGATCAGCCAGAGATGGGTAAAGCCCTCGATCCCACGCAGTGCGTCGGGATTGCGGTATTCCGGTTCAAAGACGATCCGGCCTTCCAGCTCCTCCACAACGCCGGCCTGGCGCGGGATGCCGAATTTGGTCGGGAAATCGGTTTCAATGCGGGCGATGACCCGCAGTTCCTGCAATGCTCCGCTCATACCATTGTCACCGCCAGCATCGAGACTCCGTTTGTGAGCATGTGCAGGAAAATGCTGCCCCAGATCGAGTCCGTGCGTTCGTAGGTGTAGCAGAGCGCGAAGGACGCGGGGATATACTGCAAAATGAAAATCAGCTGCCGCGGGTCGTACAGCGCGCTCTGCCAGACGTGGTAAAGCCCAAAGAGCAGAATGCTGGCTGTGTAGGCCCAGAAACGGCTTTTGCGGCGGATCAGGCCGAAAATGCCGGCGCGGAACAGGCCTTCTTCCACGATCGGCGCGAGGATCACGGCCATGGCGGCGGTCGGGCCGATGTTGGCCTTGGCCATCTCGATGACGGCGTCGTTGTTGCCGTTGGAGTCTGTGACGGACAGCGCATCCAGCAGCAGCGAGATCAGCACTTCGCCGAAACGGGCCAGCCAATAGGCGCCGACGACAGTCAGCAGCACGCGCAGCGGGCGGTCGCAAAGAGTATCAAAATCCTGCCGGAAAAAGCGCCGCAGCACCAGCAGCATATAGGCCGCGCCGATGACGTAGACCAGTAGGTTGGCTGTCATGTCGCTGAAAAAGCCCATCATCATTGGGATGCTCAGCAGATAGGGAAGGGCAAGAATGTGTACCGGCAGCCAGATCAGCACGGCGATCGTCTGTTTTTTGCTCAGGCGGCTGTTCATTTCCATCGGCATGCTCATCCCCTCGCTTTCTGCTGCAGCTCAAAGAGCAGATTCAGCGCTTCGATAGGCGAGAGACTGTTGATATCGGTTTTCAGCAGCTCCCTGCGCACCTCGTCCGTGCCTACGTCGGCGAGGCTGATCTGGTCGTCCGCCCGAGACGCGCCGGCCTGCGGCGCAGCGCCGGACTGGTTCAGCTCCTTGAGATAGCCCTTGGCCTTGCCGATCACGTTGTCCGGCAGGCCGGCGAGCTTGGCGACCTCGATGCCGTAGCTCTCGTCGGCGGCGCCGGGCATGATCTTGCGCAGGAAAACCAGCGTGCCGCCCTGTTTTTTGGCGGTGATGTTGTAGTTGCGCACGCCTGGCAGCTGCCCTTCGAGCACCGACAGCTCGTGATAGTGCGTGGCAAACATGGTCTTGGCGCCGAGGCGGCGCTTGTCAGCGCAGAATTCCAGCACTGCGCGGGCGATGGCCATGCCGTCGTAGGTGGAGGTGCCGCGGCCGATCTCATCGAGGATCAGGAGGGACGCCGCGGTGGCGTGCTTGAGGATGTTCGCCATCTCGGTCATCTCCACCATGAAGGTGGACTGGCCGGAGGCGAGGTCGTCCGAGGCGCCGATGCGGGTGAAGACCCGGTCGACGATGCCGATCACGGCGCTTTTCGCAGGCACGAAGGAGCCGATCTGCGCCATCAGCACGATCAGCGCCGTCTGGCGCATGTAGGTGGATTTACCGGCCATGTTCGGGCCGGTAACGATGGCGACGCGGTTGTCGCGGTCGTCGAGCAGCGTGTCGTTCGGCACGAAGAGCACATCGCGCAGGGTCTGCTCGACCACCGGGTGGCGGCCCTCGACGATCTGCAGCTGGCGGGAGGTATCGACCTCGGGCATGGTGTAGTTGTTGCGCACGGCGGTCTCGGCCAGAGCGCAGAGCACGTCGAGCTTTGCTACAAGCTCGGCCGTGGCCTGGATGCGGGTGACCTGCGCGGCCACATAGTCGCGCAGCTCGCAGAAGACCCGGTATTCGAGCTCGTTGATGCGCTCGCGCGCCGTGAGCAGGCTGTTTTCCAGCTCCTTGAGCTCCTGGGTGAAGTAGCGCTCATTGGATACGAGAGTCTGCTTGCGGATATAATCGGCAGGGACGTTTTCCAGTCCGGCCGAACGAGGGATGTCGATGTAATAGCCGAAAACCTTGTTGTAGCCGACCTTCAGCTTCTTGATGCCGGTGCGCTCGCGCTCGCGCGACTCCAGCTCCTGGATGAGCCGCGAGCCGTTGTCGCGGATATTTCGCAGCTCGTCAAGCTCAGGCACATAACCTGCGCGGAGGATGCCGCCCTCGCGCACGGAGAAGGGGGGATCGTCGTCCAGGGCGACGTCGATCTTCGTGAACACGTCCTTCAGCTCGTCCATGGCGTAAATCCCGCTCAGCTCCGCCGAGCGGAAGGACGCGAGCTGCTCTTTGAGCTTCGGCAGCGCCGCGCAGCAGCTGCACAGCGCGCGAAGATCGCGCCCGCCGGCGGTGCCGTAGACCGCCTTGCCCACCAGACGCTGCATGTCGGATATGCCGCGCAGAATGAGCATCAGCTCGCCGCGGCGCACGTTGTCGTTCACCAGCTCCTGCACCGCCGAAAGACGGCGGCGGATCGCCACCGCGGACAGCAGCGGCCGCTCGATCCAGGCGCGCAGCAGGCGGCTGCCCATCGGGGTCTTGGTCTTGTCCAGCACCCAGAGGAGGCTGCCGCGCTTTTCGCCGCTGCGCAGCGACTCCGTCAGCTCCAGACTGCGCCGCGTGGCCCAGTCGAGCTCCATATAACGCCCGCCGGCGAAGAGATCAAGGCGGTTGATGTGGCTGAGGTCGAATTTCTGCGTCTCGATCAGATACTGCAGCAGCGCGCCGACCGCGCAGACGGCGGCGGGGTCTTCCCCGAGGCCGCTCGCGTCGACGTCGTCATAGCCGAACTGGCGGCACAGCAGCACCGCACAGGGCATGTACTCAAACTGCGTGCCGCTGATCTCCGGCATGGCGCTCAGGCGCTGGGCCAGAAAATCGCGCAGCTCGGGGCAGGCGTCGGCGCCCGGGGAGAGCAGAACTTCGCGCGGAGAAAACCGCCCCAATTCGTTCAGAACATGGCTGAGTGCGTCCTCACGGAAGCCGGCGCAGCAGAATTCGCCGGTGCTCAGATCGCAGAAGGCGACGCCGCCGTCCGCCTGGCCGAGAAAGACCGAGGCGATGTAGTTGGAGCGGTTTTCCTCCAGCATCGAGCTCTCGGTCACGGTGCCGGGGGTGATGATGCGGATCACGTCGCGGGACACCAGCCCCTTGGCCAGGGCAGGATCCTCGGTCTGCTCGCAGATGGCGACCTTGTAGCCCTTGGCGATCAGCCGGGCGATATAGGTCTCGGCGCTGTGGTAAGGCACGCCGCACATCGGGGTGCGTTCGTCGGGATCCTCCACATTGCGGTCGCGGGTCGTCAGGGCCAGATCCAGCTCCCGGGAGGCGATCTTCGCGTCGTCGTCGAACATCTCGTAAAAATCGCCCAGGCGGTAAAAGAGCAGGCAGTCCTGGTATTTCTGCTTGATCTCCCAATACTGCCGCTTCATCGGCGTTAATTCTGCCATGATAATTCGGAATTCGGAATTCGGAATTCGGAATGACAGTTCCGAAGCGAACCGAAAGCGCTCTCCTTTCTGTATCTGTGTCGCACGAAAAATGTTATCCTTTCGTTTTCAGCGTTTTCGTAATCGCTGTCAGCAAACGGATCAGTTCCTGGCAATCAGCGTATATACTGTCAAAACCAGCATTGTCAAGAATACCGCTTTCATGCAAAAGCTCCAGCCAATAGGCGGTCTCATCCGCTTCTTTCAGCGCAATGGTCAGCTTCGCATAAAAATCGGCATCCGTCTGAGCGCGCTTGGCCTCCCGCACATTTGCACCGACGCTTGTACCGCTCCGTAATAGTTGCTTGCCCAGCACGTATTCTTTCTTCTCTGTTCGCAGATATTGATATAGACGGATGATCCGCAAAGCAAAAAGCTTGCTTTTCTCCGCAATTTCGTTCTTATCAGCCATAGAAGGGTCTCCTCAATTCCGAATTCCGAATTCCGAATTTCGAATTTCCCCGTACAGCGCCCAGGTGTTGCTGGCGGTGATCGTGACGTCGGCAAAGGTACCGATCAGCGCGGGATCGCCCTTGAGATGCACGAGGCGGCCGCCGTCGGTGCGGGAGGAGAGGTTATATTCCTCGCGGCCCGTCTCGCCGTCGATCAGGACGCGGAGCGTTTTACCCTCGTATTCGGCGTGCTTTTCGCCGGAAATGCGGTTGGAAAGCTCGGTCAGCGCGTCAAAGTGGCGCTGCTTTTCCTCGCGGGTGTAGGGGTCGGGCATGGAAGCTGCCGGCGTGCCGACGCGCTTGGAGTAGATAAAGGTGAACATCGCGTCATAGCGCACCGTTTCACAGAGCTTCAGCGTGGCCTCGAAATCCTCCTCGGTCTCGCCGGGGAAGCCCACGATGATGTCCGTCGTCAGCACGAGATCGGGCATGTATTGCCGCGCAAGCGCGACCTGGCGCAGGTATTTTTCGCTGTCGTAGCTGCGGTTCATGGCTTTCAGGATGCGGTCGCTGCCCGACTGCACCGGCAGGTGCAGCTGGTGGCAGCATTTTTCGCACGCGGCCATGGTCCGGAACAGCTTTTCCGTCGCGTCCTTGGGGTGACTCGTCATGAAGCGGATGCGGAAGTCGCCCGGAATGTCGTTGACCATGCGGATGAGGTCGGCAAAATCGACGCCGCAGGCAAGGTCTTTGCCGTAGGAATTGACGTTCTGGCCCAGGAGGGTGATGTCCTTGTAGCCCGCTGCGACCAGAGAGCGCGCCTCGGCGAGGATGTCCTCGGGCAGGCGCGAACGCTCCCGTCCGCGCACATAGGGCACGATGCAGTAGGTGCAGAAGTTGTTGCAGCCGTACATGACGGACAGCCAGGCCTTGACCGTGCCGTCGCGCTTGAGAGGGATGCCCTCGGCCACGGCGCCGTCGCTCTTTTCGGTGGCAAACACGCGCTTGTGGCGCGTCTGCACGCGCTCGAGCAGCTCCGGGAAGCGCCAGAGCTCGTGCGGGCCGAAGACCAGGTCGACCACGGGATAGGACTTTTTGATCTTCTCGGCCATGTGCTGCTGCTGCACCATGCAGCCGCAGACCGCCACGATCTGCCCGGGGCGGGCCTTTTTCGAGTGGTTGAGCGCACCGACGTTGCCCAGCACGCGCATCTCGGCGTGTTCGCGCACGGCGCAGGTGTTCACCACGATCACGTCGGCCTGGAATTCGTCCTGCGTGAAGCCGTAGCCCATCTCCGCCAGATACCCGCGCAGCTTTTCACTGTCGGCCTCATTCTGCTGGCAGCCGTAGGTGTCCACCAGCGCGAGCGGGCGCTGCCCGTCGGCGGTGACGCGCTCGAAAATCCGCGCACAGATCTCCTCCTGCCGCTTGATTTCTGAAAGTTCAATGACCTGTCGTTGTCTCATGGCATGTCCCTCGAAGCAAAAATTTTTACATTGTATTTTAGCATAAAACGGGTGGAAGTTTCAACAGAAATCATGTATAATCAAGCGTCAGGAAGTGATACGATGCCAATGATACATATACTGGATCCGCACGTGGCCGATCTGATCGCCGCGGGTGAGGTGGTCGAGCGTCCGGCCTCCGTCATCAAGGAGCTGACGGAGAACGCCTTTGACGCCGGCGCGAAGAATGCCACCGTGGAGCTGCGCGGGGGCGGCGCGACCTATATCCGCGTGACCGACGACGGCTGCGGCATGTCGCCGGAGGACGCGGGCGTGGCCTTCCTTCGCCACGCCACCAGCAAGCTGCGCGACGAGCACGGCCTGGAGAGCATTGCGACGATGGGCTTTCGCGGCGAAGCTCTGGCGGCGATCTCCGCTGTGTCGCGCGTGGAGCTGACCACCCGCCGCCGCGGCGACGAGGCGGGCACCCGCGTGCTGCTCGAGGCCGGGGAGATCCGCGACATGCTGCCCGCCGGCTGCCCGGAGGGCACGACCATGATCGTGCGCGATCTGTTTTACAACACTCCCGCGCGCCTGAAATTTCTGAAATCCGACCGCAGCGAGGCTGCCGCCTGTGTGCTGACGGCGCTGCGCTGCGCCCTGGGCCGCCCGGAGGTTTCCGTGCGGTGTATCCGCGACGGACAGGAGGAGTTCTTCTCCCCCGGCGACGGACGCATCGAGTCTTGCGTCTACGCCCTGCTCGGGCGGGAGGCCGCCTCGAAGCTGCTGCTGTGCAGCGGCGAAAACGGCGGCGTGAAGGTTACGGGCTACGCGTCCTCGCCCTCTGCCGGGCGCGGCAACCGGCGCGAGCAGTATTTCTACTGCAACGGCCGCTTCATCAAGTCCTCGCTGCTGCAGGCGGCGCTCGAGCAGGCCTATAAAAACACCCTGCTCACCGGGCGCTATCCCTCGTGCGTACTGTACCTGGATATGAGCTGCGCCGCGGTGGATGTGAACGTGCACCCGGCCAAGACCGAGGTCAAGTTCTCCGACGAGAAAACCGTGTTTGACGCGGTGTATTACGCGGTGCTCTCTGCCCTCTCCGGCGAGGGGCGCAGCGCCGCGGTCGAGCCCTCGGCCGGTACCCGGCAGATGGCGGAGCCGAAAAAGGACTTTTACAAAACCATGAGCGCCGCCGATTTCCGTGCGGGCGGTTATGCCGTCAAGCCTGCGGCCACTCCCGCACCGCGGCCGAGCGCACCCGTTCCGGCGCCCGGATGGCAGCGCCAAACCGCCCTGCGCGAGGGCGGCGCGGAGGCTCAGATGCGTCTGGATCTGCCGATCCGGCCCGCACGGGAGGAAAAAACGCCGGAAACGCCCGTAAACACAGGCTTTTCCGCCCCCGCCGGCAGCAAAATTGTGGAAAAACCTGTTCAAAATGTTGAAAAGTTAAGCCTCCCTGACCACAAGATCGTGGGGGAGGCGATGAAGACCTATATCATCGTCGAGCTGGGCGAGGAGCTGCTGCTGATCGACAAGCATGCCGCCCACGAGCGCATGAATTTCGACCGCCTGCGTGCGCAGGAGCGGCACATCATGGCCCAGAGCCTGCTGGTGCCGGTGACCGTCCGCCCTGCGGCGGAGGACGCGGAGCTCATCGAGCAAAACGGCGAGCTGCTGGCAGAGCTCGGCTTTGAGATCGAGCCCTTCGGCGAGCGGGACTACATCGTGCGTGCCGTGCCCGCCGACATGGACGCCGGCGAGATCGGCCCGGCGCTCGAGGAGATCTGCGAGAAGCTGCGGCGCGGCAAGAGCCTCGGCGAGCAGCAGGTCTGGGACGAGATTTTGCACACCGTGGCCTGCAAGGCGGCCATCAAGGCCGGCTGGGACACCACGGAGGCGGAGCTGGAGCGCATCGTGGAGGAGGTGCTCAGCGGGCGCGTGAAGTACTGCCCGCACGGGCGGCCGGTGTCCGTCGCGCTCAGCCGGAAGGATCTGGACAAGATGTTCAAGAGGATCGTATGAGCAGAGGAAAAATCCTGGTCGTCTGCGGCCCGACGGCCACAGGCAAGACCCGTCTCGGCATCGAGCTTGCCCGGGCGACCGGCGGCGAGATCGTCTCGGCTGACTCCATGCAAATCTACCGCCGCATGGACATCGGCACCGCCAAGGCCACGCCGGCCGAGCGCGCCGCCGTGCCGCACCATATGATCGACGTGGCCGAGCCGCAGGAAAACTGGTCGGTCGCGCGCTATGTGGCCGAGGCCGCGCGCTGCTGCGACGAGATTCTCGCGCGCGGGCGGCTGCCGATCCTCGTCGGCGGCACCGGGCTCTATATCGACTCGTTGATCGCGGGGCGCGATTTCGCCGCAAACGACGGCGACGAGACGCTGCGCGAGAGGCTGAACGCCGAATACGACCGCCTCGGCGCGGAGGCGATGCACCGGCGGCTGCGGGAGGTCGATCCCGCGCGGGCAGAAAAACTTGCGCCGAGCGACCGGCGGCGCATTGTGCGCGCACTCGAGGTCTGGACGATGACCGGTAAAACCATCACCGAGCACGACGAGGAGACCCGGCGTCTGCCGCCGCGCTATGAGGCCGGGCGGATCGTGCTCAGCTACGCCGACCGCGCCGCGCTCTACGCGCGGATCGACCGGCGTGTGGACGAGATGGCCGAACAGGGCCTTTTTGAAGAGGTCGAGGCGCTGCTCCGCTCCGGCGTGCCGGCCGACTGTACGGCCATGCAGGCCATCGGCTACAAGGAGGCCGCCCAGGCGCTGCGCGGCGAGATCAGCCGCGCCGAGGCGATCGCGCTCATCAAGCAGGCCAGCCGCCGCTATGCCAAGCGGCAGCTCACCTGGTTTCGCCGCGCGAAGGGCGCGCTGTGGATCGAGTGGACGGGCGAGCCGGACTTTGCCTGGGCGATGGAGACCATTCGGAATTCGGAAATCGGCGCTTGGACTTAACGGGTTTCGACGGGATGCGCTTCCTGCTTTATCGTATGATGGCTGTATCTGCCGTGGGCAGAAAAAGCTACATACAAAGGAGCAGAAAAACATGCAGAAAACGCAGAATCTCCAGGACCTTTTTCTCAACCAGGCGCGCCGCGACCGCTCGCAGATCACGATGTTTCTGATGAACGGCTTTCAACTGCACGGGATCGTGCGCGGCTTTGACAATTTCACCGTGGTGCTCGAGAGCGACGGGAAGCAGCAGCTGATTTACAAGCATGCGATCTCCACCGTGGTGCCGCCGAGGCCGATCTCTTTGGAATCAGAGGAATAAAGAAAAAACAGACGCCGCCGGCCGAAAACAGGGCCGGCGGCGGACAGAAAGAAGGACAGAACATGTCGATTACGGAAAATGTGGCGAGGATCCGCGCCGAAATCGCGGCGGCGGCCGTCGCCGCCGGACGAAAGCCGGAGGAAATCACACTGGTGGCGGCCAGCAAAATGAACGACGCTGAGCGCGTACGCGAGGCGATCGCCGCCGGCGTGGATGTCTGCGGCGAAAACCGCGTGCAGGAGATGCTGGAAAAGCAGGCGCAGGGCGCCTATGAGGGCGCGCCGCTGCACTTTATCGGCCATCTGCAGAAAAACAAGGTCAAGCAGGTGGTCGGCCTGGCCTCGCTGATCCATGGGGTGGACAGCCTGGCGCTGCTCGAGGGCATCGACCGCTGCGCCGAAAAGCGCGGCATGACCCAGGACGTGCTGCTGGAGGTTAATATCGGGGCCGAGGAGAGCAAGTCCGGCTTTGCGCCGGAGGAGATCCCGGAAGCGCTTTCCTCCGCTGCCGCATTTTCCCATATCCGTGTGCGCGGGCTGATGTGTATCCCGCCGGCTGGCCGCAGCGAGGAAGAAAATCGACTGTTTTTTACAAAAATGAAGAAGCTTTTTGTTGACAATAGCGGGAAAAAATACGATAATGTATCTATGGATTTTCTGTCCATGGGCATGAGCGCGGATTTTGCCTGCGCGATTGCCTGCGGTTCCAATATGGTGCGCGTCGGTTCGGCGATCTTCGGCCCGCGCCCTTACCAAATGCAAGAAACATAACGGAGGAAACGCCATGGGTTTCATGGACGAACTCAAAAAACTGACCCAGCCCTACGACGACGAGGACGACTTCTTCGAAGGCGCGGACATGGCCCGCAAGAACGAGCCTGCCGTGACGCCGGCGCAGATGGCCTTTGAGGACACCTTTGCGGCGGAAAACGAAGAGGAGCCGGAGCCGGCCAGACAGCCGGAACAGCCCCGTCGCGGCGGCTTTTTCGAGGCGCTCGGCCTGGGGAAAAAGGAGAGTGCCCCGCAGGGCGCCGCCCGTCCCCGTCCCGTCATGCCCCGCCCCCAGCGCCCGCTGAAGGAGCGCACCGTCAACTTCGGCGGCAACGACACACAGGTCATCCTCTTCAACCCCAAGAGCTTTGAGGAGGCCGGCGACCTGGTCGGCTATCTGCAGATGGGCCGCTCCCTGGTGATGACGCTGGAAGGCCAGCCCACCGACCGGGCACGCCGCCTGCTGGACTTCATCTCGGGTATTACCTTCGCCATGGACGGCAAGGTGACCCCGGTGGCAGGCAAGACCTATTTCATCACTCCGCAGAATGTGGATCTCGTCGCCCCGCAGGACGAAATGCCCGAGAGCGACGGACAGTATTTCTGAAATCAGCGAAACAGAGACAGAGTATTATTGAAAGGTGGATAAAACTATGATTACCGCTCAGGATATTCGCGAGAAAACCTTTGCGACCGTTCGCAGAGACGGCTATGACATGGACGTCGTTGACGCCTTCCTGGATGAATTGGCCAACGAGACCGAGGCCGCCCAGAAGGAAAACGCGGTGCTCAAGAGCAAGATGAAGATTCTTGTGGACAAGATTGAGGAATACCGCGCCAATGAGGAAGCCGCCCAGCGTGCTCTGCTCTCCGCTCAGAAACTGGCCATCCAGATCGAGAGCGATGCTCGCGGCCGTGCCGCCGCCATGATCGCCGACGCCGAGAAGCAGGTGCAGGCCAAGATCGGCTCGATCGCCCAGGCGACCCGCGAAGAGGAAGACCGTCTGGCCGCCGCCAAGGCCGCCACGGCCCGCTATGTCGAGGAAGCGAAGGAGGCCTTCGGCCGCCAGTTCCAGGCTCTGGAGAACGTTGGCCGCGGCTTTATGCCCGAGCAGCCCGTCGAGGAGCCCGAGCCGGCTCCTGCCCCCGTCGAGGTCGAGGACACCGTGCGCAGCATCGAGGACACCGTCTCCCGCCTGCAGGCCGACAACGACATTAAGCTCGACCTCGATCTGAGCGTCGACGAAAAGAAGGAAGACAAGCCGCAGGACAGCACCCAGACCTTTAACCTGTAAGAACACGCTGAACCAATCACCGTCAATGCGCGCGCCTCGTCGGCTTTGGTCGGACCGAGAGCGCCGGATACGCATTTTTTCGGGGCGGGCGCAAAGGCGCGCGCCCCGTTCTTGAATTTTCCCCTGCAATATTCGAAGCAATCAGGAGTAACAATAACATGGCCAAAGACTATAACGCAACGCTGAACCTGCCGAAGACCGAGTTTCCGATGCGCGCCGGCCTGCCCAAGCGCGAGCCCGACATGCTCAAGGCCTGGCAGGAGCAGGACCTCTATCACGAGCTGCTGAAGAAAAACGAGGGCAAGCCTCGCTTTTCCCTGCATGACGGACCTCCCTTCTCCAACGGCAACATCCACATGGGGCACGCCCTGAACAAATCCATCAAGGATTTCATCGTCCGCTCCTATGCTATGCGGGGCTACTACACCCCCTATATTCCCGGCTGGGACAACCACGGCATGCCCATCGAGAGCGCCATCATCAAGGAGCAGAAGCTCAACCACAAGGCCATGAGCGTCTCCGATTTCCGTACCGCCTGCCACGATTACGCCGAAAAGTATGTGCAGAAGCAGAAGGAAGGCTTCATGCGCCTGGGCGTCATCGGCGACTGGGAGCACCCCTACCGCACGATGGACAAGGGCTTTGAGGCTGAGGAAGTGCGCGTGTTCGGCAAGATGTACCGCGGCGGCCACATCTACAAGGGCTTCAAGCCTGTATACTGGTGCGCCAAGGACGAAACGGCCCTGGCCGAGGCGGAAATCGAGTATCAGGACGACCCCTGCACCACCGTTTATGTCAAGTTCCCGATGGAGGACGATCTCGGCAAGCTGAGCCATCTGGACCTGTCGCGCCTCTCCTTCGTCATCTGGACCACCACCATCTGGACCCTGCCCGGCAACCTGGGCATCGCCCTGAATCCGGACGAGCAGTACGCCGTGCTGCGCGCCGAGAGCGGCGAGATGTTCATCATGGCCCTCGCGCTGAGCGAAAAGGTGATGAAGCTCGGCGGCTACGAGCGGTATGAGGTTGTCGAGACCCATCCCGGCGCCTTCTTTGAGAACATGCTCGCCAAGCATCCCTTCCTGCCCAAGACTTCCCGCCTGCTGCTGGCCGACTACGTCACCATGGACAGCGGCACCGGCTGCGTCCACACGGCGCCCGGCTTCGGCGCGGACGACTTTGCCACCTGCTCGCGCTACGGCATCGAGATGGTCGTGCCGGTGGACGATCAGGGCCGCCACACCGACTACGCCGGCAAGTACGCCGGACTGAAAACCGAAGAATCCAACCCCGTCATTCTCGCCGACATGAAGGAGAGCGGCGCGCTCTTCGCCTCCGAGCAGATCGTGCACAGCTATCCGCACTGCTGGCGCTGCAAGAGCCCCATCATTTTCCGCGCCACGCCCCAGTGGTTCTGCTCGGTCGACTCCTTCAAGGAGGACGCGATCAAGGCCTGCGAGGACGTGAAGTGGCTGCCCGCCTGGGGCAAAGACCGCATGGCCGCGATGATCCGCGAGCGCAGCGACTGGTGCATTTCCCGTCAGCGCCGCTGGGGTCTGCCGATCCCGGTGTTCTACTGCGCCGACTGCAAGCAGGCCGTCTGCACCGAGGAGAGCATCGAATCCGTCGCGCAGATCTTCGAGAGCGAGGGCAGCAACGCCTGGTTTGAGCGCGAGGCGGAAGCGCTGCTGCCGGAGGGCTTTGTTTGCCCGCACTGCGGCGGCAAGCACTTCACCAAGGAGACCAACACCCTCGACGGCTGGTTTGACTCCGGCTCCACCCACTACGCCGCCATGAAGCGCGACCAGGGCTTCTGGCCCGCCGACATGTACATGGAAGGCGGCGACCAGTACCGCGGCTGGTTCCAGTCCTCGCTGCTGACGGCCGTCGGCTCGATGGGCCAGGGCGCGCCCTACCGCGAATGCCTCACCCACGGCTGGACCGTGGACGGCGAGGGCAAGGCCATGCACAAGTCCCTTGGCAACGGCGTGGATCCCGCCGACATCATCAAGGAGTTCGGCGCCGACATGATCCGCCTCTGGGCCGGCTCTGCCGACTACCATGTTGATGTGCGCTGCTCGAAGGAGATCTTCAAGCAGCTTAGCCAGAACTATCTCAAGTTCCGCAACACCGCGCGCTACTGCCTCGGCAACCTCGACGGCTTTGACGCCGACCGGCTTGTGGCGCCGGAGGAGATGCTCGAGCTCGACCGCTGGGCGGTCACCAAGCTCAACGCGCTGATGAAAAAGGTCGCGGATGCGTATGATAACTATGAGTTCCATGTGGTTTCCCACGCCATCAACGACTTCTGCGTTGTAGAACTTTCCAGTTTTTATCTTGACATTATCAAGGATCGGTTATATTGTGAAGAGAGGGATTCTCTCAAGCGCCGCAGCGCGCAGACCGCGCTCTGGCTGATCCTCGACAGCATGACGAAGATGTTTGCGCCGATCCTGGCCTTCACCTGCGACGAAATCTGGCAGGCCATGCCTCACCGGTCCGGCGACGATCCGCGCAACGTGGTGCTCAACGTGATGAACGCGCCCTTCGAGGCCTACGCCCTCAGCGAGGAGGAGCTGGCCCGCTGGGATCGCCTGATCGCCCTGCGCGGCGACGTCAACCTCGTGCTGGAGTCTGCCCGCGCTGCCAAGCGCATCGGCAAGCCCCTGGAGGCTGCCGTCACCCTGCGCGTGAAGAGCGACAGCGCCCGCGAGAGCGTCCGGGCCGTGGAAGGCATGAATCTGGCCGAGCTCTTCATCGTGTCGAGCTGCCTCGTCGCCGAGGACGGCGAGGACGAGGCCGACGCCGTTACCGGCGAGGGCGTGAACGTCCCCGGGCTTACCGTCTCCGTGAAGGAGGCGCCCGGCATCAAGTGCCCGCGCTGCTGGATGCACTCCGTCGAAGCCGATCCCGAAACCGGCCTCTGCCCGCGCTGCGCCGCGGTCGTCGCCGCCATGGAAGATTAATTGCCTCAGCCTCTCAGGCGACAGAAACAGAGCCTGACCGTTTATCAGCCCACGCAGTATTCCGCAACAGGAGGAGAAAGATATGCTGTATGCCATCGTTGCCCTGCTGGTCATCGTGCTTGACCAGTGGACGAAGCTCTGGGTGTCCACGAACGCCAATATACTCCCCTACACCCTGGTTCCCAATGTAATCAGCCTGGTGAACGCCCAAAATCCCGGCGGCGCCTTCGGCTTCCTGGCCGACAAGAACGCGACCGTGATCTTTATCGGCGTGGCCGGCTTGATCGCGCTGCTGACGATTATCGCCCTGTCTACCAACCTGATCAAGGGCGGCCTCGGCCGCTGGAGCCTGGTGTTCATTTCTGCAGGCGGTCTGTCTAACGCCATCGACCGTCTGATGAGCCAGGGCAAGGTGCAGGACATGATCAAGCTGGACTTCCTGGAGAGAGTGAACTTCCTTGGCCTTAAGGGCATCAACTTCCCCATCTTCAACGTGGCGGATATCTTTATCACGGTATTCTGCTTCCTGCTGATCCTCTATATCCTGTTCGGCGGCAACAAGAAGGCGGTCGAGCGCGAGGCGGATGAGGACGAGCTTGAAGACGAAGAAGAGCTCGAGGACGAGGAAGAGGAAGAAGAGGACAAGCCCGTGCGCCGTAAAGAGAGAAAGCAGCGCCGGAAGGAAAAGGCTGCCGAGCCCGAGGAAAAGCCTGCCAAGAGCCGCCAGAGCAGCTTTGAGGAGGACTACGAACGCTATAAAGCCCGCAAGGCCCGCGAAGCGCAGCCTGCGCCCACCCCCGCGCCCGCAGCACCGGTGGTCGATCCGCAGGATCCCTTCGCCGAGTGGGAGCGCGCCAACCAGAAGGCCGCCGCGCAGAAGACCGCTGCGGCGAAGCCCGCCGCCAAGCCCGTGGAGGCTCCCAAACCTGTCGAGGCGCCGAAGCCCGTGGAAAAAGCGCCTGCACCCGCGCCTGTGGCCGAGCAGCCGAAGGCCAGACCCGCCGCGCCCAAGGCGCAGCCGGCCGCGGAGACTGAGGAATTCAGCCTGGAGGACATCCTGGCCGAGTTCAGATAAGGCATGGACGAACCATATATCATTTACGCAGAGGAGAGCGGCGATCGGATCGACGCTCTCCTTGCGCGCCATTTGGAGGATGTGAGCCGCAGCGCCGTGCAGCGGCTGATCGAGGAGGGCCGCGTGACGCGCGCCGGCCTGCCCGTGAAGAAAAACGCGCGCGCCGAGGCGGGCGACTGTTTTGTGATCCGGCTGCCGGAGCTGCAGGAGATCCCGCTGGTGGCGCAGAATATTCCGCTGGACGTGGTGTATGAGGACAAGGACCTGATCGTGGTCAACAAGCCGCGCGGTCTTGTGGTGCACCCTGCGCCCGGCCACCCGGACGGGACGCTGGTCAACGCCCTGCTCTGGCATTGCGGCGACTCCCTCTCCGGCATCGGCGGCGAGAAGCGTCCCGGCATCGTCCACCGCATCGACAAGGACACCTCCGGACTGATCGTCGCCGCGAAAAACGACGCGGCGCATCAGGGACTTGCGGCGCAGCTGGCCGATCACAGTCTCTGCCGCGAGTACGAGGCAATCGTGCGGGGCACGCTGAAGGAGGACGCGGGCACGGTCGACGCGCCGATCGGCCGCCATCCAACCGACCGCAAGCGCATGGCCGTCAACCGCAAAAATGGCAAAGCCGCCGTCACGCACTGGGAGGTGCTCGCGCGCTACCGGGGCTATACCCACATCCGCTGCCGCCTGGAGACCGGGCGCACGCACCAGATCCGCGTGCACATGGCAAGCATCGCTCACCCGCTGCTGGGCGACGGGCTCTACGGCGCTCCCTGTCCGGACAAGGGCCTCGAGGGTCAATGCCTGCACGCCCGGCGTCTGCGCTTTCTCCACCCCGCCGACGGGCGCCTGGTGGAGCTGGAAACACCGCTGCCGGATTATTTTGAAGAAATCTTGGGAAGACTCGGAAAACAGGAGGAGATCGGATGAAAAACGGAAAGCTGATCGGCGGGGTTCTGGCCGCCGCTGTTGGAATCCTCGTGCTGGTGCTGGCGATCAAGCTGGTGTCCGGCGCCATCGGCCTGCTGCACGGTGCGCTGGACACGGTGCTCGGCATCGTGCTGATCGTCGCGCTGGTGATCCTCGTGGTGTGGATGTTCCGCTACGCTGCGAAGAAGAGGAAGTAACGAGGCATGGATTTTCATGGCTTTACGCCGCAGACCGGGGAGTTTTTCTGGGAACTGAGCTTCAATAACGAACGGCCCTGGTTTCTGGAGCACAAAGAGCAGTTTGAGAATGTGGTCAACCGTCCCTTCAAGGCGCTCTCCGCCGACACGCTGCGCCTGATGCGCGAGCACTTTCCGGAACGCCGCTTTGCCGTGCACAATTCCCGCATCTACCGCGACGCTCGGCGCCTGTTCGGCCGAGGGCCGTACAAGGACAACCTCTGGTTTGTGATTTATCAGGAGGAGCAGCACAATCTCGGCCCGGCCTTCTGGTTTGAGATCGGCCGCACCGGAACCAGCGCGGGAATGGGCTTTTGGGACGCCAGCCCCGCGATGATGGAGGCCTTCCGCCGCCAGATCGACGCCAATCCCGCCCGCTTTGAGCGCATCCTGCGGCAGATCGGCCCGGGCTGGAAGCTCTGGGGCGAGCCCTATAAACGGCTGAAGGCCGACCGCGGCGAGCTCCTCAACCCCTGGTACAACCGAAAATACATCAGCGTCGGCCGGGAGTGGGATCACGGCGGCGAGGCCTATGCCGATACTCTGCCGGAGACGCTCACGGCGCTGTTTACGCGCCTGCTGCCGCTGTTTGACTTTTGCTACGAGGCCTGGGACAGCAGCCGCGAAGTGAAATAATTGCCGAATTTGATACCGAACGGGAGGGAAAAGCCCTCCCGTTCGGTCTTTTTTGTCTTGCATTCCCTGCGAAGCTGTGATATAACCGAGAGCGGCTGTCGAAGGGAGGGGAAGCGAATGAGACGAACCAACAACAGACGGGCAGCCTTTTTGAACGGTATGCAGGACGGGATTCCCATCGCCCTCGGCTATTTCGCCGTATCCTTTTCCCTCGGCATCGCGGCGCGCAATGTCGGCCTGAGCCCCGCGCAGGGCTTTCTGGCCAGCGCCCTCTGCAACGCCTCCGCCGGAGAGTACGCGCTCTTTACCCTGATCGGCGCCAACGCCGCCTACTGGGAGCTGGCGCTCGTGACGCTGATCACCAACGCACGCTATTTTCTGATGAGCTGCGCCCTCAGCCAGCGCTTTTCGCCGAGCACGCCCTTTTTCCACCGCCTGCTGATCGGCAATTACATCACCGACGAGTTCTTCGGCATCGCCGTCGCCCGCGAGGGCGACCTCAAGCCCGCCTATTATTACGGCGCGGTGGCGGTGGCCGCGCCCTGCTGGGCGCTCGGAACCGCCCTCGGCATCCGCCTGGGTCTGCTGCTCAGTGCCCGGGTGGTGAGCGCGCTGAGCGTTGCGCTCTACGGCATGTTCCTCGCCATCATCATTCCGCCGGCGAAAAAGGAGCTCTCCGTCGCCTGCTGCGTGCTGGCGGGCTTCCTGTGCAGTTGGGCCTTCGGTGCGATCCCGGCGCTGGCCGCGCTCTCGACCGGCACGCGAACCATTTTGCTGACGGTCGGCATTTCCGCCATCGTTGCGCTGCTGTTCCCGATCCGGGAGGAGGAAAACCATGCACAGTAATCTGGTCTATATCCTGATCGCCTTTGCGACGATCTACGCCGTGCGCGTGCTGCCGCTGACGCTGATCCGCAAGCCGATCAAGAGCCGCTTTGTGCGCTCCTTTCTGCGCTATGTGCCCTATGTGACGCTCGCGGTGATGACCTTTCCCGCCATTGTGGAGGCGACCGCCATCCCGGCCGCGGGCATCGCCGCGCTTGTCGTCGGCATCGCCGTGGCGCTGTGGAAGGGCAACCTGCTCGCGGTGTCCGGCGCCTGCTGCGCCGTTGTGTTTCTGATCGAACTGATTTTCTAAGTGAAAATGAAAAAAGGCTGTGACCCAAGTCACAGCCTTTTTTCGTTCTTCACAGCAATTTGTTGATTTCTTCCTCGATCTTCTTCGCCGTGTCGGCGGGGAGGATCTTTTTGCTGACGACCAGATCAAAAATCTCGCCGCAGCTCCTCTTGTTGAACAGCTTGATGGGGTACTTCAGCAGGTTGGGGGCGAGCTCCTTGACGACCGCCGCAGTTTTGGGGTTGTCAAAGCACTCTTTCACGGTCAGGTTTCTGAACGTCATGATGATTCCTCCTTAAAAAAGTAGTTCAATTCAGAGAGGCCAGCACGGCCTCGGCGCAGCGCAGTCCGTCCACGGCCGCGGAGGTGATGCCGCCGGCATAGCCCGCGCCCTCACCGCAGGGATAGAGCCCGCGGATCGGGGCCTCGCAGCGTTCGTCCCGCTGGATGCGCACGGGGGAAGAGGAGCGGGTCTCGGGCGCCGTCAGCACCGCGTCGGGATCGTCAAAGCCACGCAGCTTTTTGCCGAGCGCCGGGATCGCCTGCTCCAGAACGCGCGTGATACGCGCGGGCAGGATCTCGTGCAGGTCGCACCAGACGACGCCGGGGCGGTAGCTCGGGGTGACGGAGCCGGGACCCTCGCTGGGCCGCCCGGCAAGAAAATCGCCGGATAGCTGCGCCGGTGCGCGGTAGTTTCCACCGCCGCAGGCATAGGCCGCCTGTTCGATGCGGCGCTGCCAGCGCAGGCCGGAGAACACGTCGTCTTCCGGAAAATCCTCCGGCTTGAGCGTGACGAGCAGCGCCGCATTGGCGTTTTCGCCGTCGCGCTTGGAGAAGCTCATGCCGTTGGTGACGACGCCGCCTGTTTCCGAGGCTGCGGCAAAGACCTCGCCGCCGGGGCACATGCAGAAGCTGTATGCGCTCGTCCCGTCCGGCAGTTTTTCATGCAGCGCGTAATCCGCCGCCGGGAGATTGCCGCGAGGCCGGCCGTACTGGGCGCGGTCAATCAGTTCCTGCTGATGCTCGATGCGCACGCCCATCGAAAAAGCCTTGGCCTGCATCGCAACGCCCTGTTCATGCAGAGTGAGAAAGGTATCGCGCGCGGAATGGCCGATGGCGAGGATCACGCGCTCGCAGGGCAGGGTATAGTGCGCACCTCCGCAGCAGACCTCCAGCCCGGCCACGGCGCCGTCGCGCAGGACAAGGCGCTCCGCGCGGCTGCCGAAGCGGATCTCGCCGCCATGGGCGAGGATGGTTTTTCGGAAATTCTGCACTACGTCCACCAGTACGTCGGTGCCGATGTGCGGTTTGGCGTCATAGACGACGCTCTCCGGCGCGCCGTGCATGAAAAACTGCCGCAGCACGAAGGAGATACGCCTGTCGTGGGTGCCGGTGTTCAGCTTTCCGTCGGAAAAAGTGCCGGCGCCGCCTTCCCCGAACTGCACGTTGTTCTCGGGATCGAGCGGGCCGCCCGCGCGGAAGGCTTCCACCGCCGCCCGGCGCGTCAGGACGTCCTGCCCGCGCTCGAGCACGATGGGCCTTGCCCCGGCGAGCGAGAGCAGCAGCGCGGCGAACATGCCCGCCGGGCCGAAGCCTACCACCACGGGCCGGAACGCGGGCGCGGAAACAGCGGGAATCTCATACACGGGCTCCTCATAGGGCAGCACGTCGCGGTCACGGAGCCGCGCGATCAGGCGCGCCTCGTCCCCGCGCAGCGAGAGCGCCAGCGAGCAGACATAGAAGATGTCCGGCTTTTTGCGCGCGTCCAGAGAGCGCTTGACGAGCCTCCAGTCCCGGATCTCCGATGGGTCGATGCGCAGCTTTTTGGCCGCGAGCGCAGGAAGGCGCTCCTGCGGCTCGTCCGGCCGCAGCTTCAGATTGCGAATCAGGATCATGGCAGCAGCCTCCCGGCGAGCCGGCCGCTGGCCCAGGCCCACTGCAGGTTGTAGCCGCCGCAGTCGCCGTCGACGTCCAGCAGCTCGCCGCAGACGTAGAGACCTGGCACGAGACGGCTCTGCATCGTCTCCGGGTCGAAATCCGCGGTGCGCAGGCCGCCCGCGGTGACCTGGGCGTTGTCAAAGCCCTCGGTGCCGCGCAGGGGCAGACGGAAGTTTTTGCAGGCGTCCGCTGCGTGCGACAGCTCCCGGTCGTTCAGATCACCGACGCGCTTGTGCGTATCGACGCCGCTGTAGCGCAGCAGCATCTTGCCGAGGCGGTTGTGCACGACGCCGGTCAGCAGCTCGGCCGCGTCCAGATCGGGCAGGCTTGCGCGCCGCTGCATCAGCATGGCGCGCAGCTGCGTGTCGGTATAGTCGCGCAGGAAATCCAGCTGCAGCACGAGCCCCTCGCCGCCGGCGGACGCCGCGCGGCTGAGGTCGAAGGTCGCCGGACCGGAGACGCCGCGCTCGGTAAACTGCACTTCGCCGCGCGTTTCGGCAAGGCAGCTCTTTCCGCGCAGCAGCCGCAGCGCGGCGTCCGCCCGCACGCCCTTGAGCGCGCGCGGATAGTCCGGATCCGTGACAAGCTGCACCAGCGAGGGATAGAGTTTTGTGCGCTTGTGGCCCAGCGGTGCAAGCAGCTCATAGCCGTCGGTCACGCCGCCGAGTTTTTTCCCGGCCGCGCCGCCGCAGGCGACGATCAGCTTGTCTGCAAAAAGCTTTTCTTCGTCGGTCAGTACGGCAAATGCGCCCTTCTCCCGGCGGATTTCCCGCGCGGGACAGGCGCAGCGCAGCTCCACGCCGCGCTGCGCGAGCTGAAAGCGCAGCACGTCCAGCACGCTGGAGGCGGAGTCGGACAGGGGATAGACCCGGCCGCTCGGCTCCGTCACGGTCAGCAGACCGAAGGAGCGAAACAGCGCCAGCGTCTCCGTCGGCGGCAGCTGCCGCAGGGCGGGGCGCACAAAATCGGGCTGCTCGCCGTGGTAGTTGGCCGCCGTCGCGCCGATGTTCGTCAGGTTGCAGCGGCCGTTGCCGGTGGCCAGCAGCTTACGGCCGACCCGCTGCTGCCGCTCGAGCAGCACGACGCGGTTACTGTTATCTTCCGCGGCGGTCAGGGCGGCCATCATGCCGGCCGCGCCTCCGCCGATGACAAGTACGGTTTTCATAGGATCAGCCCCGATAGAGGATATCGTGCGACACCGGGGTATAGAACAGGCGCGCAACCTCGTCCGCGTCGCGGGTCTGGCCGAGGATCCACATGATCTTCGCCAGTGCCGCCTCGCTGGTCATGTCGTAAGCCTCCAGCACGCGGCGATTGCTTTTCAGCCGGTGCCCGACCTCGTAGACCGAGAGATCGGAGCCCTCGTTCTGCACCTGCGTGGTCATCACGAGAAAGCGCCCCTCGTCGGTGTAGCGGCGCACGGTGTCAAACAGGAGGTCGTTGTCATAGCTCGGCAGGCCGCCAACGCCGAAGCACTCGACCACCAGCGCGTCCTTGCGGCGCAGCAGGAAGTCCAGCAGCTCGGAATCGGTGCCGGGGATCATTTTCACGAGACCGACCTTCTCATCCATCTCCTCATAAAAGCGCGGCGCGGGCAGATAGTCCGGCTCGATATAGCTCATCAGCCGGTGGTCGTGCAGCTGCGCGAGCTCCGGGTAGTTGATGCTCGAAAAGGCGGCGAAGCTCTTGGAGCAGGTCTTGCGGGCGCGGGTGCCCAGGATGACGCGGCCGCTGAACACGATGCACACACCGTGGATCAGCTCCGAACAGGCGCAGGTGAAGGCGTCGGTCAGGTTCAGCTTGGAGTCGGTCGAGTCGTAGTTGATGGGCTTTTGCGCGCCGGTGATGACGATCGGCTTCTTCGCGCCCTGCACGAGATAGCTCAGCGCCGCGGCGGTGTAGGCCATGGTGTCGGTGCCGTGGCTGATGACAAAGCCGTCGTAGTCGTCGTAACGCTCGCGCAGCACGCGGGTGATGCGCATCCAGTGCGCGGGCGTGATGTTGGTGCTGTCGATGCTGAACAGGGACAGGCAGTCCACCTCGCACAGCTGCGAGACCGCTGGCACATAGCGCAGCAGCTGCTGCGGCCCAAGCTCCGGGGTCAGACCGTCGGGGCTCATCTCGGAGGCAATGGTGCCGCCGGTGCCGAGTAAGAGAATCTTTTTCATGTCAGAATCCTCCTTCGAAGTCAGTCCGCGGGAGAAAAGAGCAGTTCGCCGGAATCGGGCAGAGCGACGCGCAGCGCGCCGTCCCCCAAAACCAGGGGCCAGACGGCGCCGTCGTTCCAGAGGATCTCTCCGTGCGCATCGTCATAGCGCCCGGCCGTCACGACGGGCAGGAGCAGCAGCTCGTCGCAGATCGCGGCCGCAAAATCGTTCGGGTCTGCGCCGAGGGCTTCCGCCAGCGCAAGACCGCTGAGCGCTTCGCCGTCCTCCTGCGCCTGCATTTCGCTGACGCAGGCGGCGAGCGCGGCGCGCAGCGCCGGGGCGCAGGATGCGTCGTCGCGCGTGAGCGTGCTGGTGCCGTCCGGGCGGATCTCGAGCCGGAGCTCGGCCGTCAGGGGCGCCTCCAGCCAGGGCGTCAGGTCAAAGCCCAGCGCGGCCGACAGCTCCTCGCCGATGTCAAGGGAGCTTGTCCAGCGCCCGCTGAGCGCGGGGGTCGGCGTCTCCTCCGGCGCCGCGGTCGGCGCGGGAGTCGGGGCGGGCGAGGGGGCCGAGCAGGCGCAGAGCCCCAGGAGCATCAGCAATATCATCCAGGCGCCAAAGGCGCGGCAGAGGGAAGAAAAACGCAAGAAAATCGCCTCCGTCCATATTATATCTTGGACGGAGGCGAAAATCAAGAAATCTGCGAAAAACGGGAGGCGCCGCTCAGCCGGCGTTGGAGCCGTCTACGAGCACCTTGCAGGTGGCCGTGTAGCCGTCGAGCTCGGCGTAGATCTCCACATAGGACACGCCCGCGGGCAGGCTGCCGAAGCACTCGAGGATCATCTGGTCGGGATAGGCGCTGCTCGGGGTGAAGGCAAGGATCTTCTCGGCCTGCTCATCCATCGACCAGACGACGTCGCTGGCCTTGCCGCCCTTGAGGGGCGCGGCGGACAGGCGCGTTTCGTAGCCCGGGGTGATGGTGATGCTGCTGACGGGGTAGTCGCCGCGCGCACGGCGGATTTCCACGGTCTGATCTTCGGAGGGCTTGTAGACCGAGGTGACGCCGCCCTCACCGGGCAGCACGTGCACGATGATCTCGGCGCTGGCGCCATAGAGCGCTGCGCTGATCTTCGCACCGCCGGCACCGTCCGGCAGTACGCTGACGCCCTTCAGGGAGGCACGGTAGGGATCCGTCTCGCTGACCGTCAGTTCAAACGAATCCTCACAGATCGGATCGACGGTCCAAGTGACTTCGCCGGACACACCGCCGGGCGTGGCGACGATAGACAGCGGCAGGGTCTCGCCGACCTTCATCGTGCAGTCGTTGTCCTTGATCGGCTCGCCCATGTAGTAGATCGCCAGACTATCCACCGTGGGTGTGGGCTCTGGCGTCGGCTCCGGAGTCGGTTCCGGGGTTGGCTCGGTGTCCTGCGTGGGCTCGGCGGGCGCTTCGGGCTGCTCCTTAGCGCCGCCGCAGGCGGCCAGCGACAGAAGCATGGCGAGGCACAGCGCCAGACACAGCAGCCGGAGCCGAAGGGCGCCGGATGTTTTTTTCATAGCAAAAACTCCTTTCTGTATCTCTACGATATCCAAGATATCTATGGCAAAACAAGTTTTTGTGAAGTTCTGTGCTATTTTACCGTAAAAGCGTGTAAAAGGCAAGCGAAAAAGGTCGAAAGTGGCGGTTCTGAACAAAAATTAAGGCATTTTCCCCGCAAATGTGGGGAATTAGTGACCTAAGCATTGCGAATCATTTGCAAAAATATGACGAAAACGGTACCTCAGAGAATCTTGATCGCGGTGAAATTGTCCTCCTGCAGCCGCAGCCCGGCGCGGAAGAGCTGATTGACCGTCCACCAGCTGACGCCGGCGAGGTTGTATTCCCGCACCAGATCGAGCCTGGCCTGCACGCTGCGCACGTCCTCATACCAGACCACGCTGCGCTGGCCGGAGGCGTCGGTATAGGAAAACCAGGGGGCCTGGGCGACGGTGTCATAGCGAAGCTCCGCGCCGACGGAGACGGCGAGGTTCTGCGCCGCGGCGTTTGAGATGACGGTGGCCGCGTCGCCCTGCCGCCAGGGCAGGCGCCAGCGGTAGCCGTAGTTGGACAGGCCCAGCAGGATACTGCCCACGGGCATCTGCGTCACAGCGTAGTCCAGCACGCGGCGAATGCGGTTGACGGGCGACACCGCCTGCGGCGCGGAATAGGTATAGCCCCACTCATAGGTCATCAGCACCACCCAGTCTGCCCAGCGGCCGTGCGCGGCGTAGTCGTGGGCGGTGTACAGCAGACCCTCCTGGTCGGCGCTCTCCTTGGGAGCAATGGCCGTCGTCAGATACCAACCGCGCTCGTGCAGCAGCCCGGAGATGCGCCGCAGGAACTGGTTGTAGCTCTCCCGGTCGAAGGGATAGACGTATTCGATGTTCAGGTTGACTCCGGCGTAGCGCCGGCGGGACAGGGCGGCGAAGATGTTGTCAATGGCGGCGTCCTGCACGGCCTGGTCGGTAAAGACCGCGTGGGCGATGTCGCTGGAAAAGCCGCCGCTCTCGCTGAGGTTCGTCACGGTCAGAAAGGGCGCGACGTTTTGCGCGAGGGCTGCCTCGACGAGGCGGCTGTCGTCGATGGTCACCAGTTCGCCGCTGAGCGTCAGGCGGTTGGAAAAGGGGCAGAGAAAGCTCAGAACCGGCAGCGTCTCATTCAGCGTGGCGTCGGAAATGTTCGGGTAAGCGTAGGCGTTGGCCAGGATCTCCTGGCGATTTGGCCGCTCCGCGCCGGGCACAAGCAGCGCCATGTTCGGGATCAGGCGGGACGGGTCATTGAGCTGGTTGAGATAAGCCAGGTTTTCCACGGTCGTGGAAGTCCGCCGGGCGATGCTGTAGAGCGTATCTCCGGGGCGTACGGTATAAATCTCCATAGTCATCCTCCTTTTGCTTCTTTTCCATATATATTCGCCGAAAAGGGGGAATTGACCGCGAACAGGCCGTATGATAGAATATAATTATAAAAAGGAGAGGGGCGATGACAACGGAAGAGATCAAAGCGCGGTTCCGGGAACTCCGGGAGAGTGCCGAACAGCGCCTGCGCGAGGAGCCAGAGGCTCAGCAGGTCACCGCGCTGCGGAGCGCGAGGGGCGGGATCCACGTCTTTTCTTCGCGCGACTGGACGGACCCCGCGCCGGAGGAAGCCCTCCTGCAGACCTTGCGCGACAGCGGCGACACGGTGATCGAGCAGCTTGTCTATATCTGGCAGCACGACTGCTGCCTCGATCTGCCGAGCATTCGCTTCCGCCGGGCGCTGCTCAAGCTGGATGAACGCAACGCCGACACGCTCATCCTCCTCAACAGCATGGACGCGGAAGGCAGGCTTTGCCCGCGACCGGTTCCGCTCAAAATCACCACAAAATGAAGAGCAAAGAAAAACCGCGCCAATGGTGCGGTTTTTCTTTGCATATGGACAGGGGATATGATACAATATTTTTACGCGAGTTTTTCGGCGGGCAGGGACGACGCCCGACTGACTGAATTGGAAAGGAGATCCACCATGATTGATCCCAAAACCAAGCGCAGCGAGGTTCCCGAGGAGCTGACCTGGAACCTGAAGGATATGTTCGAAAGCGACGAGGCCTGGATGGCCGAGTATGAGCTTCTCAAGGAGATGCCCGCGCAGATCGCCGCCTTCCAGGGCCGCCTGGGCGAGAGCGCCGAGACGCTGCTGGCCTATCTGAAGGGGCAGGACGAGCTAGAGCTGCGCCTGTCTCCCTTCTACGGCTATGCCAGCTGCAAAAACGACCAGGATCAGGCCGACGCCCGCTATCAGGACATGCGCGGCAAGGCCATGAGCTGCCTCATCGCCATTTCCAGCGCGGCCGCCTTTGCCACGCCCGAGATCATGGCCATCGACGAGGACAAGCTGAACCTCTTTTACATCGCCCAGCCCGAGCTGGAGACCTACCGCCGCGTCCTTTACCAGATCCGCCGCCGCGCCGCGCACATTCTCTCCCCCGCGGAGGAGAAGCTGCTGGCCGCCGCCGGCGAGATGGCCGACGCGCCGGAGAACATCGGCAGCGTCTTCCGCAACGCCGATCTCAAGTTCCCCGAGGTCGAGGACAGCAAGGGCGAAAAGCACGCGCTCACCGGCGGCAGCTACGGCCCGCTGATGGAGAGCGAGGACCGCGTCCTGCGCCGCAACGCTTTTGAGACGCTCTACGGCCGCATCGACGAGTATAAAAACACCATCGCCGCCACGCTTGACGCCCAGTTCAAGCAGCTGCGCTTCTTTGCCGAGGCACGCAAATACGGCAGCACCATCGAGGCAAGCCTCGACCGCACCGAGGTGCCCGTGCCCGTTTACACGAACCTCATCGAGGCCGTGCACGGCAACCTCGACAAGATGTACCGCTACGTCCGCCTGCGCAAGAAGCTGCTCGGCGTGGACGAGCTGCACATGTACGACGTCTACACGCCTATCGTGGCCGACGCCGCGCAGAAGATCGATTTTGAGCAGGCCAAGACCACCGTGCTCGAGGCACTCTCCGTGCTGGGCGAGGACTACACCGACCTGCTCAAGGAGGGCTTTGCCCACCGCTGGATCGACGTCTATGAAAACGAGGGAAAGCGCGGCGGCGCCTATTCCTCCGGCATCTCCCGCCCGCACCCCTATGTGCTGCTCAACCACAAGGACACGCTCGACAGCATGTTCACCCTGGCGCATGAGATGGGCCACGCCCTGCACAGCTACCACAGCTGCAAGTACCAGCCCGTCTGCACCAGCGACTACGTGATCTTCGTGGCCGAGGTGGCCTCCACCTGCAACGAGGTGCTGCTGATGCGCCACCTGCTCTCCAAGACCACGGACAAGAAGGAGCGGGCCTATCTCATCAACCACTTCCTCGACTCCTTCAAGGGCACGATCTACCGCCAGACCATGTTTGCCGAGTTCGAGCTGCTGATGGGCCGCATGGCCGAGAGCGGCGCGACGCTGACCGCCGAGGCGCTGAGCGAGAAGTATCTGGAGCTCAACAAGCTCTACTTCGGCCCCGATATGGTCTCCGATCCGCAGATCGCCCTCGAGTGGGCGCGCATCCCGCACTTCTTCTATAACTACTATGTCTTCCAGTACGCCACCGGCTACTCCGCCGCCGTCGCCATCGCCAACCGCATCCTCTCTGAGGGCGCGCCGGCCGTGGCCGATTACAAGAAGTTCCTCTCCGGCGGCTGCAGCACCGATCCCATCTCCCTGCTGAAGATCGCGGGCGTGGATATGTCCAGCCCGGAGCCGGTCAATTCCGCCCTGCAGCTCTTCGGCGAACTGCTCGACGAGATGGAGAAGCTGGCCTGAGGACAGTCCCTCCGCCGCGGCGGAGAAAGGAAACCCGGCATGACCGAATATTTTATCCCCTCCGGCGCGGGCGAGGCGGAGCTGACGGAAAAGCGCTCCCGCTTTCTGGGCCACGTCCGCCCCGCGGAGACGGAGGACGAGGCCCGCGCTTTCATCGCGGAGATGAAAAAGAAATACTACGACGCGCGGCATAACTGCTGGTGCTATCTGATCCGCGGCGGCCCGGAGCGCTATTCCGACGACGGCGAGCCCCAGGGCAGCGCCGGCATCCCGATGCTCGAGGTCTTTCGCCGCGAGGGGGTGACGAACGCCGTGTGCGTGGTGACGCGCTATTTCGGCGGAGTTCTGCTCGGCACCGGCGGCCTGCTGCGCGCCTACACCCAGAGCGCGAAGGACGCGCTGGACGCGGCGGGCGTTTCCGTCGTGCGCCGCTGGCTGGAGGCAAGCGTCCCCTGCCCCTACGCCATGCTGGAGCGGCTGAAAACGGAGACCGCGGCCTTTGGCGGAAGCGTGGCGGGCCTGGACTACGGCGCGGAGGTCACGCTGCGCGTGCTGCTGCCGGAGGAGCGGGCAGAGGATTTTTGCGCGCGGGTCTTTGACCTCAGCGCGGGAAAGATCGCGGTTCCAATCACCGGCGAGAGCCTTTGCCCCGCACCGGTGGAAAAACGCGGATAATTGACCGGAAGAAAGAAGGACATCCATGAGGAAGCTGATTGCGCTGGCGCTGCTGCTGGCGCTGCTGCTGTGCGCCTGCGGCGCCGAGTCGGCCGGGCAGACGCCTGCGGATGCGCCCGCGGAGACGGAAAACGCGCCGCTTCAAGCGGCCGCCGTTCCGACGCCTGAGCCCACGCCGGAGCCGACGCCCTCCCCGACGCCGATGCCGACGGAGCTGGTGCTCACCGACGAGAGCGCGGAGGAGATCCTGGCCTATAGCGCCTGGACGCAGCTCGAATATGTCGACGCTACGGGCAGCCGCGAATATGAAGCGCTGCGCGCGCTGCAGGACGCGCTGCCGGACTGCCGCGTGGAGTGGCTGTATGAGTACGGCGGCGAGACGCTGAACAGTCTGGAGGCGACTGAGCTCAAGCCCGCGTCCACCAAAGGGCTGACGGAGGCGCTGCGCGCGCTGCCGCGGGTGAAAACCGTCGATCTGCTGGATGTCTCGGTGCCGGACGCGGAAAAAGACGCGCTGATGGAGGCCAACCCCGACGTGGATTTCCTGTGGTGGGTGAATTTCGGGCGCTACAGCGTGCGCAGCGACATACAGGCTTTTTCCTCCCTGCTGGGCGGCGCCGACTGGGAGCCGCGGTATACCTCGGACAACCTGGCGCCGCTGTTCAAATACTGCCGGCATCTGAAGGCGCTGGATCTGGGCCACAACAATCTGCAGGATCTGAGCCTGCTCGGCACGCTGACAGAGCTGCAGGTGCTGATCCTGGTGGACAATCCCTGGCTCAAGGACATCTCTCCGCTGGCCAATCTTACCGAGCTGCGCTATCTGGAGCTGTTTGCCTGCATGCGCATCACCGATCTGAGCCCGCTGCGGTCGCTGACCAAGCTGGAGGACGTGAACCTCTGCCACGAGTACATGCTCACAGACCCCTCGATCTTCGACGATATGCCGAACCTGAAGGTCTGCTGGCTGCGCGGCGTTGGCTTTACCGCCGAACAGAAGCAGGATTTTATCGACGCGCACCCCGATGCACGGGTGGAGTTTACCGTCTATAAAGATCGCCTCAGCGCCACGGACGGCGGCTGGCGGGCCACCGACGAAAACGTCGCGATCCGCACCGCGTTCTATAATTATCGCGCCGTGACATCCTTCGATTACTGGGAGGACATCGAATACGATCCCAAGGCCGAAGTCGCCTGGATGCGGCCGGTTATGGACAAATAAGAAAAAAAGCGGGAAGGCCGCAGCCTTCCCGCTTTTTTCAGTCATCCCAGTCATCCCGCGGCTCCTCGTAGCCCGGGATGTATTTTTTGATCCGGCCGAAGAGCTCCGGCCCGACCACAGCCTCGCATTCGATGCCGTCCTCGGTGTAATCGAGGCGCAGCACGGCGCCCTCACGGCTGAGCGCGTCCACAGCGCCGGCCTCGGCGTAGGGGATGCGCAGCGTCACGCGGCGCTTGCCCCGGTCCAGCATCTCCGAGAGCTTGCGCACCAGCGCGTCCGTGCCCTCGCCGCTCCTGGCCGACAGGCACACCAGATCCTCTCCGTGGGGCAGGATGCCAATGTAGGCGTCGCACTTGTTGAAAACCCGCAGACAGGGTGTGGATTCCGCGCCGAGCTGGCGGATCAGATCGTCCACCACGCGGCTCTGCGCCTCCCATTCGGGGTTGGAGATGTCGATCACGTGCAGCAGCACGTCGGCATAGCGCAGTTCCTCGAGCGTGGCCTTGAAGGCCTCGATCAGGTGGGTGGGGAGCTTGCGGATGAAACCGACCGTATCGGAGAGCAGCACCTCCGTCGTCTCGTCGATGGTCAGTCGGCGGGTGGTGGTGTCGAGCGTATCAAACAGGCGGTCGTTGGCCGGAATATCGGAGCCGGTGAGGCAGTTCAGCAGCGTGGACTTGCCGGCGTTGGTGTAGCCCACGAGCGCCACGACGGGCATGGCGTTCTTTTCGCGGCGGCGGCGCTGGGTGCTGCGCACCTTGCGCACGGCGGCCAGCTCCTCCTCCAGCTTCTGGATCTTGCGGCGGATGTGCCGCCGGTCGGTCTCCAGCTGTGTTTCGCCGGGGCCGCGCGTGCCGATGGGCGAGGAGCCGCCGGAGGCGGTCTGGCGCACCAGGTGTGTCCACATGCCGGTCAGGCGCGGCAGCAGGTACTTGTACTGCGCCAGCTCCACCTGCAGCTGGCCCTCGCGGGTCTGCGCCCGCTGGGCGAAGATGTCGAGGATCAGACCGCTGCGGTCGAGCACCTTCACGCCGAGCTCCTCGCCCAGCACGCGCATCTGCGAGGGGGTCAGCTCGTTGTCAAAGACGGCCATGTCGCAGTCGTTGGCGGCGATAAGCTCCTTGAGCTCCCGCACCTTGCCGTCTCCGATGAAGCTGCGCGGGTCAGGCGAGGGGCGGCTCTGCATAACGATGGCCACCGTGTCGCCGCCGGCGGTATCCACCAGGGCGGCCAGCTCCTCCATCGAGACCTCCGTGGAGCGCTCGCTCTCGTCCATGCTGGCGGCCGAGAGACCGGCCAGGACGGCCCGTTCGCGTTTCTCTGTTGTAATTTCCATATACAATGATCCTTCTGGGAAATGATAAGCTATTATACCCCACGCGCCGCCGTTTGCCAACAGGGAGTTTGGGGAAGCCAGGCAGAGCTTTTTGCTTTGCAAGCGATTGCGCCCAGCAGGGCGCAATCCCCCAACGAAAAGCCCCGCGAAGCGAATTTTTGCTGAAATAAAAACAAAGCAGGGCGGAGACCGCCCTGCTTTGTTTTATGGGATGAGGACAAAATGAAAAAGATGAAAACTGTTTCTTACAGTGCTTATATTATAGGCAAGTTGTTTCAGAAAAAACCCGGATTCTGTTACGAGAATGTTAAATCTTATGTAAACTTCCGCAGCGTCCGATTCCATCTTTCCTCGTCAGTCGAAAGCCAGGTTCCAGACCGTGCTTTTGGGCAGCTCGGCAGGGGCAAAGGCGAGGTAAGGCTCGCCGGATTCCGCGGGCAGCCAGAGCCGCACGCGCTCGGTGCCGAGGGCTGCGCCGAGCGCCGCGGCGGTCTCAGGCGGCGCGCCCAGAAGTTCGCGCACCTCGACAGCATCCCCGTCCACATAGGCCGCGGCGATCCCGTCCCCGACGGCGCAGAGAAAACCGCCGAAGGCGCGGCAGTTGGCCTCCTCGAGCCGCATCGCGGCATCCGACAGCCGCAGATGCGGCCGGTCGCGAAGCAGCGCCTCGCGCCGCCGGGCGTATGCCGCCGCGCTGAGCGGCTGCAGCGCGGGGCCGGGCCGGCTCGCCAGTTCCCGCCGCTCACGGTAGAGCGCGCAGCGGACGCCGATCAGCTTTTCATACCAGGCGTAGAGCCCGGGCTCCGCCGGCAGGGTACAGATCAGCTCCGCGCCGCGCGCGCGGCCGAGCACGGCCGCCGCCTGCGACAGACTTCCGCCGAGGCCGCGGCCACGGGCGGCGGGATCGACCGCGACCGCGTAGAGATAGCCGCAGCGGCGGCTCTTCTCGCCCTCGCAGAGCTCCAGGGCGGTGATCATATAGGCAGCACCGACGGGCATACCATTTTCAATCGCCGCCACTCCACTGCCGATTTCCGGCAGAATACGGAAGAATTCCTCCACATAGGAAACGGGATCACCGAAAACGCGATGCCAGAGCGCCACCAGCGCCGCACGGTCTTCAGACCGGACCTCACGGATTTCCGTCATCGATCCACCTCGCGGTATATTTCTTCAGCAGGTATTCCGGCTTGTAGGACTCCTTGGATCGGCGCAGCGGCTCCAGGCCCATGTCGTCCTCGCGGTTGATGTAGCGCAGATCCGGGTGGCGCGCCATCAGCATCCGCGTCAGCTCCCGGCAGACCATCGGGTAGGCGCCGTTGAGGCTGGCGTTGGCCTTTTCAAAGTGCACGTCAAAGGTGTCGCTGCTGCACATCTCACCCATCGTAAAGCCGACGATCTTGCCGCCGACGCGCAGCGCGCCGCCCTCCAGCCCCAGCCGCTCGTAGGCCGCGAAGGCGCGCACCACGGCGTCGTGCTCATAGACCACGCTCGGGTCGAGCCGCGCGGCGTTCTCCTCGTTCCAGACTACCAGCATGTCCAGGCAGCCGGGGATCAGCTCGCGGGTGATGGGCACGAAATCCCAGTCGTTCTCCGCCTCAAAGCGGTTGCAGTGGTTTTTCTTGCCGTGCAGGGCCTTGCCGGCGTAGGTTGAGAGCTTCTTGGCCAGGTAGATGTAGTCGGCGTTGTTGACGTCCTCCTGATAGGCAAAGCGACCGGGATATTCCTCCTCCAGCATGACGCGATGCGCCTCGGTGATGCCGCGCAGGCAGAAGGGATAGCCTTTCGCGGCGGCAAAGTCCCGCAGAGCCTCAATGGCCGGGCGCAGCGGCCCGCTGCCGATCGGAAATACGAAGGTGGGCTTGCCGTCGTAGCGGAGCTTGGTGAGCATCCGGTCGCCGCAGCGGGCGATCAGCTGCTTATAGCGCCGGTCCCAGATGAAAATGTTGCCGAAATTGTAGTCCGCGCTGGGGCTGTTCTCCGCGCGGACGAGTTCATCCACCCAGGGCTTATCGCAGAGGGTGACGTTTTTGAATGGTATCATAAAAACTCCAGAGGATCATTCCGAATTTCTAATTGTTATATACTTCCGGGCACATCTCCCGGATCTGCTGGCGCAGCTTGACCAGATCCTCAAAGGCCTCGGGACGCTTGCTCTCGTCGCGCAGCAGGGCGGAGGGGTGGTAGGTAGCCATGTACATGCAGCCGTTGTGCTCGTACCAGACGCCGTGCTCGCGGGTGATGCGCAGATCGGCCTTCATGATGCCCTGCGCGGCGATGCGGCCGAGGCAGACGATGATCCGCGGCTCGACCAGTGCGATCTGCCGCGCGAGAAAGGGGCTGCAGGCCTCCTGCTCGGCGGGCAGAGGATCGCGGTTATGCGGCGGGCGGCATTTGACGATATTGGCGATGTAGACCTTCGTGCGGTCAAGGTCGATGAGCTCGAGCATCGTGTCCAGCAGCTTGCCCGCCGGGCCGACAAAGGGCAGACCCTGCAGGTCCTCCTGCTCGCCGGGGCCTTCGCCGATGAACATGATTTTCGCGCGCTCGTTGCCGTCGCCGAAGACCAGGTTGTGCCGGCCCCGGCAGAGCCCGCAGGCTTCGCAGCGCCCGCAGTCGCGCTTGAGCTTAGTCCAGGAATCTTCCATCAGCTCTCCTCCGAATCGCGCGCAAGGCTCAGCAGCAGCTCGCGGCGGTTGTTTTCGGGAAACTCCATCACATAATCCAGCAGGAACTGCAGCATGTCGCCCAGCGCGGGCCCGCGCAGCCCGAGGGAGAGCAGGTCGTCCCCGGTCACGGCCAGGTGCTTCATGCTGAAGCACTCGCCGCTGTTAAGGACGCTGCGCAGCGCGCGGTAGCTGCTGCCGCCCTGCAGCGCGTCGCGGCAGCGGGCGGCGCAGGTGACGGCCTCGACGCCATAGCGGTTGAGCTGGCGCTTCCATTCCACAGGCCGCGCCGGCGTCGGCAGGCGGAGAATGGCCGCGCAGTCGCTGCAGCAGCGGATCGTGCGGCTGTCCAGCCGCAGGCGCAGCAGAAAATCCTCCGCGGCGCGGATGCAGCCCTGCTCCTCCAGCAGCTCGCAGAACATGGCCCAGCGGAAGAGCGCCTTGCGCGGCGCTGCGTTGAGGCGGTAGAGCGTGGCGTAGGGCGGCAGGCGCTGCAGCAGATATTCGTCCAGAAGCCCGGCGGCGATCAAATCGCCCATGAGCTCGGGCCGCTGGCTCAGCAGCAGCTTTTCCACCTCGTCGCGCACCCGCTCGGGCGAGAGCCCGGCGGCCAGATGCGCCTGACGGGTGATGGCCGCGGCGGTCTGCTCTTCAATGGTAAAGCCCAGCTTGGCGGAAAAGCGCAGCGCTCGGAACATGCGCAGCGCGTCCTCCTCAAAGCGGCGATCCGGATCTCCGACGCTGCGGATGATTCTGTTTTGAATATCCTGCACGCCGCCGAAGGGATCGGCCACGAGGCCGTCGGGCGGAAGGGCGATGGCGTTCATCGTGAAATCCCGGCGGCTGAGATCGGTGGTCAGATCGCCGACATAGCTCACGGCGTCGGGGTGCCGGTGGTCGGAATAGCTGCCCTCGCTGCGGAAGGTGGTCACCTCTACCCGGCGGGATTCGATCAATACAGTTACGGTGCCGTGGCGGATGCCGATCGCCAGCGTGTGCGGGAATATTTCGGTCACCTGCTCGGGCAGAGCGCTGGTGCAGACGTCCCAGTCGTGGGGATGGACGCCCATCAGCATATCGCGGACACAGCCGCCGACAAGATAGGCGAGATGCCCTCTGGCCTGCAGTGTGGTCAGAACGGTACGGACGTATTTTGGCGGTGTGATCAAAGCCATTTCATCACTCCCGTAAAAATGGTTGCAATCGGAGGGGATTGAGCATATAATGTATTAAATTGTGGCCTTTTGGTAAGGCCGCCCTACCCCCGCATTCTTCATTGTATCATTTTTAAGCGGACGCATCAATACTGTTTTTCGGAGTTCATTTTTATGATCGATTTCAACAATCATCTCTGGCCCGGCCGCCGCGGTCATCTGGTCGGCATCGGCGGCGTGTCGATGTCCTCGCTGGCCGAGGTGCTCAAGGGCATGGGGCTTGATATCAGCGGCTCGGACATGAACGAGAGCAAAAACGTGCAGAGTCTGCGCGCGCTTGGCATTCCGGTGACGATCGGCCATGCGGCGGAGAATATCACCGACGACGTGGAATTTGTGGTCCGCACGGCGGCCGTACACGACGAAAACCCGGAGATCGCCGCGGCGCGCGCCAAGGGCATCCCGGTGTTCGAGCGCACACAGGCCTGGGGCGCGATCTCCAAGGACTATCAGAACGCACTCTGCATTGCCGGCACGCACGGAAAAACCACCACCACCTCCATGTGTACGCATATCCTGATGGCGGCAGACCGGGATCCGACCGTGATGATCGGCGGCACGCTGCCGCTGCTCAACGCCGGTCACCGCGTCGGCCACGGCAACACCATCATCATGGAGGCCTGCGAATACTACAATTCCTTCCTGTCCTTCCATCCCACGGTGGCGGTGATCCTGAACATAGAGGCCGATCATCTGGACTTTTTCAAGGACCTGGAGGATGTGGAGCATTCGTTCCGCATCTTTGCCGAGCGCACGCCGATCAACGGCATCGTCGTTGCCAATGCCGACGACGAAAACACGATGAACACCCTGCAGGGCATCAGCCGCAAAGTGGTCACCTTCGGTCTGGATAAAAAGGCGGACGTGACGGCGCGCAACATCGAGTTCAAGGGCGCCAACAGCCATTTTGACGTCATCTACAAGGGCCGCAAGTTCACGGACGTGACGCTGCATGTGCCCGGGATGCACAATGTAAAGAACGCCCTGGCCGCCACCGCCGCGGCGATCTGCCTCGGCATCCGCCCGACGGCGGTCAAGTACGGGCTGGCCGGCTTCAACGGCGCGGGCCGCCGCTTCGAGTTCAAGGGCAAGTACAACGGCGCGGACGTCTACGACGACTACGCCCACCATCCCGGCGAGCTGAAGGTGCTGCTGGACACGGTGGAGCAGCTGGGCTATACCCGCACGATCCTGGTGTTCCAGCCGCATACCTACAGCCGCACCGCGGCGCTGTTCGACGACTTCGTCGAGCAGCTGCGCCGCCCGGATGTGCTGGTGCTGGCGGAAATCTACGCCGCGCGCGAAAAGAACACCATCGGCATCTCCTCCGCTGCCCTGGCCGACCGGGTGAAGGGCTCGATCTACTGCCCGAGCTTTGCCGAGCTGGACAGCACGCTGCGCGCACTGGCACGCCCGGGCGATATCATCCTCACCGTCGGCGCCGGCGACGTCTACAAGGTCGGCGAGAGCCTGGTGAAATAATTGTTGCGAAAAAGAAATCGGGGGCTGTGACTCTTGTCACAGCCCCCGATTTTATTCACGGAAACCGGAATCAGCGAATATCCTCGACGACTTTGGTGGGCGGAGTCTCGACGATCTCGGGATGCTCGAACATGTAGCGGAAGGCGCGCAGGAGCTGGGCGTAGTAGTGCCCGTCCACGATGCCCTCGTCGATGACCATTTTGGTGTCGATGTACTTGTTGTCGATGACCTTGCCCTGGCGGTTGATCTCGTAGGCGTGGCGCTTGGCGCCGAAGGCGATGAACACCGGCAGCGTGCCGAAGTTGTAGATGTGGTGATAGACGGGGCCGATGCGCAGGGAGCCGAGGTCGGTGATGATCATGGAGCCGTGGAAGGGGCTGACGTCGGTCAGCTTCTCGGGCAGCCAGCCAAAGTAGTCCATGATGCGCAGCACGCCGATGGCGGCGCGCAGCAGGAAGCGCGGCAGGCTCGCGGCGACCTCGGCAAAGTCCTCGGTGCCGTTGTTCTCGTCGCTGTCCTTGATCTCGTTGATCTTCTCGTTCATCTTGCGGTACACGTCGGTGATCGTGTCCGTCGGCTGGAAGCGCACCTTGATGGTGGTCTCGGTGGCGTCGATCGTCAGCTCGCGCTTGACGGTCATGACGACCTCGATGTCCTTATGCGCATAGATGCGGCGGCCGGCGACAAAGCGGTTGATGCCGGGCAGCATGGACACCGCGCGCACATAGCAGGCAATGAGAAAATGCAGCATGCCGATGCCCTTGTAGCCCTCGACGCGCAGCTGACGCAGGCGGCGGTCCACCGCGCTGATTTCAAACGCCTCCTCGTAATGGACGAAGCGGTCGTTGCGCTGAGGCATAATGTAGGGGACGAACTTGTTGAAGGCCGGCAGGGTGCGCAGCAGGCGGCCGTCTTTGCGGTCGCCGGGACGGCGGGTATATTCACTCATAGGAGCACCTCCCGAATGTGATACGACAAAAAACCAATCAATTTTTGAATTAAGCCCATTATACCTTGAATCCTCCCATGTGACAAGAGTGAATTTGCGCGGCACGGCGCATATCCGGTGCTTTTTGCCGCCTCAGGGGGATTTTTTCCCGCGCGTTTCTTGCCTCGCGGACACGGATATGATATACTATTTCCTCACGTGCGAACATATACAGGAAGTAACGACCTGAGTGGGAGAATATTCTATGCTGAAACTGAGAATGATACTGGCCATTCTGCTGGGACGGGCTATGCGCCTCCTGTCCCGGCTTCTGCACCGCGGCGGCACCGATCTGCCGGGGCGCGCTGCGCTCAAGCTCTGCCCGGAGCTGCTGCGCCTGCTCTCTTCGGAGGTCAAGAGCCTTGCCATTACGGGCACCAACGGCAAAACCACCAGCGCCCGCATCATCGAGGAGGCTTTCCGGGAGAAGGGATGGAGCTATTTTGCCAACCGCTCGGGCGCGAACCTCATCTCCGGCATCACGACGGAGTTTATCATGAACGCCGACTGGCGCGGCCGGCCGCGGAAGGACTATGCGATCATCGAGTGCGACGAGGCTGCGGCCAAAAAGGTCTTCGGCCAGCTGAAGCCCCGCGTGGTCGTGGTGACGAACCTCTTCCGCGACCAGCTCGACCGCTACGGCGAGGTGACGCACACGCTCTCAAACATCCGCGAGGCGATGCACGGCGCGCCGGAGGCGCTGCTCTGCCTGAACGCCGACTGCTCGCTGACGGCCTCCCTGGCGGGCGACCTGCCGAACAAAGTGATCTGGTACGGCGTCAACAAGGGCGCCGCGCCCAGCCGCCCGCAGCCCGCCATCTCCGACGCGACGCACTGCATCCGCTGCAAGACGGAGTATGAGTACAGCTACATCACCTACGGCCACCTGGGCGGCTACCGCTGTCCGCACTGCGGCTATGCGCGGCCGAAGGCCGACGTCGCCGTGACCGATGTGGTCGAGCAGCGCGCCGACGGCAGCACAGTCGTCATCGACTGGCACGGCAGCCGTCGGGTGGTGGAGATCAATCTCCCCGCCATGTACAACATTTATAACGCCGTCGGCGCTCTGACGGCGGTGACCGCCATGGGCATTGACGCCGACACGGCGATTGCTGCGCTGGGCCGTTTCTCCTGCGGCTTCGGGCGCATGGAACAGTTCAAGCTCGGGAAAAAGGGCGCGCGCATGATGCTGGTGAAAAATCCCGCCGGCTGCAACCAGGTGCTGGAGTTTCTCGAAACGATCAGCGATCCCTTTGCGCTGGTCATCTGCCTCAACGACCGCTCCGCCGACGGCACCGATGTCTCTTGGATCTGGGACGCGGAGTTCGAGACCCTCGGCCGTCTGGGCAGCCGTCTGCGCAGGGTGATCGTCTCCGGCGACCGCGCGGCCGATCTGCGCGTGCGCGTCAAATATGCCGGGGTGCCGGACGAGCGCATCACGCTGCAGCGCGATTACGAAACGCTGGTGCGCGAGCTGGAGCAGGCCGAAGAGACGGTCTTCCTGATGCCCACCTACACCGCCATGCTCGAGCTGCGGCAGGCGGTGATCCGCCACGTGGGCGGCGCAGAGTTTTGGGAGTGACGTCAGAAGAAGCTCGCTTCGCTCTGTCTCCGCCTTGCGGCGAAGACGGCGCATCCGCTCCCTCCTTCTTCCTTTCCGCTCCGGACCCGCTTCGCTGGGCTCCGGCGCGGGGAAGGGCAAAAAGCATGACATGCAGTCTGCGCTGACGGCGCAGACCGGCGAATTGGAGAAATGAATATGCAACTGAACATCTGCCATCTGTATCCCGACGTGCTGAACCTCTACGGCGACGGCGGCAATATCATTACTCTGACGCGGCGGCTGCGCTGGCGCGGGATCGAGGCAACGGTCACGCGCGCGCCGATCGGCTCGCCGGTCTCCCTCACGGGCGCCGATTTTGTGTTCATCGGCGGCGGGCAGGATTTTGAGCAGCAGGTGCTGCTGGAGGATCTGCACCGCGGGCGTGACCGCGAGATCCGCGCCGCCATTGAGGACGGCATCCCCTTTCTCACGATCTGCGGCGGCTATCAGATGCTGGGCAGCTACTACGAGACCTACGACGGCCAGCGCTGTGACTTCATCGGCGCGCTGGATCTCTGCACCGTCGGCTCGAAGAAGCGCATGATCGGCAACTACAAGTTTCAGTGCACGCCCGAGGCCGGCGGCAGCATCGTGGTCGGCTTTGAAAACCACAGCGGCAAAACCCGGCTCGGCAGCGGCGTGCAGCCGCTGGGCAAGGTACTCGCGGGCTATGGCAACAACGGCGAGGACGGCACCGAGGGCGCGCACTACAAAAACGTCTTCGGCAGCTACAGCCATGGCCCCATGCTGCCGAAAAACCCCGCTTTTGCCGACCTTCTGCTGGCTACGGCGCTGGAGCGCAAGTATGGAAACGCCGAGCTTCAGCCGCTGGACGACCGCGCGGAGCTGGCCGCCCACGACGAAATGTGTGCAAAGCTGTAAGGCTTTTCTTTGAAAGAATCATTCCGGGATAAGGAAGCATGCCAATGATACGATTTTACAACGGCCGGGTGCTGCGTTTTGCGCCGGAGCTGCGCCTGACAGAGGACGAGGTCTGGATCGACGGCGGGCGCATCGCCTATCTTGGCCCGTCGCGCGCCGACGCGCCCACGTTCGAGCGGCAGATCGACCTGGGGGGCGACCTGCTGATGCCGGGCTTTAAGAACGCGCACACCCACACCGCGATGACCTTCCTGCGCTCCAAGGCGGACGACATGCCGCTCGACCGCTGGCTGTCCGAGCAGGTCTGGCCCAACGAGGCCAGGCTCACGGACGAGGCGGTCTACACCTTCACCAAGCTCGGCATTATGGAGTACGTCAGCAGCGGCATCACCGCCTGCTTTGACATGTACGTCCACAACGACGCCTTCACCGCCGCCTGCATTGACGCGGGCTTTCGCGCGGTGATCTGCTCGGGACTCAATAACTTTGACCGTGACGTGGAGCAGACCGAGCGGGACTATCTCAAGTATAACAGCATGCACGAGCTCATCTCCTTCCGCCTCGGTATCCACGCCGAGTACACCACCGGCCTGGAGCGGATGGAGTACGCGGCTGGCCTTGCGGAGAAATATCACGCGCCCTGCTTTACGCATCTGTCAGAGACGAAGGCCGAGGTGGAGGGCTGCCTGGCCCGCTACGGCAAAACGCCGCCGCAGCTGCTGGACGAGCTGGGCTTCTTCCGCTATGGCGGCGGCGGCTACCACTGCGTGCATATGAGCGAGGAGGATATTGCCCTTTTTGCCGAAAAGGGACTCTGGGCGGTGACCTGCCCGGGCTCCAACCTGAAGCTCGCCAGCGGCGCCGCGCCCATCGAAAAACTGCGGAAGGCGGGCGTGAAGCTCGCCATCGGCACCGACGGCGCCGCCAGCAACAACGCGCTGGACTTCTTCCGTGAGATGTATCTCGTCACCGGGCTGCAGAAGCTCGTCGAGGGCGACGCCTCCGCCTGCCCGGCGGGCGAGGTGCTGCGCATGGCCTGCGTCGGCGGCGCCGGCGCGATGGGGATGGACGACTGCGACGGGATCGCCCCCGGCAAGCGGGCCGATCTCGTTGTCATCAACCTCCGGCGGCCGAATATGCAGCCCATCCACAACGTCCCGAACAACCTCGTCTACGCCGGCTCCAAGGAAAACGTGCGCCTGACGATGGTGGGCGGCAAAATCCTCTATGAAAACGGTGAATTCTTTATTGGCGAGGAGCCGGAGCGCGTTTATGCCGCGGCCAACGCCTTTGTCAGGGGGCTGCAGGCATGAGAGAGATCGATCTGCATGTGCATACGACCGCTTCCGACGGTACCTTCACGCCGACCGAGGCTGTGAAGCTTGCCGCGGAGACCGGGCTGCGCGCCATGGCTGTCACGGATCACGACAACATGCGCGGCTGCGCAGAAGCGGTGCGCGCCGGTGAAGCCTGCGGCGTGGAAATCGTTCCCGGGATCGAGATCAGTACCAAATTCCGCCAATCTGTCCATATCCTGGGCTATTACGTCGATCCCGACGCTTCGGCGATGAAGGAGACCATGGACTGGGTGGTACAGGACCGGGATGACCGGAACAAAAAGATGGCGGAGCTGATGGCCGCCGACGGCCTGCCGGTGAGCTATGAGCAGATGCACGAGCGCTTCGGCCCGGTCATTGGGCGGCCGCACTTTGCCCGGCTGCTGGTGGAGCTCGGCCTGGCACAAAGCGTTGCCGAGGCCTTTGATAAATATGTGGAAAAGGGCCGGAAATACTATGTGCCGCGAACCATCCTGCCGATCGAACGCTCGGTGGAGATCATCCGGGAGTCCGGCGGCGTGCCGGTGCTGGCCCATCCCTTCCAGTATCACCTGGATGACGCGGGGCTGCGCGAGCTGATCGAGCACTGCATGGACAGCGGGCTCATGGGCATGGAGTGCCGGTATTCGGGCTACAATGAAAACAGAGTCGCTTATCTGTTGAAGCTGGCAGAGGAGTATGGGCTGCTGACGACCGGCGGCAGCGATTTCCACGGCAGCAACAAGCCGCATATTTCGCTGGGCCGCGGCGTCGGCGGAGATCTCGAGGTGCCCTATGAATATCTGCAGCGGCTGAAGGAAGCGGCCGGGGTGAATCCGTAAAACAAAGCTCCGGGAGGCGGTGCCTCCCGGAGCTATATTTTATATCTGGTCGATCAGTCTACGCGCTCCTCGCCCCAGAAGAACAGGGCGACGGTGCCCGGACCGGTGTGGCTGCCGATGGTGGTGCCGATGTTGTTGATGACGACCTTGCCGTTGAGCTTCGGGAAACGTGCCTCGACGAGGTCGGCCACCGCGCGGGCGTCGTCCAGGCAGGCGGACATGGAGATATAGCACTTGCCGTCGTAGTCGAGCCCCTTGTCGGCAAACTCCTCCATCTTGTCCACGATCTGACGGATGACGCGCTTTTTGGTGCGCACCTTGAAGCGGGGGATCAGGCGGCCGAGGTTATCCATGTTCATCAGCGGGCAGATTTCCAGCAGCCCGCCGAAGACCGCCGCGGTCTTGGAGATGCGGCCGCCCTTGACGAAGAAGCTCAGGTCGGTGGAGAAGAACCAGTGGTGCAGCTTCAGGCGGTTTTTCTCGATCCAGTCGGCAAGCTCTGCTGCACTCAGCCCCTCATCGCGCTTGGCGGCGGCGGTGTCCATGATGAGACCGTAGCCGGAGGAGGCGCCCAGCGAGTCGATCACGTAGATTTTGCGCTCGGGGAAGCGCTCCATGGCGATGTTCGCGGCGTTGCGGGCAGAGTTGATGGTGGCGGAGATGCCGGAGGACAGCGTGACGTGCACGATGTCCTTGCCCTGCTCGAGGAAGGGCGTGAAGAAGTCCAGATACTCCTGGATGCTGACCTGGGAGGTTTTGGTGTCGGCGCCCTCCTTCATCAGACGGTAGAAGTCCTCAAAGGGCACGCTCTGCCCCAGGTCGTCGGGGTAGTCCTTGCCGTTGAGGATGTAGTGGAAGCAGACGTAATGGACGTCGATCGCCTCAAAGTGCTCTTTGGACAGGTCGGCGGTGGAACAGCAGGTAATGACGTAATCGGCCATGGATGAGATCTCCTCTCGAACAATTTACAACTTTATCCTACACCGCAAGCACGAAAAAGCCAAGCTACTCCCGCCGCCCTCACTCTACTGCGCGAAAAAGCCGCGGGCAGATTTCTCTACCCGCGGCTCTACGATTCGTAGAATCCGGCTATTTGCTGATTTTTTTGACAAGCTTTTTCACGTCCGGCACCCGCCGGATGTTGCAGCTGAGAAAGACGATGACCTCCGCCGGCACGGCCAGCAAAAACAGCTGCCAGGGCCGGTGGACCGGGAGGAAGAAATAGGCCAGCACAAAGAGGCTCAGGACAAAAGCGGCCAGAATATACTGCAGATGCCGCCCGCGCTTAAAGACACAGACCAGGATCATATAGACCAGGATCTCCACCGACAGCGCCACGAGAAATACGCGCCACTCGATGATGTCCATGAGCCAGAGCGTGACGAACACCGCCAGCGCCATCGTGAAAATGCCGAGCAGCACGATCGCGATGATGACGTTGACGCTGTAGCTGCGCGGCGGGATCTCGTCTTCGCCCTTCGGCGGCTCCCATTTGTCATGGGAGGACAGGAGATCGTTTACCGTCACGCCGAAGAGCTCCGCCATCTGTACCAGCACATAGGCGTCCGGGATGGCCTCGCCGCGCTCCCACTTGGAGATGGTCTTGTCCGAATAATTCAGTTTGGCGCCCAGCTCCGCCTGCGTCATGCCGTGGGCCGTGCGCAGGTTGATGATGTTGCTGGCGGATATCAGCTTCAGATCAGAAAGTTCCAAGAAAATACCTCAAATTTTGCAAAGTCAGACGCCGCGGAATTTCAATACCGCGACCTGGGGCTCCATGAAGGGCTCCACCGTGAGGGTGTCGCTGTCGTAGTAGTGGATCAGCTCCGGGGACTCGAACTGGTAGGCAAAGTCCCGCACCGTTTCCAGCCGGTGGCCGCCGCGGTTGCCGTCGCGGTAGTGCATCGGGATCACGACTGTCGCCATGATCTCATCGCAGATGCGCTTGGTCTCCTGCGAGGGCAGACCCGTGCAGCTTCCGGCGCAGATCATCACCACGTCCGCTCCGAAGAGGCGGGAAACCTGGCCGCCGTCGAGCTGGGTGCCGATGTCGGCCATGTGCACGAGCTTGAGACCGTCCGCCTCCAGCACGTGGATGTCGCAAAAGCCGCGCCAGTTGCCCATTTTGAAGTCGTGCGGCACGCGGATCTTCGTGATTTCAAAGGGGCAGTCGCTCGCCGGGCGGCCGGACAGCTTCACGCCCTCGCGGTAGTTGTGGCCGTAGTGCTCGTGGCTGACGAGCAGCAGATCCGCCGTGGTGCGCAGCTTGGGGTAGCCGTTGATATAGTCGCTGTTGTAGGGATCGATCACGATCCGAAAGCCCTTATGGGTGATGGCAAAGCAGGCATGTCCCAGCCACTGAATGTCCATGGCGCTTCCTTTCCGCCCCGGCGCTTGCCAGCGCTGTCCTTCTATAGTATAATTGTCTGGAATAGATGAATAATATCATAAAAAAGACTGGATGACAAGGTGGAATTCATATGCCCAACCGTTTGCAGCTTGAAAAATCGCCCTACCTGCGCCAGCACGCGGACAACCCCGTCGACTGGTATCCCTGGGGCGAGGAGGCCTTTGAAAAGGCGCGCCGGGAAAACAAGCCCGTCTTTCTCTCCGTCGGCTACGCGACCTGCCATTGGTGTCATGTGATGGCGCGGGAGTCCTTTGCCGACGAGGAAGTGGCCGCAGTCCTGAACCGCGACTATGTGCCGGTGAAGGTGGACCGCGAGGAGCGGCCGGACGTGGACGCGGTGTATATGCGCGCCTGCGTCGCGATGAACGGCAGCGGCGGCTGGCCGCTGACCGTGCTCCTGACGCCGGAGCAGCAGCCCTTCTTCGCCGCGACCTATCTGCCGAAAATGAACCGCGGCCGCCAGCTCGGCCTGCTGCCGCTGCTGAGAGCGGCGGCACAAAAATGGGCAAACGATCCGGCGGCCCTGCGGCGCACCGGCGCGGAGCTTACCGAGGCGCTCGCGCGGAGCGTCAAAACGGACGCGGCGGAGCCCTCGATCGGCCACGCCGAGGGCGCGGCGGAGCAGCTGATGGCAAGCTTCGACGCCGAATACGGCGGCTTCGGCACGGCGCCGAAGTTCCCGGCGGCGCACAATTTGCTCTTCCTGCTGCGCTATGCCCATGCCAAAGCGGATAAAAGCGTTCGCGCCGCTGCAGAGAAAACGCTGCAGCAGATGGCGCGCGGCGGCATCTTCGACCAGCTCGGCGGCGGCTTTTCCCGCTATTCCACCGACCGGGAGTGGCTCGCGCCGCACTTTGAAAAGACGCTCTACGACAACGCCCTGCTGGCCCTCGCTTACACCGAGGCCTGGCAGGACGGGCGCCTGGCGCTCTACCGCTCCGTGGCCGAGCGCACGCTCGACTACTGCCTGCGCGAGCTGCGCGATGAGCGCGGCGGCTTTTACGCCGGGCAGGACGCGGACAGCAAGGGCGAGGAGGGCGCCTACTACCTCTTCACGCCGGGCGAGGTCAAGGCTGTGCTGGGCGAGAGCGAGGGGCGCGGCTTTTGCGAGTGCTACGACATCACCGAGGAGGGTAACTTCCACGGCAGGAGCATCCCGAATCTGCTGCTGAACCAGCGCTGGCAGCTCGTGCCCGAGGGCTACGGGGCCTATCGGGAGAAGCTGCGGCATTTCCGCCAGGAACGGCTGGAGCTTGCGACGGACAACAAGGTGCTCACCGGCTGGAACGGCCTGATGCTGATGGCGCTCGCGCGCGCCGCGCGCGTCTTTGACAGCGCGGTGTATCTGGACGCGGCGCACGATCTCGCGGCATTTCTCGCCCGGGAGCTCGGCAATCCGATTGCGCTGAAGGCGCGCTGGTGCGAGGGCGAGGCGCGTTTTGCCGCGCGGCTGGACGACTACGCCTTTTATGCCCTCGGCCTGCTGGAGCTCTACCGTACCGACTTCGACCCCGCGCATCTTCTGCGGGCGAAGGATCTGGCCGCGGAGATCCTCCGACGCTTTGCCGATCCGGGCGGCGGTTTTTTCCTGACGGCGGCAGACGGCGAAGCGCTGATCCTGCGCCCGAAGGAGACGCAGGACGGCGCCCTGCCCAGCGGCAACAGCGCCGCGGCCGTGCTGTTTCAGCGGCTCTGGCGGCTGACGGCGGAAACAGAGTGGCGCGACGCCGCCGACCGGCAGCTGCGCTTTGTCTGCGGCAGCCTCGGCGCCTATCCTGCGGCGTCGACCTTCGGGCTCTGCGCCGTGCTGGACGCGGCGCTGCCGACGCAGGAGCTGGTCTGCGCCGCGCCGGACGAGGCGGTGCCGGAATCGCTGCGCGCCGTCGAGCGGAAATACGCGCCGGAACTCGAGATCCTGCTCAAAACGCCCGCACGGGCGGGGAAACTGGCCGAGGCCGCGCCCTTCACCGCCGATTACGCACCGAAGGACGGCAAGCCGGCCTTCTATCTCTGCTCCGGCGGCGCCTGTCAGCTGCCGGTGACGGAATTATAAGAAAAGCAAAAAACCCGCCCATTCTGAAGTGAACCCCAAAAGTTAGACAAAAGAATTAATTAAGCGACCTGAAGGGTCTGGTATCTGTGTTGAGCAGGTGTCAGGCCCTTTAGTTTTAGC
>CADCHN010000009.1 GCA_902801295.1 Oscillospiraceae bacterium | reverse complement strand
ATGGACTCCTGACAGCGTAAACGCGCTCAACATCATTGACGTTGTGTTTTCCGATGACAAAAAAGTTAGGGCAGCATGGAAAGACCTCAACGAAAAATACCATGTTACCAATCCGGACCAGCAACAGCTGAAGAAAATTGAACTTGCACAGTACAAATTGCTCGATGCAATCGCAAATGCGCTGGGTTACAAAAACAAGATTACATGGGAGACAATTCAGAATCCCTATATGCCCGACGGAATGGCAAGACAAATAGAGGCCCAGAAAAATATGCAACAGGCATATTTCAATGCCCTGGATGGGGTCAGCAGAATTGTTCAAAATCAAGGCAAACCACCAAAGGAGAACCCGTAAACCATATTGAAATCGAACGGACAACATTTTCTTAGGAGGAAATTGTTGCTTCTGTCTGTAAACGGAGGAAACATAGATGGCGGATATCAGAAATGACCGGGAGCGTGAAGAACTCCACAAAGCAGACGGCTGGGACTTCAAGCAGTATGTGCTTGGCGTTATGTTCTACCGTTACATATCCGAAAACCTTACCAACTATATCAATGAAGGTGAGCATGCCGCCGGCGATGCTCAGTTTGATTATGCCAAAATGAAAGACTCAGACGCCGAAGGAGCCCGTGCCGGTTTGGTGCAGGAAAAGGGTTTCTTCATTTTGCCGTCTGAGCTTTTTTGCAACGTTCGGGCGAGAGCAACGGATGATGAAAACCTCAACGAAACGCTGGAGCGGGTTTTCAACAACATCGAGGATTCTGCCAAAGGAAGCGAGAGCGAGGATGATTTTGCCGGTCTGTTCGATGATCTTGACGTGAATTCCAACAAACTGGGCGCCACCGTTGCCAAACGCAATGAAAAGCTGGTTAAGCTTCTCAACGGCGTCGCCGATATGAAGCTGCGCTATAAAGATAACACCATCGATGCTTTCGGAGATGCTTATGAATACCTCATGAGCATGTATGCCTCCAACGCCGGGAAATCCGGCGGCGAGTTCTTCACACCGCAGGAAGTGTCTGAGCTTTTGACCCGGATCGCTGTTGTTGGGAAAACAGAAGTGAACAAGGTTTACGATCCTGCCTGCGGTTCGGGTTCGTTGCTCCTCAAAGCAGCGAAGATCCTCGGCAAAGAGAACATTCGGCAGGGCTTCTTTGGGCAGGAGATTAACCTGACCACCTATAACCTCTGCCGCATCAATATGTTCCTCCATGATATTGGCTACGACAAGTTCAATATTGCCAATGAGGACACGCTCATCAGCCCCCAGCACTGGGACGATGAGCCCTTTGAAGTCATCGTCTCCAATCCGCCATACTCAATCAAATGGGCGGGAGACGAGAATCCGCTGCTGATCAACGATCCCCGTTTTTCACCGGCGGGTGTTCTGGCGCCGAAATCCAAGGCAGACCTTGCCTTTATCATGCACAGCCTTTCATGGCTCGCTACCAACGGCACTGCGGCCATTGTTTGCTTCCCCGGCATCATGTATCGTGGCGGAGCCGAAAAGAAGATCCGTAAGTATCTGGTGGACAACAACTTTATCGATTGCATCATCCAACTGCCCTCTAACCTGTTCTATGGAACGTCTATCGCCACCTGCATCATGGTACTGAAAAAGAACAAGGCTGACAACAAGGTGCTGTTCATCGACGCCTCCGGCGAATGTGTGAAGGTAACGAATAATAACCGGCTGACGGAGGAAAACATTGCCGCCATCGTGGACGAGTTTGCTTCCCGGGAAGAAAAGCCCCACTTTGCCCACCTGGCAGAGTACGGCGAAGTGGTGGAGAATGAGTACAACCTTTCTGTATCTACTTACGTTGAGGCGGAAGATACCCGTGAAAAGGTGGATATCGAAAAACTCAACGCTGAAATTGCCGAGATCGTGGAGAAAGAAAACGAACTGCGGGAGGCCATTGATCGTGTTATTGCGGAAATTGGGGTATAAGGTATGAGATTGTCAGAGGTTTTGTCAAATCCGATTGCTTCCCAATTTGAGCAAGTGGATGGTTTTCTGAATAACACACGACTAAAGACCGGGAAGCAGAAGAAAATTGATATTGGCGCTGTTTTTCTTACATTTTACTGTAAGAATTGCAATGCAAATATAACGTTTCTTTCCGGTGAAGAATTGCACTGCATCGGCATCAACGATCATCTTGTTAGCATTGATTGTGTGGTAAGTTGCTCTCGCTGTGGGCAGACTGTTCCGATTTGGTTTCTGGTTGAATCTCGAAACGAGATATACTCTAGAGTTCCAGAGGTTCGGATCCTAAAACGCACAGAAAAACTATCAGACAAGGTCCTGCTGGGAACCGAACGTTATGGAGAGTATTCGACGTGGCTCGAAAAAGCAGACAGAGCATATCATGATGAGCTGGGCGCTGGCGCTATTGTATATCTTAGGCAGATTCTTGAAACCGCTACAATTCAAGTAGCCCAGCGGCAAGGAATAAACATCTTAAAAAGTAACGGCAAACGGAAACCTTTTAAGGAGATTCTTGAAAGCGTAGAAGCAGCTGTCCATATTATCCCACCTGAGTTTTCTGCTGATGGATATCGCTTATTTGGAGAACTGAGTGGTATCGTACATGGTGAAAACGATGAGGCGCTTGGGATTAAGAAATATGACGCATTACGACGTTTGGTTGTCGGCGTTCTTGATAAGGTTAAAGACACGCAAGAACTGACCGAGGCCATAAATGCTCTTGGATGGAGAATGGAGGAAACTGTAGTATGAGCAAACTCGAAAGATTAATCTCTGATTTGTGCCCTGACGGAGTGGAATATAAAAAAGTCAAAGATATCTTTACTAGAATTAAGGGAACGCCTATTACAGCAGGAAAAATGAAAGAGATAGAAAACCCTGACGGTGAGATTAGAGTGTTTGCTGGCGGAAAGACGGTAATCAACGCATGTGAATCTGATATTCCAAATGCAAATATTACACGGGTCCCCGCTGTTTTAGTACAGTCTCGTGGAGTTATAGATGTAGTTTATTATGATAAGCCCTTTACATTTAAAAATGAAATGTGGGCATATACATCAAGCAATCTGGTGTCTGTCAAGTTTCTTTACTATGTCTTAAAGAATAACATTAATAAGTTTAGAGAAGCAGCATCAGGGATGGGCTCACTTCCTCAAATATCCCTTCCAGTCACTGAAGAGTTTAAAATCCCTGTACCGCCCATAGAGGTACAGGCTGAAATTGTCAAGATTCTTGACAATTTCACGGAGCTTACAGCGGAGCTTACAGCGGAGCTTACAGCGAGGCAAAAACAGTATGAATATTATCGAGATCTCCTCTTGACCTTCTCCGATGTGGATAATTCACAGAATGTTCATGTAGAGAGAGAGAGAGAGAGAGAGAGAGAGAGAGAGAGGCGGAGCCGGGCGGTCAGATGGCTGACGCTGAATGATGTGATCCTTTCTCTCAATACTGGACTTAATCCCAGACAGTTTTTCAGGCTGAACACGGATGATGCTGAGAACTATTACATCACGATTCGTGAGATCCATGGCGGTAGAATCGTGCCATCCGAGAAAACTGATAGGATTAACGATGAAGCGCTTTGTCTTTGTAATAATCGTTCCAATTTGGAAGTTGGCGATGTCCTTTTTTCTGGGACAGGAACTATTGGGGAAACCGCTGTTATTACGGAAGAACCTTCAAACTGGAATATCAAGGAGGGTGTTTACACCATCAAGCCGGATCAGACCAGAATAGTTCCTCAGTTTTTGAGGTATCTCTTGACGTCGGAACAGATGAAAACCGCCTACATGAAAAAAGTGGCTGGAGGAACCGTCAAGAGCATTCCAATGGCAGAAATGCGGAAACTATTAATTCCTGTTCCGTCAATAGATGAGCAAAAAAGGATTGTTCTTTTGCTAAGTCGCTTTGACACCCTCTGCAATGATCTCAAAGAAGGACTTCCCGCCGAAATCGAAGCTCGACAGAGGCAATATGAATACTACAGAGATAGGTTGTTAACATTTAAGGAGGCAGTATAGTGGACCCCCAGGAATACATTCAGCATTGGAATTATTATTGCTCATTAGCCGCAAGGTTTGATGGAACCAAGGACTATTTGTACCATGGATTTTGTCAAAACGAAGACGGTAGGTCTCTAATGATTCATGGTGATGTTTATTCTGATATTTTTAAGCAGATTATCATTCTATCTGCGTCTGAATTTGAAATCATAGCCAAAGCAATTTGCCAAGCCAAAGGGGAAAAGGCGAGGAATATCAAAAGCATTACAAATATCCTTCTAAAACACTTCCCTAATTTACCAAAGACTGAAATCATGACACCATTCTGCACAGCAACACCTCTGCAGGATTGGCGTGTGGAAGAAGACAAGGTGGTTGGCTTGGATTGGTGGAAAGCATACAATTCGCTCAAGCATAATGAGACTGATTCATATAGGAAAGCGACGTTGGAAAATGCTTTCTTGTCTGTTGCAACGCTTTATATTTTGAATCTATATTTGATGTACCTTCTTTTTGGTTCGTTAGCCATGGCGTACAACCTACCGCCAGTTTATTTTAGAAGTAAGTATACTGCCTATTCAGTCAATTCCGGAGAAGGTTCCCTTCCGGATTGGGGAAATAAATCACCGTTTGAAAAAGCTGCCGAGAATTACCCTGAATGGTTCAAATTACAATAGCCATATTGCAATATGGAGGCCTTGACCATGTCGTATTTTAACATTGTTGCTGAAACAAACGAGAATACAGTTGTTACGGAGTATACACCTGTAACCAAACGTTCCGATGCCTATCAGAGCGAGGCGGCTTTGGAGGCGGAGTTTATCCGTCTGCTTACAGAACAGGGATATGAATATCTTCCTATCCACAGCGAGGAGGACTTGGTACTCAATCTGCGCCGGCAGCTGGAAAAGCTCAACAACTATGTTTTCTCGGACAGTGAGTGGAAACAGTTCTTTTCGGACTGTGTTGCCAACAAAAATGAAGGCATCGCAGAGAAGACCCGCAAGATCCAGGAGGATTACGTGCAGGTCCTTCATCGTGACAATGGTACGACAAAGAACATCTCCCTCATCGATAAGAAGAACGTCCATAACAACAGCGTGCAGGTGATCAATCAGTACGTCATAGGACAGGATGCCGGAGCGAAGCATGATAACCGCTATGACGTGACGGTGCTGGTGAACGGTCTTCCCCTCGTGCATATTGAGCTGAAGCGCCGGGGCGTTGCGATCCGTGAGGCGTTCAATCAGATCAACCGGTATCAAAGGGACAGTTTCTGGGCAGGGAGCGGACTGTATGAGTACGTGCAGATCTTTGTGATCTCCAACGGCACGAATACCAAGTATTACTCCAACTCCACCCGCTATAACGCCATCAAGGACGCATCTTCCGGAAAAGTCAAAAAGGAAAAGACCAGCAACAGCTTTGAGTTTACCTCTTTCTGGGCGGACTCCAACAACCGGGTGATCCCAGACCTGATCGACTTTACCAAAACGTTCTTTGCCAAGCATACGATCCTGAATATCCTGACGAAGTATTGTGTCTTCACTTCGGAAAGCATGCTCATGGTCATGCGTCCTTATCAGATCACGGCCACGGAGCGGATCCTCAACCGTATTGAGATCGCTAACAATTACAAGAAATACGGTTCCATCGCCGGAGGCGGGTATATCTGGCATACTACTGGTTCCGGTAAAACACTGACCAGCTTTAAAACCGCCCGGCTGGCGTCCAATTTATCCTATATCGACAAAGTGCTTTTCGTGGTCGACCGCAAGGACCTCGACTATCAGACCATGAAGGAATATGACCGCTTTGAAAAGGGTGCTGCCAACAGCAACACATCAACAGCGGTGTTAAAGCGCCAGCTTGAGGACGATAACTGCCGGATTATCATTACCACCATTCAAAAGCTCTCCACCTTCGTAAACAAGAATAAGGGGCACGAGGTTTATCAAAAGCATATCGTGATCATCTTCGACGAGTGCCATCGCAGTCAGTTTGGTGATATGCACACCGCTATCGTCAAAAACTTTAGGAAGTATCATATCTTTGGCTTTACGGGTACACCTATTTTTGCGGCCAATACAGGCGCAGTGCGAAATCCAAAGATGTTTACGACTGAACAAACCTTCGGAGACCAACTGCATACCTATACTATCGTCGATGCCATCAACGACAAAAACGTGCTGCCCTTCCGTGTGGACTACATTAAAACCATGGATGTGGAGCCGGATATCGACGACAAAGCCGTATGGGATATCGACCGTGAAAAAGCATTTATGGCTCCCGAGCGCATTGAACTTGTGACAAAGTATATACTTGAACACTTCGATCAGAAAACTTATCGGGGTGATAAATCTTACGCCTTCAATGTGCTGACCAATATCTCCGAAGTTGCCTCTGCTAAAAACGGAGCGGTTGAAGAAATCAAGCAGAAGCAGCGTGTCAGCGGTTTCAACTCCATTTTTGCGGTGGCTTCTGTGCCGATGGCAAAACTGTATTATGCGGAGTTCAAGCGTCAGATGGAAGCCGATCCGACCAAAAAACTGCGAATTGCTACCATTTACAGCTACGGAGCAAACGAGGAAGAGACAGACGGGATTCTTGATGAGGAGAACCCCGAGGACACCTCTGCTCTGGATCAGAGTTCTCGTGATTTCCTTGAGGCGGCAATTCGGGACTACAATGAAATGTTCCACACCAACTACAGTACAGATGGCGACAAGTTCCAGAATTATTACAAGGACGTCTCCCTTCGTATGAAGAATAAGGAACTTGATCTGCTAATCGTGGTCAATATGTTCCTGACTGGATTCGACGCCACCACGCTAAATACCTTGTGGGTGGATAAGAACCTGAAAATGCACGGGTTGATTCAGGCGTTTTCCCGCACGAACCGGATTCTGAACTCGATCAAAACCTTTGGCAATATTGTCTGCTTCCGCAATCTGCAACGTCGTGTGGATGACGCAATCTCGCTGTTCGGCGATAAGAATGCGTCTGGTATCGTGCTTCTCAAGAGCTTTAAGGATTACTACTACGGTTATACCGATGCAAAGGATGTGCTGCATCCCGGTTATGCGGATATGATTGAGGAGTTGACGACCAAATTCCCGCTCTCTGAGCCTCAGATTATCGGCGAGCAAAGTCAGAAAGACTTTATTGCTCTGTTCGGTGCTATCCTGCGGATGAGGAATCTCCTTCTGTCCTTCGATGAGTTTGCCGGAAAAGAGATTCTTTCTGAGCGTGACTTGCAGGACTATCTTGGCCGTTATCAGGACCTGCGGGATGAGTGGAAGCGCAGACGTGAGGACAAGCAGAAGGAAGACATTACCGATGATATCGTCTTCGAAATTGAACTGATAAAGCAGATCGAAATCAACATCGACTATATCCTGCTGCTGGTCAAAAAGTATCATGATTCTCACTGCGAGGATAAAGAGGTTCTCATTGATATTCGCAAGGCAATGGACGCCAGCCCTGAACTTCGCAGCAAAAAGGCGCTTATTGAAACCTTTATTGCCGGGATCAACGATGTGGATGATGTGCTCACCGAATGGCGGAGCTTCGTTGTCGAGCAGAAAGAAAAAGAACTTGCGTCCATCGTGGCAGAGGAAAACCTCAAGCCGGAGGAAACTCGCAAGTTCGTAGAGAACGCTTTCCGTGACGGTGAAATCAAAACGACAGGCACGGATATCGACAAGCTCATGCCGCCGGTTTCACGCTTTGGAGGCGGCAACCGAGCTGAGAAGAAGCAGACGATTATCGATAAGCTGCTGGCGTTCTTTGAGAAGTATTTTGGAATTGTTTAAGATCTATGATGTACTGAAATAACGATAAAGATGACTCGAGGTGAGACAATGAACAGAACGAAGCTAGAATCTGCCATATCAGCGTTCGTCAAGAACAAAAAGGCCAACGCCGCCTACTACGACGATAACTGGACCGAACGCAAAGAGCGGAAAGCCTATTATCAGTCGTTCACCAAGGACAAGCTGCTGGCGATGACCGAGGAGGATTTCTTCGAGTACATGAGCAGACTTTGGTCGATGGTCATGTGGGGCAACAAAAGATTCGTTGTGGACAAGCTGATTGCCGACAACGGCTTTGATGCGCTCAAAAAGCAGCTGGCGGAATTGCTGTACGGGACCGCACAATTTGAAAAGCGGTGGAACACTTTTCTAAAATCCGTGAAGGGTATGGGACCGTCAACGATCAGCGAGTTACTTACCTATACCAATCCCAATGAATACATCCTTTTCAATAAGACGACGATCCTCTGCTATTCTTATCTCGATGTGCCGGACATGCCCAAGTACAACTACCAGTACACGGGCAAGAAGTTTGCCGAGGTCTGTGCGATTGCAAAGGAAATCTCCGCTGCGCTTAAGGCTGCGGGTGCCGAGGACTATGACCTGTTGGCGGTTGACTACTTCCTGTGGGACGAAGTGCTGCCGCTGGCCGAAAAGAAGGAGCCCGGCAATCAGGCTCCTGTAACGGTCACCCCCAAAACGGCCAGCGATTCCAAGTCGCTGCACGATGAGATCAAAGAAAAGCTGGTTGCTATCGGAGAGCTTTTGGGCTTCGAAAGCCGCTCTGAGGTAAAGATTACCACCGGAGCAGTTGTTGATGCTGTGTGGGAGGCCAAGATTGGCAACATGGGCAAGGCGATCTATGTCTTTGAGGTCCAGTCCAAGGGCTCCATTGACAGCCTGATCCTGAATCTCAAAAAGGCACAGAGCAACGCCGCAGTTCAGGCCGTCGTCGCTGTGGCCGACGAGGAACAGCTTGCAAAGATCATCCGTGAAAGCGCTGGCGTCATCGACGAGAAGTCTCTCCGCACCTGGAATTCCGATGATGTCCTCGCCGTTTACGATTCCCTTGCCCGTGCCCACGAGTCGATCAATAAACTGGCGTTGGTGCCGGAGAGCTTTTAGAAACACGATAATTATATGTAGGAGGTTACAGAATGCAACAGCTGCAGTTGGATGAGTTTTTACGCTCACTAAAACAAAATATTGACATGCCGCATTCTCTCCTACTTGGGGCGGGTGCATCTATTGAATCGGGTGTACAGTCTGCTACGGAGTGTATTTGGGATTGGAAAAAAGAGATTTATCTATCTCAGAACCCTGGTGCGATTGGGAATTATAGCAATTCAAAGCTAGAGATTGTCAGACAAGTGATCCAAAAGTGGATCGATTCTCAAAAAGGATATCCTGCACTAAATAGCGATGAAGAGTATTCTTTCTTTGCAGAAAAAGCCTATCCATTGGCAGAAGACAGACGAAAGTATTTCCAGCATTTGGTATCCACACATGATCCCAGCTTGGGTTATCATATCATTTCAATGTTGGCCAAGAAAAACATAATTAAATGTGTTTGGACAACGAATTTCGATGGCCTTATGGCTAAGTGTGCATATCAATACACTCCGCTTGTCCCGATAGAGATTACATCTGAGACTTCAGAACGTGTTTATCGAAATGATATAGATCAAGAATTATTATGTATTGCCTTACATGGTGATTATAAATATGGTTCACTAAAAAATACCGAAAATGAACTCGACACACAGGACGGAGAACTAGAAAAAGCATTGCGACACCAATTGCAAAACAGGGACCTCATTGTAATCGGATATAGTGGCAGAGATCACTCGTTGATGCAAGCTCTTGAAAAAGTCTATTCAGAAAAAGGAGCTGGCAGGCTATTTTGGTGTGGCTATGGTTCGTATCCATCTTCAGCTGTATCTAAGCTGATAGATGATGCGAACACTAATGGAAGATTGGCGTACTATATTCCTACAGAAGGATTTGACAGCACCTTGTTTTCCATTGCTCGTCACTGTATGAGCGATGACAAGACATTTTTGACTGATCTAGACACCGTTCGAAAGCAGTTATCTGTTGTATCTCCCATCCAATCAAACAGCTTCATTCTTCCAAACGAGGTCGCAAATAAAGCAGTTGTCACAAACGCATATCCGATCACTTTTCCTAAGCAATGCTACATATTTGAAGTCAATTATAAGAGTGAGGAAAAACCTTGGGACTACTGTAAGTTTTTATATCAAAATAACATTATGGCAGTTCCGTATAAGGGCTTGATCTATGCTTGGGGAAGAAAAGATGATATTGAAAATATATGCCGTGGCAGGCTGAAAAGTAGTATAGAACTGTGTCCAATTGACAAATCCTTTGCCGTCAGCAATGGCACTATTCAGGAATTGATTCTCAAAACTATAGCAAGCCTTTTAGGGAATAAAGGACGCTTAGGGTTTTCAAAAGATAAACTATGGGATACCAGAAAAGTTATTAAGCATCTAATTAACGGAAAAACGATCACAGGATATCAAGGAGTCCAGCTTTCACTGCGGTTCGACGCGAAGTATTGCTATCTGACCTTTGCGCCAAGCTACGCTTATGCTGATGAAGCAGTATATTCAAAAGAAGAGAAAAAGGCATTTGCTGATTATTTTAGTGCTAGTGTTAATAACGGAAGACCGAACAAAAACACTTATGACTACATTTCTAGTTGGGTCGTACGTGCTATTGGTAATAGTAACCTGAAGCTCTGTTTTCCGATACAGGATACATCCCCGTTTGCCTTCAATATTAGCTGTAAAAGTGCAATGCTGGGAGTTAGTTTCGGCGGGAAATATCCTGTAAGACTCTCTCCAGGCTTCTCTCCTAAGCGTATAGTGTTTACCGGAAGAGAATACAAAGATCCAACTCTTTTATTCTATAATCCTTTATCTGGTAGAACAGCTGGTGACTTCCATCCAATGCGCGGCTTGATAAATAATGGGCCGATTGACATGCCGCTATATGCTAAACAATTTAGTTCATCTATAAAACTAGGAGTAATATGCCCCAAAGGGTTTGAGCAGAGGTTTTATTCTTTCATTTGTGGACTTAACCAACGTTCCGAAGCGAGGCACAACCCCGACTATTTAATTTCTTTCCCCGGTTTTTTTGAAGCCTTCAAAACTGGGGTTGACATCCCAACCCCAGCTTCTACTAATTGGGCTGATATTGAAGCAACTAAGGGACAAAATGAAATTGAAGCAATTCGGCGGTTTTGCGATCAAATAACTCGAAGAATAGATCAAATAAGTTCAAGTGTAGATGTTGTTCTAATCTATATTCCTAAGGATTATGAGTTCTATACCTCCTTATCTGATGGATATTTAAAATTTGATCTACATGATCACGTCAAAGCTTTTGCAGCACAAAAGCAAATTGCAACGCAGTTTATTCGCGAGAAAACAATAGAAAGTGATTTGAACTGTCAGATCATGTGGGCCCTGTCTCTTGCCATCTATGTTAAAGCTGGCAGAACCCCGTGGACGATATCTGGAATTCAACCCGATACAGCTTTTGCGGGGATTGGATATAGCGTTCTACCAAGTGCCGGCGATAGCAATATTGTTATTGGCTGTAGTCATGTCTATACTTCCGATGGTTTAGGTATGAAGTATAAGCTTTCGAAGTTGCAGGATGTGACAATTGATAAAAAACGCAACCCATATCTATCTGAAAATGAGGCGTATAGATTAGGGCTAAACATTAAAGAGTTGTTTTACAAGTCATTTACGGAAATGCCTAAAAGAGTTGTAATTCACAAACGCACACCGTTTCGAAAGGACGAAATCAAGGGACTTGTAGATAGTCTTTCAAGCGCTGGCATTCAAGATATTGAACTAATAGAAATAACCTACGAAGATGACTTGAAATGCTTTGCACTGAACTATAATAACTCCGATGCAGATGGATTTCCAGTATTACGGGGATTGTGCTTTCCATTAAGCAATAACACCATGTATCTGTATACCCATGGTATTGCGCCATCGGTTAAAGCAGCGAATCGCAAGTATTTTCAAGGGGGTAAAAGTGTTCCACTCCCATTGAAAGTAATACGTTACTACGGATCCAGCAATATGGCGCAAATAGCGAATGAGATACTTGGACTTTCAAGGATGAATTGGAACAGCTTTAACCTTTACTCGAAGTTACCATGTACTATTGAATCGTCCAACCAAATTGCACAAATCGGTTGGTTGTTATCACAATTTGAGGGATCGCTGTATGACTACAGGTTCTTCATGTAAGGTGTGAAGCAAGAATAATACTACTTCTATTGTAGCTGTATCCTGAAGCAGATAATTGAAAAACTATCGCAGGTACAGTCACTACAAAATTCGCTTTATTCACCCTTGAAGAGCGAATAAAGCGAATTTTCGGTGAATATTCGGCGATTTTTCAGTCGCAGAAGCAGTGAATCACACTTTTCAATAGAAAAGCAGGCTGCAAAAGCGCACTTTTCAAATCCTGCAGCTGATGCTACCTCTCAAGAAAGCTCTCAAGCGGGGCATCGTCGCTCAGGAAGGTATCCATCATAAACCGCGCGCCGAGGCGGAAGCCGGTGATGAAGGTGTCCAGCTCGCATTCGCCCATGAACTCGGCGTAGGCGTTGCAGAAGTGGAGGAACAGTGCCTTGTTCTCGCCGGCGAGCTGTTCAGAGTGTTTTTCCTCCAGGTCGTTCAGCGAGTCGGACGCCTTTTTCGCTGGGCTCTTGGGGCAATAGCCATGATCCTGCGGGTCGATGTTGCCGTAGTACAGCTCCTCAATGATATTTCCCCTCATTGCCCGTCACTCCATTTCTGCAGCTCCCAGAGCCGGTCAATGTGGCGGCGGGACTTGCGGAGGGTCGCGTTGTGCTCGTCCGAGGAGAGCCAGTCGATCAGATAGCACTTCGGGATCATGTACTTGTGCTGCAGCGCCAGGGCGCGGAGCTTTCCGAAGCGAATCCACTCGCAGACCGTGTGACGGTTGTAGCCGGTGAAATCCACGATAGCGGCCACGTCGATCACGTCCGGGCAGGAGGCGAGCTTGCTCTCATAGTAGCGCCGCGTCTTTTGCTGATCGCTGGGGAGGGGCGGCTGAATGCGGATCTTGTAGGGTTTCACGTCCTCGTTTCCGTACTTGTACCAGCTGGTGGGTACGATGTACCGGCTGGGATTGATCTCCCGGTTGATCATAAAGTCGACGACGTCGCTTTTTTTGATGGCGTAGCAGCGGGTTTTCTTCCCGGTGCAGATGTGGGGGATCAGATTGAACTGCAGCAGATAGTGCGCCGTCCGCTTGCTGATATGGCAGACCTTGCGCATCTGCTCCTTGTTCATGATTTCCGGGTATTGTTCGAGTTCCTTTGCATCGTATGTCATGACGAAGCTCCTTTCCGTTTTTGCGGTCCGAAAGGGTGCTTCATTGACACTGCCGGGGTCTCTGTTTTCTTGCCTGACTTCTTGCAAACGCGCAAGAACGGAGGCATTTTATGCAAGAACGCGGTTTTATTTGAACTCTGGGCTGGTTCAAATCAGCTCTGGCCGATACAGGTCAAAACGTCCGCAATCCCTTGCGGCGCCTGGGTTTCCGCCTCTTAACAAAGCAGCCTGAAACGATCTGCTTCAACCGTGAATCTGCCAAAGTCTTACGACACTCGAAATCAGGTGTACCAGCAATGGTACCGTGGGTTCGAATCCCACCCTGTCCGCCAAAAAGGAACACCCGGGAAAACCGGGTGTTTTCTTTTTAGTAGAACAAAGGGATTCGAACGCGAGGGCACTTGGCAACATGCCGGGGGCATGCTGCAACCCGAGCTGGCCTCCGCCGCAGCGGAGGTCGAATCCCACCCTGTCCGCCACGTCAAAACAACACCATAAGGTCACCAGCCGCCGCAAGCGACGTCAGGTCGACCGATGGTGTTGTTTTTTCTTTCCAAATCGAACCCACTTCGTTGGGCTTCGATTTGGTATTGGCATCTGGCATCCTATAGTGTAACGCTTGTACAAAAAGGAACACCCGGTATATCCGGGTGTTCCTGTTTGGTTACGCTGAAGAGTGTGCGGTCAGTCAATATGGATGATCTTCTGCGTGAGATCCGAGGCAGAGACCGTGGGGTTCGGGAAACGCTCGCGCTTCTCGGTGATTTTGCCGACGTTGATGGCCTGCTTCGGGCAGAACTGCACGCAGCTCAGGCAGCCGATGCAGTTTTTGCCGAAGCTGGGCTTTCCGCCGACAAGCTGGATGTTGTTGCGCGGGCAGACCCGTACGCAGGTGCCGCAGCCGATGCAATTATCATTGGCCTTGAAGTTCTTGATGTTCTTCACGTGCAGGCCGGAAAAACCCTTGCTCTCGAGCGCAAACACGGCCTTTTTGGGCGGCTTGTTCTCGCTGCGCTTCATGGCGCGCACTGCGCCGCCGACCTCCAGCGCCTTGCGGTCGATCCGCGCCTGCGCCGTCTTTTTGGACGTGGGCGGGATCGTGAGGCGGTGGGGCATCAGCCAGATGCAGGTGGAGTGATTGCTGATCGTGTCCCAGTAGTCCAGGCCGACGATCTCGTCGATCTTGTGCAGGCCGCAGCCCATGTAGCCGGCAAACTGCTCCACGGCGAATTTGTAGGCGTCGGGCGCGATTTTGATCGCTTTGACGTAGCTCTCCACGTCGCCGGGCAGGCCGCCGCCGTAGCAGGGGAACACAAAGCCCACACGCTTGGCCTCGGTAGCGTCTGTTTTCACAGGATAGCTGCGCATCATGACGATGTCGGTGTCGCCCAGGACCTGAGCGATGCTCTTTGCCATGTTCAGGCAATGGCCGGAGCCGGAATAGCAATAAATGATGTTTTCTGCCATAATCGTTTCTCCCCCTCATATGTTTTTCCAGCAACAGAATACCAAATGCGGCGCCGGAATGCAAGCCGTTTGGAAAAAATGTGTCAGGGCATCGGCAGCGCAGAAGGAATCATTCTCCGCGCGGCGTGACATACTGTCAGCGAGGTGATAGTTATGGCAAAACAGGGAATGAAGCGCCCGGACGAGCCGAAGAGGCCCGAACGCATGGAAGACGAGCCTGTGCCTGAGATTCAGGGCAAGGCAAAAAGCGGCAAAACGCAGGCAAACCCGCTCATCGCGGGAACGAGTAAGGTCTTTCACAGCGAACGGCCGATCTCCGAGGTCTATCCGGTGATCGACACCGATCTGGCGCGGGACAATGTGGAAAACGACCTGACCGCCGCCGACCGGCAGGATCTGTGACGGAAACTCGCCGCACGGCATAAGCTGTCGTGAGGTGATTGTTATGTCGGTATCTTTTGGCCGGGCCGCGGCTGTGGCCCGTCTGCGCGGCGAGTGCCGGGGGCGGGAGATCGTTGGCACGGTTCGTTTTTACCCCTACTGCAGGGGCGTATTGGTGGCGGCCGAGCTTCACGGCCTGCCTGATCCGGACGGCATTTATGCCTTCCATATCCACGAGGGCCGCTCCTGCGACGGACGCGGCTTTCCGGAGACCGGAGGGCACTATGACCCCGACGACCGGCCGCATCCTGAACACGCAGGCGATCTGCCGCCGATCTTTTCCTACGACGGCCACGCCTTTATGGCCGTGTACACCGGCCGCTTTACCATCCCGGAGATCATCGGGAGGACGGTCGTTCTGCACGCGCGGCCGGACGATTTTACGACCCAGCCCTCCGGCGCTGCGGGCGCGAAGATCGCCTGCGGCGAGATTCGGCGGGTCGGCTGCCGCTGAGCGCAGAATTCAACAAAAAAGGAACGCCCGGCAGGGCGTTCCTTTTTTGCATGATATGGACGAACTCAGGCCACGAGCCACTTGTACTTCTCAACGCTGTAGAGCGGCACGAAGGGCAGCAGGATGGGCACGGTTTTGACAAACTTCTGATACTCGGGATCCTTGCCGTAATTCTTGTTCTGGCGAACCTCCAGACGGCGGGCGCCGGAGAACATGACGAAGATGATCCCGCAGTACCCGATCGCGCACACGAGCCACTGCCAGCCCTTGACGGCGCCGATGCCGGAGATCAGCACGCCGGTCCAGAAGATCATCTCGCCCAGATAGTTCGGGCAGCGGACGATACGGAAGAGGCCGGTGTCCACAAAGCGGCGGGGATTGATCTTCTTGGCCTTGTTCTTCTGGATGTCGGCCGCGGACTCGAGCGTGATGCCGCAGACCATGATGATGGCGCCGATAAAGACGAAGGCGTTGTCACCGGCAATGTTCTTCATGCGGAAGAACACGGGAGAGACCTGGGTGGCGTAAAGCAGCGCGCAGGTGATCCAGATGGCGAGCTTGACGCCCATGGGCACGGTCTTGCCGTCCTTGATCTCGCCGACCATGTTCTTCTTATAGGAGCTGCTCTTGAGCTCGCGGTAGGCGAGGTAGCCGCCCAGACGGCAGCCGTAGCAGAAGAAGATGATGCAGCAGATGATGGTGCCGGCCGTCAGCGTCTTGCCGAAGAGGATCAGCATCAGCAGGCCAGCGGCGGCGATGGAGAAGCCGTAGCCGAGGGAGATGAACCAGACATAGTTCTTGAAGCCGATGGAGCTGACCAGCATGGCCAGGCCGAAGAGGATCCAGAAATACCAGGCGGGATACATGATGAAACTCCTTCTTTCTTGTTATGTTTATGATAGTTTATGACAGTTGATAGTCGCGCAGACCGGCGCGGTGCAGACCGCTCACACCGACGAGCAGCAGGAGCTGCCCCACGGTGTTCACGCCCTGCTCGATCCAGTTCATGGCGGCGGAGCTGCCGTCGCGCGAGGCCAGATAACCCATGCCCATGTAGCACACAAAGCAGAGTACAAACACCGGGATCAGCGCTTTTTTCTTCAGCTTCGCGGCGAGCACGCTCAGGCAGGCGCAGATGGCGCCCAACCCGAGCACCATCATCGGGATGAACACCAGCGTCCCGGTGAAGAGCGGGGGAGCCACAGCCAGAGCCGCTTTCTTCAGGGCGGTGAACATCAGGATGATGCCCAGACCGGCCAGCAGGAAGCCCAGCGACTGCGTGGGCAGGAACATGGTGTTGAGCACGAGAAAATCGCAGAGACCGGCAGCGTACAAGAGCTTCCAGGCGGCCTTCAGGAAGCCGGCGATGAGGATGTTGATCGTGCCGGCGGCAAAGCAGGCGAAGGCGTATTTGGGCATTTTGTTGTACAGGTCACGCTGCATCAGCACCATGCTGACGGCAAAGAGGGCGACCGGAACAAAGTCCGCCAGGCCCATCAGAACGGAAAACTCGTACATATTGCCCGCCTCCCCTTACTTGGTCTTGCCCTTTTCCTTGGCGCGCTTGTCGTTGATGATGTCCATCTCGCGGGCGGTGATCTCGGTCACGCCGTTTTCCTTGGCCCAGGCTACACAGCCCTTGAGCACGGTCGGCAGGAAGATGCGCGGCACGTTCAGCAGCTTTTCGAGCGCGTCGTCGGTGAAGTGCACGTTCGGGTCGGTGCGGTCGGCGGCGTAGCGGACGGAGGAGAGCGTCGCGTTGCGGATGGGCAGCAGCTCCGGCACCAGGCGCGGGGTCTTGGCAAACCAGAAGTTCTTGCTGTCGCGGTAGCCGTGGCAGATCAGTACGTTCGGCCAGAGGCGGCCCTTGACGCCGTTGATGATGTTGTCGTAGTACTTGGGCTTCATCAGCATCTTGTCGATGCGCAGGATGAAGTGCGCGCCGTACTGGGTGGTGATGCCGTTGAAATCACGGTAGGGAGGCGGATAGCAGCCGTCGACGAGTTCGCGGCCGATGTCCTCTGTGGCGTTTTCCAGGTCGCTCATCCAGGTGCACTCCATCACCTGGTAGGCTTCTGCGACGACCTTCGGGCGCGGGGTGGAGGGATCCTCCTGGATGCACAGGCCGTCCTCCAGCGTAAAGCCGAAGTCCTTCATCTTCTCGGCGGGCGTGTCGCCGGGCCAGCCCTGGGCGACGATCTTCTTGTGATAGCCGCGGCCCTCGGGCATGAAGTTGATGGCGACCTGCTTGCGCCCGGCCAGCAGATGCTGCGCCGTGTTGGAGGAGTTGCGCGCCTCCAGCACCATGGCGTAGTAGCCCTTGCCCGCAATGTAGTAGGGGAAGCACAGCGAGTAGGAGCCGACGGAGGTGCTGCCGTCTGCCGCCAGAGTGGAGATCATAACCGTGGGCATGGGGAAATAGGAGCTGGTCTGGTAGAAATTGTCCACGATGCGGAGATCTTTGAAGCTGCTCATAGGGTGTCCTCACTTTCTCAGATATATGCCAAAATAGTTTGACCGAATGTCAGTTGCCGGCTCTGCGCCGGGCGTAGAGCAAAAAGCACAGCGCCATGCACACTTCGCCGAACATGCTGATGAAGAAGATCAGATCGAAGTTGCCGCTGGCGGGTCCGAGCGCGGAAAAGGCGAACATCAGAAAGCCCGAGAGAAAGAGCAGAGGCGTCTTCTGCTTGACCCAGACGACGATGCCCGCGAGGATCAGCGGCACCACCGCGCCATAGCTCAGCACGCCGCTGACGGCCTTTGCCCAGCCGGGCGTGCCGTCGCCGGAGGCGTAGCGGACAAGACCCGCGACCTCGCGCAGATCGAGCGCGGTGGCAAAGCCCTCGGCAATACCGGCGGCGATCAGCAGGGCGGTGAGCACCCAGACGACGCTCTTCCAGGTCTTGTTGAAGTTCAGCGCATAGGCGCAGATCGGAAACAGCAGCGGGATCAGCGCGCCGTGCGCCACATAGCGCATGCGGCTGAGCGCGGCGAGAGCGGGACCGGCCTGCATCACGGTGCCGAGCGAGAGGATCAGCGCGTCATAAAACAGACCCAGCGCGACCAGCGCGGTCAGCAGGTACAGCGGTTCTCTTTTGCGCGACCAGCCCCGGAAGGCAAGCAGCATGAACAGAGCCTGCAGGGCGGTGATGACCCAGACGAGAATCGGGCAGGCTGCGAGCAGAGCGTCTCTCATGGGAAGATCCTCCTTGTTCGATTTCCGGTCTTTTTCCACAAAAAAGTATAACGCTTTGTATGGCTTACTGTCAAGAATAGATAAATAATTTGAATTACGATCTGACGCCGTACATGGATCGCAGGATCAGACGCTTTGCCGTTTCCGGCCCGAAGAGCTTGGTCACCTGGTCGACGGCCGGGCCGCCCTCGGCAAAGAGCCGCTCGGCGAAGGCGCGTACCCTGGCTTGCTTTTTCGCCGCGTCACAGGCAGGCGCCTCGTCCAGCTGACGAAGAAAAGTCTCGGTGTAATCGCGCGCCGCAGCGGCCATGCGCTCCGACAGGCCCTTTCCGGCTTTGTGGTAAGAGCAGGGGTAGAGGATCGCATCGTACCAGTGCCCGGACGAGGTCATGCCGGGAAGGTCGTCATCACGGCGGCGAAGCGCGTCAAAGGCGGCGAGTGCTTCGCCGGGGTAGGGCGCAAGCTGCGTGTCATAGAGCTCGACAATCTGCGTTTCCTTGCCGAAGGCGCGCACCCAGTCGAGGTTCAGCAGCGGAACGTCCTTCTCCGTCACGGCGAGCACCGCCGTTTCCATCTTCATCAGGCCGAGCATCGCCCTCATGCGCAGGATGCACAGATGCCCCAGATTCGGGATCTCATAGGCCTCCGTCTCAAAAACCATGCCCTTTTTCGAGAGCCGGGCGTCCGTACCCAGATCCTCTTTTTGCAGCGGATAACGCTGTGCCAGCAGCTCGCGCACCATGTTGCCGAGGCCTTGCGTATTGCTCATCGTTTTACCCCTTTCCGTGCCGGAAAGACCGGCGCATAAAATATGATTACGGTTATATCTTAGCAAATGTGATGAGCTTTTGCAACGTGTCAAAAATGAACAATTTATGAAACATTGCAAAAATTATATATACCCTATTGACACAGCTCGGTCTCTGTGCTATGCTACAGCCACAACGACAGAGGAGGTGTTCCGATGAGCACATGGACGCCGAAGGACCGCAAGGCCCTTCTGACGGCGATCAAGCAGCTGCAGCCGGGCGACTGCGTCGAGGCGGACAGCCTGAGCGATCTTGCCGGCAGCGTGAAGGAGCTGCTGGACGCGCTGGAGCAGCTCGGCGCGCGGCAGGCGGACTTCGTCAGCCGGCAGGAGCAGATCGACACCCGCACAGAGCAGGGCGAACAGCTGTTTCGGTTCTGCGCCGCGCTGAACGCGCTGGATCAGGCCGGACGCCGTGAAAAGCAACGCAAGGGCATCGAGCGGGCGCGGGAAGAGGGCAAGTACCGCGGCCGGAAGCCGATTGCCGTGGACGAGGAGCTGTTTGACTCCGTCGCCGCGCTCTGGCAGAGCGGCCAGATCAGCGCGCGGCAGGCCATGGCTCGGCTGGATCTGAAGCCGAACACCTTTTATCGCCGCATCAAAGAACGGGAGGAACTGAAAATGAAAGATTATAAGAAAGTGGAACACGAAATCAGAAGCGAGATCAAGGAGGCGGCCAAGCAGAGCCGCAAGGATCTGGACGAGCTGAAAAAGCAGGTTCGCAGCGAGGCCAAGGAGCTCAAGAAGGCCGCCGACGAAAAGCTGGAGCTGCACGACGTGGAGCGCGAAATGTTCCATGACCGCATCCGCGCCGAGGCCGAGCACCACGACGCCGTCAAGCAGTTGAAGAAAGACGTCGAGGCCGAGGCCAAAGAGCTCAAGAAGCTGGTAGATTAAAAGGAAACCTGAGCAGAAACGGGGAGGCGGGTGCCTCCCCGTTTCTGCCCGGCGGAAGGAGAGAGACCGATGAGTCTGTTTTTAACGCTGGCCGATCTGTTTTTTATCGGCTCTGTGTTCGGCTGGGTGCTGGAGCTGCTGTTTCGCAAGTTTTTCTCCGGCTCAAACCCGGAGCACCGCTGGATCAACCCCGGCTTCTGCGTGGGGCCTTATCTGCCGCTGTACGGCACGGGACTTTGCGTGCTGTATCTGCTGGCGAGCTTCGGCGAGAGCCGGGGCCTTGGGGCGTCGCCGGAGGGCATGGCGCTGCTGCTGGTGCTGATGGCAGTGAGCATGACGGCCATCGAGTATGTGACGGGGCTCGTACTGCTGCGCTGGGCCAAGCTCCGCCTCTGGGATTACCGGAACTGCTGGGGAAACGTGCAGGGCTTGATTTGCCCGCTGTTTTCCCTGTTCTGGGCGCTGCTCGGCGCGGCCTACTACTTCTTCGTGCATCCCTATGTGCTCGGCGCGCTGGATTGGCTGGCGCATAACCTGGCCTTTTCCTTCGTCATCGGCTATTTCTTCGGCATTTTCACACTGGACGTGGCCTACTCGGCGCACCTGGCCGCGCGGCTGAAGCGCTTTGCTGAGGAAAACCGCGTCGTTGTGCGCTACGAGGCGCTGAAGGCGCATATCCAGGGCGCCCGGAAGGAAGCCGCGCAGAAGATCCATTTCTTCTTCTCGCTGCGCTCCGAGCTGCCGCTGGCAGAGCACCTGAAAAACGCCGCCGGCGCGCTGGAGCAGCTGCATCGCCGCGGCTGATCGGACTGTTACAAGAAGAAAACCCGCGGGGTCTGCGCTTTTCGCAGCCCCGCGGGTTTTTGCTGATCGTGCCGTCAGCTGTCGATCATCAGGCGGATGATCTCCTTGTCGGTCTCCTGCATGCCGTAACGGGCGAGCTTGCCGACGTTCGCGATGGTGTTCTCCACGCCCTTTTTGACGATGCCGTCGCCGCCGTAGAACTGGTTGCCGGCGCGGAACATCTCCAGCCCCAGCAATCCCGCGTCCACCGCCGCGGCGATCTTGGCCGCACAGCTGGCCTTGGCGCCGTCGCAGACGATGCCGGAGGTGACGGCCACGGCGTTGACGATCGTGTGCGCGACCTCGCGGAAGCGCCCGCCCTGCAGGTAGCTCAGACCGGCGCCCGCGCCACAGCCTGCGCTGACCGCGCCGCAGTAGGCCGACAGGCGGCCGATACCGGTTTTCAGGTGGATCGTGACGAGATTTGATACGCACAGCGCGCGCAGCAGCTCCTCCTCGCTCTTCCCGGTCTCCCGGGCGCAGACGATTACCGGGACGCTCGCCGTGATGCCCTGGTTGCCGCTGCCGGAGTTGATGACCACCGGCAGCTCGCAGCCGCTCATGCGCGCGTCGCTCGCCGCGGCGGCGTAGGCGCGCATTTTGTAGTTGAGATCGTTTTCGTGCCCGCGCAGCAGGGTTTTGCCGATGTTCGCGCCGTAGGGGCGGCGCAGACCCTCCTCCGCGATAGCCATGTTGTAGTCGATCTGCCGCTGCAGCAGCGGCCGCACGTCCTCCAGCGGCACGCAGCCGGCGTAGTCCACGATGCCCTCGATGCTGAGGCAGCTGTGGTCGGCGGAGGATTCGCAGGGCCCGGCGACCGGCTTTTCCAGCAGCGTCTCGCCGTTGCGGCGGACGCAGACGAGGTTCGTGTGGTGTCCGACGAGCCGGACGTAGGCGCTGTCCGCCCCGGCGAAGGCCGTAACGGCGATATCGAAAATGTGGGGCGTATCCGCGTGGACCACCTCCACCGGGATGCGCGGCAGAGCCTCTCCGATCGCGGCGATCTGCGCCTCGGTCACGCGGGAGAGAACCTCAAGCTCTGCCTCCGCGTCGCCGGCGAGCGCGCCGGCGAGAGCCGCTGCCGGAATGCCGCGCAGGCCGCCGGTGTGCGGGACGACCACGCTCTTGACGTTTTTGATGATGTTGCCGCTGACCTCAACCAGCAGCCGCTCCGGCTCCGCGCCAAGCGTCTGCCGCGCCTTCGCGGCGGCGTAGGCGATAGCGATCGGCTCCGTGCAGCCCATTGCGGGCAGCAGCTCCTCGGCCAGAATACAGCTGTACTGGCGCATCTGTTGTACGTCCATAGGCACCTCTCTTTTCAGCCAAAGGTCTTCCGGATTCTGAAAAAAGCATAGCACCGGCGGCCGAAAAATGCAATCCCGGGCGCGGAAATCCCAGGAAAAAATCGAAAAAGACGGGAAAAGTATCCCCCCGGGGGGCTTGCGCGGGTCAAATTCGATGCTATACTGAGCATAGATGCATCGAATCATCATTTCGAGGTGTACTTTATGCATATGGCTGACGCGCTGCTGGCTCCGGCCGTGGCAGCAACGATGTATGTGGCCTCCGGCACTGCTGCGGGCTTCTCCATCCACAAGCTGAGAAAAGACGACGAGCCCCAGAAGCTGCCCACCATGGCGGTCACCGCCGCCCTGGTTTTCGCCGGGCAGATGATCAACTATACCATTCCCGGCACCGGCTCCTCCGGGCATATGTGCGGCGGTATGCTGCTGAGCGCGCTGCTCGGCCCGCAGGCTGGCTTTTTGTCCATGATTGTGATCCTGGCGATCCAATGCCTCTTTTTCGCCGACGGCGGCCTGATGGCCCTCGGCGCGAATATCTGGAACATGGCCTTTTACGGCTGCTTCGTCGGCTATTACCTCATCTGGCGGCCGATCATGCGCGGCCATTGGTTCGGCGAGGGCAAGGGCGCGCAGCGTGCCCGCATCATCGCCGCCTCCATCATCGGCTGCGTCGTGACGCTGCAGCTCGGCGCCTTCTCCGTCGTGCTGGAGACCAGTCTCTCCGGCATCACCGAGCTGCCCTTCGGCGCCTTCCTCGCGCTGATGCAGCCCATCCACCTGGCGATCGGCCTCATCGAGGGTCTCATCACGTCCGCAGTACTCGTGTTTGTGTTCGAGTCCCGACCCGAGCTTCTGCGCGAGCTGGGAACAGACGGCCGGGCGCTGCCGGCCAAACGCTCGCTGAAGGCCGTGGTCGCGATCCTCGCCGTGCTGGCGCTGGTCGTGGGCGGCGGACTGAGCCTGCTGGCCTCCTCCAATCCCGACGGCCTGGAATGGGCGCTCTTCGGCAACGCCGAGGAGGGCTACAGCGAGAACATGGGCCTGGACGAGGACGATTTCGGCGTAAGCAGCGCGGCGGCAGACAAGGCAGGCGAGATCCAGGAAAAGACCTCCTTCCTGCCGGACTACGCCTTCTCCGACAACGACACACCCGTGGGCACCACGGTCTCCGGCGTCGTCGGCTCGGCCATGGTGGCCGGTGTGGCGCTGCTGATCTGCCTGGCCGGCGGCTTCTTCCGTAAAAAGAAAAAAGTATAATTTCAAGAAAAACCCATTCCAAAGGGGCAGCTTCGCTGCCCCTTATCGGCGTTTCTCAAAGAAGGAAAAACAAGCATGAACAAGATGGAAAAAGCCCTGCATGAGCTCGGCGAAATGGACGATCTGGCGGCCCAGGACTCTCCGATCCACCGCCTCAGTCCTCTGGCCAAGCTCCTGAGCACAATTTTATATATTGTCGTTGTCGTTTCCTTCCATAAGTACGACCTGAGCGGCATGGCCGTGATGCTGCTGTTTCCGGTGCTGCTGTTTCAGATCAGCGGCATCCCTGTGCGCACCTGCTTTTATAAGCTGCGGATTGTGCTGCCGCTGGTGATGGCCGTCGGCCTCTTCAACCCCTTCTATGACCGCGCGCCGCTGCTGACGATCGGCTCAGTGCCGGTGTCCGGCGGCGTCGTGTCGATGCTGAGCCTGATGCTCAAGGGGCTTTTGTGCCTGATGGCCTCCTTCCTGCTGATCGCCACCACGCCGATCGACAGCCTCTGCGCTGCGCTGCGAAAGCTGCACTTGCCCGCGATGCTCGTCACGCTGCTGCTGCTCACTTACCGCTACGTGGGCGTGATGACCGAGGAGCTGGCCGTGATGACCGACGCCTACCACCTGTGCGCACCGGGGCAGAAGGGCATCCACGTGTCCGCCTGGGGCAGCTTCCTGGGCCAGCTTTTACTGCGCAGCATGGATCGGGCGCAGGAGCTGTATAACAGCATGCAGCTGCGCGGCTATCACGGGCATTTCCACTACGCGCCCGGCCGCCCCTTCGGGCCGCAGGACGCGCTGTACACCATCGGCTGCGCGGCCGCGTTTCTGCTGCTTCGCTTCGTCAACGCAGCCGAGCTGCTGGGACGACTTGTTGTGAGGTGAGACGGATGATCGAATTTCAGCATGTGAGCTTTTCCTATGAAAAAGGCCGGAGCGTGATCGAGGATCTCTCGTTTCGGATCGAGCGGGGCGAGAGCGTGGGGCTGATCGGCGCCAACGGCGCGGGCAAATCCACGGTGATGAAGCTGCTGCTGGGTCTGCTCAGCGGCGAGGGAAAAATCCTCGTGGACGGCATTGAGGTCAATAAGGCGAGTCTGCCCGCCGTGCGGCGCAGACTGGGCTTTGTGCTGCAGAATTCCGATAACCAGATGTTCATGCCCACCGTGTACGAGGACATGATCTTCGCACCGCTCAACTACGGTCTGAGTCGTGAGGAGGCGGAGCGCCGGGTGGACGACGTGCTGGAGCGGCTGGGCCTGCAGGAGCTGAAATACCGGCACAACCACCGTATCTCCGGCGGCGAAAAGCGCATGGCCGCCATCGCCACGATCCTCGCCATGGAGCCGGAAGTGATTTTGATGGACGAGCCGAGCGCCGCACTCGACCCCTATAATCGCCGCATCGTCATCAACACGATCTGCGGTCTCAGCCAGACCAAGCTCATCACCTCGCATGACCTGGATATGATCCTCGACACCTGCGAGCGCGTGATCCTGCTCGACCGCGGCCGGATCGTGGCCGACGGTCCGGCAGACGAGATCCTGCGGAACAGGGAGCTGCTGGAAGCGCACCGCATGGAGCTGCCCTTCTGCCTGGCGGGACGCTGAACGATATAAAAAAGCACGGATCGGGATGTTTTTCATTCCGACCCGTGCTTTTTTCGCTTTTTGGAATTATTCTTCGCAGATGATCGCGGCCGCGAGAAGCGGCGCGTTGTTGTCGGCGATCCGAACCGCCTGCCAAGCCGCCTCGCTGCCGGCAAAGCGAACCTCAGTGAGGCTGCCGCAGCCGGCGAAGGCGCCCTCGCCGATGCGCGTCAAGCCGCCGGGCAGCGACAGCGCGGCGAGTCCCTCGCAGCCGGCAAAGGCGTCAAAGTCGATGCTCTCTACGTTCGCGGGGATGCTGATGCTCTCGAGCGCCGTGCAGTCCTGGAAGCAGCCGTAATAGATCTCCGTGAGACCGTAGGACAAGCTCACGTCCCGCAGCGCGGTGCAGCCCTCAAATGCGTTCGGCCCGAGCTGCTCGACGCTGTCGGGCAGTTTGATTGCGCTCAGCGCGGTGCAGCCGGCAAAGACCCGCCCGCCGAGCTCGCGCACGCCGCCGTAAACCACGGCGCTGCTCAGCCCCGTGCAGCCCTCGAAGGCGGCATAGCCGACCGTATCAATCGTGCCGGGGAGGAGAAGTTCGTCCAGCTCGCCGCAGCCGGCAAAGGCTCGGCTGCCGATGCTGAGAAGGCCGGAGGGAAAGGTCACACGGCGCAGCGCCGTGCTGCCCTCAAAGGCGCTCTCGCCGACGTCGGCAACGCTGGTGGGGATGACAATGCTCTCGAGCGCGGTGCAGCCGAAGAAGGCGCGGCGTCCGAGCGCGGCGGCGCCCCAGGAGAGGTCAATGCTGCTGAGCGCGGTGCAGCCCTCAAAAGCGCTCGGAGAGACCTCGGAGAGACCGCTGCCGACAGACAGCTCTTCGAGCGCGGTGCAGCCCTGGAAGGCGGATTCGCCCAGCTCCTTGACGCTGTTGGGGATCGACACGCGGGTCAGCTGCTCGCAGCCGCGGAAGGCTTCGGCGCCGATCCGGCCGAGCAGCAGACCGAAGCTCAGCTCGCCCAGCCCGGTGCAGCCGCGAAAGGCGCCGTCGCCGATTTCGAGCAGGCTCGTGGGGAAGGAGACGCCGCTCAGCCCGACGCAGCCCTCAAAGGCCACAGGGCTGATGACCTCCACGCCGGCGGGTACGGCAAACTCGCCCTCCCATGCCGCCGGACAGCGGATCAGCTGGGTCTTGTCCAGACTGTAGAGCACGCCGTTTTCGGAGCTGAACTTCAGGTTGCCCGCGGCGACCTCGATCTCCCGCAGGGCGGCGCAGTTTTCAAAGGCGTTGCCGTAGATGATGGAGAGGCTGGCCGGGATGTGGACCGTCGTCAGCGCGGGACAGGAGGAAAGTCCCCGATCCTCGATCGTGGTGACGCCCTCCTCAAGCCAGAGCTCAGTCAGCGCCTCGCAGCCGGCAAACATGCCGCTGCCGATGACTTTGAAATTGCCGGAAATGCGGATCTCGCTCAGCCCGCATCCGGCAAAAGCGCCCTCTGCGACCAGGATCACGCTCTCGGGGATCGCATAAGTACCTGTTTTTCCGCCCGGCAGGCACAGCAGGCGCGTCAGATCCCTGGTAAAGAGCACGCCGTCCTCGGAGGCGTAGGCCGGGTTCTCCGCGTCCACGCGGATCTCCTGCAGAGCCGGGCAGTGATCGAAGACCCTGTCGCCGAGCGAGGTGACAAAGGGCGACAGCTCCACCTCGCGCAGGCCGCAGCCGGCGAAGGCCTGCTTGCCGATGCTGTGCACAGTCTCGGGAATCGAGATCTCCGCCAGACTGCAGCAGTTTTCAAAGGCACCGGCGCCGATCTCCACCACGCTGTCGGGAATCAGCACGGTCGTCAGATTGCCGCAGCCGGAGAAGGCGCGGTCGCCGATGACCGTGACGCCCTCCTCGACGACCAGCGTCGTCAATTCATCGCAAAAATCGTGCCAGGCCGGCCAGTTGGCTGTTTTGGTCGTATCGCCCCAGTAATTGGGGATCGCCCCTTTGCCGGAAATGTGCAGGGTGTGCTTGTCCGTCCGCGTCCAGGTCATGTAAATGCCGAAGCTGCCGCTGTCGAGGACGGCGGCGTTCCCGCCCGCCTCGTTTCCAGCCAAATTTCCCAGCGGCGGCAGCGCACACGCGCTTAGCAGCGCCAGGCACAGCAGCAGGGCAAGACCGCGCAGACAATGTTTCATCATTCCAACCTCCCGGATTCGACCAGTCTTTCATAAATTCCAGTTTACCGCAGCGCCCGCGCCCCGTCAAGGAACAATCGGCGCTTCCCGGCCGAAAAACACAAACAGCCCCTGCCAAAAGGCAGGGGCTGAATATGGGACTGTTTTGTGTCAGAACTTGAGCTCGTCGTCGCTGTCCTCGTCGTCGCCCATTTCAAACTCGAGCGCCTCGCCGCAATGCGGGCAGTCGATCGAGCCCTGGGCCAGCATGTCCTCGTCGAGGGTGATCTCCTCGCCGCAGACAGGGCAGGTGACGTCGTAGAGAACCTCGTCGAAGGAGGAATCCTCGTCTTCGTCCTCTTCGTCTTCGTCGTCCTCGTCCTCGTCCAGAGGGTTCAGGTCAAGGTCGCCGCAGCAGTCCTGCAGCACGGTCACTTCGTCGGTCAGCTCGTCCAGCGCGTCGGCCATGTCCAGCTGCGCCGACTGCAGATCCTCGATTTCATGCGCCATATCGGTCAGCAGATCCTGCAGCGCGGCCCAGAGCTTTCCCTCTTTCGTCTCGGGCGTAATGCCGAGGCCCTCGGTCAATCCCTTCAGGTAAGCGGCTTTTTCCACGATCGTCATTCAGAGCAACTCCTTTCGTCCGCGCGCAGAGGCGCTGCGTTTCCGGTTTGGCGGCTGATGCTGATTAGGCTCTGCTGAGGTACTCGCCGGTGCGGGTGTCAACACGGATGATCTCGCCGCGGTCGATGAACAGAGGCACCTTGATCTCGGCGCCGGTCTCGAGGGTGGCGGGCTTGGTGGCGTTGGTGGCGGTGTTGCCGGCAAAGCCCGGGTCGGTGTCGGTGACCTCAAGCTCCACGAAGAAGGGCGGCTCCACGTTGAAAACCTTGCCCTTGTAGGAGTAAATGGTGCACTCCATGTTTTCCTTGACGAACTTGAAGTTGTCGCCCAGCACGGAGGCGTCCACGGGCTCCTGCTCGTAGGTTTCGGGGTTCATGAAGTAGTAGAGATTGCCGTCGTTGTAGAGATATTCCATGGTCATGCGCTCGACCGTCGCGTTCTCGAACTTGGCGGTGGGGTTGAAGGAAGTCTCGGTCACGGCGCCGGTGATGACGTTCTTCATCTTGGTGCGCACAAAGGCCGCGCCCTTGCCGGGCTTGACGTGCTGGAACTCGACGACCTGCATCACCTGGCCGTCCATCTCAAAGGTAACGCCGTTTCTGAATTCGCCTGCAGTAATCATGAATGGGTCCTCCCAAAGATAAATTTCGTTTGCGTACTATTAGCCTGTATATTTTACAGTATCCGCGCCGCTTTTGCAAGAGCTTTTTTCCGGGGAAGGATCGACGGAGCGGAAAATAAGTCTTGGATCGCGCGATTCGCCGTTAATCGGGGCGAAACCGTAGGTCGGGCAGGCGCGGATTCGGTCGCCGCAGCAGGCATAATCGGCCAGAATGTGCCGCGCACAGGCGAGACTCACGCCGCAGCGGCGCATGATCGCACGCTCGCCGAGCTCTTTTTCATGTGCGTAGAACCAGCGCGGCGGGCAGAGCAGCAGCCCGGCGGCAAAGCGTGCCTCCTCCTCGCAGCGCAGATAGACCTCCTCCCGGTAGTCCTGACTGAAAACCGAAAAGCCCGGCTCGTCCAGGTGCCCCAGCAAAAAGTGCGAGATCTCCTCGCAGAGCGTGAAGCGCTGCCGACGCGCGGGCTGCGCGTCGTTGTAGCTGATGACGTAGCGCCCGCCGAGGCGCTGCAGCGCTCCGTCGGGATTGCCCCAGAAGGCGCAGACCTCCGCCGCGCTCATGCCGCTCTCGCGTACGATGGCGGACAGCGGGCGCAGCTCCAGACCCAGCGTGCGGCAGAGCGCCGCGATGTTCAGCGGCAGGGAGTACGTGTGGCCGCACTGAAAGTGCAGGATTTCCTCGATGACCTCACGCATCGTCGTCCTCAAAGGCCTCGGGGAACATGAAGCGTGCATAGCGCAGCAGGTTTTCCCGCTGCTCCGGCGTCATTTTCCGGCCCGCGCGCGCGATCAGGCGGATGTCAGGGTCCTCGCCCTCCGTCGGTTCCGGGCGGTCGCGCCCCAGCAGATAGTCCAGATCCACGTCGTAATGCGCTGCGATCGCCGTCAACAGCTCATATTTCGGCTCGCGCTCGCCGCTTTCGTACATGCTCACCGCGCTGCGTGACAGCCCCAGGAGCCTGGCCAGCTCCGGCTGCGTCTCACCGTGCGCCTTCCGCAGCTTTCGAAGCCGCAGACCAAAGGATTCCTCTCCCATCGTATCCGCCTCCTTTTCAAACTAAGAATATCACGTTCCGTGAAGAAATGCAAGAGGGAACTGAAATTTAGTTGACAATTTGTGACAGAAGCAGTATACTGTACTCAGAAAGCCACGGTACGTGGCGCACGAAGGAGGAAGCGGCATGGATAAGAAGAAGGTCGGCGGGCGGCTGCTGCAGCTGCGCGGGATGCGCTCGCAGGAGGAGGTCGCCGCTGCGCTGGGGATCCGCCAGTCCACGCTGGCCATGTACGAACGCGGGGCGCGCATGCCAAGGGACGAGATCAAGCTCGCACTGGCCCGCTATTACGGCTGCAGCGTGGAGGCCCTTTTTTTCAACGAAAACGACACGATTTGTGGCAAAAGCTCATGAATTGGTGTGTATTGCGTGCCCGCGAGCGGCCCCGGCTGTTTTGCAGCTGCTGCGGTCTGCCGATCGGCGAGGGGGAGCGCTATTATGAATTGCCGGACGGACTGACTGTCTGCGCGGAGAGCGACTGCCTGGAGGACTGGGCCGGGCCCTATCTGCGCCGCCGGCCGGCAGAACTGAATGAGGAGGATTGGGAACGATGAACAGCACAAGAGGAAGAAGGAGCATGAGCCGCAGCGCCCTGCCGCGGCGGCTGGAGGTCATGGCGCGATCGGACGCCGCCGGGATGCTGGAGCTGCTGGAGCGCCTGCCGGACGAGCGGATGCGTACGCTGCTCCTGCTGCGGCACGGCTTCGGCCTGAGCTGGCCCGCGATCCGCAGCGCGGCCGCGCGGCGCGGTTTATACTACAGCGAGCGTCACCTGTACCGCCTGTATGCCCAGGCGCTCTCGCAGGCCGGCGCCCTGCTGGAGGCGGCGCATGAAGCTTGATTACACGCCCGCGCTCCGGCCGCGCGGGCCGTCGGAGCTGCGCTGCGGGCACACGGACTGCTGCTACTGCACCCCACGCACGGACAGCTGCGACTATCTGCTGATCGAGGGGCAGCCGCGCGGCTGTCCGCCGACACCGGACTGCCCGCATTACGCGCCGGCCGGGCGGCTGCGCATCCGGGAGAGCGACGCGCTGGCCGCGCGCGTCCAGGCCTGTCTGGATATGGGCATGAGCACCCGGCAGATCGCCCGGCGCCTGCGCGTCTGCGAGCCGGCTCTGCGCCGTCTGCGGGCCAGAGCGGCAAGAAAGCGGGATTATTTTTGCCAAACCCCTTGATTTTTCTCCGTGTTGCGGTAAAATAACCATGTTTGATCTTTTTACTCAACAGGAGGAGTCCATCATGACTTACGAGATTGATATTGCCGGATTAAAGCGCGAGCTGCCCCTGTGCAAGGTCACCGACGACCTGTACATCGGCGCCTTCGTCATGTTCGGCGACGTGGAAGTGACCGTTCACGCGGCCGCTGAGCTGCTCAAGCGCGCCCCCGAATACGACTATCTCATCGCCCCCGAGGCCAAGTCCATCCCCCTGCTCTATGAAATGGCCCGTCAGAGCGGCGCGGAGAAGTATTTTGTCGCGCGCAAGGGTCCCAAGGCCTATATGTCCGACACCTTTGAGGTCGCGGTGAAATCCATCACCACCAGAACTGTCCAGAAGCTGGTCATCGACAAAGCCGACGCCGAGTTCATCCGCGGCAAGCGGATGCTGATCGTGGACGACGTGATCTCCACCGGCGAGAGCCTGCGCGCCACGGAAACCCTGGTCAACGAGGCCGGCGGCATCATTGCCGGCCGGGTGGCCGTGCTGGCCGAGGGCGATTCGCAGAAGCGCGACGACATCATCTACCTCGCACCCCTGCCGCTGTTCAATTCCGACGGCAGCGTGAAGGAATAAGCCTTGCATCACGAAAAGAAGACGGCGGCGCCGTCTTCTTTTTTTGTCGCCTGCGCCGCTCCGTCGCATAGAATGGCGGGGAGGCGAGGAAATGCGTGAGCTGGTCTATGACAGAGCGCGGGCGGTGGACTACGCCAGGCGCTGGGCGCTGGGACGAAACCCCGCCTATTTCGACTTTGAGCATCTTGGGGGAGACTGCACCAATTTCGCCTCGCAGTGCCTTTTCGCCGGGGCGGGTGTGATGAATGTCACGCCGCTGCACGGCTGGTTTTACCGTACGGCGGACGACCGCACTGCCTCCTGGACGGCGGTGGAGTTTCTCTACCGCTTCCTGACGGCGAACCGCGGCACCGGGCCGTGGGCCGAGGAGGTCGCCCGGGAGCTGGCGCAGCCCGGCGATTTGGTGCAGCTGGGCGATCAGGCGGGACACTTTTATCACTGCCCGGTCATCGTGGCTGTGCGGCCGCGGATTCTGGTGGCCGCCCATACCTTCGACGCGCTGGATCGGCCGCTGGACTCTTACGTTTATGACAGGGTTCGGTTTTTGCATATTGTCGGCGTGCGCGCCTGGTCGTGATACAAAAAACAGAATAAAACCGCCCTTTATTGCAGATACTCTTGCTATCTGCAGGAAAGGACGGTTTTTTTTCTTATGATTGAACGCGATACCATCAAGCTGCTGCGCGAATGCGACGCAGGCGTCAAAATGGGCGTTGCCTCCATCGACGAGGTGATCGGCCAGGTGCGCGGTGAGCACATGAAGCAGAAGCTCTATCAGTGCCGCGAGGAGCACGAAAAGCTGGGGCGGGAGCTGCAGGGGCATCTCGACCGCTTCGGCGACCGGGGCAAGGACCCGAATCCCGTTGCGCGCGGAATGAGCTGGCTCAAAACCGAGACGAAGCTGGGGCTGGAGCGCAGCGACAAGGTTATTGCCGACCTGATGACCGACGGCTGCAACATGGGTGTCAAGAGCCTGAACCGTTATCTGAACGAGTACAAGGCCGCCGACGAGGTCACGAAGGACATGGCCAAGCGCCTCATCCACCTGGAGGAGACGCTGAGCACCGATCTGCGCGAATATCTGTAATGGTTATTCGCCCGGCGTCTCCTGCGCAGAGCGCAGCCGGACGCGGCGACGCCAGAAGAAGTACAGCAGCATCACCGCGCAGCAGCTCGACCAGCCGATCGGATAGCCGAGGCCGACGATGCGCGGTGTGTTCGCGTACAGATGCGTGATCAGGTACAGATAGGTCTGCCGCAGGGCCACAAAGCAGGAGAGCATGATGATCATCGGCCCGTGGGAATCGCCCCGGCCGCGCAGCGCGCCGGCCAGCACATGGTTGATGCAGTTAAAGAGCAGGAAGGCGCAGTTGGTGCGGATGAAGAGCACGCCGTAGCGGATCACTTCGCTGTCCGGCGAGAAAAACCGGACGGCAGAGGGCGCGAAGACAATCAGCAGCGCGATGATGGAGCCGGTGATGCCGCAGGTGAGCAGCAGCGAGGCCAGCGTGCCGCGGTCGGCGCGCCGATCTTCCCCGGCGCCCACGTTCTGGCTGACGAAGGTGGTGGCCGCCATGGCCATGCTCTGCATCGGCAGCATGATGAACTGGTCGAGCTTGTTGTAGCTTGCCCAGCCGGCCATCACGTCCGAGCCGAAGACATTGACGTAGCCCTGCACAAAAATGTTGGAAAAGGCCGTCAGCACCGACTGGATGCCCGCCGGAAGACCCACGGAGAAGATGCGCCGCAGGATCGGCCCATCAAGCCGCAGCTCACGCCAACTGAGACGGTAGATGTCCCTCGTGCGGCTCAGCAGCAGCAGAATCGCCGCGCCGGAGAGCGCCTGGGAGATCACCGTGGCAATCGCGGCGCCCGCGATGCCGGTTTTCAGCACAATCACGAAGAAGAGGTCGAGCACGATGTTCAGCAGGCTCGTGAAAATCAGGAAAAAGAGCGGGCGGGTAGAGTCGCCCACGGCACGCAGCACGCCGCTGCCCATGTTGTAGATCAGCAGGCCGGAAATGCCGCCGATATAGATGCGCAGATAGATCGCCGCTTCGGCGAATACGTCGTCCGGCGTGCTCATCAACTTCAGCAGCGGATCCACCGCCAGCACGCCGGCAATGGAGAACAGAACGCTCAGCAGGAAGGTGGCCGCCATTGTCGTCTCAATCGCGCGGTGAAGCTTGTCCATCTCCCGCGCGCCGAAATAATGGCCGATCACCACGCCCGCGCCGACGGAAAAACCGTTGAAAAAGAAGACCATCATGTTGGTGATCATCGTGGTCGAGCCGATGGCCGCGAGCGCCTGCTTGCTGACAAAGTTGCCGACGATGACGGAGTCCACGGTGTTGTAGAGCATCTGGAAAACGTTGCCGAGCATCAGCGGGAGCGCAAAGAGAACCAGCTGCCGCAGGATCGGGCCGCTGGTCATGTCGCGCGCTGTGGACTTGTGCGGAAGTTGGCTTGTCATGCCGATGTCTCCATGAATCTCAGATAATAAAAAGTTTATAGCAAATGCGCCGTGCTGTCAAGACGGCAGGGCGGGGCAAAGCCCAGGGCCAGCGGAAAACGCAGGCCCTGGGCTTTGCTGTGCAGATCATCAGAACACCATGATAATCACCTTGGCGGCGATGACGACAAAAACCAGAGCAACGGGATAGGTCGCGGCGTAGGCCGCGGCGACCTCGTCGGTGCCGGCCGTGGCGATCAGCGAGCCCAGAGCGGGCGTGCTGGTCATGCCGCCGGTGATGGAGCCGAGGTTGTTGAAGATGTCCAGCTTAAAGACGTAGCGGCCGATGAAATAGCCGCCGATCATCGGAATCAGGGTGATGATGGCGCCGTAGACGAAGTAGGCGAGGCGGATGTTGGAAACAAAGTTTACGCCGCCGGGGACGCCCGCGCCGATCAGGAAGAGGACAAGGCCAAGTTCACGGAAGAAGTTGAGCGTCGCCTTTTCAATGCGCATGTCGATCTTGCCGAAGTGGCCGAAGTGGCCGACCAGCAATCCGGCGATCAGGCAGCCGCCGGAGTTGCCGAAGGAGAAGTTGAGGCCGGGGATCTTGATGGCGCCGATGACGCAGCCGAGGGACACGGCCAGGAAGAAGGGCAGGAAGCCGAAGGGGTCCACTTTCTCCAGGCTGCGCTTGATGAGGCCGGCCGGGATAGTGTTGGCGGCGACAAAGCGCGCACGTTCCTCGGCAATGTTGATCTTCAGGATGCGCGGCATCAGCTGCACAAAGAACACCACGCCCAGCACGCCGAAGAGATAGGCAATGCCGTAGCCGGCGGTGACGAGATCCGCGCCTTCGCCGGCGACTTCCTTCGCGGCGGACAGGCCCGGGGTGCTGGTGAGCGCGCCGGTCATCAGGCCGACGGCCATCGAGGGCGAGAGCTTGCCGTCGATGCAGATAAAGGCCACCGTCACGAGCGCGCCGACGGCGATGGTGATGGCGCCCATATAGACATAGGACATGGTGGCGCGGTTAAAGGAGCGGAAGAACTTGGGGCCGGCGATAAAGCCGACGGAGGTGACGAACATCGCCGTGCCGATGGAGGACACAAAGCTGAAGTTCTTTTTCAGCGCGTCGCTGAACAGCACGATCTCCTTGCTGCCGATCGTGAAGGAGGGGACGAAGTTGGCGAGAATGCCGTACAGCAGGGCGGTCAGCAGTACGCCTGCCGTGCCGAGGGAGATCCCCTTGATGCTGATGGCGCCGATGAAATAGCCGACGGTGCCGATCAGAAAAATGATGAAGACCAGGGAAAAGATGCTGCTTGTCAAACTTCCCAGATAATCCATAGTTACAACTCCCATACAATAGTAAAAGCGGAGGAAAGCGGCAAATAGGTTTTGCCCGGCGCAAAGGGGAATGCCTATCGCTGCCTGCGGAAAAGCCGCAGCGGTTCATATTGATTGCCAAGCGTGTGCAGCAGGCTCATAGCGTCGTATTCGCTGCGGTAATCGGCGCGCAGGAAAACCTCCACCGAACGGAGCGAGGGATCCTGCTCGCGCAGCTGCTGCATCAGCCGGGTTTCGGCCTGGCGCATCGTGGCCTTGGCCGAGTAGATGTACAGCGCGCTGATCCCGGCGGCGCCCGCCTCCGGGCGCACAACTGCCCGCAGGTGGCTGCTGTGCAGCAGACCCTGCAGACGGCGCCGCAGCGCCTCCGTCTGTTCTTCGCTGTCGATGATTTTGAAGTATACAATTTCGTCCGGCGCGTAGTTTTCGCCGTCCAGATAGCTGCGGTAGGGCGAGCGGCGCATGCGGTTGTAGATCAGCGCCTCCTGCTCGCGCATCTCTCCCCGGTGGAAAACGCAGGTTTTGCCGCCGCGCACGACGTACAGGAAATAGCTGACGCCGAAACTGTCCAGGCTGGCCCTCAGCCGCGTCGCCGGGCGCTCGCCAAGCGTCTCGACCGAGAGGTACTCGTTTTCCCGCGGGTCGTAGATCGCGGCGCCGTCCATCACGATCAGCGGCATGTTCAGCATGGCGTCGCTCATCTGCGCGGCAAAGAAGGCCGGGGCGTGCTCCGACATGAGGCAGATTTTTGCGCCGTCCTGGTAGAGATAGTTCAGACGGAACTGCGCCGCCGAGGGAATCTGCGAAAAGCGATCCGGCGCGAGATCCTTCATGCGCACGAAGAACACGCAGTCCCGATTCTTGGAGCGAGGCAGGCGAAAGATGTTGACCGCGATGGCCGCAACGGTACCGACCAGGATGCCGAGCATGCGGTCGGCCGCCTGGCGCAGCGGATCGCTGATGTCCGGGAAGCTGATGACGACGCAGATGAAAACGATCGCAGCCAGGCTTGCCGTGTCCGGCTTGCGCACGACGACGGAGGTATAGAGCGAGGCCAGCACGCCCAGCGCCATCACGGCATAGAGGACGAGCATGTTTCCGGCCAGGGACGGGAACATCAGCACCAGCAGCAAAAACAGCAGACCCCAGGCTGCGCCGATCAGCGAGCCGGCAAAGCGGTTGAGCGCGTAATCGCGGGTGTCGCGCACATAGGGCTGCATGCAGACGATGGCGGTGATGGCGGCTTCGGAGGGCATGTCCTGTCCGCGATAGCCGCGCAGGTAATAAAACAGCAGACAGAGAAAGACCGCGACGGTCGTTTTGACAATGCGCTGGCCGATCAGCGGCGGGCTCCAGCGACGCTGCTGTGCGGAGTGATGCTTTTGGGTCATAAATCGGTTCCTTCCGTGGAATAGCTAAGATCACAGGCAGAACAGGGGACTGTTCTGCCTGTGAAGTTTCGGGGATCAGCGGATCTTGCGGCCCTCGAGGTAGTAGCGCTTCTCGCGGCTGTGGCCCATCGAGAAGGTCTTGCGCGGCAGGGCGCCGTCGCTGATAACGCCGCGGAAGAGCTGGCTCTTTTCCATCGCCGGCAGCAGGAAGCCGAGGGCGTCCGCCGGTTCGGAGAGGGCGATCAGCGCGTCGTCGTCGTGGATGTAGTCGATTTCGCCGGCGTTCTCTTTCAGGTAAGCATCGAGAAAGCTCTGCAGCACGCCGACGGCAAGCTCGCTCTTGGTGCGGTCGAGGCTCAGCTCACCGCTCTCGCCGCCGCTGTACCAGCGCACGGTGTAGCCGCCGGGCGCGCAGCAGCTCTCTTCGAGCGCCGCGAGCAGCTTCTTCGGCTCGGTGTGCACGATCACGCGGTGGATCGGCTCAAAGACCTGCGCCTCATCGTGGATATTCTCCAGCTCAACGAGGGCGTAGCGGGCGGGATGCTCGCTCAGATCCTCGCCGGGATGCTTCTGCTTGAGCTCCTCGTAGCAGCTCTTGGCGGTAGCCAGGGAGTGGTTGCCGTCGCCGACGGCAAAGACCATCGGCACGCCCTTGAGTCCCTCGTACTTGGCATCGACGGTGGTGCAGTAAGCCGCAAGCGCCTCGTCAAAGGCGGCGGCGTCCTCGCCGGCGACGAGCCAGCCGCGGATGCGGCCGCCGTCTTCCATCAGATCGAAGTCGTAGAGCTTGGGCAGGCGATCCTTCTTTTCGGCTACGGACTCGATCAGGCACTTTTTGTGATCGTCGCAGAGCAGCAGAACGTGCGGCAGCTCGATCGGCGCGTCACGGCGCACACGCTGGCGCGGCGGGATGCGCTCGGGCACGGTCTTTTCCGTGGCGCGGATGGCCGAGGTGGAGCCGGGATTGTAGTCATAGGCGTCGAGATCCAGCTTGCCGATCAGACCCTTGCGGATGCTGCCGTTTTCCAGTGTGCGCTCCACATAGACGTAGCTGTCCGGGTAAACGGCGAAGACGCCGTCGCGCAGATACTCGTCCATGGTGCGGTTGATCTGGGCGACCTCCTCCGCCTCGCGGGGAGAGCCGAGCTCCGCTTCGGGCAGGATGAGGTTGATGGTGGAGGGCGCGTCGCCCGCGGTCTGGCGCACGCGGTCCCAGTAGGCCTTGTCGGAGGTGAACTGGTCGCAGGCGATGACCGCCCACTTGGTCATGTCGGCGTCTTTGGGCAGCAGGATATCGGCGGGCTGGAAGATGTTTTTCTTCATGGCCTGTCTCCGCTCTTACTTGCCGAAGGAGCCGATGATCTCCACGATCTCCTCACCGATGCGGGCCTGAGCCTCGCCGGTCTGGGCGCCGATGTGCGGCGTGCAGGAGACATGCGCATGGCCGTAAAGCGCGGCGTTGGTGGAAGGCTCGGTGGCCCAGACGTCGAGACCGGCGGCACGGACCTTGCCGGAGTCGAGCGCCTCGAGCAGGGCGGCCTCGTCGAGGTTGGCGCCGCGGGAGGTGTTGATGATGATGACGCCGTCCTTCATCTTGGCGATGGTGTCGGCGTTGATGATCGGGCCGTCGGCCGCGGGGGCGTGGACGGAGACAAAGTCGGAGCGCTCAAGCAGCTCGTCCAGCGTGACATAGGGCACGCCGTCACGGGCGGTGGTGCCCGGCTCGTGGTGAGCGCCGTAGGCGATCACGGTCATGCCGAGGGCGTTGGCCATGCGGCCCAGGCAGGAGCCGATGCGGCCGTAGCCGATGATGCCGAGGGTCTTGCCGCAGAGCTCAATGCCCTTGCCGTAGGTCTTCTTTTCCCATGCGCCGTTGCGCATGGTGTAGCCGGCGTGGGAGATGAAGCGCGCGCAGGAGAGCATGTGGGCCAGAGCAAGCTCGGCCACGCTCTGGGAAGAGGCGCGCGGGGTGTTCTTCACGGTCATGCCCTTGCTCTCGGCATAGGCCACGTCGATGTTGTCAACGCCGACGCCGCCGCGGATGATGAGCTTCAGTTTGCCTTCGGCGGCCTCGTCGATGTGGTTGGCGCGCACCTTGGTCTTGGAGCGGACGACAACCGCGTCAAAGTCCTTCAGCGCGGCGCCCAGCTGATCGGGCTCGTAGAACTGCTCGACGACCTCGTTGCCCATCTCGCGCAGCTTGGCCAGAGCCTTCTTGTCCATACCGTCGGTAACCAGAATCTTCATGATTTCGTCCGTCCTTTCTTACTTGTTGTATTCAGCTTCAAACTTCTTCAGGAATTCGACCAGCGCCACGACGCCCTCCTTGGGCATGGCGTTGTAGATGCTCGCGCGCAGGCCGCCCACGCTCTTGTGGCCCTTGAGGTTGTCGTAGCCGGCAGCCTTGGTGGCCTTGACGACTTCGGCGTCCAGCTCGGCGCTTTCAGTGACGAAGGGGACGTTCATCAGGCTGCGGTCCTTCTTCTCGACCGTGCCGCGGAACATCTTGGAGGAGTCGAGGAAGTCGTAGAGGATCTTGGCCTTCTCCTCGTTGCGGCGCGCCATCTCCTCGAGGCCGCCGATCTCGCGCAGGTAATGGAACACCTTGCCGCAGCAGTAGATGGCCCAGCAGTTCGGGGTGTTATACATGGAGCCGTTGGCCGCCTGGATATCGTAGCGCATATAGACGGGCATCTTCGGGTCGAGATCCTCGCGGATCAGATCCTCGCGGATGATAATGACGCTCATGCCGGCAGGGCCGACGTTCTTCTGCACGCCCGCGTAGATCATGCCGTAGTCGGCGACGTTGCAGGGCTTGGAGAGGAACATGGAGCTCTGGTCGGAGACCAGGATGTGGCCCTTGGTGTTGGGCAGCTGCTGGTAGGTCAGGCCGTGGATGGTCTCGTTCTCGCAGATGTAGACATAGTCGGCGTCCTCAGGGATGTCCAGATCGGAAACGTCGGGGATGTAGCTGAAGTTGCGGTCCTTGGAGCTGGCGGCGACGATGACTTCGCCGTACTTCTTGGCCTCGGCGATGGCCTTCTTGGACCAGGCGCCGGTCTCAATGTAGACGGCCTTGCCGTTCTTCATCAGGTTCCAGGGAATAGCGGCAAACTGCAGTGTGGCGCCGCCCTGCATGAAGAGCACTTTGTAGTTGTCGGGGATGTTCATCAGCGCGCGCAGATCGGCTTCAGCCTCGTCGACGATCTGCTGGAAGACCTTGGAGCGGTGGGACATCTCCATCACGCACATACCGCTGCCGCGGTAGTTCATCATTTCGTCCCGGATCTCTTCCAGAACGGGTTCCGGCATCATGGCGGGGCCGGCGGAGAAGTTATAGGTACGACCGTAATTCATGCTGAGTTCCTCCTGTTATCAATTAGTTTTTGTTGAGCTTATTGCAAAGATCGCTCAGCGCGTCGCCGAGCGCTTCTTCAAAGGTGGGGTGCGGACGCATGGCCCGCAGGAGCTGCTGAGGCGTCATACGGTTGGCGATCGCCTCGCTGAGCTGGGAGATCATGTCGGATGCGTTGGGGCACATGAAGTGCGCGCCGAGGAGCTCGCCGCTTTCGGCGTGGGCCACGATCTTCATAAAGCTGCGGCCGGGGTTTAAGACCAGGGTGCGGGCGTTGCCGCCCATGACGCACTTGCCGACCTTCACGGGGATGCCGGCGGCCTTGGCCTCCGCTTCGCTGAGGCCGACGACGGCGATCTCCGGCCGGCAGTGCACGCAGCTCGGCACCAGGCTGAGGTCGCGCGGATCGTCAAGCCCTGCGAGCCATTCCGCACAGACTTCGCCCTGCGCGGCGGCCAAGTGCGCAAACTGCACCGGACAGGCCACGTCGCCGATGGCGTACACGCCGGGGATCGAGGTCTCGAAGCGCTCGTTGACCTTGAGCCGCGCGCCGTCCATCTCGGGCTGCAGACCCGCGGCGAAGAGCCCTTCGCTGCAGGGACGGCGACCGATGGCGCAGATGACCGCCTCGGCGGAAATCTCCTCCGCGCCGGTTTTGCCCTCGCAGCTGACGCGCAGACCGTCGTCTTCCTGTTCGATGCTCTGCACGCGGGCGTTGGTGAGGATCCGGACGCCCTGCTTTTTCAGCAGCTGGCCCAGATTCTGCCCAAGCTCGCGATCCAGCACCGGCAGCAGCCGGTCGAGCGCCTCGATGATCGTAACCTCACAGCCGAGATCGGCATAAAAGCAGGCAAACTCGATGCCGATCACGCCGCCGCCGATGATGACGAGGGAGCGGAACATCTTGCCGTCGCTCTCGAGGATGTCGTCGCTCGTGAGCGCAAGCTCGATGCCGGGGATCGGCGGGCGCACCGGCGCGGCGCCCGCGGCGATGAGGATGTGATCGGCGGTGCAGACGCTCCCGTTTCCTTCCGCATCGGTGATGGCGACCTCATGCGGGGCGGTGATCTGCGCACGGCCGCGCAGCAGCGGCACTTTGGCGGCCTTCAGGAGGCCCTCCACACCCTGAGAAAGGGTGCGGCTCACCTCGCGCTTGTGGGCGAAGATCTCGCCGACGTCGGCGCGCAGGCCGTCGGCGTGGATGCCGAAGGCAGCGCCCTCTGCCGCCGCGTGATAAACCTCTGAGGCATGCAGCAGGGTCTTGGTCGGCACGCAGCCGCGGTTGAGGCAGGTGCCGCCCGTCTCGCGCGCCTCGACGACAGCGGTTCTGAGTCCAAGCTTTGCCGCGCGCAGGGCGGCGGTATAACCGCCGGGGCCGGCGCCGATGACGAGAAGCTGGTAGTCGTTCATGTTGCTCCGGCGCCTCCCTTATTTCTGCCAGCGCAGGATCGGATTGCGCGCCGCGCGCACCTCGTCCGGACGGCCGATCTGCGCGTGGTGCGGCGCTTCGTGCATCGTGGCGGGATCGGTATAGCCGAGCTCATAGAGCGCGCGGAAGATGTCCGCCGCCCAGTCGAGGGTCTCCTTGCTCTCGGTCTCGGTGGGCTCGAGCATCAGCGCCTCGTGGACGATCAGCGGGAAGTACATCGTGGGCGGATGCATGCCGTAGTCGATCAGGGATTTGGCAACGTCCAGCGCGCTCACGCCGGTCTCGTGCTTGAAGCGGCTCAGATCGAGCACAAATTCATGCATGCAGACGCGGTCGAAGGCCAGATCAAAGCTGCCCTGGATGCGGCGCATGAGGTAATTGGCGTTGAGCACGGCATTCTGCGCGGCCTCGGGGATGCCCTCGCGGCCGAGGGAAAGCAGATAGCTCAGCGCGCGCACGACCACCAGGAAGTTGCCGGCGAAGGCGCGTACCTGGATGTGGCCGGGGCCGTCCATCAGCGCGGAGGCGGGCAGGAACTCGCGCAGGAATTCCTTGCAGCCGACGGCGCCTGCGCCGGGGCCGCCGCCGCCGTGCGGCGTGGCGAAGGTCTTGTGCAGGTTCATGTGGATGCAGTCAAAGCCCATGTCGCCGGGGCGTACGACGCCCATAATCGCGTTGAGGTTGGCGCCGTCGTAGTAGCACAGGCCGCCGGCCTCATGCACCAGACGGGTGATCTCAAGGATGTTCTCGTCGAAGATGCCGACGGTGTTGGGGTTGGTGAGCATCAGACCCGCGGTGTCCTCGCCGAGGACGGCCTTCAGCGCCTCCAGATCGACGCAGCCGTTGGGGGCGGAGGGGATGTTTACAACCTCAAAGCCGCACATCGCGGCGGTGGCAGGGTTGGTGCCGTGGGCGGAGTCGGGGACGATGATCTTGCGGCGCTTGGTATCGCCGCGCTTGTCGTGGTACTGCTTGATGAGCAGCACGCCGGTGAATTCGCCGTGGGCGCCGGCGGCGGGCTGGAAGGTCATGCCCTGCATGCCGGTCAGCTCGCAGAGGTATTTCGCCGCGGTGTCGAGCACTTCGCGGCAGCCCTCGACGGCGTAGGCCGGGGCGAGGGGATGCACGCCGGCAAAACCGGGCAGCGCGGCCATGTCCTCGTCGATGCGGGGGTTGTACTTCATCGTGCAGGAGCCGAGCGGGTAGAAGCCGCAGTTGACGCCGTGCACGCGGTGGTTGAGCTCGGTGTAGTGGCGCGCCACGTCCACCTCGCTCAGTTCGGGCAGAGCGGGCGCCGTCTCGCGGCGCAGGTTCTCCGGCAGCTCGACAGGATCAACGTCGCACCTGGGCAGAAGGTCGCAGTGCCGGCCCTTCACGCTCTTTTCAAATATCAGCTTCATCCGGCCAGCACCTCCTTCACAATGGCGACGGCCCGGTCAAGATCGGCCTTGCCGAGCTTCTCGGTGGCACACCACAGCACGCCCTCTTCGACGGGCAGGCCGCCGAGGATCCCGGCGTCCTCGAGGGCTTTCAGCACCTCGTCGCGACGGGGCAGGGTGGTGACAAATTCGTGGAAGTACTCGCCGGTGTAGACAAGCTCCACGCCCTCGATCTCACAGAGCTTACGGCACAGATAGTGCGCCTTGGCCATGCACTGGCGCGCACACTCCGCGAGCCCTTCCGGGCCGACCGTGGCCAGATACACCGCGGCGGTCAGCGCGCACAGGGCCTCGTTGGAGCAGATGTTGCTGCTGGCCTTCTCGCGGCGGATGTGCTGCTCGCGGGCCTGTAGGGAGAGGACATAGGCGCGCTCGCCATGGCTGTCCACCGTCTCGCCGACGATGCGGCCGGGCAGACGGCGCATGTACTTGGCAGTTGTGGCCATGAAGCCGAGGTAGGGGCCGCCGAAGCCGAGCGGCAGGCCGAGGGGCTGACCCTCGCCGACGGCGACGTCTGCGCCGCAGTCACGCGGGGTCTTCAGGATGCCGAGGGAGATGGGGTTGCAGCCCATGACGTACAGGGCGCCGGCCTCGTGAACCAGGGCGCCGAGCGCTTCGGCGTCCTCCAGCTGGCCGTAGAAGTTCGGCTGCTGGACGTAGAAGGAGGCGACCTCCGGGGTGAGCATCTCGCGCAGGGCGTCGGGGTCGGTCTTGCCGTCCTTCATCGGGACGACGCGCAGCTCGTCGCCGGTGCCGTAGCAGTAGGTGCGCACGGTGTTGATCGTGTCGGGGTGGGCGGCGGCGGAGATCAGGGTGACGCGGCGCTTGCGGTCGCGGCACATGGCGGCGGCCTCGGCGGCGGCGGTGGCGCCGTCGTAGACAGAGGCGTTGGACACGTCCATGCCCGTCAGCTCGCAGATCATGGTCTGGTATTCAAAGATGGACTGCAGCACGCCCTGGCTCATTTCGGCCTGATAGGGCGTGTAGGCGGTGAGGAATTCTTCCTTCGCCGGGATGGAGCGGACAACGGCGGGAATGTAGTGGTCATAGGCGCCGGCACCGCGCAGAATCGTGGGGAAGAGGCGGTTCTTGGCCGCCATCTCGCCCATCGTGCGGCTCACCTCCAGCTCGCTCATGCCCTCCGGCAGATCGAGCGGGCGGTCGAGCAGCACCTCCTGCGGCACGTCGCGGTAGAGCGCCTTGAAGTCCTCCGCACCGACGGCGCGGAGCATCTCCTGCCGCTGCTCCGGAGTGGATGGAACATAACTCATGTTGCTTTCTCCGTTTCGATGAAGAATGGATCAGTGCTCGGCAGCGCAGACGGCCTCGTACTCGTCGGCCTCCAGCAGCTCCTCGGTCTCGGTCACGTTCTCAACCTTGATGATCCAGGCGGCGTAGGGATCCTGGTTCAGCAGTTCCGGCGCGTCCAGCAGCTCTTCGTTGACGGCGCAGACGGTGCCGGTGACGGGGCAGATCAGCTCGCTGACGGCCTTGACGGACTCGACGTCGCCGAAGGATTCGCCCGCGGTGGTCTCGTCGCCTTCCTGGGGCAGGTTGATGAACACCACGTCGCCCAGGGCGTCCTGCGCGTAGTCGGAGATGCCGATGACGGCGATATCGCCCTCCATGCGCAGCCATTCATGGGATTTGGTATACTTCAGTTCGGTGGGATGATTCATGACAATTACCTCCGTTATATGATGTTTTCAATGAATTGTTTGATTAAAACCCGATCTTGCCGGCAAAGCCCTCGAGCGCGGTCTCAAACTCGGCGTCCTTGAAGCAATAGTGCATCTCGGTGTAGCCCTCGCGCAGGCGGGAGACGTCCTCGCCGACGTCCTTGCCGCGCAGGATGCAGTCGGCCATCAGCTCGGCCAGGCGGTCGAACTCCTTCGGGCCGAAGCCAAAGCGGGTCATTTCGCTTGTGCCCATGCGCAGGGCGCCGGAGGCGGTGAAGCCCTCCTCATCGGGCGTGGCCTGGTAGTTGACGATGATGTTGTTCTCCTCGAGGCGGCGGGCAATCTCGGCGCCGGCGCCGTAGCCGACGGAGACGAGCACCTGGTGGGTCTCGGTGTAGTCGTTGGCGGGATCGCCGCAGACGTCCAGCCCCTGGGCCTTGAGGGACTTGGCAAAGTGCTTGGCGTTTTCGACAACGGCCTTCTGGTACTCATCCCGGAAGGTGTTCATCTCATAGGCGGCCATCAGCATGCCGAGCTGGGTGCCCAGGTGGTGGTTGGAGACGCTGCCGGGGAAGGCGCGGTTCTCGATGGTCTGCCACAGGCCGTACTTGAGTTCGTCCTCCTTGTAGTTGACCGCGATCACGCCGCGCTGGGGACCGAAGAAGGTCTTGTGCGTGGAACCGGTGACGATCTCGGCGCCCTCCTCAAAGGGCTTCTGGAAGTAGTCGCCCACGATGCCCAGGACGTGCGCCATGTCGTACATGATCGTGGTGGGGATCTTCTGCTCGTCCACAAAACGGCGGATCTCAGCGACGGGCTCCTTCTGGATGATCATGCTCTTGCCGAAGATGATGAATTCGGGCCGGTACTGGTCGATGAGCTTCTTGGTCTCTTCCACGTCGGTCTTGAAGATGTTGTCCTTGCAGACGGGGAAGTTGACGATGGCGCTGCGCTCGGTGACGGGATCAACGGCGATGTAGTCGTGCAGGGCGCCCATGGGCTGGGCGGAGAGGTGGCCGCCCTTGATGATGTGGTTGTTCATCACGTAGCCGAGGCGCTCCGGCGTGCGGCGGCGATCGAGGCGGTTCTTCCAGTCCATCAGCGCGGAGAAGACGGCGGTGTTGGCCATCTGGCCGCTGATGACGCGGGTTTCGACCTCGGTGCAGCCGAAGTACTTGCGCATCTCGTTGACGAGCAGGTACTCGACCTCGTCGATGAAGCCGGTGCCCTGGTAGTAGAAGATGTCCTTGTCGTAGAAGGACTTGACCTTCTTATGCTCGGCGTAGCGGCAGCTCGGGTCGCTGGCGCAGAGCATCTGCACGGCGCGGCTGGGGGTGTTCTCGGAGGGAATGAGGTTGACGCAGTGCTTCTGACGCCAGAGGTGGTTTTCCTCGGCGCGGCGCAGCAGCGTAAGCGCCGGATGCACGGTGTCGGCGGCGGGGCGCTCACTCAGCTCCGTGCCGTAGATGATCGGGCGGGCGAAGGGAGGCGCCATGTTGTCCAGGTGCCGTTCGGGGATCACGGCGCGCAGGCGGCGGCCGCGGACGTCGACCTCTACGGGCTCGTCGTCCAGAATGTCGCTGGCGATATAGCAGCTGCCGATGGAGCGTTTGACGACGTCGTCGGTGATGACGGTCTCCAGGCCCTCGTTTTCGCTGCGGTAGTAGGGCACCATCGTGCCGCTGGTGACCCAGCCGACTTCCTGACCCTTGTAGTAGACGGGCATGCCGGCGCGCATGACGCCGCGGTCGAGCATCGTGATGGGACGGATGCGGCGCGGCAGCTCCGTCATGTCGGAGAAGTCGCGGTTCATGATGCGCTTGAAGGCCTCAGACTGCCTGAGCAGCGGCTCGCGGCCGATGAAGTCTCCCTTGAGCGGGGAGAAGCTCACCGCGAAGCGGGCCAGGGGCACGGCGAAGATGGGGATGGGCTTGCCCTCGGTGTCGAGACCGAGCTCGTGGCCGTAGAGGGGAAGGCCTGCTTCCATGCGCAGGGTATCGCGCGCGCCGAGACCGGCGGGGCGGGCGCCCAGCTCGATGAGGCGGTTCCAGAGCCACACGCAGTCCTCGCTCTTGACGTAGACCTCATAGCCGATGGGCTCGCCGGTGTAGCCGGTTTTGGAGACGTGGACGAGGCGGCCTTCCAGCTCAAGGGTGTTCAGGGCGTTGCGCATCGGCTCGGTGACGGCTTCACCGCCGGAGAGAACGGTCAGCAGCTCCTTGCTCTTCGGACCCTGCACGGCGATGGCCGCCCAGTCGGCGGTGATGTTCGTCAGCGTGCAGTCAAAGTCCCTGGCGACGGCCGTGAGATGGGCCCAGTCCTTGTCGGTGTTGGCGGCATTGACCACCAGCAGGAAGCGCTCCTCCTCAAAGCGGTAGAGGTAGGCGTCGTCGATGGCGTAGCCGTTCTCGTCGGAGATCATGCAGTACTGGGCGCGGTTGAGGTCCAGCGCGCAGACGTTGCTGGTCAGCACATGCTGCAGGAATTCGACCCGCTGCGGCCCCGCGACCAGGATGCGTCCCATGTGGGACACGTCAAACAGGGAACAGAAGTGGCGGGTGTAGAGGTGCTCGGCCACGATGCCGGTGGGGTACTGCACGGGCATGTCCCAGCCGCCGAACTCCACCATCGTCGCGCCGGCCGCCACGTGCGTGTCATAGAATTGGGTGCGTTTCCATTCGCTCATCGTATTCCTCCCAAAATAATAAATCCGAAAAAACAAAAAGAGGCAGAAAGACCCTTTCGCGTCTTTCTGCCTCCGTCCAAACCTGAGAGATTCCCGTTCGCCGCGCAACATGCGGCCACCGGTTGCCCCTTTGGTGTACGGCCGTGGGCCGTACTTTCCGAAGCGTCGTCCGGATCCGATCTTTTTGCCTGAGAGTTTTTGCATTCCCCTTCGGCGCCGCAAAACGCGGTCTCTCTCGGAGCCTTCATCCGACCATCATTCTTTTTTTCAGCGGCCCGCTTTTCGGGCACGCGGTCAAAAAATATACAGTCTCTGTTTGGTTTTCGTGCAGCTTGAGTATAGCATCCGCCCCGGGAGAAGTCAAGCGCTTTCGCGCCTCAGACAACGGGGTTTACCAGCGTGCCGATGCCCTCGATGGAGCAGGCGACCACGTCGCCGGCCTTGAGAAAGCGCGGCGTTTCTTCGCCCATGCCCACGCCCTTGGGCGTGCCGGTGGCGATGACGGTGCCGGCCAGGAGCGTCATGCCGCGCGAGAGCGTGCTGATGATCTCCGGGATGCCGTGGATCAGGCGGTCGGTGCGGCTGTCCTGCCGCAGTTCGCCGTTGACGGTGGTGGAGATGCGCAGCTTCGGCGGAAACGCGATTTCGTCGGCTGTGACGAGGCAGGGGCCCATCGGCGTAAAGCCGTCCAGGCTCTTGCCGAAGTACCACTGGGTGTGCCGGGTCTGCAGGTCGCGGGCACTCACGTCGTTGAGGATCGTGTAGCCGAACACATAGTCCGCGGCCTCCGCCTCCGGCACGTTCTTCGCGTCGCGGCCGATCACAACGGCCAGCTCGTTTTCAAAGTCAAGCTTTTCAGTCAGATCGGCGTGCGCGGGGATCGGCGCGCCGCTGCCCTGGGCAAAGGAAACGCGCTTGGAGAAAAAGACAGGCGCGCTCGTCTTCAGGCTGAAGGCCTCCTTGGAGAAGCCCGCGGCCTCGGCGGCGTGCTCGCTGTAATTGAGACCGAGGCAGAGCACGTCCTGCCTCGGACGCGGGATCGGCGCGAGCAGACGCACGCACTCGAGCGGCAGGCCATCGCCCGGCGCCCGGCGCATCGCGTTCAGCTCTTCCGGTGTCGCGCGGCGGATCAGGTCGCTCATATCGGCAAAGGCAAAGCCCAGCTCCTCCAGCGGCAGCACGCGCTCACCGCGCAGGATGCCCAGCTCCTCCCGACTGTTCTCCCGGGTAAAGGTAACAAGTTTCATCGCATGTCCTCCTATAAGGGTATCTCCACCTGTTCGGCCAGCTCTTTCAGACGCGCCTCGATCTGCTCGGTGATCTCCCGGCACATCCGGGTGTTGAGCGTGCGCACGGCCTCGTCGTTTTCGTCGGTGAGCAGCTCCTCATAGCCCGCCTTGACCTTCCGGCGAATGACGCGCATCCGCCGCGCCGGGATATCCCCGGCCTCCGGCCAGCGCAGCTTGGGCAGAAGCTGCAGGCGCGGCTTTTCGGCCGATTCGCCCGGCTTGAGCGGGTTCGGCAGCCGCAGCTTCGGCGTCTCCAGCTTTGGAAGAATCTCCGAGAGCGCTGCCCGACGGATCAAGAGCGGCAGGTTCATCTGCGCGATCTTCTGATCCACGGCCTCCTTGCCCAGCAGCCGCCCCACGGTGAACAGCAGCAGCGAGGAGATGATGCCGATCGCGATGCCGACGGGGCCCTCGGCGATCAGCGCCATGCCGCTGCCGCCGCAGAGCAGCCCGACGATGACGGAGATGACCGACTCGACGAAAAACGCGGCACCGGCCAGCGCGTCGCCCGCGAAGACGCTGCGCGCGTCCACCTTTTCCAGAATATGCAGATCGCTCGCGGCCAGGCGCGAGGAGATGTTCAGCGAATGATCCGGCACATGCCAGCGCCGGCAGATCGGCGAGGTGTAGGCCTCCAGATCCTCCGACACCCGGCGCATCCAGTCGCTGACCGGACCGAAGAGAAGCTGGCGCGCCTGCTCGGAGTGGAGATAGACCTTGATGCGCTCGCGCAGCGCGTCCTCCGTGCCGGCGAGAGTCTCGATTTTCCCCTCGCGCCAGTCGAGCAGAACGGGCTTGACCGCCTGCTCCAGCAGGGGATCGAGCAGCTGCTCCAGCACGCTGTCGTAGAGCCCGCGCAGATGCTGCAGCACAATGGCCTCCACGGTGTCCGCGCCGATCAGCTCGTCCACCTCGGCGCGAAAGCGCCCCAGCTCGTCGTCAATGCGGCCGCACCAGGCCAGACCCTTGGCCACGCTGAATTCGGGCTCCGCGTCCACGTAGATCACGGCCTGCGGGAAAACCTCCGCGCACCAGGCGCGGATCTCGTCCATGCGCGACACGCCGCCCGTCAGAAACAGCAGCTCCGGCGGCGTATCGCCGATGGCCTCGCGCACCTCGCGCAGCCCCGCGCAGAAGACCTCCCGGAAGGAGCGTCCGCCGAGAGCGCGGCAGGGCTGGTCGGTCAGCCGCCGGGCCATGGTTTCGTCCATCACCAGATCCAGCAGCAGCGGCTCGTCGTAGCGGATCAGCACCGCCTCGCTCTGCGCCTCGCGCTCCTGCGGGCGGCCGGAGGCGTAGTAACGCTCCTTGAGCCGCCTGGCGCGCAGCTCGCAGTCCACCCGCCAGCTCTCGCTCGCGGCGAAGACCTGGCGGATGGCCGCAGCTTTGGGGGACAAGTCTACGCAGGCCTCAAGCAGCGTTTCGTCCATCACGCCGCCGCCCAGGCGCACTTCGCCGCCGGTGCGGATCTCGGCTTCTTTTCCTTTTTTAATGTAAGCAAAATCCGTCGTCGAGGATCCGACGTCCACCACCAGCACGGTCTTGCTGCGCAAGTCCACGTAGTCCCGCACGGAATTGGACTGGATGGCGCCCACCATCACCGCCCGGGATTCGGAAATCACCTTCGGCGCGGGCACGCCGAGGGTCTCGAAAATGGCGAGATAGCGCTCCCGCGCGGCCTTGTCCCAGCCCGCCGGGCAGCCGATATACACGCTGTTGCTTTTTTCACCGCCGCTCATCGAGCCGTCGGAGCGCAGGGACTCGAAGACCCGGGAGGAAAAATCCCGGATCAGCCCCGCGCTGTCGGACTGCTCGTCCAGAAAGCGGCCTTTAAAGCGCGCGGCGCTGCGCAGCGCCGCGGAGGCGGATTTCGCCGCCCGCTCGCCGATCCGCAGCTCGCCGTTTTTCATCAGTGCCCAGGCCGTGAGCAGTACGCGGCTGCCGTCGATCGGAACGGTCTCAGGGCTCGACTGCCCCTCACCGCGCACGCGGGCGACCGTGCTCTCGCCGTCGCCCAGGTCAAATCCCCAGTAAAACATCGTCTTTGTCTCTCCCCGGCGGATTATTCCGCCTGTTCCGTCGCCCGGCCGGCCAACAGCAGCCGGTCGCCCGCCTTCAGCGCGGGACGCAGCGTCAGTCCCGGATGCCTGGAGGGAAAGAGCTCAAAGAGCTCCGCGTTCTCCCCGTTGAAATCCTCCGTTTCAATGCCCAGCGCGCGCAGGCAGGGCTTGATTTTCGCCAGCTGCCGCAGTGCGAAGTCTCCGTTTTCGGCGTACAGCGCTTCGAGCAGGTCGCCGAAGAGCCGAAGCTCCTCCTCGCCGAGCGCGTCCGCGCCGCCTGCCGGCTCCTGCGCCGCGGCCCATTCGGGTGCGCGTTCGCAGAAGGCGTCGATCTTCTGATCCATCGTCTCGCTCGTGCGCCGCAGGCCGTGCCAGAGCGCCTCCGGGTCGAGCGTGGGGCGCACGGTGACGGCCTGCTTGCGGAACCAGAGCCGGCCGGCGGCAAAGGCCGCAATCACCGCCGCGCCCGCGCAGACCGCGCCGACAAGCCGGGCGCGCCCGAACAGCAGCACGGAGGCGGCGGCCGCGACCGCCGCGATCAGCAGCAGGAGCATCGCCCAGCCGGAGCTTTCCCGCCGGGCTGTCTCCTTCTCGGCGCCGGCGGCCTTCAACAGACCGAGACTATCGCGCACCGCAGCGGTCACGCAGTCGGCCAGTGCCTGGCGCATCCGGTCCGGTGCGCAGGCGGCGTTATAGCGCAGCAGCAGGCTGCCGAGCTCTTCATGCAGCGTCTCCAGGCTCTGCTCCCGGCTCTTTTCAATGCTGTCGTCGGCACGCAGGGTGTGGCGCAGCCGCTCTTCATCCGCCTGCAGCAGCGCCTGCATGCTTGTCTGTTCCATGGGATCGCCTCCCTCGTCTTCGCCGCGGCGAAGATAGTTTCTCTTTTCTCATCTTAGCATAAAGCCGGGGAACTATGCAAGTCCCGCCGCAAGGTATCGGGACGGCAGGAAAAAGCGTTGAAACGCGCCGAATCCTGTGATATACTATTTCTGTTACAAACTTTTTTGAAACAAAGCGGCACATCCGCGCAGAGAGGCAAGTAGATATATGAAGAACAAACAGAAAATCAGCTTCGGCATGTTTCTGGTGACGATCGGCATCGTCTACGGCGACATCGGCACCTCGCCGATGTACGTGATGAAGTCGATCCTGGAGGGCAACGGCGGCATCGGCCAGGTGGACGAGAGCTTTATCATCGGCTCCCTGTCCCTGGTGATCTGGACGATCACCCTGCTGACCACCATCAAGTACGTGCTGATTGCCATGAAGGCGGACAACCACGGCGAGGGCGGCATCTTCTCGCTGTATTCGCTGGTAAAAAACTGCGGCAAGTGGCTGATCGTGCCGGCCATGCTCGGCGGCGCTGCGCTGTTGGCCGACGGCGTGCTGACCCCCGCCGTCACGGTGACTACTGCGGTGGAGGGCCTGCGCAGCATCGAGGTGATGAACCGCTTTCTGGGCAGCGGCCAGTGGAAAGTCGTCATCATCACCCTGGTCATCATCACGACCCTGTTTTCCGTGCAGCATGCCGGCACCAGCAAGATCGGCAAGGCTTTCGGCCCGGTGATGCTGCTCTGGTTCAGCTTCCTCGGCCTGACGGGCCTGCTGCATATCGTGTCGCTGCCCGCGGTGCTGCGCGCGTTCAACCCCGTGCACGCGGTGCGCGTGCTGCTCAGCCCCAATAACAAACTGGGCTTCATGATCCTGGGCAGCGTCTTCCTCGCGACCACCGGCGCGGAGGCCCTGTATTCGGACATGGGCCATGTCGGCAAGGAGAACATTTATTTCAGCTGGCCCTTCGTCAAGCTCTGCCTGATCCTGAACTATCTGGGGCAGGGCGCCTGGATCATCCAGAGCCGCGGAAACGCCGCGCTGCTGAGCGTGGAGGACCTCAATCCCTTTTTCCTGATGCTGCCGGAGAGCCTGCGTCCCTTCGCCGTTGTGCTCGGCGCGGCAGCGGCGGTCATCGCCTCCCAGGCTCTGATCACCGGCTCCTATACGCTCGTTTCCGAGGCTATCCTGCTCGACCTGCTGCCGCATCTCGAGATCCGCTATCCCTCCGACACGAAGGGCCAGCTCTATATTCCCGCGGTGAACTCCGTGCTTTGGGTCGGCTGCAGCCTGATCGTGCTGTTCTTCCGCTCCGGCGCACGGATGGAGGCGGCCTACGGCCTGGCCATCACGATCACAATGCTGATGACGACGCTGCTGATCTCCGTCTACCTGAGAAAGATCCGCAAGAAGAGTGTGCTGAGCGTCCTGGTGCTGGGGGCCTTCGGGCTGATCGAGGGCGTGTTCTTTATCTCCAGCCTGGGCAAATTCACCCACGGCGGTTATGTGACGGTGCTGCTGACCCTGCTGCTTCTGCTGCTGATGGCGATCTGGTACCGCGGGACGCTGCTGGAAAACAGGTACTGCACGCGCCTGCACTTCCGTGATCATGTGCCGAGCCTGATCGCGCTGCACAATGATACGTCTGTTCCGCGGCTGGCGCACAACCTCGTCTACCTGGCCAGCGGCAACGACTTCGAGCGTATCGACCGCGATATCCTCTATTCCATCCTCGACAAGGACACCAAGCGAGCGCAGGCCTACTGGTTTGTCAACGTCAACGTTGTCAACGATCCGAACACCCTCAACTATGAGCTGGAGACCTTCGGTACGGACTGCATCTTCCGCATCCGCCTGAACCTGGGCTTCAAGTGCTCACCGCACGTGAACGTCTACCTGCGCCAGATCGTGCAGGATCTGCAGAAGCGCGGCGAGCTGCCCGATCAGGACAAGAGGTACTCGATCTACGGCAAGTCCACGGTCGGCACCTTCAAGTTCTGCATCATCCGCAAAACGGTCAATACCAAAACCGAGCTCAGCGCGCTCGACGAGCTGGTGCTCAACACCAAGTACTCCATCCGGCACATGGCCGGCTCCAAGGTCAGGTGGTACGGCCTGGATACCTCTTCGCTGATTGTGGAGAGCGTGCCTCTGATTACAAACAGCCGCGCCAAGCACCGCCAGATCGTCCGCAAGGAAAACTGAATCAGGAAAAGCCCGGGCTTTGGCCCGGGCTTTTTTGAATGTTCGCAGGGAAAAACAAAAGCGGTGATTGACAATTTGCACCATAGCAGATACAATATCAGTCAGCGAACAGTATTCTCATTCCACAGCCGGCACGTCTCGGGACGTGCCGTATTTTGCCCGGGCGGAATGACGGCCGCCTGCGGCCCATGTCGGAGGATACCGCGATGGATGAACAGAAAAAGACGGCCGCTCCCGTCTATAAAAAAGAGCTCGGCGTGGAGACTTTTGTGTTTCCCGTCATTTTTATCGGTGTTTTTGCGATGTTCGCCGTCAAAATGGGGCTGGGAAACGCGCTCAACACGATGATGAACACCGCCTATGCCCTGCTGATCGATACGGTGCTCTACCTCACTGCCATCTGCGTGCTGATGGGAGCCATCTCCGCACTGTTGAGCGAATTCGGTTTTGTTGCCCTGGCCAACCGCGTGCTGCATCCGCTGATGAAGCCCATTTACGGGCTTCCCGGCGCCGCGGCGCTCGGCGTGGTCACGACCTTCCTGTCGGATAACCCGGCGATCCTCGCCCTGGCCGACGACCAGCAGTTTCGCCGCTGCTTCAAGGCCTATCAGTTCCCGGCGCTGACGAACCTCGGCACTGCCTTCGGCATGGGCCTCATCGTCTGCTCCTTCATGTACGGCCTTTCCGGCCGCCTGCCGGGTGAATTCGTCGGCACGGCCGTGATCCTCGGCCTGGTCGGCGCCGTCGTCGGCAGCATCGTCAGCACCCGCCTGATGCTGATCTTCACGAAAAAGCGCTTCGGTACCGATGCACCCATGCCGGTCAAGGAAGGCGCCGCCGCCGAGATCCCGGCGAAAATGCGCCCTGTCCGTGAAGGCAACGTCGGCAACCGCGTCATGGCCGCCATCCTCGAGGGCGGTCACGGCGGCGTGAAGATGGGCGTCAGCATCATCCCCGGCGTGCTGGTTATCTGCACACTCGTGATGATGCTCACCAAGGGCGCGCCGGAGGGCGGATACACGGGCGCTGCCTATGAGGGCATCGAGCTGCTGCCTTGGCTGGCCGGCAAAATCAACTTCATCCTCCGTCCGCTCTTCGGTTTCTCTTCGCCGGAGGCGATCGGTGTGCCCGTCACCGCCCTCGGCGCCGCGGGCGCCGCGCTGGGCGTGACATCCAGCCTGCTGGATCTGGGGCTCATCCACGCCAACGACATTGCGGTCTTTACCGCCATGTGCATGTGCTGGAGCGGCTACCTCAGCACTCACACCTCGATGATGGACAGCCTCAACTGCAAGGAGCTGATCGGCAAGGCCATCCTCTGCCATACGATCGGCGGACTCTGCGCCGGCATCGCTGCCCACTGGCTCTTCGTTCTGGTGTCGATGCTCCTGTGATCCGAGAACACACAAAAAACGCTCCCAATCGCAAGTGAACCGAACCAGTAAAAACGGACAATAGACAAAAGCCCCCTGATGTAGGAAAATGAAAGTACTACATCAGGGGGTATCATTATGGCAAGAAAGTAT
>CADCHN010000008.1 GCA_902801295.1 Oscillospiraceae bacterium | reverse complement strand
GCTGGATACCGTGGGCTTTGCGGAGGACATTGCGGACTGTCGGCGGCAGCTGGAACGGATCGAAGCGGAGCGGGAGAAGCTGAAAGCGCAGCTTGACCGCGCCTACACGCTGGTGGAGCAGGGCGTCTACAGTCTGGAGGTCTTCGGGGAACGGCGCGACAAGCTGACCCGCGAGCTGAATGAGCTGCAGGAACAGCATGATGCCGCGGAACAGAACATCGCACAGTTTGAGGCCGATGAGAGCTCCCAGCAGGAGATCATTCCGCAGACGGAGACGCTTCTGGCCAGCTACGACGACATGACCGTACAGGAGCGCAATGAGCTCTTAAAGACCATCCTTTACAAGATCGAATACTACCGGGGAGAGGACGGGATCGTGTCCATTGACCTGTATCCCAGGCTCCCTAAAGTATAGAACTGCTGTCGTCATCATGCGGTGACGCATGTGCTCGTCAACGACCCCTGTCGGGGCTACGGCATCAGCATCGGCGATATGCTCGCCGAGGCCGGCATCACGCCGCAGGATCTCGCGGCGTAATTTCTCCCGTTTTCCCGCCCCGTCTTTCGTTGAGTTTTTCGCGGCGGGCAGTGTATGGTAGAGGCATCCAATACATCCGAGCCAATGAGGAGGACGCCCATGCAAGCACTGCGAAGCCGCCCCGGCCTGAGACGGGGCGGGATCTTATATCTGTCCACGGACGAGCTGCAGCCGAACCCCGTTCAGCCGCGCCGGAACTTTGACGACGAGGGTCTGACCGAGCTGAGCGAGAGCATCAAAAGCTACGGCATTTTAAACCCGCTGACCGTGCGATTGCGGGGCGGGCGCTATGAGCTGGTTGCCGGCGAGCGCCGCCTGCGCGCGGCAAAAATGGCAGGGCTGACGGAGGTGCCCTGCCTGCTTGTCGACGTCAATATGGAGGATGCAAGCCTCCTGGCGCTGGTGGAAAACCTGCAGCGGCAGGATCTGGACTTTATCGAGGAGGCGGCGGGCATCCGCCAGCTTATTCTGCTGTTCGGCATGAGCCAGGAGGAGGCGGCCCGGCGCCTCGGGAAATCCCAGTCGGCCGTGGCCAACAAGCTGCGCCTGCTGCGCCTGCCGCCGGACGTGCTGGATGCGCTGAAGGAGCACGGCCTCACCGAGCGGCACGGCCGCGCGCTGCTGCGTTTGCAGGACGCTGACCTCCAGCGAGCCGCGCTGCAGCACATCATCGAAAAAGAGCTGAGCGTGGCCGCGACCGACGCCTACATTGAGGCGCTGCTGAACGCCGGGGACGCGCGGGAGGAAAAGCCCGCCGCCCGCCGCACCTTTGTGCTCAAGGACGTGCGCGTGTTTCTCAACACGGTCAGCCGCAGTCTCGAGCTGATGAAGCAGGGCGGCATCGAGGCCGGCATGCATCGAGAGGAGACGGAGGACGCGCTGATTCTGACCATTTCCATCCCGAAAGCCCGGGAACAGACATAATTTCCCCTTTACCGTCATACCATACAGGGAGGCGGTGATGGATATGATCGGTTTCTTTTCCGACCTGCGCTACAAGGAGGTCATCGACGTGCACAGCGGGCTGCGGCTGGGCTACGTCTGCGATGCGGAATTTGACGACCAGGAGGGGCGCCTCTGCTCGCTGATTACGCCCGGACGCGCCAAGTGGTTCGGGCTGCTTGGCCGCGAGGACGACTATGTGCTGCCCTGGAAGTGCATCGTGCGCATCGGCGGGGACATCATCCTCGTCGAGGCCGAAACCCTGCAGCGCCGCAAGCGGCCGCGGCACGGGCCGCTGTAAGCAAAAACAAAAAAGCACCGCAACGCGGTGCTTTTTTGATGCCTGCGCGGGCCGAGGCTTCGTGTATAAATTGTGAATTTTCCTGCCATGTTCCGGCGAAACTATTGACAAAGGCGAGGCTTGATGCTATATTAGCACTCGATAGAAGAGAGTGCCAACAGTCGAAGACGCGGAGTGCTAAATCGGGCAGGGTGTAACCATGAGCACGATCAGTGAACGAAAAAAGAAGATTCTGGCCGCGGTGGTGGACGAATACATCCGCACCGCCGAGCCCGTGGGCAGCAAGGCCATCGCGCAGAGCGCACATCTGGGCTGCTCCCCCGCCACGATCCGCAACGAGCTGGCGGAGCTCGTGAACATGGGCTACCTCGAGCAGCCGCACACCTCCGCCGGGCGCGTGCCCACCCCGATGGGCTACCGGATGTACGTCAACGAACTGATGGATCGGCAGAAGCTCTCTCTCGAGGAGACGGAGGACATCAACCGCCGCCTCAACCAGAAGCTGCAGGAACTGGACGACACCATCGACAACGTCAGCCGCCTGGCCTCGCAGCTGACCGATTATCCGGCTCTCGCGCTCACGACGCAGAGCACCGTGACGATCAAACGCTTCGATATCATTTACGTCGATGCCAACACCTTCATCCTCGTGGTGATGCTCTCCAACAACAGTGTGCGCAACAAGCTGGTGCGGCTGCCGATCTCGGTGGATCAGAACATGATCCGGCGCCTGAGCAGCCTTTTCAACGCGAGCTTCACCGGTATTACCGAGGATCAGATCACGCCGCTGCTCATCAACAGCACTGAGCGCGCCGCGGATGACAGCATGGGGCTGAGCTCCGTGATTGCGGCCTTCGCCATCGAGGTGCTCACCGAGAGCAGCACGCCATCGGCCTCCGTCAGCGGCGAGAACCGCCTGCTGGGGCAGCCGGAATTCCGCGACCCGGACAAGGCACACCGCCTGATGAGCTATCTCTCCGGCGGCGGGCACATCCTCCCCGAGGCGGACAGCTTCGGCGGCACCGACGAGGTACGGGTGCTGATCGGCCCGGAGAACGTGGCCGAGGAGCTGAAGGACTCAAGCGTCGTGATTGCCAGCTACGACGCGGGCGACAACACCCGCGGGCTGATCGGCGTGGTCGGGCCGACGCGCATGGACTACTCCGCCGTGGCCGCGAAGCTCAGCTTCCTGGCCGCAGGCCTCAGCCGCCGCCTGGGCGGAGGCGAGGCGCCGCCGGAAGGCATGCATAACAAACTAATCATCAAGGGAGACAGTTCCGATGGCAGCAGATAAGGAAAAGAAGGAGACTTCCCCCGCTGCGGAGGAAGAAAAGACGGCCGAGGCGACGCAGCCGGAGGCTGAAACCAAAAAGGAAGAGAAAAAAGAGGACAAAAAGGCCAAAAAGGAGAAGAAAGAGGAGCCGAAGGAGCCCGATTACAAGGCCGAGCTCAGCGGCGCCAACGACCGCTATCTCCGCTTGCTGGCCGAGTATGACAACTACCGCAAGCGCAGCCAGAAGGAAAAGGATAATTTATACGGCGATATCAAGGCCGAGACGGTGACGAAGTTCCTGCCCGTGTACGACAATCTGGTGCGCGCGCTGGCGCAGACCACCGAGGACGAGGCCTACCGCAAGGGCGTGGAGATGATCATGACGCAGTTTTGCGGTACGCTCGAAAAGCTGGGCGTCACGAAGATCGACAGCCTCGGCAAGACCTTTGATCCGAACCTCCACAACGCGGTGATGCACGTGGACGACGAGGCCAAGGGCGAGAACGAGATCGTCGAGGTCTTTCAGGACGGCTTCATGATCGGCGAAAAGGTGATCCGTTTCGCCATGGTCAAGGTCGCCAATTAAAACTGCATGAACCGGCTTCCGGCCGTTTCAGATAAATATGTTAATAAAAATTGCGATACACAGGAGGAAAACATCATGGGTAAAATCATAGGAATCGATCTTGGCACCACCAACAGCTGTGTTGCCGTTATGGAAGGCGGCGAAGCCGTCGTCATCGCCAACGCCGAAGGCGCCCGCACCACCCCGTCCGTCGTGGCTTTTGCCAAGAACGGCGAGCGCATGGTCGGCCAGGTCGCCAAGCGCCAGGCCATCACCAACCCCGACCGCACCATCTCCTCCATCAAGCGTGAGATGGGCTCCAACTACCGCGTGACTGTCGACGGCAAGGCCTACACCCCGCAGGAGATCTCCGCGATGGTGCTGCAGAAGCTGAAGGCCGATGCCGAGGCTTACCTGGGCCAGACCGTCACCGAAGCCGTTATCACCGTCCCCGCGTACTTTACCGACGCACAGCGCCAGGCCACCAAGGACGCCGGCAAAATCGCCGGTCTTGATGTCAAGCGCATCATCAACGAGCCGAGATCATGGTCTACGACCTCGGCGGCGGCACCTTCGACGTGTCCGTGCTGGAGATCGGCGACGGCGTCATCGAAGTGCTGGCCACGGCGGGCAACAACCGCCTCGGCGGCGACGACTTCGACGCCTGCATCACCAAGTACCTGGTCGACGAATTCAAGAAGACCGAGGGCATCGACCTGAGCGGCGATAAGGTCGCCATGCAGCGTCTGCGCGAGGCTGCCGAGAAGGCGAAGATCGAGCTGAGCGGCGTGACCACCTCCAACATCAACCTGCCTTATATCACCGCCGACGCAACCGGCCCGAAGCACCTGGACGTTACCCTGACCCGCGCCAAGTTCAACGAGCTGACGCATCACCTGGTCGAGAAGACCATGGGCCCCGTGAAGCAGGCACTGTCCGACTCCGGCCTGCAGCCGAGCGAGATCAGCAAGGTTCTGCTGGTCGGCGGCTCCAGCCGTATCCCCGCCGTGCAGGACATGGTCAAGTCCCTGGTCGGCAAGGAAGGCTTCAAGGGCATCAACCCCGACGAGTGCGTGGCCATCGGCGCTGCGATCCAGGGCGGCGTGCTCGGCGGCGACGTCGAGGGAATCCTGCTGCTGGACGTGACCCCGCTGTCTCTGGGCATTGAGACCCTCGGCGGCGTGTGCACCCGTCTGATCGAGCGCAACACCACCATCCCCACCAAGAAGAGCCAGGTTTTCTCCACCGCCGCGGACAACCAGACCTCCGTCGAGGTCAACGTCCTGCAGGGCGAGCGTGAGATGGCCGCCTACAACAAGAGCCTCGGCCGCTTCCATCTGGACGGCATCGCCCCGGCCCGCCGCGGCGTGCCGCAGATCGAGGTCACCTTTGACATCGACGCCAACGGCATCGTGAACGTCTCCGCCAAGGACCTCGGCACCGGCAAGGAGCAGCACATCACCATCACTTCTTCCAGCAACATGTCCAAGGAGGACATCGACAAGGCCGTCAAGGAGGCCGAGAAGTACGCCGCCGAGGACGCCAAGCGCAAGGAAGAGGTCGATACCCGCAACCAGGGCGATCAGATGGTCTACCAGACCGAGAAGACCCTGCAGGAGATGGGCGACAAGCTCGATCCGGCCGACAAGAGCGAGGTCGAGAGCAAGCTGCAGTCCCTGAAGACCGCTCTCACCGGCACCGACACCGCGGCCATCAAGCAGGCCACCGAGGAGCTGACGCAGGCCTTCTACAAGGTCAGCGAGAAGCTGTACCAGGCGGCCGGCGGCGCTCAGGGTTTCGATCCCAGCCAGGCGGGCGGCCCGAATCCGGGCAACCCCGGCCAGGGCGGCGGCCAGGACTACTATGACGCCGACTACACCGTCGTTGACGACGACAAATAAAGTCTTTGGTCCCGGATTTTTAGAAACGAGTGATTGAGGCGGAGTCTCTCCGCCTCATTCGCGCGTACTTTATCTCATTTTTTGGAGAGCGGTTATGGCAGAAAAACGCGATTATTACGAGGTGCTGGGCCTGGAAAAGGGCGCGACGGCGGAGGATATCAAAAAAGCCTACCGCAAGCTCGCCAAGGCCAATCACCCCGATCTGCACCCCGGCGACAAGGCGGCGGAAGAACGCTTCAAGGAGATCAATGAGGCCTATGAGGTGCTCTCCGACGACGATAAGCGCGCCAAATACGACCAGTACGGCCACGCGGCCTTTGATCCGAGCCAGGGCTTCGACGCAGGCGGTTTCGGCGGCTTCGGCGGCTTTGGCGACCTGGGCGATATCTTCGGCGACATTTTCGGCGGCTTCGGGGGCTTCGGCGGCACGCGGAGCAATCCCAACGCGCCACGCCGCGGCGACAACATCCGCGCCACCGTGAACATAAGCTTTGAGGAGGCGGCCTTCGGCTGTAAGAAGGACGTGGCCGTCGGCCGCGTCGAGACCTGCAGCGACTGCAAGGGCAGCGGCTGCGCCCCCGGTACGACGCCGGAGGTCTGCCCGGACTGCAAGGGCAGCGGCACCGTGCGCACCACCCAGCGCACGCCCTTCGGCATGGCGCAGTCTACCGGCCCGTGCAGCAAATGCCGCGGCACCGGCAAGATCATCCGCCAGCCCTGCCCGACTTGCCGCGGCATGGGCCAGGTGCGCCGCCAGCACAAGATCAACGTCTCGGTGCCCGCCGGCATCGACGACGGCCAGACCATCTCCCTGCGCGGTCAGGGCAGCTCCGGCGTTAACGGCGGCCCTGCCGGCGACCTGATGGTGACGGTGATCGTGCGGCCGCACGCCCGCTTTGAGCGCGACGGCAACTCGGTGCTGCTCGAGCAGGAGCTGAGCTACGCTCAGGCGGCGCTCGGCGCGGAGATCGAGGTGCCGACGCTCGATGGCCCGGTGCGTCTGACGATCCCCGAGGGCACACAGCCCGGCGCGGTATTCCGCCTGCGCGGCAAGGGCATCCCCTTCCTGCGGGGCGGCGGACGCGGCGACCAGTTCGTGTCGGTGTCCGTGCGCGTGCCGAAGAGCCTGACCGGCAGCCAGAGGGAGCTGCTGCGGCAGTTTGCGGCCTCGATGGGCGACCTCGACGGCAGCGGCATCAAGCCGGAGCACGGCGGCATCTTCGGGAAGAAAAAGAAATAAAAAAACGGAGCGACTGCTCCGTTTTTTTATTTTCAGTTTTGTGCGGACACTTGCCCTCAAAAAAATTCTGTGATAGAATAAAATGTCGAAAAATTTGGGAAACGGGGTGTCGATATGCTTCGTACACCGAACCCGCTGTTCTGGGCGATCCTGCGCCCGCTGCTGCGCCTCATCCTGCGTCTGAAACTGCATTTTATTCCCCGACTTGCCCGCGCGAACGGGCCTTTCGTGCTGCTGTGCAATCACGCAAGCTGGTATGACCCGCTGCTGGCCGCCGTGTGCGTGAACCGGCCGCTGCGCTTTGTCGGCGCCGACCAGCCGCCGCGCGCCGGGCTTTTACTCAGCCTCGCCCGCTCGCTGCGCCAGCCGGACGCGCTGTCCTGGCAGGATGCGCTGCGCGAGGCTGCGGCCAGCGGCCAATGTGTCGGCGTCTTTCCCGAGGGGCGGCGCTGCCCGGACGGTGTGACCGGCCCGATCCCCGCCGAGCTTGCCGCGCGCATCCAGGCAAGCGGCCTCGGCCTTGTGGTGCTGCGCCTCGAGGGCGCCTATCTCACCGCGCCGCGCTGGGCTGACCGGATCCCGCGCCCCGGCCGCCTGCGGGCACGTGTGATGCGCACGCTCGCGCCCGGTGTGCTGCAGGCCATGGAAACCGATGAACTGCAGACGCTCATCGAGCAGGATCTGCAGGAAAACGCCTTTGAAACGGTTCGCCGCCGCCCGGCGCCCTATCGCGGCGAGGGAACGGCCGAGCGCCTCGAAAAACTGCTGTGCGTCTGCCCCAAATGCGGCGCCTTCGGTACGCTCGAGTCCCGGGACAACGAGCTTTCCTGCCGCGGCTGCGGATTTACGACGGTGTATACGCTCAGCGGCGGCTTTCGCGGCGGCAACGTGCCCTTTGCCGATCCGCTCCAATGGGCGCGCTGGCAGGAGGGACGCATCCGCCTGGCCTGCGAGGCGGCCGGCGACGGCCCGATTTTTGAGGACGGCGGCTATGAGATCTACGACCTGCGCCATGGCGGTGAGCGCATCGGCACCGGCGGGCTGCACCTCTACCGCGACCGTCTGGAGCTGCCCACCGGCATTGCCATCCCGACAGAGGACATCCTGTCCCTGCGTCTGGTCGGCGGCAGCGGCCTGGCGATCGAGACGCGCCGAGGCAGCCGCTTCGAGCTGAAAACCATCAAAGCAATCTGCGCGGAAAAATATCTCACCGCGCTGGCGATACTGAAAGAAAACGCGCGTCTCGCGCCGGACAAGGCGCCCGAGGAAGCACCGGAGCCGGCAGAATACACCGAGGAGGAAGAGACATGAACAAAATCGGATTTGACAACGGGAAATATCTGAAGCTGCAGAGCCAGAAGATCCGCGACCGCATCAACCAGTTCGGTGGAAAGCTGTATCTGGAATTCGGCGGCAAGCTCTTCGACGACTATCACGCCTCCCGCGTGCTGCCGGGCTTCCAGCCGGACAGCAAAGTTAAGATGCTGCTGGAGATGAAGGAGGACGCGGAGATCGTCATCGCAATCTCGGCCGACGACATCGAGCGCAGCAAGCGCCGCGGCGACCTCGGCATCACCTACGACGACGACACCCTGCGCCTGATCGACGCCTTCCGCGGCATCGGGCTCTATATCGGCAGCGTCGTCATCACGCACTACCGGGAGCAGGCCATCGCCGACAAGTTCATCCGCCGCCTGCAGGCCCTCGGCATCAAGGTCTATAAGCACTACATCATCCCCGACTACCCCGCCAATATTCCGCTGATCGTGTCGGACGAGGGCTTCGGCCGCAACGACTACATCGAGACGGAGCGGAGCCTTGTCGTGGTCACCGCACCCGGCCCCGGCAGCGGCAAAATGGCCACCTGCCTCAGCCAGCTCTATCACGAATACAAGCGCGGCGTGCATGCCGGCTACGCCAAATTCGAGACCTTCCCGGTCTGGAACCTGCCGCTCAAGCACCCGGTGAACCTCGCCTATGAGGCCGCGACCGCCGACCTCGACGACGTGAACATGATCGATCCCTTCCACCTCGAGGCCTACGGCGAGACCACCGTCAACTACAACCGCGACGTGGAGATCTTCCCGGTGCTGGAGGCGATGTTCCGCCGCATTTACGGCGAGAGCCCCTACAAGAGCCCCACGGACATGGGCGTCAACGTCATCGCCCAGTGCATTTCGGACGACGAAGCCTGCCGCGCAGCGTCCCGTCAGGAGATCCTGCGCCGCTGGTACGACACGGCCGTCGCTGTTCGCCAGGGCCTGTCCGATGCGGCCGAGGCGCGGAAGATCGAGATGATCATGAACTCGCTGGACATCGGCACCGAAGAGCGCCCGGTCGTTGGCGCGGCGCTCCGGCGCGCGGAGGAGACCGGCGGCCCGGCGATGGCGCTCGAGCTGCCGGACGGCAGCATCGTCACCGGCAAAACGAGCTCCCTGCTCGGCGCGGCCTCGGCCTGCCTGCTCAACGCGCTGAAAAAGCTCGCCGGTATCGATAAAAAGATGATGCTGATCGCGCCGGGCATCATCCAGCCCATCCAGCACCTCAAGGTCGAGCATCTCGGCAACCACAATCCCCGCCTGCACACCGACGAGCTGCTGATCGCGCTGTCGATCTGTGCCGTGACGAATCCGATGGCGGAGGTCACCATCGACCAACTCAACTCGCTGCGCGGCTGCGAGGCGCATTCCTCGGTCATTCTCTCGCATGTGGACGCCGATCTTTTCAAGAAGCTGGGCGTCAACCTCACCACCGAGCCGAAATACCAGGCCAAGAAGCTCTACCATAAATAAGCGCTTCGCGCATAGAAGCAAGAGCCGGAAAAACAAAAGTTTTTCCGGCTCTTTTGCGTTCTTTTCTTCTACTTTTGGCGAAGGCCTTGACGGGAAACGGGAAATCCCATAGCCTGTCCGTCGGAGGTGGTTTCCGGGAATGAAAAAAGCAATCTGCATGATCCTGGCGCTGCTGCTGACAGCGGCGGCCAATCTGCACGTCTGCCTGCGGCTGAGCGGGGACGAAGCGGCGCCGGAGGGGCTCTTCAGCCTCTATGCCTGCGCGCGCGGCGTTCGGGCGGCCGAGGCCGCGGCGGCTGAACTGTCGGACGAGCAGGGCGCTCCGCCCGGGCTGAAGACGAGATTGATCCTGTCGCTGCCGCCGCCATCGGAGGACGCGGGCCCGGTCAGCGATTATCTGCTGCGGCGAACGCCGGGCGTGGCGCTGCGGGAGGGCTGCCGCGTCAACGGATTGTACTTAGGCTGCACGGCCGAGGGAGACAAGCTCCGCGAAGCCCTGCGGCGGCATATTTTCAGCACGCGTCCGCCGGGAGCGGTCAGCGGCCGCTACACGGAGGACATCGACATCCGCCCGGTCTATACCCGCGCCGGACGGGAGAGCACGGCGGAGGATCTCTGCATGCTCGTCACGGGCCTCGTCCCGGTGATGTACAGCGACGGCGAGGGCCGCGTCGTAGCGGCTTGAGTCAGTACAGGCACAACAGCGAGAGGCTCGCCGCGCCGAAGAACATCCAGGCGCGAAAGCTCTTTTTTCCTGTGAGGAGGCTGTAGAGCGCAGCAATACAACCGGCAAACAGCACGCACACCAGCCACATCGACTGCAGGCGCAGGGGGGTAAAGCCGAAGCAGTCGATATACAGCCCAATCTTGGAGGCAGCGACCACCGCGAACAGCAGACTCTCGATCAGCAGCGCCAGCGCGCAGGCGCGCAGCAGGGTCTGCTCGCGCAGCGGCCGTTCCGGCAGCCGAGACGCCAGCCACAGCAGCGCAAAGTTCACCGCCATCACCCGGCACAGCTCGAAAAAGCCCTGCCGAGCGTATTCGGCCACCACAAAACCCTCGGGCAGCGTGCGGGTGAAGGCGCCGAACAGATAGCGCCCCTGGAGGATGAAAAAGGCGAGGTACAGCAGCGCAAAGGCGGCCATCAGCACGGCAAAGACCGGGGACGGCACCTTGCGCAGCGTCGTGAGCCAGGTTTTAAGCCGGCTGCCGCGCTCATGCAGCAGCTCCGCGTCCTCCCGCGCAGCGCCGGCGAGCAGACCGAAGGCGTACGCGCCGACAGGCAGGGAGAAGAGCAAGCGGATCCCGTCAAAATCAAAGGAAAACCAGTTCGCAAAGTCCTCGAGCAGCGCGCCGAAGCCGTCGTCCGCCCGCATCAGCAGCTGCACCGCCTTGGCAAAGAGCAGCACGGCGGCGAGCACCGCCGCGGCGCTCCAGACGAGCGTTTCGGCTTTCACGCGCTGTTCACCGCGGCCGAGATGGGTCAGGCCGTACCACAGGCAGCGGATGCGCAGGAAAAAGTGCTTGAAGGGGAACACAAGAAAGGCGTTGAGCGCATCGAAGGGCAGCAGATGCCCGCTCTCGCCCTCGCTGAGCCGCCCGCTGCGGCACAAGAGCCACCATACGGCAAAAATGTGCAGGAAAAACAGCGGAAAAATGGCTTCCTCCCAGGCATTGTAACGGTCAAAGACCACCGAGGCGGTGAGTACCAGCATGCAGCCGAGCCAGAACCAGCTTTCGCGCGGGCGCGGGGTCTCGCGGTGCAGCAGCTCCGCCAGCCCCACAAAGCCGGCCACGAAAATCAGCAGCCAGGCCGGCTGCTCCAGGTCGAACCAAATCCAGGCCAGCAGATACATCGCCAGCGCTGCGGCGATCTCCTGCCAGGAGGCGGAAAAGCGCGGTTTTTCCGGCAAAACGGGTGCAGACATTTCTTCGGCGGGCGACATGCCCTCCGACTGTTCAAGTTCGTTCATTTCAGGCTCCTTTTTCCGTCAGGGACGGTATTCCAACAGATCCCCGGGCTGGCAGTCCAGCTCGCGGCAGAGGGCCATCAGCGTGGAAAAGCGGATGGCCTTGGCCTTGCCCGTTTTCAAAATCGAGAGATTGGCCGGGGTGATGCCGATGCGCTCGGCCAGCTCCCCGCTCGAGATCTTCCGACGGGCCATCATCACGTCCAGATTGACTAAGATCTCCATCGCCGCATCCTCAGATGGTCAGATCCAGCTCGGATTTCATCGCGATCGCCTGCTGGAACACATTCTTGACCACGCGCACGATCAGGCACATAAAGCCTGCCGCAGCGGTGATCATCAGGAAGGACGGGTAATACAGCGCGCTGACGAGGCACAGCAGCGCCGCGCCCACGCAGCACCAGCTGACGATGCGAAGCCGCCGGACGTTGTCCGCGGTGAAAACCTCCCCGCGCCGGATGCTGCCCAGCAGACCCCACAGATTCCACAGCAGCAGCCAGGCAAAGACGCTGCAGCCGTAGATCGTCGCGGTGAAATACCAGACGCTGCTGCGGTCGAGACCGCGCAGCAGCACAAACCAGCTCATCGCCCAGTAGCAGCCGATATCCAACGCCAGCAGCAGCGCGGCGAAGACCGCCGTGCAGATCTGCGTCAGCAGGATGCTTTGATCTTTATCCCAGTTCATGAGCCGAACCTCCCGTTCGTTCTTACGCAGATATCATACCATGCAGTATATCGCTTGTCAATGAAAAATTATCGTTTTTCGATAAAACCGAGAGCGCAAAAAAGGACGGAGCAGGCTCCATCCTTTTTCTGAGAGCGAAAAACTAATCCCCCGAAGAAATGGCCTCAAGCTCGCGGGCGATGGCGTCCACCTTCTCGCTGAGATCGGCGGGTGCGCTGGCTTCGTCGGCGGGGACCGGGGCTACGGCGGCCTCTTCGTCGCCTTCTTCGGCCGGAATGCCCTCCGCGGCGGAAAAGTCCTTCAGCTCACCGCTGATTTCCTCGAGCATCCCGAGCAGCTGCACGCGCAGCCGCTGATCCAGCTCATCCAGCCGCCGCGGCAGCTCGCGGCGCTGCGCCTCTGCCTCTTCCCTGGCCTCACGGGTGTTTCGTTCGGCCTCGGCGCTCATCTCGCGGCTGAGACGGCGGGCCTCACCCAAAATCTTTTCGGCCTGGCTCTGCGCGTCGGAGATGATCTGCTGGGCGATGGTCTTGGCCGACAGCAGCGCGTCGCCGATCTCGTCCTTCTGGCCGTGCAGCGCGTACAGCTGGCGGCCCAGCAGCTCGTTTTCGCGGTTGAGCAGCAGCGCCTGCCGCCGGATGTCCTCCAGCACCGCCTGCACCTTGTTCGCGTTATAGTATTTTTTCTTGACGAGGTCAATGCTGATCGCGTCGAAATAGGCCTGATCCAGCGCCATGCCGCACCTCCTGCCCAAATGGGGATTCCTGTTGATGGCTTGAAGTATAGCAGATTTTTCCGTTCAAATCAACTGCCCGCGCGCAAAAGGAGGCGGAATTTGACAAGCGGGCGGCGGACTTGCTATAATTGGCCGATCAACAAGGATTGGGGCAACAACGATGATGACAAAACCGAAACTGATCGCCTTTGACCTGGACGGCACGCTGCTGGACAGCCGCAAGGGGCTGCCGGAGCGAAACCGCCGCGCGCTGATCGCCGCGGGCGAGGCCGGAATCTGGCTTGTTCCGGCTACCGGGCGCATCCCGGCGGGACTGCCCGAGCCGCTGCGAGGCATGCCCGGGCTGCGCTGGGGCATCCTCTCCAACGGCGCGGAAATCTACGACTTTGAGGCGCGGAAGATCGTGCACCGGGAGGAGATCCCGCTCGACACGGCGCTGGACGTGCTGGATTACGCCGAATCTCTCGGCCTGCCCTACGACTGCTACCAGGACAACTGGGGCTTTATCACGGAGGCGACCAAGCGCCGCGCCCGGGAGTTTATTCCCGACCCAGGCATTCTCGACCTGCTGGAGCGGCTGCGCACACCGGTGCCGGAGCTGCGCGCGTATCTGCGCGCCAAGGGCGAGCCGCTGCAGAAGCTGCAGCTCTATTTCACCGATCCGGCACAGCGCCGGCAGATGCTGCGCGAGCTGCCGGAGCGATATCCGACGCTCGCCGTCACGAGCTCTGTGCCATTCAATATTGAGATCAACAGCGCCCTGTCCACCAAGGGGCGCGCGCTCGAGCGCCTGTGCGAGATGCTGGGCATCGACCCGGCCGATACGGTCGCCTTCGGCGACGGCAGCAACGATATCTCGCTGCTGCGCGCGGCGGGCTGCGGCGTCGCGATGGAAAACGCGGAGCCGGCGGTCAAGGCGGCGGCCGACCGCGTCACAGGCACGAACGACGATTCGGGCGTGGCAATGGTGCTGGAAGAGTTTTTTTAAGAAAAGATCAAACAGATGGCGGATGCGCTTGCGCATCCGCCATCTGTTTGAATGAAAGATTGATTACCGCAGGGTTTCGAGCAGGGCTTCGACCTGTTCGGCCAGGTTCTTCAGCGAACCCGGCGTGAAGGGCGAGGGGAAGCCCGCCTCTTCCAGCAGATCGGTCCAGACCTTCTCGCCGCCCTGCTTGGACAGGCGAAGGTAGCGCGCAAAGGCGTCGGCGTAATCGCGGCGGCTGGCCAGCAGGAAGTGGAAGGCCGCGGTCTGCGCCAGGCAGTAGTCGATGTAGTAGAAGGGGCTTTCATAGATGTGCATCTGGTACTGCCAGCGGGTGCCCTTGTCGAGATAGGGCATGCCCTCGAAGGAGATGTGCGGGCGGAACTGCTTTTCCAGCTTCAGCCACGCGGCGTCGCGCTCGTCGGGCGTGAGCTCGGGGTGCTCGTAGACGATGTGCTGGAAGGCGTCGACCATGGTGCCGTAGGGGATGAAGGAGAAGCTCTCGAGCGCGTGCATGAACTTGTACTTGCCGGCGTTTTCTCCGAAGAACTTCTCCATGTAGGGCCAGGCGAAGAACTCCATGCTCATCGAGTGGGTCTCCGCGGTCTCCATGCCGCCGCAGCCGAGCTCCAGCGCGAAGCGGTTGTCCGCGATGAGGTAGGCGTTGAGCGCATGGCCGGCCTCGTGAGTCACAACGTCCACGTCGCCGGCGGTGCCGTTGAAGTTGGCGAGGATGAAGGGCTGCTTGTACTTGGCAAACTCGGTGCAGTAGCCGCCGCCCCACTTGTTCTTGCGGGAATCGACGTCGAAGGCCTCGTTTTCCAGCATCAGGTCGATAAAGGCGCCGGTCTCCTCGCCCATCGCGTGGTACATCTCCTTCGCCGCGGCGAAGATCTCCTCCTTGCCGCAGGGCGTCGGGTCGCCGCCGGGGATGATGACGCCGTCGTCGTAGAAGTGGTAGTCCTCAATGCCGAGGCGCTTGGCGTTTTCGGTGCGCAGGCGGGCAACGACCGGCACGATGTCGCGCAGCACGTTTTCGCGGAAGGTCTTGACCTTCTCCTGGTCGTAGCAGAGACGGCCCATGCGGTAGTAGCCGAGCTCGACGAAGTTGACGTAGCCCATTTTCTTGGCCATGCGGTCGCGCACCTTGACGAGAAGATCGAAGATCTCGTCCAGCTCCGCCTTGTGTGCCTCGAGCCCGCGGCCGAGCACCTCAAAGCACTCCTTGCGGGTGGCGCGGTCAGCGTCCTTGGCGTACTTCATCAGCATCGCGCGTGGCAGCGTCTCGCCGCGGAACTCAAATTCCATCCCGGCCATCAGGTCGGAGTAGCGGCGCACGAGCTTGTTTTCCTCGACCATGTCCTCGATGACGTTCTCGGACATGGACTTGCGCGCCACCTCCATCGACTGGAACAGCACCGGGCTGAGCGCCTGCTCCAGCTCGGCGCGGAAGGGAGAATCCAGCAGCGCGGAGGCATAGTTGACCGTGTAGTTGCTGACGGCGGGGCCGATCTCGTCGTAGTATTCGTTCTCGGCCACGTAGAACTCGTCCACGGTGTTGATCGTGTAGCGCATGGAGGCGAGGCTGGCGTTGGTGGCAAACTCCAGGTTCATCTTCAGGTAATCCTCGCGGGCTTTCAGGATCTCCTCAACGGACGAAGCGTTCCGGATGCGGGGAATCACGTCCTCCATCACGGCGGCGACTTCCTCGAGTGTGACGCGGCGATAGGGCAGTTCGGAGACTTTCATGGCGTTTTTCCTTTCTATTATGAAGTAATTGGAGCGTTTTTCCTGCCTTTACTATACAGGAGATTCTAAATTTTTTCAATCCTTATATGCAAAGGCCGAATTCTGTGATATAGTAAAGAAAACTCATTCATGTGAGGAGATACCGGTATGGAAAACATCAACCGTGAACTTTTGGACTTCATTGACAGGAGCCCCACCGCCTGGCACGCCGCGGCGAACATCGCCGCCGAGCTCGAGCGGGCGGGCTATACCCGCCTGTATGAGGAGGAAAACTGGCAGCTGCAGGCGCCCGGCAAGTATCACGCCGTGCGAAACGGCTCGGCCGTCATCGCCCTGAACCTGCCGGAGCAGCCGGACGGCTTTCTCATCATGGCCGCGCACGACGACTCGCCCGCCTTCCGCGTCAAGGCCGAGGGAGAGGAAAAGACTCTCGGGATTTACAGCCGCCTCGCCGTGGAAAAATACGGCGGCATGCTCTGCAGCACCTGGCTGGACCGTCCGCTGTCCCTCGCCGGCCGCGTGGCCGTGCGGGAAGAGGGCGGCGTCACGATGAAGCTCGTGAACATCGACCGCGACCTGCTCGTGATCCCGAACCTCGCCATCCACATGGACCGCTCGGCCAACGAGGGCAAGAGCTTCAACGTCAATTCCGACATGATCCCCCTGATCGGCAGCGCCGAGCTGAAAACCGGCCTGAACGCCCTGATCGCCGAGACCCTCGGCGTGAAGGAGGAGGACATCGTCAGCCGCGAGCTGAACCTCTATCCGCGCACGCCCGGCACAGTTTGGGGCGCCGAGAACGAGTACCTCTCCGCGCCGCGCCTGGACGACCTGCAGTGCGCCTTCGGCTGCATGAAGGGTTTTCTGCGGGCGGACAAGCCGAAAAAGGCCACCGTGCTCTGCGTCTTTGACAACGAGGAGGTCGGCAGCGGCACTCGCCAGGGCGCGGATTCCGGCTTCCTGGACGATATGCTCAGCAGAGCCTGGGCGGCTCTCGGCCGCAGCGACGCGCAGTACCGCGCCGCGCTGGCCAACAGCTTTATGGTTTCGGCCGACAACGCCCACGCCGTCCACCCCAACCACCCGGAGTATGCCGACCGCAACGAGCGCCCCGTGATGAACGGCGGCGTCGTCATCAAGTTCAACGCCGCCATGAGCTACACGACCGACGGCCTCTCCGCCGCCGTGTTCTCCGAGCTCTGCCGCGCGGCCGAGGTGCCCGTGCAGCGCTATTCCAACCGCCCCGACCTGCGCGGCGGCGGCACGCTGGGCCATATCAGCCTGGCGCACGTGTCGGTGCCGACGCTGGATATCGGCCTGGCGCAGCTGGCGATGCACTCGAGCTACGAGACCGCCGGCGCGAAGGACACCGACTATCTCGTGCGCGCCGCCCGCGCCTTCTATGAGAGCGGTTACCGGGTGAGCGAAGAGAGCATTTCTCTCTGACAGCAGAACGGAGAAGACCATGAAAAGCAAACGAATCCTGTGCGCGGCGCTGGCGGTGCTGATGCTGCTGGCGCTGACCGCCTGCGGGGACGATCTATCCTATAAGGTGCGCAGCGTGGTCACGCTGGTGGAGCAGGAGTATTCCCTCGCCTTCCGCAACGACGATCCGCTGCGGGACTATGTGGTCGCCGCCATTGAGGAGCTCAACGCCGAAGGGCGCGTCGAGGAGCTCAGCCGCAAGTGGTTCGGCCGCAGCGCCGTCGATTTCGGCAAAAAGGAAGGCGTGCTGGCCGAGATGGAGCCGCCGGAGGCCCACACCCTGCTGCTGGGTGTGGACATCAACTCTTTCCCGATGGCATATATGCAGAGCGGCAACTACTGGGGCTTTGACGTGGAGCTGGCGAGCTTTGTCTGCGACAAGCTCGGCTGGACGCTGCAGGTTATCCCCATCGACAAGGAAAACGTCTATGTTGAGCTTTATTCCGGCAATATCGACGTGGCCTGGGGCGGCGTCGCGCTGGATCAGAAGGAGCTGGACGCCGGCAAGTACACCCAGTACGGGCCGTACATTGAAAACGACATCGTCGTCGTCGCGCGCGACGGCTCGCGCATCAGCGGCGCCGGCAGCCTGAAGGGAAAAACGATGGCCATGCCGACGACACCGGAGGCCACCGCCGCTCTGGAGACTCAGCCGAAGCTGATGGATCGGCTCGGGCAGATCAGCCGCATCCCCGGCGGCACGACCGACTGCTTCGCGGCGCTCTACGCCGGCGACTGCGACGCCGTGCTGACCGACTCCACCGCGATGATGTACTACAATTCGCATTAAAATGAATCGCCATCCCGCGGACAATCTTAGGAATCCCTAAGATTGTCCGCTTTTTTGTTGACCGGCGGGCGCATTGGTGATAAAATATCATGACTTATTATCTGTAATCATCTTGGCGGAGAAAAACAATGTTTATTGCCGATCAATGGAAAGATTTTGAACTGCTGGACTGCTCCCGCGGAGAAAAGCTCGAGCGCTGGGGAAACTATTTCCTGGTGCGGCCCGACCCGCAGGCCATCTGGGACACGCCGCGGCGCAATGTGCACTGGAACGACCGCGACGCGCGCTACCGCCGCAGCGAAACCGGCGGCGGCAGCTGGGATAAGGGCCGGCTGCCCGAAAGCTGGCGCATCCACTACGGGGAACTCACCTTCCACGTCAAACCCATGAACTTTAAGCACACCGGATTGTTCCCGGAGCAGGCCGCGAACTGGGATTGGGCCATGAAAAAGATCCGCGCGGCCGGGCGGCCGATCCGCGTGCTGAACCTCTTCGGCTACACGGGCGCTGCCACGGTGGCCTGCGCAAAGGCGGGCGCCGAGGTCTGCCATGTGGACGCGGCCAAGGGCATGGTGGCCTGGGGCAAGGATAACGCCGCCGCTTCCGGCGTGGCGGAGGCGCCGATCCGCTGGATCGTGGACGACTGCGCGAAGTTTGTCGAGCGGGAGATCCGCCGCGGCAAGCGCTACGACGCCATCATTATGGATCCGCCCTCTTACGGGCGCGGCCCCGGCGGCGAGGTGTGGAAGCTGGAGACGAATCTCTGGCCCTTCGTCTCGCTTTGCGCGGGCGTGCTGAGCGAGGAGCCGCTCTTCGTCATCATCAATTCCTATACCACTGGCCTGTCCGCCTCGGTGCTGAGCTATGTGACCGAGAGCATATTCACCAGGAAGTTCGGCGGCCGCAGCGACAGCCAGGAGCTCGGCCTGCCCGTGACCGACACCGGCCTCGTGCTGCCGTGTGGGGCGACCTGCAGATGGGAAAGATGATTCCCGCCGCCTGCGGCGGAAGAAGGGAATCATCTTTCTCCGCAGCCGCGCCGCAAGGTGAATTGCTCCGACAGGAGCAAGAGAGGGCGACCTGGGGCGTTGGCGGGCCGGGGCGATCAAGCCCGGCCCGGGAACGGCAAAAGCGGCAAGGTGGAAAAGATTCCCGCCGCCTGCGTTAAGAGAGCATATTAGGAAGTATCATCTATGACCGTTATTGAATTTCAACAAGTGCATTTTACCTATCCCGGCGAGGAAAAGGAGAGTCTGCGCGGGATCGATCTCACGATCGAGTCCGGCAGCTTTGTGGCCGTGCTGGGTCACAACGGCTCCGGCAAATCGACGCTCGCCAAGCACATGAACGCCATCCTGACTCCGACGGAGGGGCACGTGCTGGTGCACGGCATCGACACCGCCGATGAGAGCCGCCTGCTGGACATACGGCGCAAGGTGGGCATGGTGTTCCAGAACCCCGACAACCAGATCGTTGCCAACGTCGTCGAGGACGACGTGGCCTTTGCGCCGGAGAATCTCGGCGTGCCGCCGGAGGAGATCCGGCAGCGCGTGGACGCGGCGCTCAAACAGGTCGGCATGTTTGAATTCCGTCAGCATGCGCCGCACCTGCTGTCCGGCGGACAGAAGCAGCGCGTCGCCATCGCGGGCGTGATCGCCATGCAGCCGGATATCATCGTGCTCGACGAGCCGACCGCCATGCTCGACCCCCAGGGCCGGCAGGAGGTCATCGCCACCGTCACGCGCCTCTGCCGCGAAAACGGCATGACCGTGGTGCTCATCACGCACCACATGGACGAGTGCGTCGGAGCCGACCGCCTCGTCGTCATGTCGGATGGCCGGATCGTGGCCGACGGAAGCCCGGCCGCGGTCTTTTCGCAGGTCGAGCTGATGGAGAGCGAGGGACTCGCCGTGCCGGAGACGACAAGGCTCCTCTACGAGCTGCGCGCCGAGGGATGTGAGCTGCCGATCGACGCGCTGAGCACCGTGGCCTGCGCCGATGCGATCGCCGCCTGCCTGAAGCATTCCCGATAAATCCGAATTCACTTGGAGATTGTTCTATGCCAGAACTTCGTGTTGAGGCCCTGACGCATACCTACAGCGCAGGGACCCCGTTTCAGAAAACCGCGATAGAAAATATCACGCTGACCATCCCACAGGGACAGATGGTGGGGCTGCTGGGCCATACCGGCTCCGGCAAATCCACCTTTATCCAGCACCTCAACGCCCTGCTGCAGCCCACGTCGGGCAAGGTCTGGTACGACGGCAAGGATATCAACGCCGACAAATTTGCCCGCCGCGATATCAAAGGGCAGGTGGGGCTGGTGTTCCAGTACCCGGAGTACCAGCTTTTTGAGGAGACCGTGTACAAGGACATCGCTTTCGGCCCGAAGAACCAGCGGCTGAGCGAGCAGGAGATCGACGAGCGCGTGCGCGAGGCCGCCGCCTTTGTCGGCGTGGAGGAGAGCCTCTTCGAGCGCTCCCCGCTGGAGCTGTCCGGCGGACAGAAGCGCCGCGTCGCCATCGCGGGCGTGATCGCGATGCGCCCGGGCGTGCTGATCCTGGACGAGCCCACCGCGGGTCTCGACCCGGCCGGCTGCCGCCAGATCCTGGACAACATCCGCGATTACCGCGAAAAAACCGGCTCCACCGTGATCCTCGTCAGCCACAACATGGACGACGCGGCCCGCATGGCCGAGCGTCTGATCGTCTTTGATCACGGCCACGTGGCGATGGACGGCAGTCCGGAGCAGGTTTTCTCCCGGCCGGAGGAGCTTGTCGCCATTGGCCTCAACGTGCCGCACGCGGCCGCCATCGCGATGGCTCTGCGCCAGCGCGGCGTGCGCCTCGAGGGCTCGATCTACACCCACGAGCAGCTCAAGGCCGCCATCCTCGGAGCAAAGGAGGCGGGCGTATGCTGAAGGATATTACGCTGGGCCAGTTCTTCCCCGGCGATACCATTGTCCACCGCCTCGATCCGCGCACGAAGATCGTGCTGCTGATCGTGTATATCGTGGCGCTGTTCCAGGCCGTGAGCTGGTGGAGCTACGCCCTCGTCACGCTCGTCACCGTGCTGGCCATGACGCTGGGGCACATCAAGCCGAAAAACATTTTCAAGGGCCTCAAGCCGATGCTGTTCATCATCGTGCTCACCGCGCTGCTGAACATCTTTTACACCCAGGGCACGCCCATCGTCGAGGGCTGGATCATCACCTGGGAGGGCATCGGCCGCTCGGTGCAGATGATTCTGCGCATCGTGCTGCTCATCACCGGCACCTTCCTGCTGACCTATACCACCAGCCCCATCGCTCTGACGGACGGACTGGAGAAGCTGCTCAGTCCGCTCAAGCGCATCGGCGTGCCCGTGCACGAGATGACGCTGATGATGAGCATGGCGCTGCGCTTTATCCCCACGCTGATCGAGGAGACGGACAAGATCATGTCCGCCCAGAAGGCCCGCGGCGCGGACTTCGAGACCGGCAGCCTCGTGCAGCGCGCCAAGGCGCTGCTGCCGATCCTGGTGCCGCTGTTCGTGTCTGCCTTCCGGCGCGCCGACGAGCTGGCCGTGGCCATGGAGAGCCGCTGCTACCACGGCGGCGACGGCCGCACGCGCATGAAGCAGATGAAGCTGCAGGGGATCGACTACGCCGCCTTCGCGCTGGGCGCGGTCTTCCTCGCGGCGGTCATCGTGCTGAGACATTTCGGATTATGAAAAACATTGCTTTGCGGCTGAGCTATGACGGCTCGAACTACCACGGCTGGCAGGTGCAGAAAACCGAGATCAGCGTGGCCGAAACACTGGAAACGGCGCTGACGAAGATCTGCGGCCACCCGGTGAAAACCGTCGGCTGCGGACGCACGGATGCGGGCGTGCACGCTCTGCGTTACTGCGCCAATTTCCGCACGGACTGCACGATCCCGATCGAGCGCTTCCCGCTGGCCGTCAATTCCCGGCTGCCGGCCGATATCGCCGTGACGGACGCCGTCGAGGCGCCGGAGGATTTCAACGCCATCGGCTCGTGCATAAAAAAGGAATATATCTATAAAATACTCAATAGAAATATCCGCGATCCCTTCCTGGAAACCCGGGTGTGCTTCTATCCGCAGCACCTGGATCTGGAGCGGATGCAGGCCGCGGCGCGCGCCTTCGAGGGCACGCACGATTTCCGCGCCGTCCGCTCTCTCGGCACCGAGACGAAAACCACCGTGCGCACCGTGCACTGGTGCCGCGCGGAGAAGGACGGGGATCTCATCACCGTCTCCATCTGCGCCGACGGCTTTCTGTACAACATGTGCCGGGCCATGGTGGGCACGATGGTCTATGCCTCCTACGGCAAACTCGAGCCCGGGGATATCCCCGCGCTGCTGGCTGCGGGCGACCGGCGCCTGACCGGGCCGACCATGCCGCCCCAGGGCCTGTACCTCAATCGCCTTTGGTACGACGGTGCGGTTGGGGAAATGATGGCCCACGACTGAAAACAAAAACAAAGCGAAGGCTTTGTTTTTGAGAGGAAAAGCAAGGGAAACGGCCCATGAGGCCGCGCTTGGCGCGTCCTCATGGCCTTATTCCCTCGCTTTGACGAGGTACGACGGCACGGTTGGGGAAATGATGGCAAGAGATTAAAGAAGATTTGTTCACAATTGGCTGATATACTGTTTGCCGGGATCGTAAAGGGATCTCCGAGAGAAAAGAGGACCTACATATGACATTGATTATTGACATTGTATTGCTGGTCATCATCGCCCTGTGTACCTGGGGCGGCTTTAAGCGCGGCCTTGTGGGCGGCATCGCGGGCTTGCTGGCCATCGTGATCGCCCTCTTCGGCGGCAGCCTGCTGTCCGCTACTTATTCCGGCGAGGTGATCCCGGCGCTCAAGCCCTTCGTCGGCGGCATCATCGACACGCCCGCCACCCGGGATCAGATCCTCGACGAGATGGGCTACGGCGGCAGCGACAAGTCCCTCAACGACATCCTGGCGGACGATCCGTCCCTCTGCTACGACTACGCCTACGGGTGCATGGAGTTTGTGGGCTTTTCCGCCGACCGCTGCACGGAGCTGGCCAACCGCGCCTCCGAGCTGCGCGAGGAAAACGCCGAGATGAGCATGACGGACGCGGTGGTGGCCGTGCTGTGCGACACCGTCACCTATGTGGTGGGACTGCTGCTGGCCTTCCTGATGATCCTGATCGTTCTCGTCGCGCTTGCCAACGTCGGCAATCTCTCCTTCCGCCTTCCCAACATGGAGAGTCTCGACGAGATCGGCGGCGCGGTGCTGGGCTTTATCCGCGGCTTTCTCTACTGCGTGCTGCTGTGCTGGGTGCTGAGCTTTTTCGGCATCATCATCGGCCGCGACACGCTCGAGGGCACGGCGCTTGCCCGCTTCTTCCTCTCGTTTGACTTCATCACGCGAGGACTGTTGTAATTCCGAATTCCGAACTCCGCATTTCCATTGGAGGTATTTATGCAGCCTACCCTCTGCTCCCGCTGCGGCAAGAACCCGGCGGTGGTATTTATCACGAAAATCGACGCAGGCCAGACAAAGAACGAGGGCCTGTGCCTCAAGTGCGCCCGCGAGCTGCACATCAAGCCCGTGGACGATATGATTCAGAAGCTCGGACTCACCGATGAGGATCTCGACAGCTTCTCCGGCAACATGCTCAGCGCCATGAACGGCGTGGAGGAGCTGATGAACGCCGGCGACGGCGACGACGGCAGCGAGGACGACGAGGGCAAAACCGCCACCTTCCCCTTCCTCAACCGCCTCTTCGGCGGCCCCAACGCGCCGCAGAATCCGCAGCCGAATAACAATGATCGGCCCCGCAGCGACGGCAAGGACGCGCCGCGCGGCGGCAAGACCAAGTTCCTCGGCAGCTACTGCATCGACCTGACGGCCCGCGCCCGGGAAGGAAAACTCGACCGCATGATCGGCCGCGAGGAGGAGCTGGAGCGCGTGATCCAGATCCTCAACCGCCGCCAGAAGAACAATCCCTGCCTGATCGGCGAGCCCGGCGTCGGCAAAACGGCCATCGCCGAGGGCCTCGCCCAGCGCATCGCCATGGGCCAGGTACCCTATAAGCTGCAGAATAAGCAGGTCTATCTGCTCGATCTGACCGCGCTTGTGGCCGGCACGCAGTTTCGCGGCCAGTTCGAGAGCCGCATGAAGGGGCTCATTGAGGAGATCCGCAAGCAGGGCAACATCATCCTCGTCATCGACGAGGTGCATACCATCGTCGGCGCGGGCGACGCCGAGGGCAGCATGAACGCCGCCAACATCCTCAAGCCCGCGCTCTCCCGCGGTGAGATCCAGGTCATCGGTGCGACGACCTTCGCCGAATACCGCAAGCACATCGAAAAGGACTCCGCGCTTGAGCGCCGCTTCCAGCCCGTCACGGTCAACGAGCCCTCCATCGACGACAGCTTCGCCATCCTCAAGGGCATCGCCCACTATTACGAGGATTACCACGGCGTCGAGATCAGCGACGAGATGTGCCGCCAGGCCGTGCTGATGAGCGAGCGCTATATCACCGACCGCTTCCTGCCCGACAAGGCCATCGACCTCATCGACGAGGCCTGCTCGGACGTCAACCTCAAGGACGAGGGCATCCGCGCCCGGATGCTGGCCGAAAAGGAGCTCGACGACATCCGCTTCGAGCGCGAGGGCCTCATGTCCGCCGACAATCCCGGCGGCGAAGCGCTGACCAACGAACAGCTCGATCAGCGCTACGCCCGCATCGCCAAACTCCGCAGCCGCGAAATGCAGCTCGAGCAGGAACTGGACGGCCTGAAAAAGGCCGGAAAACCGAAGCTCACGATGGATAACCTCGCGCGCATCATCGAGCTCTGGACGAAGATCCCCGCCTCCTCGATCCGCGAGGACGAGTTTGAGCGCCTGGCAAAGCTCGACGAGCGGCTGAAAGCCCACATCGTCGGCCAGGACGAGGCGGTCAAGGCCGTCTGCGCCGCCATCAAGCGCAGCCGCGTCGGCCTGCAGGTCAAGCGCAAGCCCGTCAGCTTCATCTTCGTCGGCGGTACCGGCGTGGGTAAGACGGAGCTCGTCAAGCGCCTGGCTGCCGACCTTTTCGACAGCCCCGAGAGCCTGATCCGCCTGGATATGTCCGAATTCATGGAGAAATTCTCCGTTTCGCGCATCATCGGTTCGCCCCCGGGCTATGTCGGCTATGACGAGGCCGGACAGCTGACTGAGAAGATCCGCCGCAAGCCCTACAGCGTGGTGCTCTTCGACGAGATCGAAAAGGCGCACCCGGACGTGATGAATATCCTCCTGCAGATCCTCGACGACGGCCGCATCACCGACGCGCAGGGCCGCACCGTGAATTTCGAGAATACCATCATCATCATGACCACCAACGCCGGCAGCAACCGCAAAACCGGCAGCGTCGGCTTCGGCGGCAGCCTCGGCGACATGAGCCGCGAGCGCAGCATGAAGGCGCTGGGCGAATTCCTGCGCCCGGAATTCCTCAACCGCGTGGACGAGGTCGTGTGCTTTAACCCGCTGAGCGAAGAAAACTTCCGCGGCATCGCGGCGCTGATGCTCGGCGAGGTGCGCGATCTGCTCGCGGAGAAGAATATCACCTTCGCCTGGGACGAGGCGCTGGTCGATTACCTTGTCAAGACTGCCTATTCGCTCACCTACGGCGCGCGGAACCTCCGCCGCACGATCCAGAAGCAGATCGAGGATGAGCTGGCCGCCCGCCTGGTCGAGGCCCGCGGACGCGAGGTGCACGAGATCACCCTCACCGCCGCCGACGGCAAGGTGCAGTTTGAACTGAAATAACACAAAAAGCCCCTGTTAAAGGGGCTTTTTTGGATTCCTCATTCTATTTGTCGGGAGGAAAAAACCATGTCCAAGATTGAGATCATCCAGGGCGATATCACGAAGCAGGCGGTGGATGCCATTGTCAACGCTGCCAACTGCTCGCTGCTGGGCGGCGGCGGGGTGGACGGCGCGATCCATCGCGCGGCCGGCCCCGAGCTGCTGCGTGAGTGCCGCACGCTGCACGGCTGCGAAACCGGTAAGGCCAAGATCACCCGCGGCTACCGCCTGCCGGCAAAGCACGTCATCCACACCCCCGGGCCGGTCTGGCACGGCGGCACGCACCGCGAGGACGAACTGCTCGCCTCCTGCTACCGCTCCTGCCTGACGCTTGCGGACGAAAACGGCTGCCAGACCGTCGACTTCCCGTCCATCAGCACGGGCGTGTACGCCTTTCCGGTCGATCGGGCGGCGGGCATCGCCATCCGGACGATCGGGGCATTCCTGGCCGATCACCCGGCCATCGAGCGGGTGCGCATGGTCTGCTTTGACAGCCGCACCAAGGCCGCCTACGACGCGGCGCTGAAGGAATGGGAAGCGCGGGCATGAAAAAGAAAACGCTGCATCTGCAGTATAATTCCCCGGTCGTGCTGAGCTTTGCGCTCGTCTCGCTCGGGGCGCTGCTGCTCAATCTCCTCACCCACGGGCGCAGCAACGTGATGCTCTTTTCCGTCTACCGCTCCTCGCTGCTCCAGCCGCTGACCTACCCGCGCTTTTTTCTGCATGTGCTGGGGCACGCGAATTTCACGCACTACATCTCAAACATGATGCTGATCCTCGTCGTCGGGCCGCCGCTGGAGGAGAAATACGGCAGCCGCCCGCTGCTGTGGGCCATCGCGGTCACGGCGCTGGTGTCCGGGCTGGTGCATTGGCTCTTCTTCCCCGGCACGGCGCTGCTCGGCGCATCGGGCATCGTATTTATGATGATCGTCATGTCGTCGCTGGCCGGAATGAAGGACGGCGCTATCCCCATCACGCTGATCCTGGTGCTGATCCTCTACATCGGCGGCGAAGTCGTCAAGGGAGTCACGCTCAGCGACAACGTCTCACAGCTGACGCATGTAATCGGCGGCCTCTGCGGCGCTTTTCTGGGGATGAGCTTGAGAAGATGAAAGAAAAGTTGTTAATTTCCGCCTGTTTGCTGGGCTTTCACTGCAAATACGACGGCGGTACGAACAGCCTGTCCGCCGAGACGATCGTGGCGCTGCGTGAGAAGTACGAGCTGGTGCCCGTCTGCCCCGAAACGGCCGGCGGCCTGCCGATTCCCCGCGCGCCGAGCGAGCGGCGGGGCGTGCGCGTGATTTCGCGCGAGGGAAACGATGTGACAGGCGAGTACCAAAAAGGCGCTCAGATCGCGTTGGCGCTTGCCCGGCGCTTCGATTGCCGGAAGGCGCTGCTGAAGGAGCGCAGTCCATCCTGCGGCGCGGGCGAGATCTACGACGGCTCGTTCAGCCATATCCGCGTTCCGGGCGACGGCGTCGCGGCCGAGACTCTGCGCGCAGCAGGACTCGAGCTCTACGGCGAGAGTGAGACAGATTCCATGATATAAACCAGATCGGAGGCTGACGGTTCATTGTCAGCCTCCGATCTGGTTTTTTATTTTTTTGCGGGAATTTTCCGGAAGATACTTTCCAGGCGGTTGAGCGCCTCATTGAGCGTTTCATCTTTCTTGGCGAAATGCAGCCGGATCAGGTGGTTCACCGGCTCACGGAAAAAGCTGGAGCCGGGCACTGCGCCGACGCCCACGTCCCGCGCCAGCACCTCGCAGAATTCCAGGTCGGAATCGAAGCCGAAGCGGGAGATATCCAGCAGCACGTAGTAGGCGCCCTGGGGATTGGTATGTTCGATGCCGATGTCGTCCAGACCGCGGAGAAGCAGGTCGCGCTTGGCCGTGTAGGTGTCCCGCAGCCAGTCGTAGTAGTCCCGCCCGAACAGCAGCCCGGGTACCACTGCCTCCTGCAGGGGCGCCGCCGCGCCGACGGTCAGGAAATCATGCACCTTTTTCGCCACGTCTGTGATCGCAGGCGGCGCGATGATGTAGCCGAGGCGCCAGCCGGTGATGGAGTAGGTCTTGGACAGGGACGAGCAGGAGAGCGTCCGCTCCCACATGCCGGGCAGCGTGGCGAAGTACACGTGCTCATAGGGCTGATAGACGATGTGCTCATAGACCTCGTCGGTGATGACGTAGGCGTCGTATTTCCCGGCCAGATCCGCGATGAACTGCAGCTCTTGGCGAGTAAACACCTTGCCGCTGGGGTTGGAGGGGTTGCAGAGGATCAGCGCCTTGGGATGCTGCCGGAAGGCGGCCTCCAGCTCCTCCGGGCGGAAGTTGAACTCCGGCGGATAGAGCGGCACGTAGATCGGCTCGGCGCCGGCGAGGATCACGTCCGCGCCGTAGTTCTCGTAAAAGGGCGAAAAGACGATCAGCTTGTCGCCCGGGTCGGTGACGGTCATGACGGCGGCCATCATGGCCTCGGTGCTGCCGCAGGTGACGACGATCTCGCTGTTCGGGTCGATGGGGCGGCCCATGAAGCGGCTCTGCTTCTGTGCCAGCGCCTCCCGCAGCTTTTGCGCGCCCCAGGTGATGGAATACTGGTTATAATCCTCATGCGCGACCTGCTCCAGCCGTTTCAGAATTTCGGCGGGCGGCTCAAAGTCCGGAAAACCCTGGCTGAGGTTGACCGCGCCGTATTGATTGGAGATGCGGGTCATGCGGCGGATGACGGAGTCGGTAAAACCCGCGGTTCTGGATGATAATGCTTTCATGTGCGTCCCTCCCGGAGACAGAATTCTTTTGCCTTTTTCCATAACAGGGGATAGTATAAGCACAAGATGCGGTCAAGTCAACGGAAAAAACTGGGATTCGGTTGCGCATCGACTCGGATATACTAAGATCTTAAACTCCCAAAAGGGCTTTTTTTATTCATCTTTTTATGCTATACTTTATATTTGGAATGTTATCCTGCGAAGAAAGGCATGAACCATGGGATTTTTAGATAAGATTTTTGGAAGCTACAACGACCGCGAGCTCAAAAAGCTCAAGCCGATCGTCGATTCGATCGAGGCGCTGGAGGCGGAATACGCCGCCAAAACCGACGAGGAGCTGCGCGCCAAGACCGACGAATTCAAGCAGCGCCTCGCCGCCGGCGAGACGCTCGACGACATCCTGCCCGAGGCCTTTGCTACCGCGCGCGAGGCAGCCTGGCGCGTGCTTGGCATGAAGCCCTTCCGCGTGCAGCTGATCGGCGGCGTGGTGCTCCACCAGGGGCGCATCGCCGAGATGAAAACCGGCGAGGGTAAAACCCTCGTGGCCGTGCTGCCGGCGTACTTGAACGCGCTGGCCGGAGAAGGCGTACATATCGTCACCGTCAACGACTACCTGGCCCGCCGCGACAGCGAGTGGATGGGCAAGGTGCACCGCTTCCTCGGGCTGTCGGTCGGCCTGATCGTCCACGGACTCGACAACGACGAGCGCCGCGCGGCCTACGCCTGCGACATCACCTACGGCACCAACAACGAGATGGGCTTTGACTACCTGCGCGACAACATGGCGCTCTACAAGAGCAGCATGGTGCAGCGCGGCCACGCCTTTGCCATCGTCGACGAGGTGGACTCCATCCTCATCGACGAGGCGCGCACGCCCCTCATCATTTCCGGACAGGGCGACGAGAGCACCGACCTCTACCGCCAGGCCGACGACTTCGTCGCCCGCCTCAAGCCCATCGTCTACGCCTCGGTGGACGAGAAGCAGGAGGAGAGCGAGGATCTCGACGCCGACTACGTCGTGGACGAGAAGGCCCGCACTGCCACGCTCACCGCCCGCGGCATTTCGAAGGCAGAGCGCGCCTTCGGCTTGGAAAACCTCGCCGACATCGAAAACGCCACTCTCAGCCACCACATCAACCAGGCGCTGAAGGCCCACGGCATCATGAAGCGCGACATCGACTACATCGTCAAGGACGGCGAGATCATCATCGTCGACGAGTTCACCGGCCGACTGATGCTCGGCCGCCGCTACTCCGAGGGGCTGCACCAGGCCATCGAGGCCAAGGAGCACGTGGACGTGCAGGAGGAGAACAAGACCCTCGCCACCATCACCTTCCAGAACTACTTCCGCCTTTACGGCAAGCTGTCCGGCATGACCGGCACCGCGGCTACCGAGGCCGAGGAATTCAGCGCCATCTACAAGCTGGACATCGTCGAGATCCCCACCAACAAGCCGGTCATCCGCCAGGATCACCCGGACTGCGTGTACAAAAACGAGGCGGGCAAGAACCGCGCCATCATCCAGCAGATCCTCGACTGCCACGCCAAGGGCCAGCCCGTGCTGGTCGGCACCGTGAGCATCGAAAAGAGCGAATATATCTCCTCGCTTCTCAAGCGCCGGGGCGTGCCGCACACGGTGCTCAACGCGAAGTACCACGAGAAAGAGGCCGAGATCGTCGCGCAGGCCGGCAAGCTCGGCGCCGTGACGATCGCCACCAACATGGCCGGCCGCGGCACCGACATCATGCTCGGCGGCAACGCGGAGTTCCTGGCCAAGAAGGATCTGCGCAAGGCGGGCTTTGCAGACGAGGTCATCAACGAGGCCACCGGCTATGCCGAGACCGACAACGAGGATATCCTCGCCGCCCGTGCGATGTTTGCCGAGCGGATGGCCGCCCATAAGCAGGCCATCAGCGCCGAGGCCGAGCAGGTGCGCGCGGCAGGCGGTCTGTTCATCCTCGGCACCGAGCGGCACGAATCCCGCCGCATCGACAACCAGCTGCGCGGCCGCGCCGGCCGCCAGGGCGACCCGGGCGAGAGCCGCTTCTATCTCGCCATGACCGACGACATCATGCGCCTCTTCGGCTCGGAGCGCATCATGAACATGATGGAGACGCTGAAGGTGGACGAGGACACGCCGCTCGACGCGAAGATCCTCTCCAACTCCATCGAGCAGGCCCAGCGCACCGTCGAAAGCCGCAACTTCCAGACCCGTAAGAGCGTGCTGGAATACGACGACGTGATGAACCAGCAGCGCGGCATCATCTACGGCGAGCGCCGCAAGGTGCTCGACGGCGAGGATCTGCGCGAGCAGATCATGGGCATGATCGAGGAATTCGTCCGCAGCACCGTCACCGACGGCCTGAACGGCGCGCCGGCCGAGAGCCAGGAGCAGCTGGACGACGCGCTGCAGCCTTTTGAAAAGCTCTTCCTGCGCCGTGGGCAGCTGAAGATTTCCGACTTCGGCGGCCACACGAAGCCCGAGCGTATTGCCGATGCGGTCATGGAGATCGCCAAGAAGGTCTATGCCGCGCGTGAGACGGCCTTCGGCCCCGGGCCGAACGGCCTGCCGATGATGCGCGAGCTCGAGCGCGTGGTGATGCTGCGCGTGGTGGACGAGTACTGGATGGACCACATCGACGCCATGAGCGAGCTCAAGCGCGGCATCGGCCTGCGCGGCTACGGCTCCGTCAAGCCCATCGACGCGTACAAGCAGGAGGGCTTCGAGATGTTCGAGGCCATGGTGCGCGGCATCCGCGAGGAGACGGTGCGCAGGCTCTACACCGTCGCCGTGCGCCGCGAGGCGCCGATTGAGCGCAAGGCCGTGTCCAAGAGCTCGGTGGCAAACGTCGGCGGCACGGACAAGAAGGCACCGGTGAAAAAAGCCGCCAAACCCGGCCGCAACGACCCCTGCCCCTGCGGCAAAATGAAGGCCGACGGCAGCCGCCGCCTCAAATATAAAGAGTGCTGCGGAAGGAACGAATAAGCGTTTGGAAGAAAACGATGTTTGTTGAAGAAAACGAAAACGGGCTTGTTTACATGCGCTCGGAGATTCTGCCAGTACGGCACGCCTTTACGACGCGCTATGGCGGCGTGAGCACGGGCGAGTGGGCCACGCTGAACCTCGGCTCGAACCGGGGCGACGACCCGGAGGCCGTGCGCGAAAACTACCGCCGCGTCGCGGCGCTCTTCGGCGCCGGGATCGACGGTTGCTGCGTGACCAGGCAGGTGCACGGCACGGAGGTGCGCGTCGTGACCGAGCAAGACCGCCACGTCTGTCTGAGCACCGTGCCCTACGAGGCCGACGGCCTTGTGACGAATGTGCACGGTCTGCCGATCTTCTGCTTTGTGGCCGACTGCGTACCGACGCTCCTGTGCGACAGCGAGGCCGGCGTGATCGCCGCGGTGCACTGCGGCTGGCGCAGCTCCGTCGGCGACATCCTGGGCGAGGCGCTGCGGAAGATGCGCGCACTCGGGGCGGAGAGCAGAAACATCCGCGCCGCCATCGGCCCTTCGATCGGAAAGTGCTGCTTTGAGACCGACCGGGACGTGCCGGACGCGATCGAGGCCTGGCTCTGCGGCGAAACGGCGGGGCTGATCGAGCGCCGGGCGGACGGCAAATACCTGGTGGATCTGCGCGGGGCCAACGCCCGCCGGCTGATGCAGCTCGGCGTCCCGGCCAGTCAGATCGACGTGTCGGACGAATGCACCTTCTGCAGCCACGACAAATACTGGTCCCACCGCTATACCCACGGCCGCCGCGGCAGCCAGGCGGCGGGGATCGTACTCTGACGGAGAGAGGAACAGACAGAGATGAAGCAGAGAATCAGACAATGGATGGCCGTGCTGTGCGCGCTGGCCCTGCTGCTGGCCCTGGTTGGCTGCGCGGGCGGGCGGACGGACGACCAAAACGGCGGCCTCCCGGAATCCAGCGGCGGCAAGGACGTGGAGAAGGCCGATTCGGTCGACCACATCTTCTCCCTCAACTCCCATCCCAAGTACAGCTTTCGCCCGACCGTGGCCACCAACCACGCCAACCAGCTGGTCTGCAACCTGATCTATGAGAACATGCTGGAGCTGGACGACAACTTCGAGGTGATCGAGGGCGCGGGGCTCATCACGAGCTGGACCGTGTCAAACGAGGGGAAAACCTGGACCTTCAACATCGACCCCGACCACATCTTCCACGACGGCAGCGCCGTCACCGGCAACGATCTGCGCATGTCGCTGGAAAACGCCATCCACTCCGACCGCTTCCAGGGCCGCTTCGCCAGTATCCAGGGTGTAGGCTATGACAAGGACTACATGGTCGTGACCCTCGGCATCCCGAATACGCAGTTTTACAAGCTGCTGAACATCCCCGTCTGCAAGGCGGGCACCTTCGGCGACGACCATCCCATCGGCTCCGGCCCCTATACCTGGGACCCCGAGGTGGAAAACAAGCTCATCGCCTTTGAGGGTTACCCGGGCTACGACAGCCTGCCTGTGAAGGAAATCTATATCCAGCAGCTGACCGAGGCCGCCGATATCCTCAGCGCTTTTGAGGACGGTCTGATCGACGTGGTGGTCAACGACCCCTCGAGTATCACGAACCTGGGCTATGCCAGCACCAACGAAAAGCGCACCTTCTACACCACCAACCTGCACTTTGTGGCCTTCAACGAGGAGACGACGCTCGGCCGCTATTCCAACATCCGCTCCGCGCTGAGCTACGCCTTCGACCGCTCCTATTTCGAGGAGCTGACGCGCGGCAACGGCGTCGGCACGCCGGTGCCCATGGTGCCGACGGTGGACATTTATCCCAGCGCGCTGGCCGCCAGCCACGGCTACGATATGGAGCGCTGCCAGCGCATCCTGAGCAACTACGGCATTACCGACTTTGACGAGGACGGACGGCTGGAGCTCTCCGCCGGCTCGGCGCAGGAGATGGACATGCTGATGATCGTCCCCGCCGACAGCAGCGTCAAGGCCGGCATGGCCCACCGCTTTGCCGAGGATATGGCAAGGATCGGTTTTACGATCCGGGTGCGCGAGTTGACCTGGGCGGAATACACCAAGGCGCTGGAGGATGGCTATATCACCGAGAAAGACGAGGTAAAGACGCCGTTTGACATCTTCTACGGCGAAGTAAAGCTTCGCAACGACTTCGACCTGACGGAGCTGCTGCAGGTGCGCACCGAGGATAACGAGAGCAGCAACATCAACTTCACCCGTTCCACCGACCGTACCTTTGAAAACTACATCAACGCCTATCTCGCCGCCAGCGACTCCAACCGCGCCTCACGCTACGAGGAGCTCTGCCAGTATCTGCTGGACACCGGCTCGCTCATCAGCATCGGCTTTGAAAAGCAGGAGATCTTTACCCACCGCGGCGTCGTCAAGGGCGTCGATCCCAACGCGGGCAATCCGCTCTACGGCTTTACCGACTGGGAGATCGACCTGTCCTGACCCCGCGGCAGAAATAATACAGGAGGAGAATCGAAATGACCGACAGAGAATTGATGTCCATGGCCAAAAAGGCCTCGATGAACGCCTATGTGCCCTATTCCCGCTTCGCCGTCGGCGCTGCGCTGGAGTGTGACGACGGCACGGTGTTCACCGGCTGCAATGTCGAAAACGCCGCCCTCGGCAGCACCATCTGTGCCGAGCGCACCGCCTGCTGCAAGGCCGTCAGCGAGGGCCGCCGCAGCTTCCGCCGCATCGCCATCTACGCCGACAGCCAGAACTGGTGCACGCCCTGCGGCGCCTGCCGTCAGTTTCTGGCGGAGTTCTCCCCGGAGATGGAGGTTCTCTGCGCCAAGGCCGGCGACCGCTACGTGAGCTATAAGCTCTCCGAGCTGCTGCCGCACACCTTCGAGTATTGAGTGAAAGCCGGGGGGATGTCGTATGCTGTCTTTTGAGTGCGACTACAACACCGGCGCGCATCCGAAGCTGCTTGAGGCGCTGGCGAGCACCAACCTCGATCCCCAGCCCGGCTACGGCGAGGATGCATACTGCCTGCGCGCAGCAGAGAAGATCCGCCAGGCCTGCCGGGCGCCGGAGGCGGCGGTGCGCTTTCTCGTCGGCGGCACACAGACCAACCAGGTCGTCATCGCCTCGCTCCTGCGGAGCTATGAGGGCGTTCTCGCGGCCGTGACCGGACACATCAACGGCCACGAGGCCGGCGCGATCGAGTATTCCGGCCACAAGGTGCTCACGCTGCCGCAGCATCTCGGCAAGATCGACGCCGGCGAGCTGCGCGAGTGGCTTTCGACCTATTTCGGGGACGAGGCCTACGAGCACATGGTGCGCCCGGGCATGGTCTATGTCTCCCATCCCACCGAGTACGGCACGCTCTACACCCGCGCGGAGCTGGAAGCCATCGCGGCCGTGTGCCGGGAGTACCGGCTGCCGCTGTTCCTGGACGGCGCGCGCCTGGGCTACGGCCTGATGAGCCGCCAAGCGGAGCTGACACTGCCGGACATCGCCGCGCTCTGCGACGTGTTCTACATCGGCGGCACCAAGTGCGGCGCGCTCTGCGGCGAAGCGGTGGTCTTCCCAAAGGGAAACGCACCCGAGCACTTCACTTCCATCATCAAGCAGCACGGCGCGCTGCTGGCCAAAGGGCGGCTGCTGGGCGTGCAGTTTGACGCGCTCTTTACGGACGGGCTGTATTTCGAGGCCGCGAAGAACGCGATCGACAAGGCCGAGCGCCTCAAGGCGCTCTTCCGGGAGAAAGGAATCGACTTCTTCCTCGAGTCACCGACCAACCAGCAGTTCCTGCTGGTGCCGGACGAGCTTGTGCGGCGGCTGGACGGAAAGCTGCGCTTCAGCGTCTGGGAAAAGCCGGACGCAGATCACACGGTGCTGCGTTTCTGCACCAGCTGGGCCACGACCGACGAGGACATCGACCGCCTGGCGGAGCTGCTGTAACGGAACAGCAAAAAAGCCTTCGGTTCCATCGGAACCGAAGGCTTTTTCAGCTTGTCAAAAAAGTCCGTGATGGACTTTTTTGACCGCGCTTCTGCCGCCGGGCATTTTGCAGAACACAAAATGCCATGACCCGAAAAGCCTTGCTTTTTCAAGGCTTTTCGGACGGCGGATGATTGAAACGCGAGGAGGGTCTTGCCCCCTCGCGCTCCCCCGCGGCGCGATCACGGAGCATTATCCTGCTTCTTTGACCGTCTCAAAAAGCCTTCGGTTCCATCGGAACCGAAGGCTTTTTGCTGTTTTCGGGCTTATTCTTTTGCTTCTCTTTCCGCAGCCTTGCGGGCGCGGCGTTTTTTACGGGCGCGGCGGATCAGCACGACGACAAGCACGATCAGCACGGCCAGGATCACGAGCGCGGGCAGCGCCTCCAGGAACCAGAGCAGGAAGTCGCTGAAGAATTCACCGGTGCTCTTGAGGCCGTTGCGCACGGCAAGACCCAGGCGCTGGCCGTAAGAGAGCTTGGCCTCCGGCGTGTAGATCGTCACCTCGTTGATGTTGACGTTCACGGTGCTGTAGCTCACCTGACGGTCCCAGTTGTTCAGCGTGGACTGCAGGCTTTCGATCTGGTAGCGCAGCTCGGTCAGCCGGTCCTCGATCACGATGATGTCGGACACGGTTTCGGCCATCTCCATCATCTCCAGCAGCCGCTGCTCCTGCGTCTCATAGGCCGTCAGGCGCGCCTGCACGTCGTAATAGCGGGAGGTGATGTTCTCGGTGTAGGTATAGGTATAGGGGACGTTGCCGAGAGAGGAGAGACTGCCCATCAGCTCCTGGAAACGCGCGCTGGGGATGCGGATGGTGTAATTGGCACTGCGGTTGCCCGCGTAGCCGCGGGACTGGCTGTAGTAGTTGCTGCCGTTGATGCTGCTCGACTCGATGAAGCCGCCGTACTGCTGCACGAGGCCCTGCAGCTTTTCGAGAGTCAGCTCAAATTCGGTGGTCTCCACGGTGGCGTCGGCGGAGTAGATGATCTTCTCGGGGTCGACGTCGGGCGCCTTCGACTCGGGTGCGTCCGCTGTTTTCATGCTGTTCGCGGCGAAGCCGCCGTAGGCGGATTCCTCGTCCATGGCCATTTCCGGCTCCGCCATCGGCATTTCGGCGGGCGCGGCGTCATAGTAGTTTGCGTCCTTGGCGCTCTGTGAGCTGCCGCAGGCGCACAGCGACAGAAGCATCAGGGTACTGAAGAATAAGGCAAAGGCTTTTTTCATGCTTGTTTCCTCCTTTGATTTTGTCCTCGTGCGGTTTGACGCCGGACACGGCAAAAGGTTCCCGGTCTTTTATCCCAAAAATCTTGCAATTTGCGCGGGCGTGGCCTGCGGCAAGAGCTTTGTCAGATGGGCGCGGATACGTGCGGCGGACTCCTCCGGCTCACGCGCATAGACGCGGTCGGTGAAATCCGCGCCGAAGCGCTGCTCGGGTGTCGCGTACTGTGCCAGACCCCAGCCGAAGGGCTTTCCGTGCCGGTCGGTCTGGTAGACGAAATCCGACACGGTCACATAGCCCTGCATCTGCAGGAAAACGATGCTTGCGTCAAAACCCTTGCGGCTTTCCTCGCTCAGACAGGCGAGCGACCGCAGCTCTTTGGACACGAGCGGCGAGCGCTCGGTCAGTACCTGCATGATGCGCTCATCCTTGTGCCGGGCTTTGCCGTCGTCCACGCGCGCGTCGTAGTCGTAACCGTCGCGGCGGTAGTTGGCAAAGTCGGGGAACCAGTCCCGGCTGATATAGAGCGCCCGCCCGCGGTAATATTTGCCGTAGGCGCAGCCGCTCTCGCGGATAATCGGCCCCTTCCAGTCCCAGGGACAGTCCGGATTCTCCGGCGTGCCCCAGAAGCAGCTGCAGTTTTCCTCAATGGAAAAGCCCGGGATCTCGCCCTTGAAATAGGGCAGAAAGCCCAGCTCGTCCACCAGACGGACGATATCCTCTTTTGTGCAGATTTCCGGCAGAAACACGGCCCTTCAGCTCCTTTTTCCTTCTGCTGACAGCATAGCACAGGGCGTCGGAGGACGCAAGAGTCCGTCGGAGAATAAAAAATACCGATTGTGTAAAGGCCGTTTTGATGATACAATAAGAGTTACCGAAAAAACAGACTGGAGTGTGATTTTTCTATGATCAGTCTTTGCCGAGGCTGGCAGTTTACCGAGCAATGGACGGAGGATTTCCTCGCCGGCAAGACGGAGGGAAGCGCCGTCTGCCTGCCGCATACCGTGCGGGAGATTCCGCTGCACTACGCGGGACCTGAGGATTATGAGATGGTCTGCGGCTACCGCCGGGCGCTGGATATCCCCGAAACATACCGCGGCAAACGCCTCTTTTTGCAGTTTGACGCCGCGGCGCATATTGCCACGGTCTATGTCAACGGCCGCGAGCTGGCGACCCACCGCAGCGGCTACACCGCTTTCCGCGTGGAGATCACCGATGCGGTCGAAGTCGGCGGAGAAAATACCGTCGCCGTGAAGCTCGACTGCACGGAAAACGGCAGCGTGCCGCCCTTCGGCTTTGTCATCGACTACCTGACCTTCGGCGGGCTCTACCGCGAGGTCTGGCTGGACGTGCGCGGCGAGAACTATATCTCCGACCTCTTTGTGCGCACCCCGGCGCTGGATCGCGCCGTTGTGAAGCTGACGGTGGACGGCAAGCTGAGCAAGATCGGCGGGATGCGCGTCCGCATCCGCGACGAGGAGGGACAAATCGTCGCCGAACAGAGCGGCAGCGGCGACTTCGAACTGCGCGTGCCGGATGCCAGGCCCTGGGAGGCGGACAGCCCTGTGCGCTATACCTGCGAGGCAGAATTGCTGGGCCGCCAGGGCGAGGTCATCGACCGCGTGCAGGAAAAATTCGGCTTCCGCACGGTCGTTTTCAAGGCCGACGGCTTCTATCTCAACGGCAAAAAGTTCTTCCTGCGCGGCCTGAACCGCCACCAGAACTACCCCTATATCGGCTACGCCGCGCCGGAGCATCTGCAGCGCGAGGATGCGCGCATCCTCAAGGAGGAGCTGCAGTGCACCGCCGTGCGCACCTCGCACTATCCCCAGAGCCAGCACTTCATCGACGAGTGCGACCGCCTCGGCCTTCTGGTCTTTACCGAGATCCCCGGCTGGCAGCACATCGGAGACGCGGCCTGGAAGGATCAGGCGGTGGAAAACGTGCGGGAGATGGTGACGCAGTACCGCAACCACCCGAGCATCGTGCTCTGGGGCGTGCGCATCAACGAGAGCCAGGACGACGACGAGTTCTACCGCCGCACTAACGCCCTGGCGCACGAGCTCGACCCGAGCCGCCAGACCTCCGGCGTGCGCTATCTCGAAAAGAGCAGCCTCCTGGAGGACGTCTACGCTTTCAACGATTTCTCCCACACCGGCGACAATCCCGGCTGCAAGCCGAAGAGCAAGATCACGACCGACATGAGCAAGGGCTTCCTGATTTCCGAGTGCAACGGACATATGTTCCCGACCAAGCCCTTCGACACCTGGGAAAAGCGCCAGGAGCACGCGCTGCGCCATGCCCGCGTGCAGGATGCGGCCCTGGCCGACGGCGAACACGCCGGCTGCTTTGGCTGGTGCATGTTCGATTACCCCACGCACAAGGACTTCGGCTCCGGCGACCGCGTCTGCTATCACGGCGTGCTGGACTTCTTCCGCAACCCGAAGCTCGCCGCCGCGACCTACGCGAGCCAGGGCGAGGCTTTCCCCGTGCTGGAGCTCGGCTCCACGATGGACATCGGCGACTACCCCGGCGGCCAGATCGGCCACCCCTACCTCTTCACGAACGCCGACGAGGTGGCGCTCTACAAAAACGGCGCCTATGTCACCACCTTCCGGCCCCACGGCTGGCAGGCGCTCAAGCACGGGCCGATCCCCGTGGACGACCTGATCGGGCAGCTCCTGGAGAGTCAGGAGGGCTTTGACCACGACAAGGCCGAGTTCCTGCGCGAATGCCTGCAGGCCGCCGGCAAGTACGGTACGGCCAATCTGCCGCTCAACTGGAAGGCGAAGTTCCTCTTTGCCTTCACGCGCTACCATATGAATTTTGCCGACGCGATGGAGCTTTACGGCAAGTACGTCGGCAACTGGGGCGGCGAGGCCACTGTCTGGCGCTTCGACGCGAAGAAAGACGGCCGGGTCGTCGCCAGCCGCACCTACTGCCCGAGCAGAGAGCTGCATCTGGAGGCGCGCGCCAGCAAGACCGCGCTGCGCGAGGGCGATACCTATGATATGGCCGCCGTGCGCATCCGCGTGCTCGACGGCTATGACAACCCCGCGCCTTACGCGCAGCTGCCGCTGCAGTTTGAGGTCGAGGGCGCGGCAGAGCTCGTCGGTCCGGCGCTCGTCACCGCCGAGGGCGGCATGACGGGCTGCTATCTGCGCACGAAGGGAGAGACCGGCGAGGCGCTGCTGCACATCCGCGGCGGCCAGGCCGGCGACGTGACGCTGCGTTTTACCGTTGAGTAAAGGAGCAGACGCGATGAAACTGGACTATTGCATCCGCTACTATCGCGGGCATGGGCCGGAGGAACTCAAGGGCTCCGTGGAGCTGCAGCCGGGCGCCAATATTGTGGCGCCGGAGCTGCCGCGGGCGAAGATCTACCGCGCTTCCGCAACGCTGCACCGCTCGCTCGGCGAGCAGGAAAAGATCTTCATGAACGGCTTTCAGAGCTGGACCTACTGCCCGGAATACAGCCGCTGGGGAAAAATCCGTGACCTCAGTCATCTGCCTGAGACCATTGTGCGCCGTTTCGGCCTGGATTATTACGGCGACTACTACTTCGTGCACTATCCCAACGCGCCGGGCTTTACCCACGGCGAGAGCTGGTGCTATTTCCGCAGCGGCGAGCGCTATACGCTGTTTGCCTCACTGGATGAGCGCCCGGGCTATACGATTTTCGGCTATGACGCGCACCTCGGCCTGCTGTCGGTCAAGCGCGACTGCCGCGGCCTGCTGCACGGGGGCGGCGCCTTCCACGCCTTCGACCTTTTCCTGGCCGAGGGCGGCGAGGACGAGGTCTTTGACGGCTGGTTTCGCGCGCTGGGCGTCAAGCCGCGCACGAGCGAACGGCTCACCGGCTATTCCAGCTGGTACAATCGCTATCAGAAGATCAGCGAGCAGACGATCCTCGAGGACCTGCGCGGCTGCGCCAAGGTACTCAAGCCCGGCGACCTCTTCCAGATCGACGACGGCTTCGAGCCCGCCGTGGGCGACTGGCTGGAGACGGACGCCAAAAAATTCCCGCGCGGCCTCAGACCCATCGTGGACGAGATCCACGCCAAGGGCTTCAAGGCAGGGCTGTGGCTCGCGCCCTTTGTGGCGCAGAAGAGCTCCCGGCTCGTTGCCGAGCACCCGGACTGGCTGCTGCGGCACAGGGGAAAACCGATCCGTTGCGGCATCGCCTGGGGCGGCTTCTATGCGCTGGACATCGACCATCCCGGCGTGCGGGAGTACCTGAAACAGGTCTTCCGCCGCGTGTTTGACGACTGGGGCTTTGACCTCGTGAAGCTGGACTTCCTCTACGGCGCGGCGCCCTACGGCAGCGAGCGAGAAACCCGCGCCGGGCGCATGAGGCGCGCGATGGAGTGGCTGCGCGAGCTCTGCGGCGACAAGCCGATCCTCGGCTGCGGCGTGCCGCTGATGCCCGCCTTCGGACTGGTGGATTACTGCCGCATCGGCTGCGACGTGGGCCTCGACTGGAACGGGCGCATCTTCACGCGGGAGATCCACCGCGAGCACCTGTCCACCCGGCACGCGATCGGCAACACGATCTTCCGCCGCCAGCTGAACGGCCGCGCCTGGCTCAACGACCCGGACGTGTTCTTCCTGCGCGACGACAATCTCAAGCTGAGCGCCCGGGAAAAGCACATCCTCGCCACCGTCAACAGCCTCTTCGGCGGCATGCTTCTCTGCTCGGACAACATGGGGCGCTATACCGAAGCGGCGAAGGCCGCCTATCGGCAGCTGCTGCATAACCGCGAGGCCGAGGACGTCCGCGTCCTGGCCGACGGAAAAGGGCTCTCCGTCCGCTACCGGGTGGACGGGCAGGAGCATTTCCTGACGATTGAATAACAAAAGGAGGAACAGGCAATGAGCTTTCTGACCGCCGCGGCCGTCCAGGGCAACCGCTTCTTCCTCGACTGGGAGATCGCGCTGATGGAGTGGCTGCAAAGCCATCTCAGCGCCGGCGCGATCGGCGCTCTCTCGCAGCTGTCGATGTTCGGCGAGGAGCTGCTGATGATCGTCATTATGGGCTTTTTCTACTGGTGTTACGACAAGGAGTTCGGCAAATTCATCGGCATGAACTTCCTCGTCGCCAACGTCTGGAACCCGCTGATCAAGAACATCGCGCTGCGCCTGCGGCCGTATTTCTGCAGCGAGCGGATCGACCTGCTGCGCCTGATTGACAGCAAGGCCGACAAATTCGACGTCGCCGCCCAGGGCTATTCTTTCCCCAGCGGCCATTCCTCGGGCGCTGCCACGGTGTACGGATCGGCCGCCCTCTGCCTGCGGAAAAAATGGGCCACTGTGCTGGCCTTCGTGCTGCCGCTGCTGGTGGGCATCTCCCGCGTGGTCGTCGGCGCGCACTTCCCGACGGACGTGCTGGCCGGCTGGGCGCTCGGCGCGCTCGTCATCTTCTTCATCCCCTGGCTGCAGAAGAAAATCAAAAACCGCTGGGTCTTTGCCGGCGTGATCGTCCTCACGGCGCTGCCGGGCTTCTTCTACTGCACCAGCACCGACTATTTCAGCGCCTTCGGCATGCTGGTCGGCTTCCTGCTGGCCGAGCCCTTCGAGGAAAGGTATGTGCGCTTTGAAAATACCCGCAGCCCGATCCGCGCGCTGCTTCGCATCGTGGGAGGCGGCGCGGTGTACTTCGGGCTCAATACGCTGCTCAAGCTTCCCTTCCCGAAGGAGTTGCTCGACGCGGGCAACTTTGCCGCGCACCTGATCCGTTCCGGACGCTACGCAATCGTGATTTTCGTCGTCATCGCCGTCTACCCGATGCTCTTCAAGCTCACGGCCAGGATTGGCAAAAAGAAAACCGAAAAAGCTGCCTGATACAGAAAAGAGGATGCGACAGCATCCTCTTTTCTTATATGTTTATCTACTCCTTGAGCCGGCCAGGGCTGGTGCCGAAGGCCTCGCGGAAGGCGCGATGAAAGGCGGAATAGTCCGCAAAGCCGCTCTCGGCGGCGGCGCGGGCGGCGGGCGCGCCCTCGCGGATCAGCCGCGCGGCCTGGATCAGGCGCTTCTGGCGCACATAGGCGTGCACGGTCATGCCGGTCTGCGCCTTGAACAGGCGCATGAAGTGATAGCGGCTGAGAAATACCTGTTCACAGAGCGTTTCGACGCTCAGGTCGCGGCTCAGATTTTCATTGATGTAGCTCAGCGCCTGCGCGATCTTCGGATCGCTGACGGCATCGGCGCCGCGCGGCAGGGAGGAGCTGACCGAGAGACGGTTGACGTGCACCAGAAGGCGTGAGATGCAGTTGTCGCGCAGCATCTGCGCGCCGAGCTGCCGGTCGCCGATCAGCGCCTCGTAGGAGGTCATCGCCTCCGCGAGGGCTTTCTTCTGCTCCTCGTCGGGCGTCAGCAGATACTGTCCGCTCTGGTCGGCCCAGTCGAAGCAGTCCATCAGCCCGACGCCCGGCGCGCTGCGCTCGAAAAAGCGCCGGTCGAGATAGACGATCACGCGGTCGTAGGGGACGGCGCGGTCGATGACGGCCTTGTGGATCGTGTGGTGCTTCACGAGCAGCACATCCCAGGGCCGCAAAGAGTAGGTCACATTCTCCACCGTGTAGTCCACGCGCCCTGCCAGCAGCAGCACGATCTTGTCAAAGTCGTGAAAATGAAAATCCCGCTCCTGCCCGGCCGTGTCGCGCAGATGAAAATAGTGGTAATTCTCCTCCAGATAGCCCTCGCGGGCAAAGCTGCCGTCCTTTTTCATCGAGCATCCCTCCCGCGGACAAGTATACAGCACTTTTTGCAATGTTTCAAGCACCGAAAGCCATTTACTTTGCGTTTCTTCGCAAATATAATGAAGCAGTAAAAAGCCTCAAGGAGGGTTCCGCTCATGTCAAAGTTTCTGAAAAACAACTGGTTCTTCTTTACTATGATCATCGGCATCGTGGCCGGCTGCCTGGTCGGTTTCTACTGGAAGGGCGCCTCGGTGCTCGAGCCTCTGGGCACGCTGTTCATCAACATGATGTTCTGCGTTGTCGTCCCGATGGTCTTCTTCTCCATCTCCTCCGCCATCGCTAACATGAAGAGCGCCAAGCGCGCCGGCAAGCTGATGGGAACGACGGTGCTCACCTTCATGGTCACCACGATCATCGCTTCCGTCATCATGTACGTCCTCGTGCGCTTCATCCCCGTGTACATCGGCGATCCCGCCTTTGAAGAGGGCGCGAAAGAGCCCATGAGCGCCGGTGAAATGATCGTCGGCTTCTTCACCAAGTCCGACTTCCCCGAGCTCTGGAGCCGCCGCTCTATCCTGCAGCTCATCATCGCCGGCATTTTCTTCGGCTTCGGCGTGCAGATGTGCGGCGGGCCTGAGACCAAGGTCGCCAAGCTCCTCGAGGAGATCACCAACGTCCTCATGAAGGTCATTAAGCTCATCAGCTACTACGCCCCGATCGGCTTCTTCGGCTTCTTCGCCGCTCTCGTCGCCGCCCACGGCGCCGACCTGATGACCAACTACGCCCGCGCCATCATCCTCTACTACGTCGTCTCCTTCGCCTACATGTTCCTGATCTTCCCGCTCTACGCCCGCTTCGGCGGCGGCAAGGGCGCCGTCAAGGTCATGTTCCGGCACCTCTTCCGTCCCGCCGCGGTTGCCTTTGGCACCTGCTCCTCTGTCGCGACCATTCCCACCAACATGGAAGCTGCCGAGGACACCGGCATCTCCAAGGACGTCACCGATATCGTGCTGCCCATGGGCGCAACGATGAACATGGACGGCTCCGGCATGAGCGCCATCATCAAGGTCGCCTTCCTCTTCGGCATGTTCGGCAAGGACTTCGCCACCACCGACGCGCTGCTGGCGATCGTCGTCGCGACGGTCTCCTCCGTTGCCATGTCCGGTATCCCCGGCGGCGGCGGCACCGGCGAGCTGGTGCTCTGCTCCCTGTTCTTCCCCGAGGCGCTGCCCATCGCCTTCCCGATCGCGCAGGCCATCGGCGACCTCGTCGATCCTCCCGCCACCATGGTCAACGCGGCCGGCGACTATGTGGCCTCCTTCATCGTCTCCCGCTTCAACGACGGCAAGGATTGGCTGCAGAAGAAGCTCAACGCGAAGAAACAATAAATGCGCTGCACCAAAATGCACGGCGCGGGCAACTCCTTCGTTTTGACGGAGAACCTGCACGGCGGACTTCAGGGCGAGGACCTCAGCGGCCTCGCCCTGCGTTTATGCGCCTGCGCTGAAACGGACGGCATGATCGTGATCGTGCCGGCGGCCGGGGATGAGGCGGACTTCGGCATGCTGTTTTATAACGCGGACGGCAGCCTCGGCGAGATGTGCGGCAACGGCGCGCGATGCATCGCCCGCTACGGCGTGGAGCATGGCCTTGCGCCTGATCCGCAGCACATCCGCGTGCTCGCCACGGCCGGCCTGGTCACCGCCCGGCAGATCACCCGGGAACAGTACGAGGTGCGCCTCAACGACCCTTCGATCGTCGATCCGCACCGCCCGGCCGAGGCGCTGGGCGCAGTCTATGACTGCGCCTATGTGGAGCTCGGCGACCCCGGCATCCCGCACGCGGTGGTCGAGACGCCGGCGGCCGATTTTGACGACCTGGACGCCCTGCGCGAGCGCGGCCGCGCCCTGCGGCGCAGCCCAGCCTTCCCGAAGGGCGCAAACGTCAGCTTTGTCTGCCGGACGGGAGAAGAGCGCGTGCGCGCGATCACCTTCGAGCGCGGCGTCGAGGACTTTACGCTCGCCTGCGGCACCGGCTGCGGCTCGATCGCCGCGAGCCTCGCCCTGCGCGGAGCAATTCCCGGCAATCGGCTGGAAATCGACATGCCCGGCGGGCGTCTCAGCGTTCGGTTCCGGCGCGAAAACGGGCGTGTGGGCGATCTGCTGCTCACCGGCCCGACCGCTGTCGTGGAAGAATTTAATTGTTAACGAGGTCCCGGAAACACAGTTTCCGGGACCTCTTTTCAGCGTTAAGAGCTCATATTCTTCTTGATCTGCGAGATCGCGTTTTTCTCCAGGCGGGAGACCTGGGCCTGGGAGATGCCAACCTCGCGGGCAACCTCCATCTGGGTGCGTCCGTCGTAAAAGCGCAGCGCGAGGATGCGCTTTTCGCGCTTTGTTAAGCGGCGCATCGCGTCGGCCAGGGCGATCTGCTCCAGCCAATGCTCGTCGGTGTTGCGGGTGTCGCCGATTTGGTCCATCACGGTGGAGCTCTCTCCGCCGTCGCTGAACACCGGCTCGTAGAGGCTCACCGGCTCGCAGACCGCGTCCATCGCGAACACGACCTCCTGCCGGGGGATGCCCAGCTCCGCGGCGATCTGCTCCACGCTCGGCTCCCGGCCGTCGCGGGCGGTCAGCTTTTCCTTGGCCTGCAGCACCTTGTAGGCGGTGTCGCGCATCGAGCGGCTGACGCGCAGCGCGCTGTGGTCGCGCAGGAAGCGCCGCAGCTCCCCGGCAATCATGGGAACGCCGTAGGTGGAAAACTGGACGTTCTGGTTCAGATCGAAGCAGTCGATGGCCTTGATAAGCCCGATGCAGCCCACCTGGAAGAGGTCGTCCATGCTCTCGCCGCGCCCGGCGAACTTTTGCACCACGCTCAGCACCAGCCGGAGGTTCCCGGCAATCAGCTCTTCGCGGGCGGCCTTGTCGCCGGCCTGGGCTTTCTCCATCAGCGCGCGCGACTCCGCGCTTTTGAGCACCGGCAGCTTTGCGGTGTTCACACCGCAGATCTCGACTTTCGCCTGCATAAAAATGCTCCACCCCCGTAAACAAGAGTGGAGTTAGTATTTCCCGGGTTGGGAAATTTGATACGCGCGCTTGCAATGTGCGCGCGCCTGTGATATATTGAGCGCGAACAAAACTGACAGAGTAGGGAAACCGCGTCAAGTGCCGGCAGATGGGATGTCGCCGCCGGACGAAAGCATGATGCATGCTGCGATGGATTCCCGCGTCCGCTGTCCCGGAATGAGCGCCCTCTTTTCCGCGACTGTGGAAAGGAGGCTTTTTAATGAAATCTGAAACAATCACGCTGCGGCAGCTGACGGTGTCGGCGCTGCTGATCGCGCTGGACGTGGTGTTTTCCCGCGTACTGGCCATCAATACGCCGCTGATGAAGATCGGCCTGGGCTTTGCCGCGGTAGCGGTGTCGGCCATGCTGTACGGGCCGGCCTGGGCGGCGCTGACCGCCGCGCTGGGCGATCTGATCGGGGCACTGCTGTTCCCCACCGGCGCCTACTACTGGGGCTTTACCGCGACGGCGGCGCTGACGGGCCTCATTTTCGGCCTGTATCTCTACCGCCGGGAAGGGAGCTGGCTGCGCGCCTTTCTGGCCGCGCTCACCAACTGTCTCCTCGTGACTCTCGTGCTCAATACCGCGCTCATCGTCTGGAAGTTCAAGGCCAATCTGACCGCGCTCGCGGCCGCGCGCATCCCGCAGTTTTTTGTGATGACCGCCGTGCAGACCGCGGTGATCGTCGCTATCCAGGCATCCACGGCGCTGCTGCGCCTGATCCGTGAAAAAAGCGGCGGAAAAAGCGAAAAAAAACCTTGACAAGCCGCTGCTTTTCGGCTATATTAGTTGAGCGCTCCAAAGACAGCAGGTGGCTCCGGCCGTAAATCCTGCCGAGGACATCAACAACATCTCTATGGAATTGATTGTTTTTGTGCCCTTTCGTCTGTTGGCGGAAGGGTTTTCTTTATGGGCGTGAATCATCTGTGTGGAGGTGAAAAACACACATGCCGAACGCAAAGGTTCTTAGCGAAAAGCAGGCGATCGTCGAAGCACTGGCCGAGCGTATCAAGAACGCGGGCGCCGGCGTCCTGGTCGATTACAAGGGCATCACCGTGGCCGAGGACACCGCTCTGCGTACCGATCTGCGCAAGGACGGCGTGGAGTACACCGTCGTCAAGAACACCCTGACCAGAAAGGCTCTGGACAAGCTGGGGATGAACGAGCTCGACTCCGTCCTCAACGGCACCACCTCTCTGGCTACCGCCGAGAATGACCCCATCGCTCCTTTCCGTATCCTCAGCGATTACAGCAAGAAGCTCAATGAGCGCTTCAACATTAAGGCCGCCTTCATGGAGGGCAAGGTCCTCAATGAGAAGGAAATCGCCGAGATGTCCGAGCTGCAGAGCAAGGACACCCTGTACGCCAAGGTTCTGGGCACCATGATCGCACCCATCACCGGCCTGGCCGTCTGCCTCGGTCAGATCCTGGAGCAGAAGGGCGGCTCCATCGAGACCCCCGCTGCCGAAGCTGCGGAATAATCGCAGACCACAAAGAATTTAATGGAGGAAATTACAATGAGTGAAAAAATCGCTGCCCTGATCGAGTCCATCAAGGGCCTCACCGTTCTCGAGCTCAGCGAGCTCGTCCATGCTCTGGAAGACACCTTCGGCGTTTCCGCCGCTGCCGTCGCTGCTGGCCCCGCCACCGGCGCTGTTGCCGCTCCCGTCGAAGAGCAGACCGAGTTTGACGTTGTCATGACCAGCTTCGGTGCTGAGAAGATCAAGGTCATCAAGGAAGTCCGCGGCATCACCGGTCTCGGCCTGGCTGACGCCAAGGCTCTGGTCGAAGGCGTGCCCGCCAAGATCAAGGAAGCCGTTTCCAAGGAAGACGGCGAAGAGATCAAGGCCAAGCTCGAAGCCGTCGGCGCTACCGTCGAGCTCAAGTAAGAGATCGTCTAAGCCAAACACAAAAACGCCCGTCCGCATGGACGGGCGTTTTTTTGCCGCAAAACGGTTGTGCACATGCGGCCTTTGTGCTAAAATAAGGCCGTTATGAATGAATTACGTGACAAAAAGTCAATCTTTGATTTGAGCCTGATGCCGACGGTGTTCGCACTGGCCGGCCCTGCCATGATCGAAATGGCCATGAGCACGGCCGTGCAGTACATCGATACGGCCATGGTCGGCGCGCTCGGCACCGAGGCGACCGCCGCTGTCGGCTCGACCAGCACGGTCGGCTGGCTCGTTAACGGCACGGTTTCGGCCTTCGGCGTGGGCTTCCTGGCATATATCGCCCAGCACCTCGGCGCGGGCGAGCAGGAAAGGGCGCGCAAAGCGGCGGCGCAGTCGGTGCTGGCCGTGCTGGTGCTCGGCCTGCTCTTCACCGCCGTTCCGCTCGCGCTCAGCCGGCAGGTGCCCGCCTGGATGCAGGTGGACCCGGACATCCGGGCCACCGCGGCGCGGTATTTCTTCATCCTCTATCTGCCGATGCTCTTTCGCAGCGCCAGCATGATCTTCGGCACGGTGCTGCGCGCGGCGGGCGACACCAAAACCCCGATGCGCGTCGGGATCGGCGTGAACCTCATCAACGTGGTGCTGAATTTTCTGCTGATCTACAAGCCGCGGACGCTGACGCTGCTCGGTTTGCGCGTCCCAATGTGGGGCGCGGGCTGGGGCGTGATCGGCGCGGCGGTCGCGAGCGCGGCCTCCTTCGTCTTCGGCGGCGTTGTGCTGACGCTGCTCTTCTTCCGCCATCCGCTGATCTCGCCGCGCGGCCAGTCCCTGCGGCCGGACTGGGAGGTACTGCGCCCCTGTCTGCGCGTCTCCTTCCCGAATATGCTGCAGCGCTTCGGCACCTCGCTGGGCTACGTCGCCTTTGCCGCGATGATCAATGCCCTCGGCCCCGTGTCCGCGGCTGCGCACATCATCGCCAACACTGTGGAATCGGCGTTCTACATCCCGGGCTTCGGCATGATGCAGGCGGCGGCCACGCTGACCGGCAACGCCATCGGCGCGCGGGATCTGCCGCGGCAGAAGAAGCTCGCGCGCACGATCCTGCTGATGGAGACGGCGCTGATGCTCGTCTCCGGCGCGCTGCTCTTCGCCTTCGCACCGCCGCTGGTGGGCCTGTTCAGCAAGGATGCGGCTGTGATCGCGCTGGGCGTGACGGTGCTGCGCATGGTGGCCTGCTCCGAGCCGATTTACGGCGTGAGCATCGCGCTCGAGGGCATGCTGCAGGGCGCGGGCAAGACCAGGATCCCCTTTGTCATCAACATGACCGGCATGTGGGGCGTGCGCATCCTGGGCACCTGGATCTGCACGGTGCTGCTGTCCTACGGCCTGGAGGCCGCCTGGGGCTGCATGATCGGTCACAATCTGCTGCTGTTCCTGCTCTTCGGAGCCTATTATCTGCGCGGAAGCTGGAATCCCTTGATCCAAATTGAACGCAAGGAGAGAAAAAACCATGCCGCCCTTTGATGAAAGCGATTGCCTGAAAACCTTTGAGCGCCTGCTCGCGGTGGACAGCACCACCGGCCAGTATGAGGAGATTCAGGCGCTTATCGCCGCGATGCTCGATGAGCTCGGCGTGCCGTACCGCCTGACGCACAAGGGCGGCGTGGTCGCCGACCTCGGCGGCGAGGGCCGCGCCCTCGCGGTGACGGCGCATCTGGACGATATCGGGCTGATGGTGCGGCATGTGAACGCCGACGGCACGCTGAACGTCTGCCCTGTGGGCGGACTTTACCCCTTCTACTGCGTGACGGAGAACGTGCGCGTCCACACCCGGGACGGCAAGGTATATACCGGAGCCGTCTGCCGCACGCCGAACTCCGTCCATGTCACCGAGGAAGAGCTGCGCGCGGTGCTTCCGGATTTCCGCACGAACGTCTGCGTCGTGCTCGACGAGGACGTCAGGACGGCGGAGGACGTGCGCGCGCTCGGCATCGAGACCGGCGACATGGTCGCCCTCGAGCCGCGCTATCGGCTGGCTAACGGCTATCTCAAGTCCCGCTTCATCGACGATAAGGCCTGCGCCGCGGTGCTGCTGACGGCGATCCGTGCGCTGCGGGAGGAAAAGACCGTCCTGCCCCGCAAGGTTTACGCCTATTTCGCCTTCTTCGAAGAGATCGGCCACGGCACGGCCTGGCTTCCGGCGGACGTGGAGGACATTCTGGCCGTCGATATCGCGCCGACCGGGCCGGATCAGAACTCCGATGAGCACAAGGTGTCCATCTTCGCCAAGGACTCCCGCTTCCCCTATCACTGGGGCATGACCAACGAGCTGCGGCAGGCGGCCATTGACGCGGGCGTGGACTATGTCATGGATATTTTCACTCCGCACTACGGCACGGACGGCGACGTCAGCGTGGTGGCCGGCTATGACATCCGCCACGCGGCCATCGGCCCCGGCACGGCCAACAGCCACGGCTATGAGCGCACGCACCTCGACGGCCTGCGCAATACCTACGAGCTGCTGATGGCCTACATGACGAGATAAAAAGAACTCCCGGCTTGCAGAGCCGGGAGTTCTTTTTTGCCAAATGGCCGCGCTTAATCTGCCTTCGTCAGCGTAATGGTGACGCCGCTGCCCATGTCCAGAACCATGGTGTTGTCAACCAGGGTGCCGGTCAGCGTGGTGTCGGAGGCGATGATGCTGATCGCTTCGCCGTCCAGCTCCCACTTGAGGTTGTAGTCCTGGCCGTCCATGTGCATAACAGCCCGACCGCCGTTTTTCAGCTCGAAGGACAGACCGCCCTCGTAGACCGTATTCACGTCAATGCTGATGCCGCTCATTTCGGCGGACTGCGCCTCATACACGCCGGCGTGGGGGTCCGGTTCGCCGCCGCAGGCCGCGAGAGCCAGCAGCATTGCCATGGCCAGAATCAAACATGCCAAACGTTTCATAAGCTCCTCCTTTGATCGACCTGTTGCCCTCTTCACGCGACATTCGCGCCTATACCATGATATTACGCGAAAGCGACGGATATGGCAAGCATTTTTTTCATTATCACGGCTTTTTGCCCGTCCCTGCGCCGGGAGGGGTGTTGAAATGCGGCGGGAGGCCAGGTATAATCCATACAGAAGCGTCCCCCAAAGAGGAAAGGAGACAAGACCTATGGCAATGCAGACAAAAACGAAAACCGTCAAGCGCCCGTCCATCGGCGGCACGATTGCCAAAGCCGCCTTCGGTGTAATCTTTATGTCTGTCAGCGGCTCTGATCCCGGCGAAAGCGACCCGATCGGCTTTGTCGTCATGTGCCTGACGATCGGCCTGGCGCTGATCGCCTGGGCGCTGCTGCCCTGGCTGGCCTTCCGCCGGGAGGAAAAACGCCGTGCCGCGCAGGAAGAGGAGCGCCGCCGGGAAGAAAGGCAGCGCCGCGCCGAAGAAAAGGCCGAGCGGGAGAACGCGGTAAAAACCTGCCCCAACTGCGGCGCGACCGGCCGCGGCAAGGTCTGCGAATACTGCGGCTCCAGGCTGCCCTGAGATAGATGGACAGAAACGAACTGCTCTGTCTGTACCACCCGGTAATCCCGGCCTTTCTGCTGCCCTTTCTCGAGACGTCGGAGCTGCGCCGTCTGCAGGCGGTCGGCATGAACTGCGGCTGCGAATACACGGCCTTTCCGCGCTTTCGCGGTCTGCCGGCCTATTCGCGGTTTTCCCACAGTCTGGGTGCGGCGCTGATCGTCTGGCACTTCACCGGCGACCGGGAGCAGACGCTCGCTGCGCTCTTTCATGATATCGCCACGCCTGTTTTTGCCCACGTGGTGGATTTCCTGCGGGGCGACCACCTGCGGCAGGAGGCCACAGAGAGCGGCACGGCGGAGATTCTGCGCGGGAGCGCCGAGATCGGGCGGCTGCTGGACGCGCTGGCGATTCCCCTCGACGCGGTGAAGGATTATCACCGCTATCCCGTCGCGGACAACGACGCGCCGCGCCTGTCGTCCGACCGGCTGGAATATACCCTGGGCAACGCCCTCGCCTACGGCTTTGCCGCGCCGGGCGAGATCGCAGGATGGTACCGGGATCTCCGTGTCGCCGCCGCGCCGGACGGACAGATCGAGCTGGCTTTTTCGGAGCCTGCGGCAGCTCTCGGCTTTGCGCGCACGGCGCTGCGCTGCGCGCGGGTCTATGTGTCCGACGAGGATCGCTACGCGATGCAGCTGCTCGCGGAGCTGCTGGCTGCGGCCATCGGAGGGGGCGTCCTCAGCGAGGGCGATCTCGGCGGCACGGAGCCGGAAGTGATCGCCAAGCTCGAGGCGGACGATGCATTTCGCCTGCGCTGGCGGGAATTTTGCGCGCTGCACCGGATGCGGACGGATGACGGCGCCCCGCGGGAGAATCGCCGGGTGATCCCGGCCAAAAAGCGCTATATTGACCCGCTGGTCGAGGGCCGTGGTCGTGTGTCGGCGCTCGACGAGAGCTTCCGGCGCGAGCTGAAGGCATTTTTGGACGAGCCGCAGACCGCCTGGCTGTGCGGGGAATAGAAAAAGGACCGTGGATCAACCACGGTCCTTTTCATATGCCACGCTCCACAGCGTGAGACCCTGCGCGGGAGCGGTGGGACCGGCCTGCGCCCGATCCCCGGAGGCGAGGATCGCCGCCATGTCCTCCGGCGGCCGTTCGCCGCGCCCGACCTCGAGCAGCGTTCCCGTGAGGATGCGCACCATGTTGTAGAGAAAGCCGTCGCCCTCAAACACCAGGCGCAGTTCCTCACCCTCGCGGAGAAGCTCCAGGCGCCGAAGTTCGCGCACGGTGCTTTTTTTGCTGCGCTTGAGCGAACAGAAGGCGGCAAAATCGTGCCGCCCGCAAAGCAGTGCCGCGGCGCGGCGCATCGCGTCCTCGTCAAGCGGCCGCGGCTCGCGCAGCAGGTAGCGGCGCTCGAAGACGTTCGGCGTCTCGCTGTTCCAGACGCGGTAGACGTAGGTTTTTCCCGTGCAGCTCAGCCGCGCGTGAAAGCGCGGCGGCGCGATTTCGAGCGCGAGCGCGCCGATATCCTCGGGCAGATACTCCCGCAGGGCGGCGAGCAGCTCGCCGCAGCTCATGGCGGTCTCCGCACGGAAGGAGCAGACCTGGCCGCGCGCGTGCACGCCCGCGTCGGTGCGGCCGCAGCCGGCGACCTCGACCTCCTGCGAAAGCAGGCGGCTCAGCAGAGCCTCCAGCTTCCCCTGGATCGTGTTGTCGGTGTTGCCCTGCTTCTGCCAGCCGCGATAGCGCGTCCCGTCATAGCAGAGCGTCAGCTTGAAGTTCGGCATCTTGAATCCTCAGCCCCGCAGCAGGCACCAGGTGAGCGGCACCAGCAGCGCGGGCAGGTAATTGAGCGTGTGGAAGTCCTTGACCTTCATGATCGACAGGCCGGACATCGCGATCAGAAAGCCGCCGACAATGGAGATCTCCGTCATCATCGTCTCGGTAATAAAGCCGCCGACGAGCGTTGTGAGCAGGTAGATCGAGCCCTGCCACAAAAAGAGCACCGCGGCGCACAGCGCGATCCCCGGGCCGTAGGCCGAGGCGAGCACCATCGAGGTGACAAAATCGAGCGAGGCGTTCGTGAACAGATAGGTGTGGTCGCCGTAGAGCGCACTCTGCACCGGCCCGAGGATCGAGAGCGTCCCGATGCAGAAGATCAGGCAGCCGGTGACGATGCCCTGACCGAGCTTCCCGCCGCCCTCGCGGCGTTCCGTCAGCGCGCTGACGCGGCGGTCGAGCTGCAGGAGCGTGCCGATCACACATCCCAGCGCGAGACTCACGATGAAGAGCACGGGATACTGGCTCTTGGGCATGTTCTGCACAACGGCGTTGATTCCAAGCCCAAAGGCCGCAAGGCCCATCGCACCCATCAGTCCCTCGCTGATTTTCTCGTTCATCACCTTGCGGAAGAAGCCGCCGATCAGGCTGCCCGCGAGGATCGTTCCCACATTGACCAGCGTCCCGATCATGGCCGTCCCGTCCCTTCGATCCGCTCCAGCCGCCAGACGACGCTGTCATACTGACCCAGAGTCAGCGGCAGGGGCAGACCCGTGTCCATCAGCGCGTCGGCGGGATAGACCCGGCCGCTTGCCCTGTCGCGGTAGAAGGCGCCGGGCGTGAGCCCGCGCGGGCGCACGTAGACGGCGGGCATGTTGGCGTGCTTTTCCTGCAGCACCGCGCTGATGATCGCGCGCGTCCCGTCCTCGGCGACAAAGGCCCAGGCGCAGCAGGGCGCGGTCTCCGGGTCGCTCAGGCGATAGTAGAGGCCCTGCTGCACAAGCTCCGCGTCCTCGCGGAAGGTCTCGATCTGCCGCCGGATTTCGGCGCGCTCTGCTTCGCTGAGCTTGGCCGGGTCGAGCTCATAGCCGAAGGTTCCGGCCGCGGCGACGACGGCGCGGGTGCTCAGCGGCGTCGTCCGCCCCGTCTGGTGGTTGGGGCAGGCGGAGACGTGCGCACCGATGGCGGAGGCGGGATAGCCGAAGGAGCTGCCGTACTGGATGCGCAGGCGGTCGATGGCGTCGGTGTTGTCGCTGCACCAGATCTGCGGGCAGTAGTAGAGCATGCCCGCATCGAAGCGCCCGCCGCCGCCGCTGCAGCCCTCGATGAGCAGATCGGGATAGCGCGTGCAGAGACGTTCAAGCACTTCGTAGACGCCCAGCATGTAGTCGTAAAGCACCTTGCCCTGATCGCCCGTTGTGTGTGAATACACCTCGGCGATCGAGCGGTTGACGTCCCATTTCAGATATTCGATGCTGCCCTGGTCGAGCACCCGGCAGATGCGTGCATAGATCTCGTCGCGCACCTCCCGGCGGGAGAAATCCAGCACCAGCTGATTGCGCGAGCGGATGGGCGGCCGGCCGGGGATCGTCAGCGCCCAGTCGGGGTGGCTGCGGTAGAGATCGCTGTCCTCGTTGACCATTTCCGGCTCCATCCAGATGCCGAATTTCAGGCCCAGGGCGCAAACCTTTTCGACGAGCGCGCCGAGGGAGCCGCCGAGCTTCTGCTCGTTGGCCGTCCAGTCGCCGAGCGCGCGATTGTCGTCGCAGCGGTCGCCGAACCAGCCGTCGTCCATCACCAGAAGCTCCACGCCGAGCGCCTTGGCCTCTTCGGCCAGGCGGAGAATGGACTCGCCCGTAAAATCAAAGTAGGAAGCCTCCCAGCTGTTGAGGAGAACCGGACGGCGCGCGTCCCGGTATTTGCCGCGGCAGACGTGCCGGCGCAGGCAGCGGTGCAGCTGATGGCTCAGCCGTTCAAAGCCCTGCGCGCTGAAGCTGAGGATCACCTCGGGCGCGGTGAGAGACTGGCCGGGCTGCAGCGGATAGGAAAACTGCTCTTCGCCGAGGCCCATCAGCAGGCGCGTCTGCTCAAGCTGATCGCGCTCCGCCTCGGCGCGAAAGCCGCCGCTCCACACAAGCTGCATGGCCCAGCAGCGCCCCGCGCTCTCGGTCGTGCCGCGGTCGGCGAGGATGACAAAGGGATTGTACTGGTGGGAGGAATAGCCCCGGCGGCTGCCGATGACGGCGGCGCCGCGGCCGAGCGGGCGCCGGTCGAACTGGCGCTCCATGGCGTAGCGGCCGGGGAAGCTGACGAGGTCAAAGTCGCCGCAGACATAGTCCAGGCAGGCGCTCTGGAGCTTTTCCACGGTCACGGCCGCCGTGCCGCGGTTGCGGACGACGGCGCTGCGGGTGATGATATCCAGCGAAGGCAGCACGCCGTAACAAAGTGTCACAGCAAGACCCAGGCGCGCATCCTCCAGCTCGATCCGCAGCGTCTCGGCCCCGTCCTCCGCTTCGGCATAAACCGCGGGGAGGCCGGGGAGCGCGTATTTGCCGGGGATGATCTCGTGGCTGCGGTAGAGCAGCCGGCAGCCAAAGACGCCATTGGCGTCGCGCACCGTGAGCGCCGGACTGCGGTAGTCGCCGGTACCCTGGGTGGGAAACTCCTGGGGCAGCGCGTCAAGCGAATAGGTCCGGTCACGCCCGGCGGCGTTGGGGTTGCCGGAGAAGCCGCGGTCGGCATAGGTCAGCAGATAATCCATGCTGCCCTCGCTCCGGGCTCCATAATACAGATGCAGCAGATGGCCGAGCGCGTCGGCTTGCATTTGATAAGTGGAATGGGCGGTGTGTATGGTAAAAATCCGCTGTTCGGGCGTATAGATGATCGGCATGGCGTTCATCCCTTCTTCTGGACTTGATATTCTGGCCGCATTATATCATGTTCTGCCGAAAACACAAGCCCCGGCGCCCTTTCCCGGCGCGGACGCCGATCGAAAAAAGGCGGGGCGTCCGGTTGAATTTCGACCGGGAACGCGCTATACTGGAAACAATCCAAAGGATAAAAGGAGGCTTTCCCATGAATCTGCTTGGCATCCTGTTAAAAACACTCTTGGGTAAGAACACCCTCTCCGCTCTGGCCAAAAAGACCGGCCTGACCCCCGCCAAACTCAAGAAGCTCATTCCGCTGGCGCTGCCCCTGCTGCTCAAGTACCTCACCGGCAATGCATCCACCCAGTCCGGCGCTCTGTCCCTGCTGGGCGCGCTGGGCCAGCATAGCACCGCCAAGGCGCTGCCCGAGCAGATCGCCGAGGCCGATCCCGAGGACGGCGGCAAGATCCTCGGCCATATCTTCGGTAAGAACGCCGAGCCTGAGATCGAGGCGCTGGCCAGCGAGTCCGGCCTTTCCGGGAAGGAAGTCAACACGGCGCTGGGCAGCATCGCGCCCGTTCTGCTGAGCAGCCTGAACACCGCGGCTGCCTCCGCAAAGAAAAATAACAAAGTAGACCTGTCCGACGGACTGGATCTGTCCGACGTGATGGCTCTGCTGGGCGGCAACGGCGGCGGAAGCCTGCTGGGCAGCCTGTTCGGCGGCAAAAAGACCGATGAAAAGGACGACGGCCTCAACGGCAACGCGCTGCTGCAGACCCTGCTGAAGCTGATGTAAGGAAACAGCCGCCCAATCACCGCAGCGCCGACCGGCGGTCGGCGCTGCGTTTTGATACATGGCGGACAGAGGATGGAATCCGGCGCTTGACAAAGCGCGGCGTCGGTGGTATATCCATTCGGAAACGATGCGAAAGGGAGCCTATCCTATGAGAATCATCACCATCAGCCGCCAGTTCGGCAGCGGCGGGCGCGAGCTGGGCAAGCGCCTGGCCGAGCACCTGGGCTGGGACTATTACGACAGGGAAATCATCGACACGCTGGCCGCCGAGCAGGGCCTCGAGCCGGACTATGTGAAAAAAGCGCTGGCCAATCACGGCTGGCAGAATATGCAGCTGACCTACCGCAACAGCTTTTCGCACCTGCTGTACGACCCGGGCATGAGCACCCAGATCCGGATCCGGGAGCGCGAGATCCTGCGGGAGATCGCCGCCCTGGGCAATGACTGCGTCATCATCGGCCGCGACGCCGACGTGATCCTGGAGGATTACCACCCCTTCCGCGTGTTTGTCTGCGCGGATGCGGAGGCGCGGCTTCGCCGCTGCATGAAGCACGAGCAGCGCCGCCCGGAGTCGGAGCGCCTGAGCGAGCGGCAGGTGCTGCGCAACATCCGCCGCATCGACCGCAACCGCGCGCACACCCGCGAGATCCTCACCGGCAAGGTGCACGGCGACGGCAGCTCCTTCGACCTGACGGTGAACACTACCGGCTGGGACATCAAAAAGCTGACCGGCGCGCTGGCGGATTTCGCGCTGCGGTGGTTTGAGGGCTGAGCCATGGAACAACGCTTATCCAGAAAAGATCTGACGGAGGGCGTGGTGTGGAAAAAGCTGCTGGTCTTTTTCCTGCCCATCGCTGCCGGCACCTGCATCCAGCAGCTGTATAATGCGGTGGACGGCCTGATCGTCGGCCGCTTTGTGGGAACGGTCGCGCTGGCTGCCGTCGGCGGCAGCTCGGCGCAGATCATCAATCTGCTGATCGGCTTTTTTGTCGCCATCACCTCCGGCGCCTCGGTGGTCATCGCCCAGGTCTACGGCGCAAACCGCACCCGAGACGTACAGATCGCCGCCGGCAATGCCATCGCGGTCTTCGCGCTGCTGGGCTGCCTGCTGACGGCCTTCGGCCTCGTCGCCACGCCTGCCATGCTCCGGCTGCTGAAAACCCCGGAGGACACCCTGGCCGATGCGATCCTCTACCTGCGCATCTATTTCATCGGCGTTCCCTTCGTGCTGGTGCTGAACATGGAGTCCAACATGCTCCGCGCCGTGGGCGATTCCTTCAGCCCCTTCCTGTACATGGTAGCGGGCTGCTTGATGAACATTGTGCTCGACACGCTCTTTGTGCTGGTGTTCCATTGGGGCACCGCGGGCGTCGCCATCGCCACGGTGGCAGCGCAGGTGCTGAATATGGCGCTTCTGACCGGAAAGCTCCTGACCACCAAAGAGTCCTACCGCCTGAGCTTCCAGGAACTGAAGCTCCGGGGCGTGTACCTGACGAATATGCTCCGGCTGGGCATCCCGGCCGGGCTGCAGTCGTCCATGTACGCGGTGTCAAACATGATCATTCAGGTGGCCATCAACTCCCTCGGCACCGTGGTCGTGGCCTCCTGGGCCATGACGAGCAAGACCGACGGCATCTTCTGGGCCGTGAGCAGCGCCCTCGGCGCGGCGATCACCAGCTTTGTAGGGCAGAACCTCGGCGCCGGACGGCATGACCGCGTCAAGCTCTGCGTCAAGGAGGGCATGATCCTCTCCGGCATCATCACCGTCACGCTGAGCGGGCTCATCATGCTGCTGGGCAAGCCGCTCCTGCGCGTTCTCACCGAGGATCAGGCGGTCATCGACACGACCTATCTGATTATGACCTACTTCGTGCCCTACTACTTCACCTGGGTCGCGGTCGAGGTACTCACGGCGGTGCTGCGCGGCGCCGGCGACGCAGTGCGCCCGGTCGTCATCGTCGGTCTCGGCATCTGCCTGCTGCGCATCATCTGGATCGGCACGCTGTTTACCGCCGTCCACACGCTCTTTGTGCTCTGCCTCTGCTATCCCGTGTCCTGGGTCGTGACGAGCGCCGTGCTGTACGTCTACTTCCGCCGCGGCGGCTGGAAAAACCGCGGCAGCATGATCGTGGATCATTGAGAAGCCCTGATTGCGCTGAGGGGGAGCAACGATGAGCATAAGCCGGTTTTGATTCCCAAACGAAATCAGCATTTGCATTAACCAATATGGAAGAACAAAAAAAGAGCTAACTGACGTTCAAAATCAGTTAGCTCTTTTTTGACGGAATCAACGATCAGGCTTCGGCAGCAGCGGCGTCTGCGGCCTTGGGAGTATTCTTGCCGGCAAGTGCGATGGAGGAGAAAACGATCTCCGCCACGCCTGCGACAAAAAGCGCGATCACGCCGGCCAGAACGATGCCGATTGTGCCGGTACCGGAAATGACAGACATCGGATTTTCGGTGCCGAAGAAGAAGGCGAGAACAAGGCTGTTCATGGCGGCGACAACGCTGATCACTGAGCCGATCAGGGCGCCGAGGCGCTTTCCGCACAGGCCAAGAATCGCGGCCAGGAGGCCGCTCAGAATGGCGAGCGCGGCAACGGCCCACACGATCAGACGGCCGACGATCTCCTTGGTCACAACGCCGCTTGTATCGCCCAGAAAATCACGCCCGGCCTGAACCACCTGCAGCGCCTTATCCAGATCCAGAAAACGCTGATCGTTCAGGAAAACAGGCGCTCCGTTTTCGTCCAACGCCCAGTAAGTGAAGCCCTGCCCCAGGCGATCTGCAATCTTTTTAACCAGGGCTTCCTTGGCGCGGTTATAGTAAGTATCCGTGGCAAGAACCATATCAAGGCCTGCTGCGACCTGATCCTGGCCGCCTTCATATTCTCCAAGCTTGGCAAGGCCGTCCGTCAGCTGCTCCGCACCGTCCTCCAGCCGCTCCTTGCCGGCCGCATACTGAGCATAGCCGGTGGCAAGCTGTCCGCCGGCGTCGGCAAGCTCCTGATCCTTCTGATCCAGAACGCTCTTCGCCGCGCTCAGCTTGGCTTCCGCCTCAGCGATCTGCTTTTCGGATTCAGCAATCTTCGCCTCGCCCTCGGCGATCTGCTGATTTCCTTCCTGTACCTTGGCCTGCCCGGCTTCATACTCGGCGACCTTGGCCTGGCCGGCCTCATACTCCTGGACAATTCCTGCCAGAGAATAGCCCTGGAGGCTGGTGTTTAAAGCGATCTCCGCCCAGGTGACCTTGTCCTTCAGGGCGGCCTGCATGATCAGGTCGCCGCGGGCAACGGCGTCGTCATACTGAGCTTTGACGGAGTCGAGCTCATCCTTGGCAGCCTTGGCGGCGGTATAGATCGGCGCGACCTCAGCCAGCTTCGCCTTTCCGTCCTCATATTCCTGCTGGTGTGCTGCCAGCTCGGCCTCGCCGGCGGCAACCTCTGCCTTTCCCTGCTCCAGCTTGGCCTTGCCGGCTTCCAACTCCGCCTTGGCCTGATTCAGCTTGGCGATATTTTCGTCATACTGCTGGTGCGCATCCGCAAGTTTGGCAGCGCCGTCGTTATACTGGCTCTGCCCGTTATAGAGTTGGGCTGCGCCGGCCTCCAGAGCTGCCTCGCCCTGTTCATACTCTTCCAGACCTTCCTGATAGGCGTCCACGCCCTCCTGATAGGCAGCTTCGTTGGCGCGAAGCTGACGGATGCCATCCTCCAGCTTATCAAAGCTCTCGGTCGCCTCGGCGCCCTGCTTTTCCCAATAAGCCTTGCAGTCCAGCGTCTGCTTGAGCCCAATCCCGTTCAAAGTCAGGCAAAGAGTGCAAACAAACGCAAGTAAACCGCTGAAGACACGCAGCAAGACCATTCTGACCTTCATTTTTTCACTCCTGTTTCATGATTTTTCAGGCCCTTTGCTGCAAGCTGCGACAAAGGGCCTTGATTTTATTGGGTTTTCCGGTTTTGATATCTCATTCCCACTCGACAGGACTTAACTGATTCCGTTTAGGAATTATTGTTTATCCTGCTCGTAGTTCCTTTGATTATTTGATCTATCCATATTATCCAGCCTATCACCCCTCCTGTTATCATTTTGTTATCAGCGTTGATAACAGTGGCGGGGAACTGCTATGGATAACAGTTCTGTTATTATACCAGAATAATGGTCAATTTCAAGATGCTTTGGGACAATGGTGTGAATAAAAAGGCCATTATCAACACTGTTGCCACAACCTTCCTTATAAAGCCTATGACGTTGATCGCTTGTGATGGAGCGGCTGTGATGATTATATGTCCTCGGCAAGTAAGATTTTATCCCCTTTCTCGTTACTTGCATATATTATTCGCCTATCTCATAGGGTTGTATTTTCTTCATAAGCATAGTGCTTGTAATATTGCTTCTGTTTTCAAATCTCATGCAGAAGTCCATAGGATTTACATTAGCCAATACGCTGCTTTCAAATATCCCTCTTGTAAATTTGATCGAATAAACATACTCATCGTTAACTTCACCTGCATTGTTTCTCCTCTGCGTATATCCAGACATCACAATGTTGTAGATTGCTGGACTCACATTAAAAATATTTGCAGAGATAAAGATAGCAAGGCCGAGTACAAGATTTGCATATTCCTGCTTTAAAGTAGCCTGCGTTTTCTTTTTTTCTTTGAGATTTCCGCTTGCAAGTCGAACTACCTCATTTTCAGGGATATCCTCAATCTCGGGCAAATCCACATCAAGATACATCACATGATCGTTTTGATTCCACTCATAGTCCACGTTGATTTCGACTGGAAGCTTACAAGATGAAATCCATGTCTCAACGGCATCGCCTACTGCATCATCCTCACCGCTGATAAGATTGCTCATGTATTTTCTGCTTGAATTAAACTCTGCAGCATAGCGTTCGTTCTCTGATACTTCATTTTCATATTCCTGTTGTTCAAAAGCATCTTTTTCCTGAGACCAGACGGAAATGGCAGCATTTAAACGGCTCTGTATGTTCGCAGCTACATATTCCTTACGCATTTTTCCGACCTTAAAGATGCTACCCTGAACAGTATCCTTTGCTTCATGTATCAGCTGTTCCCGCACTGTAGCTTCAGTAGGACAGGGTATCTCATACTGTCTCCTTTGATATACCGGAGGTTTAAGACTGTTGAGTATCTGAACATACTGTTCCTCTCTATCCACTTGAGGTGCAAGCCTATATATTTCAATGAACTTATCGTTCTCTTCCCGGGCTTCCTTGTAGGCTTGCTCAAGCATATCCTGACGCTGGCCTTCAAGATTTCTAACCATATTTTTATAAGCATCAGTGGTTTTTATTTTTCTCACTACCGACTGGTCTGTAATGACATTCCCTTTGCCATCCAGTATCTCAACTCTCCCATCTGGACTCATTTTCAACTGAACTGAATTCGGAACTACCACAGCATTGCTTCTTGATCCGGAACGAGATGTCGAACTTCTATGTGAGGATGACCGTGTTTTGTGAGAACCGCCGACTTTCGTGCTGTAGGATAGACCTGTTCCCGGAATTCCAACTGTAGCTCTTGTTCCGCGCCCTCCGAAATTCATGGAGTGTCCTCTTCCGCCAAGAGATAGGCTCGCTCCTGACTTTGAAAAATTCACTTTAACACCCTTGCAGATTTTTACAGATTTTCTAAATCTCATTCCCATAAACTTATCACCTCGTATAATATTGCCACATGGTCTATCAGGATAACTTCAGCATAAACTCATAGCCTCTATCTCCGTGCCCAAGCACAAGCAGTCCTAACTTTCCGTAATAATAGCCGTTTGCTTCTTTATGTTCATCTACATAATCGATTGCCTCTTGTATATCAGAATCGCCAACTGTAGAATCCAGTAACGGAGAAGCGCACCTGATCATGCTCTCACATTGTTCTAGAGTTGAACCATCCATATAGATTCTTTGGATTTCACCGCTGCTGGAAAGAATAATATCTACAGTTGCATCTCCATATTTATAGGATTTGCCTGTAGAATCCTTCCACGCATTAAGTCTGAACTCTGTACGGTAATGCCCGCCCTCTTTATTGGAAGGAATAAAATCCTCTACAAACTCCAGGTTAACATCCTCGGACTTATTGATATCTGCAATAAACTTATCTATCGCACTCTCGGAACTACCATTTGTCGCTTCGTCATTATCAATAACAGACTCGTCCGTAGTCTGTTCAACAGTTGTGGTTTCAGTATTCACATTGGATGTATCATTATTATCCCCAGAAACACCGCCGGAAAAGGCTATAAGTAGATATATAATCCATGCAGCTGCGATGATACCAATCTTTACGGGCTTACTGAGTTTCCGGTTTCTAATCATCAATATGGTAAGCGGAACGGGGAAAATACATATCCACCCCAACACCCACAACCACGTCTTTCGTTTCTTTGGGGGCTGTCCAGGGTTCATTCTGGCTGTTTGCTGATTTAATCCCAATGCTTCTGCTTGAGCGCGTTGCCGTCCCTTTTCAAACTGATATCCGGTTTCTTCCGCATTATCATATTGAACATGTTTAACCTCATCATCAACATATAAGCAGTTTCCGCAATAATTACAGGTCAGATTCTTCTGATCCGCATCCACCTGTAATGATGCACCACAGTTCGGACAAACCATACTCACTATCTTCATTTTCTGCCTCCTCGTTTACTTGTTTTTCCTTATAAGTTCATGAACTTTTTTCTTCCTCTCAAAAAGTTCATCTCTATGACCGTTGTTTTTAGGGATATTCAGCAGCCCTGCATTAATAACAGATAATTCTTCTTCGTACATACCATACTTTCGTAGCAACTTAACTGTCTCCCTGTACAGCGCCGGCGCATCAAATCGTTTGCCTATTGAAATGTAAAACTTAACAAGAGCTTCTTTATCCCTGCCAGTAGACTTAAAATCAAGTCCTTGCGATTCCTCCTCAAAGCCATCCCCAGCCGTCTTTATTCCTTTTGCAATTTCTTTTTTCATCGACTCGAGATATTTTCGAACCTCATCCCTTTGGGCAACATAGTCCGTTTTCTTCAAAACTTCTTTTGTCTTTTCTACGGGTATGGCATTTGCCATATCTACACCAAAACGCTCTTTCTCTATATCTCCTACAACTCTGCGCCAGTTTGTAGCATTTCCATCTGGAAACAGTTTGTTGATATCCCATACAGTAAATGTTTCCCCAAACCTGTTATCCTCAGTAGTAAGATGATTGTGCCTGTGCATATAGGGAATGTAACCGTTATCCTCCAGTTCGGCTTTTCCTAAATCTGTTAACTCGTATTTTGGTTCATAACCAGGAATAACAAGTCTCTCATCTGGGATCTCCGCTGCGATTCTGCTTACCAGGTCAGCCTTTTTGCCCACTGTGGAAAGTCCTTCATTAGTAAGCAGTTGTTTTAATTCGTCAACTTTTAATGTGCCCAGACTCTTTACTTTTGGTGCCCATTGGAGAAAGCCTCTGTTCTTAAGCGATTCTAAAGAATGACCTACATCGCGGATTCCATATTTAAACCACCATAACCCCGGATAACCGTCTTTAGGTTTTGGATATTTTCCCTGAGAGCAATACTCAAGAAGCATTATTTCGGCTACATACAACCCTCTTGCCGAAGGAAAAGACGTCTTTTTTCGTTCTTCAAATGTTATCACCCGAGTTGCCATATCTGTCCCTGGGTATGAGTAGAAGGTATAATAATCATCTGGCTGGTAATAAGGGCGTTCATCCGGAGATATTGAACTCGAATCTGCAAAAGAATCTTTCGAATTCGAAACTGCATGTGATATGCCATTAGACACGCCGATTGTCTTCTTCGTTTTGAATATATCAAACAGTCCCATGCCTTTTTTCCTATTTCTCTTTCTTCACATAAGTGATCTGGATATCGTAACCCAGCTTCTCAAGCATCTCCACGAACACCTTGTTCACGATGCCGTCTTTTTTGTTTATGAGCCTGCTGATGTACGGAGCGGAAGTTCCCACCATCTCGGCAAGTTGCGCCTGGGTGACGCGTTCTTCCAGGCATTTGACCTTTACGTCTATATCAAAATCATTCTTTACCATAACGCACCTCGCTTCCGGTGAAATGCTATTGCACTAACAAGATAATTCATTATACCATAAGTTTATGAACTTTTCAAGGCTTATGGAAGAAAAGACACATGGACAGTTCCAAACTTTTTTGATAGAAAAAGCAAGGGCTCAACCGACTGCCTTGTAGGTTTGAAACATGCAAGGCATTTCTTTAAGCATACAGGAAATAGCGGCGGGGAGCAATCCCCGCCGCCGCAACCTTATGCGTAGATCAGATCGTCATTTACCACCTCCATAGCCCGATTCCGGATGTTGTTCATTCGCTGCACCCACAGCATTTGATCCTGTGCTTTGAGTTGCTCGGTTACGCCCTCACGGACGGCCATCTGCTTTACCAGCTCAAGAAACATAGCCTCCGCCTGCTCGTTTAGATCGGCCAGATAACCGTTCAGCTTGCCTGTGATCTGTAGCTCTGTGTACAGCGCCTTGCGGTGTTGCCGGAGATACCGCAGATGCCGTTGCCCCCATACGCCGATAGGACGCTGTTCTTCGGGCGGGACCAGGAGGCACGGGAGATAATAGTCGCCGTGCAGCTCGTACCATAGCCCATTCTTTTCGTCGTAGATTTGCTTTTCCATCGCTTGACCCTACCTTTCATAATCATAGCTTCTCTGGCGTTGCCGCCGTTTTGCCTGTTGTGCTTCTCTGGCCTGTGCCACCAGATCGTCGATCTGCCTGCTTCCGAATACCTTCCGAAGGAGTGCATAGTCCTTGTTTTGCTCCCGTAGGGCGGTGTTTTCCTCTTTGAGCCGGTCATTGCTCCGAGCCAGACCTTCATTATCCCTGTATAGCTCTCCATTTGCCTTATTGAGCCGGTAATAGCTGTCCTGCACCTTGAAATACCGCACCAGGAGGCTTTTTACGAGCTTTTTCAGCCGATTTACCAGCGGCTCCGCAAACTTGGCCTTGTAGGACTTGGCAGACATAAACCCCTGCGGTTCGGGAAGCTGATATTCTGGATCGTGTGCCAATTTGTCCTCCATGTCTTGATAGGATTGTTCGCTGTCCTCCAGATTGTTGATCCGCTTGGCTAAAACTTTGAATTCCTCTGACTTATCTGTCAGCTTTTCTTCTACGGCGGCGAGCTCCTTTGTCCGCTCCTGCTTCTTATAGTCGATCACGCTCAGGTGTTCTTCATGGGTGCCTTTCTGCTCCCATTCAAAGCCATGCCGGAACATGGCAATGGCAAGCTCTTTCTTTTCGGACAGTACCCATTGATTCCACTCCGTCGCACCACGAGTGCCTCCACGGAAGCCCTGCGCAGCGAGGGCCTGTTTCAACGATACCCGGGTATCCAGCCCCCGCTTGCTCCCGGTGGTGAAGGGAACGAAATCGATGTGGATATGTGGCGTTGCCTCGTCCATGTGCAAGTGAGCGGAGAAGACGTACAAATTAGGATTCCGTTCCTGGAAGCCCTGGAAGTACTCATCCAGCGCTGCCTTGGCCTGTTCCCCGATCTCGGTTTCTGAACCAGTGTCGTCCTTGTTGCCGATCTGCAGGATCAGCTCATGAAATGGCTTCTCCTGCTTGCCGGTCCGGATCTTCTCATAATAATCTTCGATCCGTCTGTCAGAGCGTGTCTGCCTGGCGTTGTACCGTTCCAGAGCCTCATCGAAGAGCTTGTGGTAGACCTGTTTGATCGGCTCATTACAGTAATCGATATTGAGGTAGGAGCGTTCTCCGTGCACGTTCTCGGCCTTGAATTTCCGGCTGTTGTGGTTGACGGAGCCTTTTCCGACCATGGCGCTGATCGTTCTTTTCATTTCAAATCACATCCTTTCCTTTTACTTTCTGCGAAAGTAACGCAAAAGCACTTTTGACAGCCTGCGGCCATCAAAAGATGCTGTTGCGCTCTCCGAGGGGGATGCCGGAAGCATCTTCCCGCCGCCGCGTTCCGATGCTCCCGGAGGGGCGTTGCCCCTGTCGGTTGCGACCGACTCCCCAGCAAAGAGCAGCCTTTGAAAAGGCTCTCTCTGCACTCTCAGCCAAACTTTCTGTGACGGTTGTGACGATAGTGACGGTTATTTTGCGCCCTCAAAAACACCGTCACATCCGTCACCATCGTCACACTTTCCCGGCATCCGTTTCAGTCTGATCCTTGATCCCTCCCTCGTATGCCGGGAACTGTATTCAATGCCGTACTGGTCGTGAAGCGTGCGGGCATTGACGTTGAGCTTACGGGTGAGAATGTTCGGGCCAATGTCCAGCCCCAGCTTTTCTGCAAGCTCGCTGGCGCTGCCCTCCCATTCCGGCAGCTCTGCACTCATAAGCTGCCCGACCTGCTTTACCAGGGGATCGACCTCACTTTTCCAGAGCTCGCATTCCACGTGGTCCAGATCCCAGCAGAGCTTTTCTTCATTCCGAAGAAGGTATAGCCGCTGGTCCTGCTGATCCCTGCCGGAGACTTCCAGTGTAGCGGCATCGGACGTGCGCTTCTCCTTTTGAAGGAGAAAAGCTCCGTCTGCCGCACCCATCAGACCGTTTGTGCCTGAAATCATATCAAAGGCATCGTCGGCCTTCTGTTTCCGGGTGTGATGCACCACCATGAGGCAGATCCCATAGGCGTCAGAGAAGCTTTTCAGCCGGGTAATGATCTGATAATCATTTGCATAACTGTAATTGTCACCGCCGACTTCCCGAACCTTCTGGAGCGTGTCTATGATGATCAGAGAGGTGTCCGGATGCTCCCGAAGAAACCGGGTGAGCTGTTCATCCAGGCCATTGCCAAGTTGTTTGGCCGAAACGGAGAAGAACAGGTTTCCATTCTCCGCCGTTCCGAACATGCGGTACAGGCGCTCCTGCAGACGTCCTAAGTCGTCTTCCAGGGCAAGGTAGAGCACTGTGCCCTGTCGCACAGGGAAGCCCCAGAGAGGCGTTCCCGTGCTGACATGGTAAGCAATCTGCGCCATGAGAAAGCTCTTGCCCAGCTTCGGCGCTCCGACGAACAGATAAGTTCCTCTGCAAAGCAGACCGTCTATGATGGGCGGTCTGCTCTGGTACACACTGTCAAAGAGCTCTGTCATGGATTCATCGGTTATACTATCGCCAGTACATTTTGTGAGTGATCGCCCGTCATCTGCGCCAACAGATGTGTTCAGGGCGGTCATTCTCGTTTTATCCGTCATTCCGATCCCTCCTTCATTCCATACAGCGTCCGGGTGATCAGCTCGATGTTGTCCAGCAGCTCGTCCCGGAGCTCGCCGGCGGCCTCGATGCGTTTGAGTTCATCGAGAACGGAGGCAAGCTGATTCCGCAGCGCCTTATACACTCTCGGATTGCCCTGAACCACGATATCCCGGTTCAGGCATTTTCTGTAGCAATACTCCTGCTTCGGCAGGCCCGAAAGGGCCACGGCAGCATTAATCTGCTCGTTTTCCTCAGGCGATACCCGGAACCCCACTGTGATGTTTCTCCATCGGTTGTGTTCGTCTCTGTTTTTAGCTGACATTGGTTTCCACCATCCTTTCTTTTTCCAATCTTTCAATCATTTCCGTCTGCTTCGACGGGAACAGATGCGCATAACGCAGCGTTACCTCAATACTTTCGTGACCGACGCGATCCGCAATCGCCACAGCCGAATACCCCATGTCAATCAATAGGGAAACGTGGCTGTGGCGGAGGTCATGGATCCTGATCCGCTTGACCCCTGCAGCCTTTGCGCCACGGTCCATCTCATGGTGAAGATAGCTCTTGGAGATCGTAAAGATCCGGTCTTTCTTTTTCAGCCCGTAGAGCATTTTCAGATAATCCTGCATCTCTTCGCAGAGAAACGGCGGCATCTTGATCGTGCGGTTGCTTTTCTTTGTTTTCGGCGTCGTGATCACATCCTCGCCGTGCAGACGCTGATACGATTTACTGATCTTCACTGTACCGGCCTTAAAATCGAAATCTGCAGGCGTCAGTGCCAGTAGCTCGCCTTCCCTGATTCCGCACCAGTAGAGCATTTCAAAGGCGTAATAAGATACGGGCTTGTCCATCATTTCGTCGGCAAAGCGCTGGTATTCTTCCTTCGTCCAGAAGCTGATGTTGCCGCCGTCCTTATCGCCCATACTGCCCGCTTTTGCGGCTGGATTCGAGCGGAGATCATAGTGCCTCACAGCATGGTTGAAAATGGCGCTGAGCTGATTGTGGACGGTTTTCAGATACGTCTGCGAATAGGGCTGCTTCTTTTCATCCCGATAGGCAAGCAGCTCAGATATCCTTTTCATAAAGCTCTGTAAAAGCCTCAAAGGACATATCCATATCGGCGGCGTTTTGGAGCTGGAAGGTGCGTTCCCACTCCTGCGCCTCCCGCTTAGTGGGGAAGCCCCGCTTGCATTTCTGTTTGTGTTCGCCCTTCCAGTTGGTGTACCAGGTCATTACATACCAGGTACCGCTGTCCTCGTTCTTATACACGGACATTGTTACAATCCTCCTTTCTCGGTCCGTAGACCCTTTCATTGAAATACTGCCTGTTGATCCTTCCTGCGATCGTGACGAAGCCTTTGGCCTTGAGCTCGTCGTTCAGTCTTCGTATGACCTTGTAGGCACAGGAGGCGGATACACCGAGCTCGGCGGCGACTTCCTCTACCCGCATAAACTTGTTTTCCATAAAAATCTCCTTTCTTTGTTTTTTAGTTCTTGTTGAATAACCTGTGTCAGAGCATAGACTTATCTTGTTTAGTGTCGGAAGTACTTTCTGGCCGCCATCCGATTTGCCCGGGCGGTTTGCACCATGACTCTGATGCGGGAGGTTATTCAGTTGAAAACTTAACGCTAATCGTTTAAGTTGAGTTCATTATACTAAACTTATCTGTTAAAGTCAAGAGGTTTTGAAGATAATATTTATCTTTTTTGTTTAATATATTCTTGACATCACTAAACGTATCTGCTATAATTTGATCAGTACATACACAGGAGGTTTTTCCTATGGCTATTGGAGAAAGGATACGCTTCATCCGCAATCTGCGCGGCATGACACAGAAGTATCTTGGCACACTGGTCGGCTTCCCGGAGAAGACCGCCGATATCCGCATGGCTCAATACGAGGCTGGTACCCGCACCCCGAAAGAGGATCTGACCAAGGCTCTGGCTGGTGCTCTTGATGTATCTCCGCTGGCTCTCAATGTTCCCGATATCGACAGTTACTTTGGCCTGATGCATACCCTGTTCGCTTTGGAGGATCGTTACGGCCTGACCATCGAGACCAGGGATGGAGAATTCCTTTTCCGCATTGATCCCCGGAAGGGGAAGGACGCTGCCCGTATTTCTGAGCTGGTTTGCGCCTGGGCTACTGTTGCCGAGAAGTACCGTGCCGGAGAGATCAACAGAGACGACTACGACAAGTGGCGCTACTACTTTCCGCAGTACGATGACACGCAGATCACTGCGAAAGTGCCGTCCCAGAAACTGAGCAACGCCATGATCAAAGCGCTCAAAGGCAATACCGAAGGATAGCCACTTCTGCAGCTGCGGCCGAAAATTTCACGAAAATCACAACTGCTACTGCTGGTTGCGTAATTGCAAACGGGTATGTATAGACTTCTACCTGACGTTTGAGTATGCTCTGCGTGAAAGGAGGAAAACATGGCACTTTCGGAAAAACTATACGAGCTTCGAAAGAAAGATGCTCTTTCACAGGAGCAGCTTGCGGAGCGGCTGGGCGTATCCAGACAGGCTGTATCAAAAGTGGGAATCTGGAAAAGCAGTCCCCGAAAGCGATACGCTTATTTCTATCAGCGAGTATTTCGATGTATCACTGGACTATCTGATGAAGGAAGATGACTCCGCTGTATCTAAGCCGGTTATCGGTGCAGAGAATGTTCAGCCAACCAATAATACCGGCAGAGAGAAGCGTATTCTTGGGATGATTGCCTGTATTGGTGGAATCATTTGCCTGATCATATGGGGACTTGTTTCCGTTCTCATGCCCTCAGCGTCTGACCAGATTGGCGAATCATCCATGATCACGATAGACGGGAACGGAATATTCCTGCTTATATGCCTTGCAGCCATAGTTGCCGGTGCTGTTTTGCTCCTTAAGAGTGCATCAAATAAGTAAGGAGGGATCTTTCATGAAAGCATTATCTACTGTGTTCTGGATTTTTGCAGTTCTTCTGTCTGACGTTATGTGTGCTGTTGTTGCATATAACTATTGCGACATGCTGTGGTGCATTAAATATGCCGGTTATAGTGCACCAGCCTGGACAGCGTTTTTGGTCGCAATTCCATATGCTGTTGGAATCATCGTTTGTGTTGTTTTGGCAATCTTTTTCAAGAAGAAAGCCGGATAATGCATCCCAAGTTGTAAGCGTCAAATAAGAGGCCGGATTGAAGCCGCGCCAGAGCTATGAGAGAATGAACAGGGACTCTCGTAGACTTCCATCGGGTCGATGCGAGTCTAT
>CADCHN010000007.1 GCA_902801295.1 Oscillospiraceae bacterium | reverse complement strand
GCTGAAGGTCATCAACCTGAAGACCGACCCGCAGCTGATGGGCGCGCTGGGCGCCGCCGAGTATGCCCGCCAGAAGGGCCTCGCGAAGAAGTAATTTCCATAGTAAAAACAGCCCACTTTTTGTGGGCTGTTTTTTGAAAAATTTTAGATTCAGGAGGAATTGTGATGGGTAAATTTGTAATGAAAGCCGTCAAGACCGGCGTGAAATTCGTCCTCAAGGCGACCAACGGCCAGGTGATCCTCGACAGCGAGGTTTACAGCGGCGAGGCCGCCTGCCTCAACGGCATCGACAGCGTGCGCCGCTGCTGCACGGGCGGCATCGAAGACCAGACGGTGGAGAATTTTGAGGAGCTGACGCATCCCAAGTTCGAAGTCTATCTGGACAAGGCCGGACAGTACCGCTTCCGCCTGAAAGCCAAAAACGGCCAGATCATCGGCGTGAGTGAGGGCTATCAGACGCACGATAACTGTATCAACGGCATTGAGTCGGTCAAGGCCAATGCCCCGGAGGCCGAGCTCATCCGCGAGGATCTGGAGCCCGCCGAATAATCCCGTGATCAATAAAAAAGCTCAGGACAACATGTCCTGAGCTTTTTTTATTGAGCGAAGATTCAGCCGCCCATGGCGGAGAGAATGTCCCAGTAGTTGCCCACGGTATAATTGGCGCCCTCATAGGTGCCGCTGATGATGGACATGGCCCGTTGCCAGGCTGCTCCGCCCTCCGCATAGGGTGTGGGCTGGTAGTTGTTATGCGAGTTGACGCCCGGGACGCCGTTTTCTGGATCCAGGGCGCTGCTGATGGAGCAGGGGATGAAGTCATAGCTGTCCAGCGTGACCCGGTGACCCCGGCGGCAGAGCGTGATCTTGCCGATGCCGGTGTCATAGGAGGCAGGATCCTTGCCGTTGCCGGGATTGGTGTGTCCGCCGAAGATCCAGTTGCCGAGGCCGTAGAAGATGATGCCATCGCCGTAGAGCTCGGCGGGCTGCAGGCGGTGGGCGTGGGTGCAGTAGACGCTTCCGAAGCCCGCGTCAATGGCGTAGCGGCAGAGCTCCACCTGCACGTCGGTGGTTTCATAGTTGCCTTCGGTGCCCATGTGCAGGCAGGCGATGGTGTATTCCGCGCCCTGCTCGGCCAGCTCCTGAACGGCCCGGTCGATCATCTGCTTGCTCTCGGCCACCAGTTTTTCCTGCGCGGAGGCGGACAGCAGTGAGAAAGCATTGCCCGTGAGGCCGTTATACAGACAGTAGAGACCGATTTTCAGCCCGCCGTCGGCCTCGTAGAGATAGCACTCGTCCTCGCCGGCGTAGGCGACGCCCACGGCGTCCAGGGCCGCGGCGGTGTCGTCATAGGCGTTCTGGCCGAAATCCAGGGTGTGGTTGTTGGCCAGCGTCACAAACTCCACGCTGCCCTCGGTGAGGATGTTGGCATAGGCCGCCTTGCCGAGAAACGAAAATTGCTCGATGGAGCTGTACTTGTTGTCCGAGAGGGAGCATTCCAGGTTGGCGATCGTGAGGTAGTCGTCGTTCAAAAACTGCACGGTGTTGGCGAAGGGATAGGCATAATCGTCGCCCACCGTCCGCTGAAAGCCGATGCCCCAGTCCCGCTTGTCCTTGGAGGCGGACAGCGTGCAGTCGCCCACCATGGAGACGGTGAAATATTCCGGCTCCGCGTTTTCGTTCGGGTCATCGGTCTCCGCAGGCGCGATTTCCGTCGGCGCTGCCGGGTCATCGGTAGCCGCCGCCGGCCGCTCGGACGCAGCAGGCGCAACAGGCGCCGCGGGAGTCGGGCCGGTGCGCACCCATAGAAGAACGGAGAGGAGAACAGCCAGAGCAACAATCGTGAGAATCTTAACCAGTTTCATTTGCGAAAAAACCCGCTTTCGTATCAATACCTGAGGTAGAATACCAGAAAACGCGGAGTTTCGCAAGGGCGCAGCGCCTTTTTCTTTCTTAATTTCACAGGCGCACAGGGCGGAAGGGCAGCGACAGATAAAATCCCAGTAATAAACTATGAAAAAGGACTTGACAAATGGCACACGGGCTGCTATGATACAAGCAATTAGATAGATCTAACCAGCAAACGGGCCGACAGACCTCTGCTCTGCCCGCACACCTCTCTTATTAATTTCTCTCCTCACTCTCACTCTCGCATTTTTCTCTCCCCCCCCTGAACGTCTGCTATCCGTGGCGCATCACGGATAGCAGCATTTTTTTGCGGCAAATATACCAAATATTCCGAGTTTTTGTTCTATACAAACGCGAAATGACTTGCTATAATAATAACGAGCGGGCAACACCGCCGAGAACGAATGATCTGCCGCGTGCAGAGAAGTGAGGGAAACATGCAAAGAACTGCGAAAGACATCATGAAGCTGATTGAGGAACAGGACGTTCAGATGGTCGATTTTAAGATCGTCGATATCGACGGCCAGTTCCGCCACGTGACGATTCCCGCCAAAAACTTCAACGAGGACACCATGGTCAACGGCATCGGCTTTGACGCCTCCAACTACGGCTATGCCGTGGTGGAAAAGAGCGACATGGTCTATATCCCCGATCTGGACACCGCAAGCATCGACCCCTTCTGCAGCATCAAGACCCTGTCGATGATCGGCAACGCCATGATCATCGACTATCCGCAGAACCGACCGCTCAAGCAGTATCCCCGCAATATTGTTCAGGCCGCTGAGCAGTATCTGAAGGACAGCGGCATCGCGGACACCATGCTGATCCTGCCGGAGTTTGAGTTCTACCTCTTCAACGAGGTCGGCTGGAAGGTGGATCACAACGCCATCGGCGTGGCCATCGACGCCGAGCAGGCCCACTGGAACAGCGATACCGAGGGTACCGGCTGTATCGTTCCCTTCCAGAAGCACTATCACGTGGCCAAGCCCCTCGACCGCACCTATGAGTGCCGTAGCGAGATGTGCCTGGAGATCGAAAAGGCGGGCATCCCTGTCAAGTACCACCACCCCGAGGTGGGCGGCGCCGGCCAGTTCGAGATCGAACCGCTGCTGGGGCAGATGTCCAAAATGGCCGACGGCAGCATGAACATCAAGTATATCATCCATAACGTGGCCCGGAAATACGGCCTGAGCGCCACGCTGATGCCGAAGCCGGTCTATGGCGAGGCGGGCAGCGGCATGCATGTGCATATGCTGCTGCTGAAGGACGGCGAGCCGGTCTTCTCCGACGACAACGGTTATTCCCATCTGAGCAAGGAAGCCCACTGGTTCATGGGCGGCCTGCTGAAGCACATTTCCTCCCTCTGCGCCATCACCAACCCCTCCACCAACTCCTTCAAGCGCCTGGTGCCCGGCTTTGAGGCGCCCGTGACCGTCGGTTACGCCACCTCCAACCGCAGCGCGGTCATCCGCATCCCGGCCTATGCCAAGAGTCCCAAGATGCGCCGCTTTGAGCTGCGCAACCCCGATGCCACCTGCAATCCCTATTTCTGCTACGCCGCCATCCTGATGGCCGGCATCGACGGCATCAAGAATCAGATCGACCCGCATGAAAACGGCTGGGGTCCCTACGATATGAACCTCTTTGATCTGCCCGCCGAGGAGAAGGCCAAGCTGCACCAGCTGCCCACCTCCCTGGAGCAGGCGCTGGACGCGCTCGAGCAGGATCACGACTACCTCACCGCCGGCGGCGTCTTCCCCGAGGAGCTGCTGCGCAGCTTCATCAAGCGCAAACGCGCCGAGTGCCTGGAACTGTCGCAGATCCCGCATCCGGCGGAGTTCGAGAAGTACTATAACCTGTAATACACCGAAATAGGAACGAAGGGCCTGCGGAAGAAACCGCGGGTCCTTCCTTTTGCTTTCGGGCAATTGCGGCTTGCGCTCAAAGGGCAGAGAGCGTATAATAAACGAAAGCTTTGTTGACACAAAAGCGAAAGGACTGTCGGGAAATACGATGAAAGAGCATCGAGCAAGAGAAAAAAAGCGGGCGCGCCGCGGCACGTGGATCCTCGGCTGCTCCGCGCTGCTGGCGCTGGCCGCCGTGCTGCTGCTGATCGGCGGTTCCCGACTGGCGCAATCGGCGAGCGGGCCGCAGGCTCTGTCACCGACGCAGGAGACTTCCGCCGGAGCCGTGGAGCCAGTTGGGAGCTGCACCGTGCGCTTTCTGCTCGGTGAGGAGGCGCTGCAATCCTTTACCCTGCCCGCCGGCGAGATGCTGCCCGCCTATGACCCGGAGCTGCCGGGACTGAAGCTGGAGGGCTGGCTGGATGAGGCGGGTCAGCCCGCCGACCCCTGGGCAGAGCCCGTGCGGAGTGACCGCGTGTATATCGCCAGCGTCACGCCGACGCTGCTGCAGCATGTGGCCTTCCTTTTCCCGGATGAGGAGAATCTGCTGCACCCGGACGATGCGCTGGACGATGAGGCGCTGAAAGCCGCGCAGGATGCGCTGCTGCCGGAGGGCTCCGAGGAAGAAATGACGCTGCTCCGGCAGGAGCTGAACGAGATCGGGCGGGCTGCGTCCAGCCGCCGGGACTTTGCCCGACGGATCGCGGAGATCAACGGCTGGACGGCGGACGAGCGCCTGATCCCGGCGGAGGGAGCGACGGCTCCCGTGGATCTGGACCCGAACGACGCGGATTTTGCGCTGCTGCTGGAGGCTTCGGTGCCGCACCAGGCGGAGGGGAGCGGCGTACCCTGGAGCGATACGGCGCTGCCCACCGGCTATGAGCCGGGGATGCTGCTGCACGGCACCGATTTGTACTGCGTGGGAGAAAACGGTTTCCTGCTGCGCAGCGCCGACGTCGGGCCGCTGCATTTCGGGCCGGACGGGCGCTTTACCTCCGGGGATGAGGAGCTGGACGGCTATGTGACGGACTGCCTTGCCGCGCTGCAGGAGCAGTTTCCGGAGGACGCGGCGGATCGCTTCGCCATGCTGCGGCACTGTTACGACTATGTGCGCGACAGCTATGTCTATCTCGGCCGCGGCCACAAAGAGGAAGAAGGCGTGGACTGGAGCATCGAGGACGCCAAGATCATGTTCAGCAGCGGCAAGGGCAACTGCTATAACTATGCCGCGGTCTTTCGCGCGCTGGCCCGTCGGCTGGGCTATCCGGCCAACACGGTCTGCCGCTCGCTGGATACGCCGGACAATACCCACGCCTGGACGGATATCGTGATCCGCGGCATCCCCTATGTGTTTGATCCGCAGCTGGAAAAGCATTTTGGCAACGACCGCTATATGCTGCGCTATGAGGACGCGAAACAGTACGGATACACGCGGCCGGATCCGGCGGTGTTTCTGGGGTATGAGGCCTACGCCGACATGAAGTATGAGCAGCCGCCGCTGGAACAGGGCGAGGTGATCGCCGCCGAGGGCGAGGGAGGGGAGACCTATCTCGTCTATCTGCCCTACGGCTACGACCCGGATCGGCAGTACAAGGTGCTCATCTACCTCAACGGCGCCGACGGCGACCCCAATAAAATGCTGGGCACCGATTACCGGTACAGCCACGGCAACAGCTACTTCGGCACCTCGGTCAACACCAAGTATTACATCGACTATCTGATCCAGGAGGGCTACTGCGATCCGCTGATCGTGGTGTCCACGGACGAGATGATCGCTTCCTGGATCGGAGACCGCTATCTGCGCCTGATCCAGTACACGGTCGATCACTATTCCACCTACGCGGCGAGCTCGGCGGTGGAGGATCTGGTGGCGGCGCGCGACTACTTCGCGATCGCCGGGCCATCCAACGCCGCTCAGTCGATCTGCGCGGCAATCCAGACCATGCCGGACATTTTCGCCTACTATGGCCTGTTTTCCGGCATGTATCAGCCGGAGGAAACGCTGGCTGCGTTCCGGGAAAAGGGAACGATCCGCTTCCTGATGATGGCGGCGGGCGATGAGGACTATCAGTGGCCGGTGATGGAAGCGGCATATGAGACCTATTCCCAGCTTGACAACGTGCAGGACTCCTGCCTGATGATCGTCCCCAGAGCGGACCACGACTGGGTCGCCTTCGACGCGGCCATCCGCCATATGCTGTTCTACTTCTCCCCGAAAACCCGCTGAAAAAAGCAAAGAAGCCATCGGATCTCATGGATCCGATGGCTTCTTCAGCTTGTTAAAAAATCCCTCCGGTTTTTTTGACTGCGCTTCAGCCGCCGGGCCTTTTGCAGCCGCAAAATGCCATTACCCGAAAAGCCTTGATATTTTCAAGACTTTTCGGGCGGCGGATGATTGAAACGCGAGGCGGGTCTTGCCCCCTCGCGCTCCCCCGCTTCTCTATTTCGCTTCGAGTTCTATCGTTTTTTGACAGTCTCAAAAGCCATCGGATCCATGGATCCGATGGCTTCTTTGCCCTTATTCGCAGTCGTAAATTGTCTCGGTGCCGTCCGGCTGCACAAGCGTATAGACGGTAAAGCCGTCATAGCACAGCTGACCGTCCTGGCCGCCCTCGACCAGGCAGCTGGAGGAATAATCCCGGCTCAGCGGTTCGCCCAGCCAGTCGATCAGATCCTCCACGGGCTGGCCCTGCATCTCCAGGATGCGGGCGACAATCTCTGCCGTGTCCGGTACTTCTTCCGTGTCCGGCACCTCAACGGTCTCCTCCGGCTCATCGGCGGGCTCATCGGCCGGCTTCTGGTTTGCGCCGGGAAGCACAGAGGTCATCACGGGCGCCGCGTCCGTCGCCTCCGGGGCGGCAGGCGCGCCGCAGGCGGTCAGCGCCAGCAGCAGCGCAACAATCAGGGCAAGTGCGGTTGTTGATTTCATGAAATAGCCTCCTGTTCAGGGAATACATTCAGTTTTGCGGGCTGCCCGCCAGGGACAGCAGTACGCCGTCTGCACAAAACAGCACTTGAATCGGCTCCAGTGCGGCCTCCTCCGGCAGACAGAGGGAGAATCCGTCTGCATCGGGCATGGCCTCAAAGAGCCCCAGCGCCGTTTGCACATAAATGGGAGAATCGGCGTCCGGCGTCCGGCCGCTCAGGTCTCCGCGCAACACAGTATAGCCCTCCGGTCCTCCTTTTTCAAGGGTGCAGGAAAGAATCTCACCGCTTGGCACCGCGCCGTCCGCGACAGCGGCATCCCTCACGGGCGCAGGCATCGTGGGCGCGTTGTCCAGCAGGTAGCGGAGATTTCGCTCAACCAGCTCGATCACCAGCGTGCCGCCGGGCGCCAGCGTGCTCGGATCATAGTCGTTCTTTCGGGAGAAGAGCGCATCACCGTAGGCTTCGGCCAGGTAGGGGTAGAGCGCGCGGCCGAAGGAGTCGCGGTACATGAGCAGAGTGCCATCACCGGTCTGCGACTGGGTGCTGATCGTGATGCTGTCGGCATTCATGCTGCTGGCACTGAAGGTAAAGCCGGGGGCGTAGACGAGGTCCGCGTCCGTTTCGGTGCCGGTGGGGCAGAGCATCTCATAGAGGTCGCCCTTGTGCGTGCCGTCGGTGAAGTCGGACGCGAAGTAGCTGCTTTTGCGACCCAGCGCGGCCAGAATCGCGTCGGCGGCCAGCGCCGCGCCGCGGCCCGTCCAATGGCTGTCGCGCGGGAAGTAGAGCGTCTCGTCCTGCGCACGAAAGACGGCGAAGAGATCCAGATAGTGCACGCCCTGATCGGCCAGCGCTTCGGCCAGCGCCTCGGCGTTGGAGGGGGCGTCTTCACGGGGCAGCGCCGGCAGTCGCTCAGGGTAGAGCGAAGCTTTGTTCGGCGCGATCGTGAAGAGAAACTGTCCGCCCTGCGCCTCGGCGTATTCCTGCAGCAAACAGAGCCGCCGCGCAGCGCACCAGAGCTCCCGCTCGCTCATCGGTGCGGTGCGGGTATAGTCGGGGAGCGTGGGGGTGAAATACAGCCAGCCGTCGCGGCCGAGGATTACCTGATCCGTGACAGAGCTGTGGAGCAGACCGGCGTTCAGCCGCGCCCAAAGCGTCACAGCCTCCTGCCGGAGAGAAAAGCGGTCGTTGACATAGCGGGAGAGGCCTTCGAGCCAGGCGGTGTTGAGGCTGCCGTCGCGCTTTTCCAGCGCAGGCTTGGCGGCGAGCACCTGGTTGGCCGCGGCGCCGGAGCCGCCCGTGAGCAGCAGCCCCAGGGAGGGAATCAGGCACAGAGCCAGAAACAGCACAATCAAGAGGACGGAGAAAAATCTTTTCATGTCTGCGCCTCCTTAAAACTGCTGATAGATGAAGGGCGAATACGCCCCGCCGGCCATCGCCAGCACGCAGATGACGAGTCCGACCAGCGCGAGAGCGTTCGCGAGACCCTCCAGTGCGGGGGAAGCCTCGCCCAGACGCGCTGCGGCGGCCTGCCGCAGACGGGGAGCTATGGGCATGGCAAAGAGAATGGCAAGCAGGAGGAACAGACAGCGGGCCGGCGTGAGCAGCGTCTGTACGGAAAGCAAACCCGCGGTCGGTGCAGCGGTGAAGCTGAACAACCGTCCGATCAGCAGCAGACCCTGCGAAACAGAGCCGGCGCGGAACATCATAAATCCGGTGAGAAAAACGAGCAGCGCATAGACGTGCAGCAGAATCTTCCGGACGATAGACTTGCCTTCCGTGCGCAGCACGGCGGGGTACAGCCCTTCCAGCACCACAAACAGGCCGTTCCACAGACCCCAGAGGATAAAGGTCCAGCCGGCCCCGTGCCAGATGCCCGTGGCGAGGAACACGATCAGGCGGTTTCGCAGCGTGATCCATTGGCCCCGGCGGCTGCCGCCGAGGGGAATGTAGAGATAATCGACGAACCAGCGGTTGAGCGAAATGTGCCAGCGCCGCCAGAATTCGGAGACGCTGCCGGACACATAGGGATGGTCAAAGTTTTCCGGAAAGCGGAAGCCGAAGAGCAGGCCGAGACCGATGGCCATGTCACTGTAGCCGGAGAAGTCGTAGTAGATCTGCAGACAGTAGCAAATGCCGCCCAGCCAGGCCAGCGCCGAGCCGACGGTGCCCGGCTCCAGGGCGTAGACCGCGTTGGCGATCGCGGCGGCACTCTCCGCGAGCAGCAGCTTCTTCAGCAGACCGCGCACGAAGCGGCGCAGGCCCGCCGCCGTGTCGGCCGCTGATTCGCTCCTCTCCGTCAGCTGCGTGCGGCTGTCCTTCCATTTGGCGATCGGTCCGGCGATCAGACGGGGGAAGAAGGCGAGATAGAGCAGCAGGCGGTCGGGCCGCTTTTCGACCAGAGAGGCGTCGCGGTAGCTGTCCACCAGGTAGGAGACGGCGTGGAAGGTGAAAAAGGAAATGCCCAGCGGCAGCGGCAGCGCGGAGGAAAGCCGCAGGGAGAAAAGTCCGAGGACAAAGGAGAGGTATTTATAGACGCACAGCAGCGCCAGATTGCCCGCAACGCCCAGCGCGAGCCACAGCCTGCGCCGCGCGCCGGGACGGCCGAGCAGCAAACCAAAGCCATAGCTCCACACGGCAGCCGCCAGCAGCACCGGCAGCTGCGCCAGCCCGCCGAAGGCATAAAACAACAGGCTCAGCAGGCACAGCAGGATATTTTTCGCTTCCCGGCCCGGAATGACCCAGTAAAGGATCAGCGCGGCGGGGAGAAACATGAAAAGAAACGAGGCGCTGTTGAAAACCATGGAAGCAACCATCCTTTTCCCGAATAAACGCACTTATTATACTGTATGGGCGAAACGAATGCAAGAAAAACCGCCGCAGGCAGCGCCTGCGGCGGTATATGTCTGATGCTCAGGCTTCGGAGACCGGTTCGGCGGCCTCTTTCTTCTTCAGACGGAGATTCTTCGGCAGCGCCAGACCCGGAACAAAGCGATCCCAGCCGGTGAAGGTCAGCAGCAGAAGCGTGCCGACAAAAAGGAAACCGAGATAGTTCTGGCTGATGATCTGCATGGGCGTGATGGGCGAGTCAAACATCGGATAGACGGCGTTGACCACGGTGGCGAAGAAGACGGGGAAGCAGTGCCAGGGGATCAGCTGAGAGCCGTAAATGCCCATCGAGGAGGTGAAGGTCGCGAGCCTCAGACGGAGCTTGTAGGCGTCCTCCTCGCTGTCGGTCTCGATGTTCTTTTCCACCAGCTCCCGGACGATCGGGCTGATCGTCGCCACCTGGGCAGCCTCGTCTGCGAGCGCGGCGTTGCCGATCAGACAGATCACGCCGCACCAGCCCAGCAGACCGTGAGGCGTTTTGGACATCCTGACCACTCCGCGGGAGAGCGGGTCAAAGGCGTTCATCGCGTTCATCACGCCGCCGAAAGCAGCGACCCAGATCATCATGACGATGACCGACTCACCGGCGCTCTGGAAGCTCGGCAGCAGCAGAACGGTCAGCCATTTGTGCAGGGTGATGGTCTTGGCGAAGAGACCGAGAACCAGGGAGGAGACCATGCCCGCGCCGAGGCAGATCATTGTGTGCAGGCCGAAGAAGCTCAGTACGATGACCACCAGCATCGGTGCGACCATGTAATAGGGCACGCCGTGATTGACCTGCTCAAGAAGCTGCACGGCGGAGGCGCGCTCCTGCTTGAGCGCGGTGATCGCCTCGGGCGGGATCTGGTTGATGGCTTCCTGGAAGTTGCCCTGCTCGTTCGGCAGGTTCCGTCCCGCCAGGGAGAAAATCACCAGCGCGATCACAAGACAGCCGATCGACCAGACAAGCTGGTGCTTGATGCGGTCGATGATCTTGACCTCCTGCAGGCCGCAGCTGAGCACGGTGACGTCGGAGATCATGCCGATGTTGTCACCGAAGCAGGAGCCGCCGGCAATGGCGCAAATCGTCAGAATCGCGTTTCCGCCGACCAGATGGTTCAGCCAGAGGAAGATCGGCGCGCAGGCGGCGAAGGTGCCCCAGCTCGAGCCGGTGCCGATCGAGAGCACGCAGGTCACGAGGATCGCGATCGGCGCGACCGTGCGGGCCGTCACGCCGAGCTTGAGGGCGATCAGAATTACCGCGGCGCCGACGCCGGTGGCCATAAAGCACTCGGCCACGCCGTAGGCGAACATCAGAATGAAGAAAATCAGGACGATCTTGCGTGTTGCGGCAACGCCCTGCTCGAAAGCGTGCTCGAAGTTTGTGCCGTAGAGAAGCATATAAATGGCGACGGCAACAAAGGTGGCGATGGGCGCCGCAATCAGCAGGTCGAGCTTGAACAGGATGACCAGGAGGGCGAAAACGATCAGCGGAATGAACTTAATCACGGAGACAAGAGCGCTGTTCTTCTGATTTTTCACGGCCGAATCCTCACTGAATGGTAAAATATGAGCATACAGTATTTTACAACATATGTGCTATAAAATCAAGGGCGGAGGGACGGAATTCTGTGAAAAACGCCCAATGGCGGCGCTCACTTGCCGTCGGGAAAACTGGTGAAGCAGTCGTGCTCCTGCCGGGGCAGACCCTGCGCGTCCTTCGCGGCGCCGATGGCCTTGATCAGAAAGGCCATGTTGCGCGCAAGATTGCGCATCGTCTGCAGACCCTCCAGATCCTTCTCCACGTCCTCGGCCGAGAAGCCGTGCACCTGGTTCCAGTACGTGCTCGAGGCCACGGGCATACCGGAAATGGTGAAGTATTTGTTCAGCACGTCAAAGGAGGCGGTGTTTCCGCCGCGGCGGCAGCTGACGACAGCGGCGCCGACCTTCATGTGCTTGGAAAACGGGGTGCTGTAAAACAGACGATCCATGAAGGCCAGCGCGGTCCCGTTGGGCGAGCCGTAGTAAACCGGGCTGCCAATCACAAGCCCGTCCGCCTCCTCGAAGAGCCTGGCTGCCTCGTTGACCTTGTCGTCAAAGACGCAGCGGCCGTTGCGGCGGCAGAAGTTGCAGGAGATGCAGCCGCGCACATCTGCATTGCCGATCTGCAGCAGCGTCGTCTCGATGCCCTCCTCCTGCAGGGTGCGGATCATTTCCTCCAGCGCCCGCGCGGTGCAGCCCTTTGCGTGCGGGCTGCCGTTGAGAAGTAATACCTTGTATGCCATGCGTTCTCTTCCTTTCTATCTTTTTCTTTTTGTTCCATCGCATGAGAGCGGATGATGCCGGATACGCTGAGAGCGGCCGTCACTTCGGCCGGTTCTCCATCCCCCAGTCGCAGAGCAGATCGAGCACCTTCACCAGGGAATGGCCGCGCTCGGTGAGGCTGTATTCCACCTTGGGCGGGATCTCCGGGTACATGTGGCGGCGGATCAGACCGTCCTTTTCCAGCTCCTTCAGGTTCTGGCTGAGAGTCTTGTCCGCCACCTTGCCCAGATAGCGCTGCATCTCGTTGAACCGCACCGGCTCATATTCCATCAGGCAGTAGAGGATGATGGGCTTGTATTTGCCCGCAATCAGGGACAGCGTATAGCTGTAGCCGGTGTCCTGAAAGCTGGCGTCGGAGATGTTCTTTTCACTCATAGCTTACCTCTCGGTAAGTACCTAACTAATATGTTGGTACTTGCTTTTTTCTCGAACCCTATGGTATCATATCTGTGTCAGAAAAGCAAGTCCGCACTGCGGAGGAAAGGATCGCATATGAAAGATTTTGGCGTAAAACCGTATCTGTTTCCCATGCCCGTCTATATGGTCGGCACCTACAACGAGGATGATACCGTCGATGAAATGGCGATGGCCTGGGGCGGCATCTGCGCGGAAAACATGGTCGCGCTCAACCTGGAAGAGGATCATAAGACCGTTGCCAACCTGAAGGCGCGCGGCGCCTTTACGCTGGCCGTTCCCGGGAGAGACACGCTGATCGCCTCGGACTTTATGGGCATCGCCAGCGCCAACAAGTTCCCCGACAAATTTGAGCGCACCGGCCTGCACGCGGAAAAGAGCAGCCGCGTGGACGCACCCGTCGTGCGGGAATACCCGCTGACGCTCGAATGCAAAGTGCTTGAAATGCAGCAGCAGCCCTACGGCCTGCGCGTGCTGGGCGAGATTGTCAACGTGCTGGCGGATGAGAAGGTGCTGGATGAGGCCGGCCGGATCGACTGCGGCAAGCTGGACACCTTCCTTTTTGACCAGATGCGCAACGACTATTACGCGGTGGGTGAGATCTGCGGCAAAGCCTGGCATTCCGGCGCTCCGCTGCTGAAAGAGAAATAAGAGCGAAAAGTCCCATCAAACAGCAAACACCGTCGGCTTCGGTCGACGGTGTTTGCTGTTTGGGGAGAATCAGCCCCATATATTTTGCCTTTACTCCTGCCGCTTTAGGCTTTCTGCAACCCAGCAGAAAGCCCTTGCGGTGCGTTTTTCGGAATCCTGAAAATGGTTGCCCGGATTCCATTCCAGCGTGACGGCGTGATCGGCCTGCAACAGCGCGTACTGCTCCCGGATGCGGTCGCCGACGGCGGCCATCACAGGATTCTTCGCCCGCTCTTCCCGGTCGCCGAGGCTCAAATACACAGTTTCAGCCCGGATCGGGCGCTCCCTGACATAGTCGATCCAAGCGGGGAACCACACCGAGGGCGAGGCTGCGGCGACGCCGGAAAACAGCGCCGTCTGCGTCGCTGTCCACAGGGCGAAGAGGCCCGCCAGCGAATAGCCCCCGATACAAAGCGCGATCTCGTCCGGTAACACATGGCGCGATTTTACTTCCGGCAGCAGCCGGGTCGTGACAAAGCCGAGCGTCTCCTCCGCACCGCCGCAGAAGGGAGTTTTTCCGAATACCGGCGGCGCCGCCCAGGGGCTCAGCTCCAGGTTCCAGTCCTTCACCTCGAAGGCCGCCAGCGCAAAGGGAAGCGCGCAGCCCTGCATTGCCTCGATTTCCCGATCCAGCAGCTCCGCGTCGTGGCTGTCTACCGGCTGGAGGAAGAGAATCTGCGGCGCCTCGGCGGCATACAGCCACACCCGGCGGCCGTCCAGGTCAAAGGGTTTCTTTTCCATGAGTGATCAGCTTCTCCTTCCGTCGAATGTGCGCGTAGAAAACAAAACAGGCGATGATCTGGACCACGGTCGCGCAGGGAACGCCCAGACCGATGTAAAACAGGCGCCCGGTGGCCCGGCTCATCCACCAGGCAACCGGAATGCGGATCAGAAACGCGGCGGCGGTGCCCTGCAGCATGACAAAGCCGGTCTCGCCCAGCCCGTTGAAAAAGCCAATGAAACAGAAAAGGAAGCAGGTCAGCAGGCAGTCGATGCCGTAGGCCCGCAGGTAGTCAAAGCCCGCCGCGATCACATCGGCGTCCCGGGCGAAAATTCCGCAGAGCAGGTCGCCGTGGAAAAAGGCCGCCCAGAACATCAACGCGCCGAAGGCCGTGGACACCAGAATGGCGATCCGGAGACCGCGCTCGGCGCGGTCATTTTTCCCTGCGCCGTGATTTTGCGCCACATAGGCGCTCATGGCGTCCATGAAAGCAATGGGAATCAGCATGATGAAGGCACAGACCTTCTCCGCCACGCCCACGCCCGCCGAGGCGGTCAGACCGAGGGTGTTGACGATGGCGAGGATCACCAGAAAGGACAGGCCCACCAGCAGATCCTGAAGGGCAATCGGCGTGCCGAAGCGAACAATGCGCCGCAGGATCGGCAGCTCGATGCGGATATCCTGCCGGGCAAAGGAAAAGGGCAGCGTCCGGCGCCGTAGAATCAGAAGCGAGATCAGCACGCTGACCGTCTGGGAGGCAACCGTTGCCATGGCGGCGCCAGAGGCACCCAGGTGCAGCCCGGCCACCAGCAGCAAGTCCCCCGCAATGTTGCAGGCGCTGGCGATAGCGACGGTCATCAGCGGCGTGCGGGAGTCGCCCAGTCCGCGCATGATGCTGCCCAGCACGTTGTAGGCCACGATCATCACCGAGCCGAAGCCGCAGATCGCAATATACTGCCGCGTTTCGGCAAAGGCCTCGGCCGGCGCGTTCATCGCCTTCGCCAGAGCAGCCGCGAGCAGCGGGAGCAGCACCGTCAGCGCCGCGCCGACCAGAAAGAAGATCACGGTGCTGGTACCGATGATCCGGCCGCCCTCCTCGCGCCGGCCCGCGCCGATCGTCTGGCCGAGCAAAACCGTCGTTCCCATGGCAAAGGAGCTGACAAGGCCGGTGACGGTCTGCATGATCTGCGAGCCCACCGCCACGCCGGACACGTCCTGCGCCAGCGCGTATTTGCCCACCACCAGCAGGTCAACCGCGCCGTAGAGTGCCTGCAGAAACAGTGCCAGCAAAATCGGCATGGAAAAGGAAAGCAGCGGACCCAAGATCGGGCCCTTGGTAAAGTCCTTGATCTGTTCCATTTATTCTCCAAAAAAGCCGGATAAGGAAGCAGGCGTCTCAGCCCGCTCTCTTATCCGGCTTCTCATTTCTACTGAATGATTTGCCCTCCGAGGCGATCGTATCCTAACAGATTTCAGAAAGAATGTCAAGGCGGAGCGGCCCCGACCGTTTTCTCGTTCTGCGCTGCTGCTTTCCGTCTGACCCCGCAAATGGGGTCAGACGGAAGCGAATATCATCCCGGGAGCTTGATGCTGATATTGCTGAAGGTCGCGCTGCAGCCGTCGGCAAACACGCCGATGTGCGCGCCGTCGATCGAATGGGTAATGCGGGAGCTGAGCGCCTTCATATCGTCGACATACATCACAACGATCTCGTTTTCGCAGACCAGCTTTACATGGTGCACGCTGTTCTTGGAAAAGTCAAAGCGGGTGAGAGCCATGGGATCGTAATCCCGGATCTCTGTGACTTCGTAGCCCTCGTAGTGCAGGACGCCGCGCCGGGCATCCAGACACAGTGCGGTGTAGGTCTCGTCGCTTGCGCTGCCGCCGAAGGCAAAGCCCACGCAGCCTTCTTCGTCAAAGCTCACGTCACATTCCAGGGTCATCGTGGCGGGACGGGTTCCCATGTCGGCCAGCGCGTAGGCATCCTCCGCCGCTGAGAGGGAGATGGTGTTGCCGTTGATGTCGACACCGTCAGTTCTCGGCACGGCAGAGACAATCTTGTCAACGGTAAAGTAGTCGGCAAAGGTGTCCGGCGCCTTCACGCCCAGCGTCTTGTCCTCGTGCTGGACGAGCTGGTGGTTCATGACGCTGCCGGCCCACTGGTAGATGCCGGAATCTCCGCTCAGACCCGCGCGGCCGAGCCAGCCGCAGAGGTAGAGCCTGCCGTCCAGTTCCGCGGTTTTGGCTGCGTAGAAGACAAAGCCGTTGCCTTCCGTCATGCCCTTGCCGTCGAGGATGTTATCCCTCGGGGCGACAAAGGGGCCGCCCATGGAATCGCCGATCGCGTAATAGGTGACGCAGTCCCAGCTGTAGGTGAGGTACCAGGTATCTCCGATGCAGAAAAGATCGGGGCACTCGCACATGTACTGCTCCATGGGCGCGAAAATCGGGCCGATGAACTCCCAGTTTTTCAGGTCGGTGGAGGTGTACTTGACGACCACGCCGCCCAGCGTGTTTTCGCGCGCGGCGATCAGCAGCCAGTAGCACTGATCCTCCTCCACCCAGAAGACCTCGGGATCGCGGAAGTCGTCCTTGGAATAGCCCTCCGGGCTGAAGAAGAGAACCTCTTCGTCCTTGACCCAGTTCTCCCGGTCGGTGCTGGAAGCATGCATGACGCACTCCTTGCCCTTTCCGCCGTTGCCGGTGTCGTTGTGGCCGGTATAGAAGAGATGGTAGAGGCCGTCGCGGTCCTGCATGACGCAGCCGGTGCCCAGCGCGGGGTCGGGATCGGACATCTGCCCGTAATTGAGCACCATGCCGTGGTCTTCATATCCGCAGAGATCCGCGGTGGAGTATTGATAGATCGGGTGATAGCCCTGGCCGTTGCGATCCGTATCGAACAGATAGTAGATCTCCAGCGTACCGTCCTCGGTCACGAAGGGCATCACGTCGCCCACATAGCCGCCCTCCGGCGCGGGATACAGGGTGTAAGGAACTGCCTCATAGGGCTCATCCGGGAGGTTTTCATAGACAACTTCCTCGACGGTCTCCTCGGGAGCCTCCGCGAGGTTCCCGTCGGTGCTCGCCGCGCCGCCGCAGGCGGACAGGAGCAGAGCCATCATCAGGAGGAGAGCGATCAGATACTGACGATTGCGCATGGTTAACACACCTTTCTCGTTTAGTGATCCGGCTGATCTGATAAAAGGGGGAAGCGCCGGACGCTCAGAAGGTATAGATCGTATCCGAAATCAGATGGATCGTACCGGCCCGTTCGACCTTGAGGCTGCCAAGCACGATGCTGTTCGGAGCCGAGCAGTTGCCGAGAGAGAGCTGGATGACAAGCTGCGTATCCTGCTTCGGGTAGGTGGCATACTCGACGTACTGTCCGGACGGAGTGGAGATCAGGCCGAATATCGCGCCAAGACCCTTTTCCTCGTCGCCGTTGTTGAAACAGACCTCAAAGGGCGCAGGGATGATGGATTTGACGTTCATGCTGATTTGATAGTTTTTGCCGGCTTCCAGCGCAAGGCCGGGCTTGGCATAGAGCTTGGCGTGCCAGTCATCGCCTGGCGTCGTGACCGTTGACGTTGCGCTTGACCCGTGTCCGGTCAGCGCAGCGACCGTACCTGCGTTGGTTTCCAGATCAAAGGAATTGTTCTGTGTGCTTCCCCCCACTGATTTCCTCATGCTCGGGAAGCCATTTTTCCACAGTGATATTGCGGACAGTGACCGTGTTGTCTGCCGGGCTGTTTCCGATCTGGAAGCGCAGGAACAGCTCATTGTACTGGCTGAGTTCGGGCGCAGTAAACTCCTGATAGACCTGATATGTCCCGTCGGCTGCCACGCTCAAGCCGTAATTGCCGTCAAAGTAGCCTTTTCCCCAGCGATTGTATTCATCGTTATCTGCGGTGCCGTTGGAATACAGCACCTCAAAGCCGCCAATGGCCTTTTCCGAATGGAGTGTGGCGCTGATCCGATACTTCTCACCCTTTTCAGGGATAATTTCGGCGCCGACAAAGAAGCGTGCGCTCCAAAGCCTGTCGTCGGATCTGGCCGTGTTTATCCGCAGCGTAGCGACACCGCCGGAGCCGCCTGCCCGCAGGAAGACAAGAGGAAAGAGACCAGAAGCAGTACTGCGATCATCAGTTTCGTGCGTTTCATAACGAAATCCTCCTCGCTCAATAGGTCCTTGCTGTTTCTGTGGGAAGCAGAAAAAGTGCCGCCTGCACAAATGTGCAAAATGTAAACTATTATACAGATTAAGTATAAAACGCATGTTAAGAAATGTCAATGTTTTTGTGCAATTCTTGGGGAATATCCAGCTGCCTACCGGGAGGACGGTCGGCTTTCTGTGTAGAATAGACAAGAGCATTCTGAAAGGAGTTTATATTTTGTAAACCTTGCTTTTTGCCTGACGCCGTGTTATGATACAAATAACAGTACATGCAGAAGGAGTATTTATGGCACTGAAGAGAGTTACCATGCAGGACATCGCGGATGCCTGCGGACTGTCGCGAAATACAGTCTCCAAGATCTTCAACGGCCGCGGGGCCGTGCCGGCGGCTACCAGAAAACTGGTTCTCGCCAAAGCATTGGAGCTCGGCTACTCTCAGCGGCCCGAGGAAGCGGAGACCGGGGAAAAGCGCGGCAGCATTGCGCTGTTGACGCAGCACAAGCTCCTGAGCCACAATTTTGGCGCCTTTTTTATCACGAGTTTTACCGATCAGATCTGCCGTGCCGGCTATACCATGAAAATGTACGAAGTATCCGCCGGGGAAATCGCGGAGAAGAGACTGCCTCCCCATCTTAATTTGGATGAAACCGCGGGGATTCTCGGGATAGAACTGTTTGATCGGGAATACCTTGATATGATTTGCACCTTAAAAAAGCCTACGGTTTTCGTAGACGGATATGCCGGCGCGGGCAGGTTGCCGATCAACTGTGACTATATCTCTATGGAAAATATAGCCAGCGAAACCGTTCTGGTAAAGCGCATGATCGACGCCGGGGCCCGCCGCATCGGCTTTGTGGGAGACATTGATCACTGCAACAGCTTCCATGAACGCTGGGTCGGCTGCTGTACGGCGCTCGGTGAGGCTGGAGTGCCGATGGATCGGGCGCTATGTATTCTTGAGAAAGACAGTGATCTTTACGGAGACACCGATTGGCTGCTCAAGCAGCTTGCCGCCATGCCGGAGATGCCGGACGGCTTTGCCTGTGCCAACGACTACCTGGCCATCCATCTGATGGCGGCATTGAAAAAAAGGGGACTGTCCGTTCCTGGGGATATGATGGTTACGGGTTTTGACGGTTCTTTGGAAGCCTCGGTTATTGATCCGCCGCTGACCACCGCGCAGATTCCCAGCGCGGAGATCGGCCGTCTGGCCGCTTCACTGCTGTCGGAGCGAATCCAATCCCCCGATAGCCCGTTCCGCTGGACTTATGTGAAAACCACCCCCGTTTGGGGTGAAACCGTGCGCTGAGACAAGCCAAATCATGAATCAGAAAACACAAGGAGCGCCGGGGAGCGGTCAAAATCGACCGCTCCCCGGCGCTCCTTGCCGAATCTTTACACGACAGATGCCATGGGCTTGAAGTGAAAGGATGCTCAAACAATTTAATAAGTATGTGAAACTATCTGTCAATGACATCCAAGGTTTTCACCATATAAGAGAAGCGTCTCCCAAAGCCTTCGGCGCCCTCAATAGAGAAGTGCGCCGTGGCGACGCGGCAGCCGTCGGGTGCCGGGATGATATACACGACCTGCAGCAAATCCGCCATTGTGCCGGTGCCCTTGAGCTCGGATGCTTCGATCCGAATGCAGCTGCCCGCACGGTCAAGCTCGTACTCCTCGACGATCGTATCGTAAGCTTCCGAAAGGCTTGCGTTTATGGCCGAGGCGACAAGTTCGGCATTCCCCGTGTCGGATCTCACCTCGAGATAGTTCTCGGGGTGTTCGGGGTCGTCCCAGACCGAGACAAAGCATTCCCGATCCGCTTCGCTGCGCCGTACGAAGGACTCATAGTCGTAGTCCATCTCGAACCCGAGCGTATCGTTCCGGATGTGCTCGTATTGGACTGTCTCCTCCATGCCCTCGATGACGATGACCGCTTCGAAGCGTTCCCCGTCCTGTCTGACGGACTCGGCGGCGGGCTCGTCAGTCTCGGAAGGCGCGGCCTGCGGTTCGTCAGTCTCGGAAGACGCGGCCTGTCCGTCGTCCTCCACGGGAGCCTGGGCTTCCGCTGTGACCTGCGGTTCGGCGGCGGGCGCTTCGCTTTCGGAGGCAGGGACGTTCCCGCACCCGGCCAGTGAAAGCACGAGTGCCGCGATGATTGTCAAAGCAAGTACAGTCTTTTTCATGATTTCCTCCTCATACTTGATGTGTTGGAGATAATAGCCTCCGCGCGGGAAAAGTACAAGCGGCTTAATAGAAATTAAGAAAGCCGGATTGACACTTGGAGTGGCATCTTGACACGATAAATGCCGGAAACCTAAGCGAAACGAAGCCTGGCGAAGTGGGTTCGATTCGGATTTGACGCTGGGAATTACCGATTTACGATCCCGTTGATGGCGATGATCTCAAGCACGGGCTCGGCGTCCGTCCCATAGTTGGGGTCGCTGAGCCAGATCTCACCGTCACCCATCATGATTCCTTGGTAGTTGACGAACATGTCAAGGAAGTCCTCCTCCAGCATGGCGTCGCGATCGCTCTCGCTCACAGTTTTATCGATCATGTAGCCCAGGAAGGCATCGGAGTCAGCCAGCTCTGTGCCGTTGATCGTAATGGGATAGCGGATCATATCAGCCAGCGCATACCAGTTTTCGCTCAGATAGGCGGTGCGAACATGAAAACCGACCACCGTCTCAACCTTGGCCTTGTCCATGGCTGTGACGGAGGCATAATGATCCGGATCGCTCACATATTTCATATCCGGGGAAGGACCCCAGGTATACACGGTGTCGATATTGCCGGAGGAAAATTCCTCCGTGATGGTCAGCGTGTTGTCCTCAGGGTTGAAGACGGCGCGGCCGGTCCCGTCCGTATAGCTGACCGTCTCTTCGGCTACGCTGCCGTCGCTGTTGTAGGTGTACTCCGTCAGCGTCGCGCTGTTGAATTCCACCGTAAGCGTCTGGGGATCAAATCGACCGCTCATGACGGTTTGATTATGAAACCAGGGACTGCCCGCCCAGGTGACGGTGATTTTCGCGTTTTCCGTTCCCTCAGCTTCGACCAGCGCTTCCGTGCTGTAGTCCGTGCTGTAGACGCCGACAAAGTTCATCACAGGGTTCTGCCCGTTGTCCTCCGCAGAAGCTTGGACGGGTTCTGTGGCCTGTGGCTCGGCAGATGGTTCGGTTTCAGCGGTCGGGGCGCTTCCGCAGGCGGCCAGTGAAAGCACGAGCGTCATGATAACGGTGAATGCAAATAGTTTCTTCAAATTCTTCTCTCCTTGTTTTTTGTGTCGTCAGCGGCGTACCAAATGCCGGTGAGAAGAGATTATCTGTCAATGACAGACAGAGTGTTCTCCATAGCGCGGAACCGTGCGCCAATGAGATCAGAGCTCTCGATGCCGTAGTGTGCTGTGGCGATCAGGCAGCCGTCGGCTGTCGGGATGATATCCACCGTCTGCATCTGGTCCGCCGTATAGCCGCCGCCCTTGACTTCGCATGCGTCGATCAGGATGCAGCTGCCCGCGCGGTCAAGCGCGAACGAACTCCGGTTAATTTCATAATCCTTTGAAAGCTCCTCGCTGATGGCTGCGGCGACGGTTTCGGCATCCTCCGGGCTGTAGGTCACCTCAAGATAATACTCGGGGTTTTCCGGGTCGTCCCATGCCAAAATAAAGCGTTCCCGATCCGCTTCGCTGTGCCGTACGAACTTCTCATAGTCGTAGTCCATTTCGAATCCGGCAGTTTTGTTTACAATGTGCTCGTATGGAACCGTCTGCTCCATGCCTTCCAGCATGATGAGCCCTTCATAGCGATCGCCGTCCTGCCGGATGATCTCCGGCTCCACAGCAGAAGGCACCTCGGTGTAGAGATTTCCGGAGACCATGGCTCGCAGCGTGCCATCCTCACCCAGCTTATAGGGAAATCCGTTGGCATCCGTCCAGATTCCGTTGCCGCAGTCCACCAGGATCGCGGTGGAACCGTCCGCACGGTAGGCGGTCATATAGTTCGCGGCCTGGGCTTCGCTCTCAGCTTCGGGGGCCACAGGCTCGGCGGTTTCGGCAGGCACGGTCTGCCCGTCGTCCTCTGCGGGGGTCTGGACGTCCGCTGTGACCTGCGGCTCGGCGGCGGGCGCTTCGTTTTCGGCAGACGGGACGGTCCCGCAGCCGGTCATCGAAATGATGAGCGCCATGGAAAGTACGAATGAGAGTAGTGTCTTTTTCATGTTATCCTCCAATTGTTTGTTGCGTGGGAGATTATAGTCCCCGGGCGGGAAAATAACAAGCGACTTAATAGAAAATAAGAAAGCCGACCGGCGTCCGCCATAAAGAAAACCGTCGACAAAAGTCGACGGTTTTCTTTATGGCTAATCTTTACACGATAGATGCCGACCCCAAATCGGAGCCCAGCGAAGCGGGTCCGATTTGGAGAGGAGGAGCAGCGGAATGAGCGCGGGATGACTTTTGATGCGCAGCATAAAAAGTCGTCGCAAGCGATATGCAGCTTGCGACGACGTGGCGGAGGGTGCAGGATTCGAACCCGCGTGAGCTTTCACTCTAATGGTTTTCAAGACCACCCCGTTATGACCGCTTCGGTAACCCTCCGTTTGCCGTTCAAAAATACCATATCCGCCCGGGGATGTCAAGCAGCGGCCCGGCAGGGGAGCCTCGCTGCTGCGAGCGGGCGAGCATGTGCGGGGGACACGCCTTCACGGCAGAAATATGTTACAAAGTTTTTAACAGAAAATTATGCAATCCGCCTAAATTGACGGTGAAAACGGGCGCTTCTCTTGACATGAACGTGCAGAGACTGCTAAAATACCTATGATTTGTAAGGCGAGGCTCTACGGATTGCCGAAGACAACGCTGGCCTGGCGAGACCCAATCAGTCGAGAGGGGATCACGGGCCTTTGTTTTTTAGGCGCCGCCCGGCCTGCCTGCAAAAATAGATGAAAAGGAGACAAACAATGAAAAAGCTGATTGCACTGCTTCTGGCTGTTGTCATGGTATTTGCGCTGGCCGCCTGCGGCGCCCAGCCCGCTGCTGAGCAGAAGCCCGCGGAACAGTCCGCCGAGGCTCCCACTGAGGCGCCTGCCGAGAATCCCGGCGAGGAGGCCAATACCGAGCCCGCCGAGACCGCGGTTGAGCCCGATCTCAGCTACCCCATCCGCATTTACTCCAACTCCAACTCCACCGAGCGCGTGACCTGGCTCATTGAAGCGGCGAAAGAGGCCGGCTTCACCATCAGCCTCGACACCAACGAGGTCATCTCCGGCGACACCGCCGCCATCCAGGCTGCCAACGAGAACAAAGACGGCGACCTGATCTTCGGCCTGAACGAGACTCGCTGGAGTCAGCTGATCAAGGGTCAGTACGAGAACCTCGCCATCCGCGACTGGACTCCGACCTGGGCCGATCAGGTTGGCGACTTCAAGTATGACGGCAAGGCCTACGGCATCGTCATCCAGAACGTTCTGATGCTCTACCGCAACGACGAGCTGGGCACCAACGGCGAGGAGCTGCACTTCGACCACTGGGCCGACGTTGTCAACTCCGGCTATACCTGGTACCGCCAGAACAAGGTCGGCGGCACGACCAACATGAACATCAACTCCGCCATGCTCTATCCCTTCACCGATCCTGCCTCCCCGGCCGGCGGCATCAGCATTGACGGCTGGAAGACCCTGTGGAAGTTCTGCGCGGACGGCAAGTTCGGCGGCGACGACTACAAGTACGGCTTCGATCCTCTGAACAAGGGCGACGTGGCCATCTCCGAGTTCTACTCCTCCGCGCTGTACGGCAAGATCGACGTCGCGGCTGAGGGCTCCGAGAATCCTCTGCTTGGCACCTTCGAGCCCGAGAACTGGGCCCTGGCCGACATCAAGGACGGCACCTACTACATCGCCGAGTACATCGGCATCCTGGACAAGGCCGACCGTACCCCCGAGCAGACCGCCGCTGTCGAGGCTTTTGCCGAGTGGTTCGGCTCTGCCGAGGTTCAGGCTGCCTGGGGCGAAGAGTTTGACTCTTATCCCTGCAACAAGGCCGCTGCCGACGAGCTCTACCCCGACGGCATCCCCGCCATTTACGAGATCCCCAACTTTGCGCTGAACACCGTGGAAGGCACCGACATGAGCTATGCCGAGTATGTTGCCGCCCACAACAGCGAGTGGACCAACATCATGACCAACCTGGGCTTCTACTGGAAGGACGCCGCTGATGCTCCTGCCGAGCCCGACTGGGACAACCTTGACTGGGCTACCCTGACTCAGGCTGCTGCCTGATTAGACACACAGTGAACTGGATATGGCGACTTGGGCAACCAAGTCGCCATATCTGTATCGGGAGAAAAGAAGAGGCGGATCCGGCCGTCCGTTCCCGCCGGGAACACAGACACAGACCAAAGGAGCTTTCTGTATGATCAAACTCAACAACATCGTCGTGAAATTCGGTGATTTCACCGCCCTGCATGACATCAACGTCCATGTCAAGGAAGGCGAGTTTTTCACCTTCCTCGGCCCCTCCGGCTGCGGCAAAACGACCACGCTGCGCACCATCACCGGCTTTATCGAGCCGGTCTCCGGCTCGGTAGTGGTCAAGGACCGCGACATCACCCATGTTCCCATCGAGAAGAGAAATATCGGCATCGTATTCCAGAGCTACGCGCTGTTTCCGACGATGACCGTGTACGATAATATCGCCTTCGGCCTGAAGATCCAGAAGCTCAAGAAGGACGAGATCGACAAAAAGGTGCGCGATATTGCCAAAAAGGTCGATCTGTCGGACGAGCAGCTGCAGAAGGCGGTCAGCCAGCTCTCCGGCGGCCAGCAGCAGCGTGTGGCTATCGCCCGCGCTCTGGTGACGGGGCCGGCCATCATCTGCATGGACGAGCCGCTGTCGAACCTCGACGCCAAGCTCCGCGTGCAGCTGAGAAACGAGCTCAAGAAGATGCAGAAGGACTTCGGCATCACGACGATCTACGTCACCCACGATCAGGAGGAGGCGCTGACGCTCTCCGACCGCATCGCCGTGTTCAACAAGGGTTATATTGAGCAGATCGGTACGCCGAATGAAGTCTACAACTTCTCCAAGACGGAGTTTGTGTGCAACTTCATCGGCGACATCAACCGTCTGAGCGACGAGGTCGTGAAACAGGCCAACGCCGCCGGCGCAAAGCTCGATCCCGCCAAGCACAACTACGTCCGCCTGGAGCGCCTGCACGTCAACGTCGAGCCGCGGCCCGGCCAGGTCGCCCTGGACGGCGTCGTGACCGTGCGCGAGTACTATGGACTCTACATTAAATATTACATCGACCTCGGCAGCCAGACCATCAAAGTCATCGAGAAGAACGACGGCGTGCGGATCTACGAGGAAGGCCAGGCGGTCCAGGTCATTCTTGACCCGGCGGACGTCATGGCCTATGAACCCACGCAGGAAGGCGAGGTGGCAAAATGAGCCAGACTCTGGGCAAAAAGCTTCATCCGGAGTGGCTGCTGCGCGTGTTCGGCATCGCGTTTTTTGCCTATCTCTTTTTCGGCTTCATGCTGCTGCCGTGCCTCAACACGCTGACCAGCATTTTCAACACCACCAACGCCGCCGGAGAGCGGGATCCCTTCGCCGTGATCCGCTTCTTTATGGCCGGCACGATGGGCAAATACGTCTGGAACTCGCTGAAGCTGGCGGTGCTGCTGGTCATCACCGTCAACGTCGTCGGCATTTCCATCGTGCTGCTCACCGAGTATTTTGACATCAAGGGAGCAAAGATCCTTCGGCTGGGCTACATGACCACGATGATCTACTCCGGCGTGGCCCTGGTCACCGGCTACATGTTCCTCTATGCGAGCGACGGCATTCTGACGACGGCGCTGAAAAACGCCTTCCCGGCCTTCAACCCCAACTGGTTCTCCGGCTTCAACGCGGTGCTGTTTACGATGACCTTCGCCTGCACCTCGAACCACATGCTCTTCCTGCGAAACGCGATCCGCGGCATCGACTACAACACCGTGGAGGCGGCGCGCAACATGGGCGCCAACCCCTTCAAGGTGCTCTGGAAGGTCGTGCTGCCGACCCTGATCCCGACCCTGTTTTCCCTGACGGTCATGACCTTCATCACGGGCCTGTGCGCCATGTCCGCGCCGACCCTGCTGGGCTATGACTCCATCAACCCCGAGATCGTGCGTCTGGCCGGCTCCTCCACGGCGGACGAGGCCTTCCCACAGGCCCGCGCGGCGCTGCTGTCGATCATTCTGGCCATGTTCACGATCGTGCTGCTGACGGTGCTCTCCGCCTACGAGCGCAAGGGTCACTATCTCTCCGTGTCCAAGACCAAGGCGCGGCTGCAGAAGCAGAAGATCAACAACCCCGTGGCCAATGTGCTCGCGCACATCTACGCCTACGTCCTGTTTATCATCTACATGACCCCGGTTGTGATGATCATCATCTTCTCCTTCCAGACCTACAGCGCCATCCGCATGAAAAAGCTCGATCTCAGCCACTGGACGCTGATCAACTTCTTCGGCCAGGAGGACTATCAGTACCTCACCAGCCGCGGCAAGTACAAGACCCGCGTCGGTTCGGTCTCGGGCGTGTTCTCCAACGAGGCGACGCTCGGCGGTATCAAGCTGAGCTTCATCCTCTCGGCGCTGGCTGCGGCGCTGGCCTGTGTGATCGTCGTGGTGGCGGTCAACTACATGTTCAAGAAAAAGAACAAGGGCAGCGGCGTTGTGCTGGAGTACGCCCTGCTGTTCCCCTGGCTGCTGCCGACCATCCTGATCTGCTATTCCTACCGCACCTACTTCAACTCCAATGCGGTGTGGTACGTGGGCAACACGAACCTCTATTACGCCCAGAACGTGCGCTTTCTGATCGTCATGGCCTATACGGTGACGAAGCTGCCTTTCTCGCTGCGCATGATCAAGGCCTCGTTCTATACGATCGACGAGGAACTGGAGGACGCGGCGCGAAACCTGGGCTCCAGCCCGATCCGCACCTTCCTCCGGGTGAAGCTCCCGATCATCCTGCCGAGCGTGCTGGCGGTCTTTGCGTTGAACTTCAACGCCCTGTTCACCGAGTACGACATGTCCGCCACCTTCGCCAGCACCTACGGCACCAGCTATGCCATGGTGATCCAGGCCATGTGCGCCGAGGAAGGCCTGTACGGCTATAACATCAACGCCTCCGGCCGCCGCTGCGCGTCCACGGTGTTCATCATGCTGGTGTCCGGCCTGATCCTGTATCTGGTCTACGGCGTCGGCGCGCGCGACCTCGGCGACCGGCTGGAAATCCGCGACCGCCGCCGCAAGCGCGTGGAAGCGCTGCGCGCGAAATTCAGTAAAGGAAAGGCGGAGCGGGCAGACGCATGATCAAACAGATTGTTTTTGATATGGGCAACGTCCTGATCGAGTGGGATCCGGACAAGATCATTGCCCGACTCGGCATCGCGGGCGAAGACGCAAAGCGTCTTCGCCGCGAGGTCTTTGACTGTGTGGAGTGGGTGGCGATGGATCACGGAACCATGGATCAGGACGAGGGCCTGGCGCGCATCTGCCGACGGCTGCCCGAGCGCCTGCACGGCGCGGCGGAACGCTGCGTGCGCGACTGGTGGAAGGGGGAGCTGGTCCACATTGAGGGCGTGGAGGCGCTGATCCGGGAGATTCGGGATCTGGGCTTTGGGCTCTATGTCCTCTCCAACGCCACGAGCTTCCTGCACGAGTACTACCATCGCCTGCCGGCGCACGAGTGCTTTCAGGGCCTCGTCGTCTCGGCCGACGTGCAGCTCCTCAAGCCGCAGCGCGAGATCTACGAACGGCTCTTTGAGACGTATGCTCTCCGGCCGGAGGAATGCTTTTTCATCGACGACAGCCCTCTGAACATCGACGGCGCGCGCTGCGCGGGCATGCCGGGCACGGTGTTTTTCCGGGATATGAAGCGCCTGCGCCGCGAATTGAACGAGGCGGGAATTCCCGTCCGCTGTGAACCATGATGGAATCATTTTATCAAACTCACATCGCGTCCGCCGAGGCCGGAGAACCGGTCTGGCTGGGCGACCTGAGGGCCTCCGGCGCAGCTGCGCCGGAGGCCGAGCGCCTTGTGCTGCGCCTGACCGGCTGCGACGGCAGCCGGGAGGATTTTCCGCTGTTTCTGCCGCCGTGGCAGGGAGAGCGGGAACGGGATTTCGCGCTGTCAATGCTGAGCGCCTGCGTCTTTAACCTGCTGTCCGCCCGCGGCGGACGGGAGCTGCGCGTATTTTACCGCAGGGAGAACGCCGCGCTCGCGGAACTCGTCGACGAGCTGAAGCGCGTGTTCCAGCTCCGGCAGAGCGTGCGGCGCGGCTACGGCAAGGCCGTGAGCGTGTCGAACCGCATCAGCGCAGCGCTCGGCGGGCAGCCCTTCGCCTTTACGGTGGAGGATCTCGGAAGCTGCGCGTCGCTGCCGCCGCAAACAGGCAGTCGTAAGCCGGTCGATCTGAACGGAAGGCTGCGCGCGGCGGCCGAAAAGGCGGACGGCGCCTACTGCTGCGGCATGGACGTGGGCGGTACGGACGTCAAGCTCGCCGTCTCCCGCGGCGGCGTGCTGCTCTACACCCGGGAATATGACTGGGATCCCTCGCATAGTCCCACGGCGGAGGGCATCGTCGCGCCGCTGCTTACGCTGCTGGACGAGGCGCTGGCCGCCACCGACGGGCAGCGCTTCGACGCCATCGGCCTCAGCTTTCCCGACGTGGTGATCCGCGACCGCATCCTCGGCGGCGAGACGCCCAAGACCCGCGGCCTGCGGGACAATCCCGCGCTGGACTATGAGCGCGAGTTTCAAAAGCTCGGCGGCCTGAAGGAGCGGCTGCTGGGCTGCTGCGTCCCCGGCGGGCGCGTGCGCATCACGAACGACGGAAACATGGCGGCCTTTTCCGCCGCGATGGAGTTGGCCTTTGGCGGGGAGACGAGCCTTGAGGGCGGCGTGCTGGCGCACACCCTGGGCACCGACCTCGGCAGCGGCTGGCTGCTGCCGGACGGACGGGTGCCGGAGCTGCCGCTGGAGATGTACGATTTTCTGGTCGATCTGGGCAGCTTCCCGCAGCGGCGCTACGCTCCGATGGATCTGCGCTCGGTCTGCAACGAAAATTCCGGCCTGCCCGGCGCGCGGCGCTATCTGGGACAGGCGGCCTGCTACCGCATGGCCTGGGAGCTCAAGCCCACGATGCTGGCGGGCTTTGCCGAAGAAACAAACGGCCTGCTGCAGATCCAAAGCAGCCCCCGCGACCTGCGCAAACCCTGCCTCGAGCACCTGATGGCGCTGGCCGAGGAGGGGAAAGGCGAGGCGGAGGAGATCTTCCGCCGAATCGGGCAACATCTGGCGCAGGTGAACCGGGAGATGGACTTCATCCTGCGCCCCGAGACGCCGGTGCGCTATCTCTACGGCCGTTTTGTCAAGCGGGCGCGCTGCTTCCGGCTGATTCAGGAGGGCTGTGCTGCCGTCATGCCCGGGCTGCGCCTCGTCGCCGCCGACGAAAACCTCGCCTGCTCGCCGCTGATGCGACAACTCGCGCAGCGCCCGGGCGTTACGGTCGCGCAGTTCGGCCAGGCGGTCGGGTCGATCTACTTTGCCATGATGGAGGACGAACGATGAAACGAAGCGAAATCAACGCAGCGCTCCGCGAGATGGAGCAGATGATTCGGGACTACCGCGTCTCCCTGCCGCCGTTTTGCGCCTTTACGCCGGAGGACTGGCAGCACATCGGCCACGAATACGACGAAGTGCGCGACTGTATGCTGGGCTGGGACATCACGGACTACGGCCTGGGTGACTTTGACCGGGTGGGCTTTTCGCTTATTACCCTGCGCAACGGCAACCGTGCCATGCCGGACAAATACCCCAAGGTCTATGCCGAAAAGCTGCTGTACCTGAAGGAGAGCCAGTATTCGCCGATGCATTTTCACTGGTATAAGACCGAGGACATTATCAACCGCGCGGGCGGCAACGTGCTGATCCGCGTCTACAACTCCCTGCCGGATGAGGAGATCGACCGGGAGAGCGACGTAACCGTGCACACGGACGGCCGAACCTACACCGTGCCTGCCGGCACGCAGGTATGTCTGCACCCCGGCGAGAGCATCCACATCCAGCAGCGCCTCTACCACGATTTCACCGTCGAGCCCGGCACCGGCCCGGTGCTGCTGGGCGAGGTGAGCCAGTGTAACGACGACAAGTCCGACAACCGCTTCAACCCACCGGTGGGCCGTTTCCCGACGATCGAGGAGGACGAGCCGCCCTACCGGCTGCTCTGCGGCGAATACCCGCAGGCATGAAAAATTCCCCGGAAAACTTGGTTTTCCGGGGTTTTTTGTTTGATTTTACAGGGGAATATCCGCCCGCGTGACCTTGTCCCAGGAAAACACGGACAGGAGCTCGCGGGGTGTGAGCGGCTCTTCGGTTTCAATCAAGCCGCAGAGATGGGCGAGACGACCGACGAGCGCATCCGGCTTCGTCTCCTGCCGCAGCTGCCGGGTACTGAGACTGCCCAGACGCTTGGAGAGCTTGCCCTCGCCGGAAGAAATCAGCGGCCCGTGACAGTAGTCCGGCGCCGTTCCGCCGAGGGTTTCGATCAGCCAGCGCTGGCGCGGCGCGGAGGAGAGCAGGTCGCGCCCGCGCACCACGCGAGTCACGCCCATCTGCATGTCGTCCACGCTGACGGCGAGCTGATAGGCGAACACGCCGTCCGCGCGGCGGATGATGCAGTCGCCTGCCTCCCGGGCGAGGTTCTGCGCGTACAGGCCGTAGTGCCCGTCCGTGACGCGGATCGTCTCGTCGGGACAGCGGAGCTTCCAGGCGGGTTTGCGGCCGCTGCGCAGCAGCGCTTCCCGCTCTGCCCGGCTCAAATGGGCGCAGCGGCAGCCGCCGTCGGCTTCCGCCTCGCCGGGGTGCGGCGCGGAGGCAGCGGCCAGACGCTCGGCCCGGCTGCACCAGCAGGGGTAGACCAGATCCATGGCTTCCAACTGCCGGAAGGCCTCCTCATACAGCGCCGTGCGCCGGGACTGGGCATAGTCGGGGTCGGGCCAGCCGCGGTCCCAATCCAGCCCCAGCCAGCGGAGGTCGCCGGCCAGCGCCGCGATGTATTCCGGCTTGGAGCGCGCCGGGTCCAGATCCTCCATGCGGAAAAGCAGTTCCCCGCCGAGAGCGCGGCAATCCAGCCATGCCAGCAGCATGGACAGGAGATTCCCCATATGCAGATAGCCAGAAGGGCTTGGCGCAAAGCGCCCGATAACCGGATGATTCATCATATTCCTGCAACAGACCCGCCGCGGAGACTGCGGCGGGTCAAATCCTGTTTATCTTCTTGCTCTCAGCTCGCGCAGCGCAACGACGAAGCTGATGCCCGCGGCGATCGCCAGCGCGGCGATCAGGGTCTGCTGACCGTAGCTGCGCGCGGCCTCCAGCTGACCGTGGACGATGTTCTCCATCGTATAATAGAGCGAGCCGCCCGGCACCAGCGGGAGAATGGCCGGCACGACAAAGAGCGTAGCGGGGGTTTTCAACCGGCGCGCCAGCAGCTCCGCGTAGACCACGGTGGAGGCGGCAGCCATCAGGCAGGAGAGAAACTCCATGTGCGTCCAGGCGTCCATGCCGAGGTAAACGCCCCAGCACAGCACCCCGCCCAGCGCGGCGTAAATCAGGAACCGGCGGCGCAGGCCAAAGAGCATCGAAAAGCCCCAGGAGGAAATAAAGGCGGTCAAAAGCTGAATCAAAGCAGTTTTCATGACGGTTCCTCCTCTCAGGGCAGCAGGCCGACGATGACCAGTGCGACCATAAAGCCGCCGGCCAGCGCCGCGGCCCAGATCAGGCTTTCCGCCAGACGCACCACGCCGGAGATCGTGTTGCCGAGCAGGGTGTTGCGGATGGCGTTGGTCATGGCAAGGCCGGGGATCAGCAGCATGATATCGCCGATGAGGATCTTGTCCATGTGCAGCGCCGGGATCAGCTCCACCACCAGCCCGACGCCGAGACCGATGACCAGAGAGACCATCAGGTTCGAGGCGACAACGCCAAGCTGTGTTTTACCGAGACGGTTCTGCAGCAGGCAGATCGCCGCGGCAAAGACCGCCGCGACCAGACCGTCCCACAGATCGCCGCCGAAAAAGACGGCAAAGCCGCCGCCGGCAAGGATGCTGCCCCAGAGCACCATCGAAAAGGGCTTGCGGCCGTGGGCAACCTTGTCCAGCCTGGCCCGCAGCTCATCGAGCGGGATGGGGGATACCGAGCACTGGCGGCTCATGGCGTTGATTTTTTCCAGACGGTAAAAGTCCGTGTTGCCAAAGGAATGGATGCGCCGGGTCTCGGTGATGGCTTCCGTGTCGGGAAAGCTCATGCTGACGCTGATCAGGGAGGGAATGACAAACACGTTCATCTGCTCGGCGCCGTAGGCGTGACCCATACGGCTGAGCGTGTCCTCCACGCGGCCGATCTCCGCGCCGCAGTCGAGCAGCAGATCGCCCATTTCCAGCAGGCAGTCCAGCAGCCGGCTCTGTTCCTGTCTCGTCAGATTCATGTCGATTCTCCATAAAAAGGGATGTACTATGGCCGTATTGTAGGTGGCAAAGGGAGAAATGTCAAGGGGCGCAAAGGGGATTATTTTCAACAAATGCTTGCAATTATCGGCGCAATCAAGTATAGTCAAAGCAGCGGGCGGCTTCGCCCGCCATCATCAACGGTAGAGAGGGTGTTTGCATGTTTGACGTGAAGGCAAAAGTGGACGAACTGGTCAAAAAGATCACCAGCGACAAAGACCTGGCCAGAAAGTTTGCCAAGGACCCCGTGAAAGCGGTGGAAGGTCTGCTCGGCGTGGATCTGCCGGACGAGGCCGTGAAAAAGGTCGTCGAAGGCGTCAAGGCGAAGATCAGCCTGGATAAGATCGGCGCGCTGCTGGACAGCGACGGCGACGGCAAGCCCGATCTCGGAATTCTCAGTAAGTTCTTAGGTAAATAAATCTGCAATCAGGAGGAAACAAAAATGCGTTACATCTGCGAAATCTGCGGCTGGGTCTACGATGAGGAAGAGACCGGCGTGAAGTGGGAGGATCTCCCCGAGGACTTTGCCTGCGAGCTCTGCGGCGCCGGCAAGGACAGCTTCAGCCCCGAGGAATAAGAAAAGGATTCAGGGCAAAACTCCCCTGCTGACAAAACGGCAGGGGAGTTTTGAACTTCTTGGTGAACGATGAGTAAGATCAGAGAACTGTTTTCTCCCCGTGATATGAGTCAGGGCGAGCCCTGGCGGCGCATCGCGGAGTTTGCGTTTCCGCTGCTGATCGGCAACTTTGCCCAGCAGCTTTATAACACGGTCGACGCCGTCGTCGTCGGCAACAGCCGCTGGGGCTATCAGGCGCTCGGCGCCGTCGGCAACGCTTCGCCTGTGCTGAATCTGCTGCTGGCGCTGTTCGTCGGCATCTCCACCGGCGCCGGCATCCTGGTGTCGCAGCGCTTTGGCGCGAAGGACGCGCGCGGCCTCGGCCGCACGATCGGCAACTGCGTCACCGCCACCGCCATCGCCAGCGCAGCTATCATGATCCTCGGCCCACTGCTCACGGGGCCGCTGCTGCGCGCCGTCGGCACGATGGACAGCATGTACGCCCAGTGCAAGGCCTATCTGGACATTTTCTTCTACGGCATCGCGGGCTTCTTCTTTTATAATATCTTCGCCGGCATCCTGCGCGGCCTGGGCGACTCCTTCTCGGCACTTCTGTATCTGATGATTACCTCGGCCATCAACATTGTGCTGGATCTCGCGCTGGTGGACAGCATGGGCGTGGCTGGCGTCGCGCTGGCGACCATCATCGCCCAGGGCATTTCCGCCGTGCTCTGCCTCGCAAAGCTCCTGTCGCTCAAGGAGGTCTTTCGCCTGCAGCGCAGCGACTTTCGCCCGGAGCGCGCCTACATCGGGCGCATCGTCCAGCTCGGCGTGCCCTCCGGTCTGACCCAGGCGATCTTCTCGATGGCCATGATGGTCGTGCAGCGGCTCATCAACAGCTTCGGCGACGAGATGTTCGTGGCCTGCAACGTGATGGTCATGCGCGTGGACGGCTACGCCATGCTGCCGAACTTCAGCTTCGGCCAGGCGATGAGCACTTTCGCCGGGCAGAATATCGGCGCGCGCCGCTTTGACCGCCTCAAGGACGGCACCCGCCAGGGCCTGATGCTCTCCGTCGGAACTGCCGTGGTGCTCACACCGCTGGTGCTGCTCTTGGGGCCTGCGCTGATGCGCCTGTTTACGCCGGAGCAGGACCTCATCAAACTCTCCATGGGCATGATGTATATTCTGGCCGTCGGCTATGTGGCCATGTCCGTGACGCAGGTGCTGCAGGGCGTGATGCGCGGCGCGGGCGATACCGTGACCCCGATGTGGATCAGCTTCGGCACGACGATCGCCATGCGTCTGCCCGTGGCCTACGGGATGGTCGCGCTGCTGCGTCGCTCAGGCGCTTCCGTGCTGGCGCAGGAGCGGATGGTGTTCGTGTCGCTGCTGGCCGCCTGGCTCACCGGCATGCTGGTCACGCTGATCGTGTACCGCCGCGGAAAATGGAAAAAGAAAAGCGGAATTGAATAAAAATACCGCGGCGAAAGCCGCGGTATTTTTGCACCCAACACAACCATTATATGATGATTACGAGTGATTTGTCAATGGTTTTACGCACTTATTTCATATATTTTAAATAAAATCAGCGCTTGTCACAAGTGAAAGCGCCATTTTTTTGTAAAGAATACCACTGGATTTTCTCGCAAAGATCCTGTATATTATAGTCACAAGGAACCAATAAGAAAAACCTCTCTCAGGGAGGGGAGAGGAAACCGCCGATATCACTCGCGGGGAGGCAAAAGGCATCAAGCATTTCCCACTTATGGGAAGGGGTCAGAGAACCCACACGATAGAAGATGTGCCTGGCAGGTCCGGAATGATAAAGCGGGTTGTATTCTGAAGAAAGAGAGGTAACCAGGATGTTAGATACCAAGAATACGGAGAAGTGAGCCCTGACTGCGAGTGAAAATGAGGTCGGTCAGGGCTTGCTTCTTTTTTTATCCCTTTTTTCTGTGTCGGCGGCCGTGGGGCCGTCTTTTTTTTCGCCTTTTATGCGCAGGAAGGCAAAAAAAGGGAGGGCGTGCGCCCTCTCTTTTCAAAGCTCAGTCAATGGAGATCAGCTCGTACTCCCGCACGCCGAGGTGATGGTGTTCACAGGCGGTCTCCACGGTGTGGATGCCGTGGCGGGAATCCATGCGCTCAATGAGCGCTGCCTTGCCGGGATCCTCGGCGTTCTTGACCGCGTCGTAGCAGGCCTGATCGATGGCTACGGGGTCGAGCGAAGCGAAGATGCCGAGATCGCCCATCTCGGGCTCGTGGGGATTGCCGTCACAGTCACAGTCGACGGACAGACGGTTGGCCACGTTGATATAGGCCATGTTCTGCGGTCCGACAAAGTCGATCACACCCTTGCAGGCGTCCGCCATGGACTCGAGGAATTCGTCCTGCTTGGCGCGCTTGAGCGCCCAGCAGAGCTTGGTGTCTTTGGTTTTTCCGGCGGAGTGGATCTTCGCCTTTCCGGCCGAGGAGGCGATGCCGATGCTGATGTTTTTCAGCGCGCCGCCGAAGCCGCCCATCATGTGACCCTTGAAGTGGGAGAGGATCAGGACAGAGTCGTAGCTTTTCAGGCCGCTGCCGACAATATCGGTGTCCAGATGGCAGCCGTTTTCCACCGGGATTTCGAATTCGCCGAACTCATCCATGATGTCCACCGGGGCGATCTCCTTGAAGCCGCGCTCGTCGATCTCCTTCCAGTGCTTGCGGATGTTCTGCCGGTGCCCGCCGTAGGCGGTGCAGCACTCGACGATGGTTCCGTTGAACTTCTGCACCAGCGGGCCGATCAGCGCCGGGCGCAGATAGTTGGATTTGCCGCTCTCGCCGGTGGAAATTTTGACCGCGACTTTGCCTTTTAGTTCGCGCCCCAGCGCCTCGTAAATGCGCACGAGGCTTTCGGGCGTGATTTCTTTAGTGAAATATACCTTCGCTTTTTCCATGGGTCATGCTCCTTTCAGAAGTTCGTTTCGTAAATCTGCGCGGCAAGCGGCGCGGAGAAGAAATCCAGCACGATCCAGCCGGAGAGCGCGTCCGGCGGTGTCTCCGCCAGGCGCGCGTTCAGCGCCCTGGCAAAGCCGTAGGGGTGCCCGTAGGCCGCGGTGCCCTTGGTGCTGAGAAAGTGCAGCGCAATGTCGCCGGGCTGCGCGCCGTTTTGTTCGATGCCGGCCGTAAAGGCGGCCCATTTGTCCTCGGCGTCGTACTCGTAGCGATCCTGCACCCAGAGCCGATAGCTGCCGTTGTCGGTCACGGCGGTGTTCAGGCTTGTGTCCTCGTGGCCGTTCTGGTTCGGCCAGAGCAGCGGGATGCCCGCCGTGGCGCCGAGCCCGGCTTCGTCCTCATAGCGGCGCATCAGCACCAGCTTCCCGCGCGCCTCGCCCAGCGTCGGGATCGTGTCCGTCAGCAGCCAGTGAGCGGAGGAGTCCTGCACATAGGCGTCGAGCAGCGCCTCGAAGGCGGCGACGCTCTCGTCCCCGTGCTCCTGCTTGACGGCGAAGATCACCGTTTCGGTGGGATGTTCGTCGAGAAAGGCGTAGCACTGCGCCAGCACTTCATCCAGATAGAGTGTGCCGCCGAGGGCGGAGGTTTTGCATTTGGTGAAGCCGTGCATCAGCAGCAGCCGATCGCCGTCAGCGCCGAGGCGGATGTCCAGATAGCGTGCGCCGGAGGCAAGCTGCCCGCCGATGTCCTTGCCCTGGCACTTGGAAAACCAGGCCAGCTGGACAAACTGTGTGGCGCTGTCGTGGGTGCCGGGGAGCTTGATCTCGCTCAGTAGCACACCATCGTCCAGACGGCCCATCCAGTCGGCCGAACCTGGAACGAAAGCGTTGTCCGCGCGCTCGGTCAGAGGAACGAGCAGAAAGAAGGCGGCGGCGCAGACAATCAGCGCCAAAACGGCGCCGAGAATGCGCAGCACAATGCGCCCGGCGCTTGCTTTTTTCTTTGTTTTTTCCATCATGATACCCTCTCTGTGAATGATACTTCAGTTTACCATAGAATCAGAGAAGAAAAAAGGGATTTTTCTTGCCATAGAGGGCAAAATGACTTAAAATAAGAAAAAACGGGAGGGACAGGCAATGAAAGAGATTCTGATGTTTTATCTGGACGACTGCGGCTATTGCCACAAGGCGCATCAGGCGCTGGAGGAACTGAAGGAGGAGCTGCCGGGGGCGGCGGATCTGCAGATCACAAAGATTGAGGAGAGCCGCGAGCCGGAGCTGGCCGACCGCTATGACTATTACGCGGTGCCGACCTTTTATGTGGACGGCAAAAAGCTCTTCGAGGCGCATATCGGCATGAGTTATGCGGACATGAAGCGCGAGGTGCGCCGCGTGCTGGAGGCCGCACTGGCCTAAATCCGCTCTTGACATTGGCGCGGCGCTGTGATAATATACTCGGGCAATGTAAAGACTTTACATTCGGCCTGCAGAAGTACCCAAGAGGCCGAAGGGGCTCCCCTGCTAAGGGAGTAGGCCGGTTTAGACCCGGCGCGAGGGTTCAAATCCCTCCTTCTGCGCCAAAGGAAAGACCCCGTCCGATGGACGGGGTCTTTCCTTTGATATAGAGAATTTGAACCCGAGCGCAGCGGTCGAAAAACCGGAGGAAAAGCGTAAGCCCGAACGGTTTTTCGGGCACCGCAAGGTGGATCAAATCCCTCCTTCTGCGCCAAAAAGAGTAGCTCACCCGATAGGGTGGGGTGCTCTTTTTCATTCACATAGTATTGACACGATGTCAGAACACTGGTATACTGTGTTCTGACATCGTGTCATAATATGCTTGAATGGAAACGCAGGGAAAAAAGAGAGGAAAAGAACGATGCCGAAAGGATCTGCAGAACTTACCAACGCCCGGAAGGAAGAAATCATTGCCGCCTGCCGGACGCTGTATGAGACCATGAGCTTCAAGGAGATCACGCTCAAAGAGATCGGGCTGCTGACCTCCTTCACCCGTACGTCAATCTACAATTATTTCGAGACAAAGGAAGAGATTTTTCTCGCGCTGTTCGGACAGGAATATGAGCTCTTTGCCGAAGAGCTTGACGGGCTCTGCGACCGCTGCGACAAGCTCTCCCTGGATGAGCTGGCTTCTGAACTCGCCCGCGCGCTGGAGCGGCGGCCGCTGATGCTCAAGCTCCTGAGCATGAATCTCTATGATATGGAGGCCAATTCCCGCCTGGAGCGCCTGGTGGAATTCAAGACGGCCTATGGCGCGTCGAGCGCCGCGGTGGACCGCTGCCTGAGAAAGTTTGTTCCCAATTTGGGGGAAGAGGGCAGGCAGACCTTTCTGTACGCTTTTCTGCCCTTTGTTTTCGGTCTGTATCCCTACACCGAAGTGACCGAAAAGCAGAAGCAGGCCATGAAGGAAGCCGGGATTCCCTTTGTCTGCAGGAGCACCTATGAGATGGCGTATCCCTTTATCCGGACAGTATTGGGAGGTCTGCAATGATTACGGTCAATATCTGCTATACCGGCGAAAACGGCTCTGCCCGGCGCTTTGCGGAGGAAATGGTCAACAGCGGCACCGTGGCGGCGATCCGCGCCGAGGACGGCAACCTGCGTTATGCTTATTTTTTCTCAATGGATGATCCCGAGACGGTGCTGCTCATCGACCAATGGCGGAATCAGGCGGCCATTGACGCGCACCACGCCTCGCCCATGATGGGGAAGATCGCGGCGCTGCGGGAAAAATACGATCTGCACATGAAGGTCGAGCGCTTTGCCTCTGACGATGCCGGCTTGCCGGAGAAGGACCTGAAGTTTATCAAACGCTGAAGGAGGAGATATTATGAGCAAGAAGATCACGCAGACCGCGGGGAGGGCGCAGCTCGGGGACTTTGCGCCGATGTTCGCGCACCTCAACGATGACGTGCTGTTCGGCGAGGTGTGGAACGAGAACGCCATTGACCTCAAGACCAGGTGCATCGTCACGGTCGTGGCCCTGATGGCCTCGGGCATTACCGATTCATCCCTCGGCTATCACCTGCAGAACGCGAAGAATAACGGCGTGACCAAGGCGGAGATCGCCGCCGTCATCACCCACGCCACGATGTATGTCGGCTGGCCCAAGGGCTGGGCGGTGTTCCGCCAGGCCAAAGAGATCTGGAACGAGGCTGAGCCCGTCCAAAGCGAGAAGGATGCCTATCAGAACACGATCTTCTTCCCCATCGGGGAAGAGAATCCTTACGGTCAGTTCTTTATCGGCCAGAGCTATCTGGCTCCTGTTTCCACCGCACAGGTGCCCGTGTTCAACGTGACCTTCGAGCCGGGCTGCCGCAACAACTGGCACATCCATCACGCTGTCTCCGGCGGCGGGCAGATGTTGATCTGCGTGGGGGGCCGCGGCTGGTATCAGGAATGGGGCAAGGCGCCCGTCGCAATGACGCCGGGCACGGTCGTCAACATTCCGGCCAACGTCAAGCACTGGCACGGCGCGGCGGCAGACTCCTGGTTTTCTCACCTGGCCATCGAGGTCGGCGGGGAGAACGCCTCCAACGAATGGCTGGAGCCCGTATCCGACGAAGAGTATCAAAAACTATGAGATAAACGCAAAAGGAGGAAAAACATGAGCAGCAAACCGGTTCCCGGAACGAACGGAAACAAATACCTTCCCTTTGAGGAGCGCACGGGCGAGAGCTCCGTGGTGTTCTTTACCCGCGATCTGTCCGAAGAAGGCCTGAAAAAGATCTACGACAGGGTCAGCTCCGTGCTGACCGGCAGGGTGGCCATCAAGCTGCACACCGGTGAGGCGGAAGGACCCAACATCATCCCGCGCCCCTGGGTCAAGGAACTGATCGACACGCGCCTGCCCGAGGCGACGATCATTGAGACCAACACCTATTACGAGGGCAGCCGCTACACCACCGAGGCGCACCGCAAGACCCTGGAAATCAACGGCTGGACCTTCTGCCCGGTGGACATCACCGACAGCGAGGGCGTGGCCGCGCTGCCGGTCAAGGGCGGCAAGTGGTTTACCGAGATGCACGTCGGCAAGAGCATGCTCAACTACGATTCTCTGCTGGTGCTGACGCACTTCAAGGGCCACACCATGGGCGGCTTCGGCGGCAGCAACAAGAACATCGGCATCGGCTGCGCGGACGGCCGGATCGGCAAAAAGGAGATCCACGCCTATCCGGGCGGCGGCATGTGGAGCATTGCCGAGGAAGAGCTGATGGAGCGTATCAGCGAGAGCACCAAGGCCACCGTCGACCATTTTGCGCCGCATGTCTGTTTCATCAACACCATGCGCAACATGTCCGTCTCCTGCGACTGCGAGGGTCCCGAGGCGGAGCCTGTCGTGACGCCGGACATCGGCATCGTCGCCTCGCTGGATATCCTCGCGGCGGACAACGCCTGCGTCGATCTGATCTACGCGCTGCCGGAGGGCGGCGGCAAGGCCATGATCGAGCGTGTCGAGACCCGTCACGGCCTGCGCCAACTCAGCTACATGAAAGAACTGGGCATGGGCAACGACCGCTATACCCTCATCGACATTGACAACGGCGACGCGGTCATCACCGCGGCGGAAGCGGTCAAGGACGTCAAGCCCGAGTGGAAGCCCGACCGCTACAATACCTTCTGGGGCCGCAACCGGCACAGATAAAAAGGAGACGGAAACATGAACAAATTAGTCGCTTATTTTTCCGCCAGCGGCAGCACGGCCAGGCTGGCGCAGACCCTCGCCTCCGTCGCGGACGCGGCGCTGTATGAGATTCGCCCCGAGCTTCTCTATGAGCGGCGCGATCTGAACTGGATGGACAAAAAGTCCCGCAGCACGGTCGAAATGCAGGACCCAAACTGCCGTCCCGCGCTGGCCGACACCGCGGCACCCGTGGCGGAGGCAGACGTGATATTTCTGGGCTTTCCCATCTGGTGGTACCGTGAGCCCAGCATCATCGACAGCTTTCTGGACGTCTATGACTTTTCCGGCAAGACGGTTGTGCCTTTCTTCACCTCCGGCGGCAGCCAGCTCGGCGAGGGACAGGACCGCATCGAAAAACTGGCAAAGGGCGCGAAGATTCTGAGCGGCAAGCGTTTTTCCGCCCGCGCCTCCGAGACTGAACTCAAGAATTGGATTACCGGCCTGCCTTTGGCGTGAGCGGGCAGAAACCACACGGCGGGGAGCGATCCCCGCCGTCGCCATTTCGGCAAAACTGCGTCTGCGCTTGCTTTTTCCGGCCATCTCCGCTATACTGAAAGCAATCAAACGGCACGGAGATAGAAAATGGGTTTGCTGAATCTGATTTCTCTTCTGGCGGGTCTCGCTCTGTTCCTTTACGGCATCACGCTGATGGGCGACGGCTTGAACCTGGTGGCCGGTAATAAGCTGGAGGTGGTGCTTTACCGCCTGACCAGCAGCCGCGTGCGCGGCATCCTGCTCGGCACCGTGGTGACGGCGGTGATTCAATCCTCGTCGGCGGCCTCGGTGATGTGCATCGGCTTCGTCAACGCCGGCCTGATGCAGTTCGGGCAGGCGGTGTCCGTCATTCTGGGCAGCATCCTGGGCACGAGCATCACCGGCTGGATTATCTGCCTTTCCCATGTGGAGGGCGGCTCCGGCTGGGTGGAGCTGCTGTCCACCGCCGCGATCACCGGCCTTGTCGCCATCGCGGGCATTATCCTGCGGAAGTTTTCCAAAAAAGTCATACACCATCACATCGGTGATATTCTGATGGGCTTTGCGGTGCTGATGTTCGGCATGAGCACCATGAGCGCCGCGGTGGAGCCGCTGCGCTACAGCAGCGAGTTTCTGAATCTGATGGTGACGCTGTCCCATCCGCTGCTGGGCTTCCTGGTCGGCGCGTCCTTTACCGCGATCATCCAGAGCTCTGCGGCTGCGGTCGGTATCCTGCAGGCTCTGTCGCTGACCGGCGCGCTCAGCTTTGCCGAGGCCTTTCCGCTGCTGCTGGGCATTGCCGTCGGCGGCGCGCTGCCGGTGCTGCTCGGCGCGCTCGGCGCCAATGTCAACGGCGTCCGCACGGCGGTGGCGCATCTGGTGATCGACGTGATCGGCGCACTCCTGTGCGGCTGCGTGTTTTACGCGCTCAACGCCATGCTGCACTTTTCCTTCCTGCACAGCGAGGTGACGATCGTGGACGTCGCCGCGATGAACACGGCCTTCCGCCTGGTGACGGTGCTCCTGCTGGCGCCCTTCATCGGCGCAATCGAAAAGCTGACGGATCTGCTGGTTCGCCAGCCGGCGTCAACTCCGACGGAGCCGGAGCTGACGCCGATCCGCCTGGAGGAGCGCTTCGTGCGCTACCCGGCGCTGGCTTTGGAGCAGAGCCACCTTGTCATCAACGAGATGGCGATGCTTGTGAAAGAGAGCATTGACGGCGCCGCTGCACTGCAGGAGAGCTACAGCGAGGATGGCTACCGCGCGGTATGCGGCCTGGAGGAGCAGGTGGACCGCTATGAGGATGCGCTCGGCTCCTATCTGCTGCAGATCACGCCGACCGAGCTGACCACGGAGCAGAACGAGAACCTGCACAAATTCCTGCACGCGATCACGGACTTCGAGCGCATTTCCGACCACGCGCGGAACCTGGCCGAATCGGCCAAGGAGATGCAGGACAAAAAGCTGGAATTCTCCCAGGTGGCCGAGTATGAGCTGCGGGTGCTGCGCACGGCCGTGTCCGAGATCGTGGAGCTCACGATCCGCGCGTTTGTGGAAAACGATGTGTCGCTGGCACTGCAGGTCGAGCCGCTGGAGGAAGTGATCGACGGCCTCTGCGACGAGATGCGCAGCCATCATATCGACCGCCTGCAGCGCGGCATCAGCACGCTGCAGCACGGCTTTGTGTTCAACGATCTGCTGACCAATTACGAGCGCGTGGGCGACCATTGCTCGAACGTCGCGGTCGCGATGATCGAGCTGCAGCACGACCTGTTCGACACGCACGAGTATATCGACAGCCTCAAGAGCATCAAGGACGCAGCCTTCTCCGAAAACTACGAGCGCTTCCGTGAAACATACGGCATCCAGTCCGAGTGATACGGTCATTCGCAATATGAATCAAAGCCCTCCGCTGCCGAAACAGGCAACGGAGGGCTTTGTGTATTTGATGGTAATAGGGAGCGCCTTTTTCTTTGCTTAACCGCCGATTTCGCTCATCATGCGATGCTCGGTCATGTTCTCCCGCGCGTCAAAGCAATGTGCGCGAGGCTTGTCAAAAACGGCGTTCCGGATCGTCTCGACCAGCGTCTCGTCGGTGCAGCCGGCGCGCAGCAGGCCGCGCAGCTCGACGGAGCTGTCAAAGCAGAGGCAGGGCTTGAGCTGCCCCGTGCTCGTCAGACGAACGCGGTTGCAGTCGGCGCAGAAGCGATGGCTCACCGCGTCGATGAAGCCAATGCGGCCCAGCAGGCTTTCACTGGCGTAATAGTGGGCCGGGCCGTTGCCGCGGCGTTCCGAAACGGCGTGCAGATCCGGCCAGCGATCGAGCAGCGTGCGCAGCACCTCGTCCGGGTTCACCCGCGCCAGCGTCCCGCCGTAGCCGATCGGCATCAGCTCGATAAAGCGCACATCGACCGGCAGCTTTTGCGCGATCTGCGCAAGGGAAACGGCCTCGTTTCGGTTTTCCTCCAGCAAAACGGTGTTGACCTTGGTGCGCAGTCCCTTCTCGCAGCAGCTTTCCAGCAGACGCAGGCAGTCGTCGGGCGTAAAGCTGACGCTGCTTGTGAGCTTGCGGTATCGATCGGCGTTCAGCGTGTCCAGACTGACGTTTGCAGCGTCCAGACCGGCGCTGCACAGCGCGTCCAGGTGCTCTGCCAGCAGCAATCCGTTGGTCGTCAGGGTCACCTGCTCGACCCCCGGCAGCCGTTTCAGCGCCGCGATGAAGTCCGGGCAGCCCTTTCGCACCAGCGGCTCGCCGCCGGTGATTTTGAATTTCGTAATGCCGAGCTCGACCGCGGCAGTGCAGATGCGCAGGAGCTCGTCGTAGCGCAAAATCTCCCCGCTTTTTTCACAGGCGGCGCCGTTCGGCATGCAGTACCTGCAGCGCAGATTGCAGCGGTCTGTGACGGAGATGCGCATATAGTCGATGGATCTTCCAAACTGGTCAATCATTGAAACACCTTTTCCGGAGCCGTGATCGGGGAACAAGAGGGGAGCACGGACGTTGCCGTGCGGATATTATCCTATTAAACCACGTTTTCGTAAAAAAACAAGAGGAAACACAAGAAATTCATACAAGGAAAAGGCGCCTGAACCATTGCGATTCAGGCGCCTTTCAATTCCCTCATGAGGCGAACTATTGATTAACAGTCACGCCTTAGTACATGCCGCCCATGTCGGGAGCGGCGGGCATCGGAGGATTCTTCTCCGGGATGTCGGCCACGAGGCTCTCGGTGGTGAGCACCATCGAGGCGACGGAAGCGGCGTTCTCCAGCGCGCTGCGGCAGACCTTGGTCGGGTCAACGATGCCCATCGCGAGCATATCGCCGTACTGGTCGTTGGCGGCGTCGAAGCCATAGTTCGGGTTATCGCTGCCCGCAACATTGTTGAGGATGACGGCGCCCTCCAGACCGGCGTTGGACGCGATCTGCATGATGGGGGCCTTCAGGGCGCGGGCCACGGTGGCGGCGCCGGTCTTCTCGTCGCCCTCGAGCGTGGCAACCAGCTTCTCGGCGGCCTTGGAGGCCAGCACATAAGCGGTGCCGCCGCCGGGGACGATGCCCTCGGCAACCGCGGCGCGGGTGGCGTTGAGCGCGTCCTCGATGCGGAGCTTCTTCTCCTTCATCTCGGTCTCGGTGGCAGCGCCGACCTTGATGACGGCAACGCCGCCGCTCAGCTTGGCCAGACGCTCCTGCAGCTTCTCGCGGTCATAATCGGAGGTAGTGGTCTCCAACTGGCGCTCGATCTGCATCGCGCGGGCGCGGATATCACTCTTGTCGCCAGCACCGTCGACGATGACGGTGTTCTCCTTGGTGACCTTGACCTGGTGAGCCTGACCCAGAACCTCGAGACCGGCTTCCTTCAGCTCCATGCCCAGCTCGCTGGAAACGACAGTGCCGCCGGTGAGGATGGCGATATCCTGCAGCATTTCCTTGCGACGGTCGCCGAAGCCGGGGGCCTTGACGCAGATGCAGGTGAAGGTGCCGCGCAGCTTGTTCAGCACGATGGTGGCCAGGGCCTCGCCCTCGACGTCCTCAGCGATGATGAGGAGCTTGCGGCCGGCCTTGACGATCTGCTCCAGCAGGGGCAGGATCTCCTGAATGTTGGAGATCTTCTTGTCGGTGATGAGGATCAGCGCGTCGTCGATGACAGCTTCCATCTTGTCGGTGTCGGTGACCATGTAGGGGGAGAGGTAGCCGCGGTCAAACTGCATGCCCTCGACCACGTCGCTGTAGGTCTCGGCGGTCTTGGACTCTTCGATCGTGATGACGCCGTTCTGGCTGACCTTCTCCATGGCCTCGGCGATCAGAGAACCGATCACTTCGTCGCCGGAGGAGATGGTGCCGACGCGGGCGATGTCCTTGGAGCCGGAGACGGGCACGGAAGCGGCCTTGACGGCCTCCACGGCGGCGTCGGCGGCCTTCTGGATGCCGCGGCGCATGGTCATGGGATTGGCGCCGGCGGCCAGGTTCTTCAGACCCTCGTTGATCATGGACTGAGCCAGCAGGGTGGCGGTGGTGGTGCCGTCGCCGGCCACGTCGTTGGTCTTGGTGGAAACTTCCTTGATGAGCTGTGCGCCCATATTCTCAAAAGCGTCCTCCAGCTCGATCTCCTTGGCGATGGTCACACCGTCGTTGGTGATCAGCGGAGAGCCGAACTTCTTGTCCAGCACCACGTTGCGGCCCTTGGGGCCGAGGGTGATTTTTACGGTGTCAGCCAGCTGGTTGACGCCGCGCTCGATTGCTTTTCTGGCTTCTTCGCCGTAAATGATTTTCTTAGCCATGGTTCATTGCCTCCTTATTCGATCACAGCCAGGATGTCGCTCTGGCGGACGATGGTGTACTCCACGTCCTCAAGCTTGATCTTGCTGCCGCTGTACTTGCCGACCAGAACGCTCTCGCCGGGCTTGACGATCATCTTGACCTCATTGCCGTCCACCATTCCGCCGGGGCCGACCTCGATGACCTCGTAGATCTCGGGCTTTTCCTGCGCGGAAGAGGCGAGGAAAATGCCGGAAGAGGTGCGCTCTTCGGCGGCATTCTGCTTCAGAACAACTCTGTCAGCCAAAGGTTTCAGCTTCATGTTTCTATCCTCCAATTTTATATAATACAAAAATCAGCATCGTTAGCACTCAAACACCCTGAGTGCTAACGATGCATACTATACCACATTTTTCTTTTTTTTCAAGCCCTTCCGGTAAAAAACTGTGGAAAAGATTTTAAACTTTTTGTTACGGCGGACAGGGGTTTGTCAGACGGTGACAGCGACCGGCTTTTTGTCGTCGAAAAAGTGCAGCGTGGCGGGCACGATCAGCTTCATCGCCCCGGGCACGAGCTTCCAGCGGATGCGGTCGGTCACCATGCTCTCGCCGTCAATGTTGACGATGTCTGGCTTGTCCAGACGGATTTCGACCTCGGTGCCGTGCAGGTGCGTGATGAACTTCGGCGATTCGTCGGAGCGGCCGGAGGCAAATTTGCCGATCTGTCCGGCCAGCTGGATCAGATTGACCTTCTTGACCACGTAAATATCCAGGTCGCCGTCGTCCGGGCGGGCGCTCGGGCTGGGATTGAAACCGCCGCCGTAGTAGCGCCCGTTGCAGGCGCAGATCAGGCTATGTTTTCCGTCAGCGCTGAAGTCGCCGCAGCGGATGTGCATCTCGGTGGAAATGCCCTTGAACACATTGACGATCAGGCTCACGACGTAGCCGCCGATGCCACCGGCAATCGGGATCTTGCTGTATTTGTGCACGTCGGTGCCGACGCGCGCGTCAATGCCGACCGAACAGATATTGTCACACCAGCGGCCGTTGCAGTCGATGAGGTCGATGGGGTGCTCCCAGCCGTCGAGCAGAGCCTCCAGATCGCGGAAGCAGTCCTTCTCCGCGCCAAACATCCGGCAGAAATCGTTGCCGGTGCCGGTGGGGAAGGGGGCGGCGGCCACATTGGGAAGCAGAGCCGCACCGTTGACGCACTCATTGAAGGTGCCGTCTCCGCCGCAGGCGTAGACCCGCAGATGATCGCAGCGCGCGGCATCAGCACGGATTTTATCCTGCGCGTCCATCGGCGCCTTGGTCACATAGATCTCGTAGTCGTCGCTGCGCGTCCGGAAGGCGGCCTCCACCTTCTGCCGCACGGTTTCGGTGCTGTCTCTGCCGCCGGCGACGGGATTAACGATGAACAGATGCTTCATATGGTTTACCTCTTGTTGAGATACATGAAGAGATCACACTTGATCATGCCGTTGTAGAGCTTGCGCTTTTTGTCGGCCGTGCGGCCGAAGCAACGCTCAAACTCGGTGTGTGAGGAGAGCAGATAGAGCTGCCAGTTTTCCGTTTTGGCCCAGGCGGCGCCGAAGGCGCGGTAGAGGCGCTCGGCCTCCTCCTTTTCCATGATGCGCTCGCCGTAGGGCGGGTTCGTGACGATGACACCGCGTTCGGTTTTCCGGTCAAACCTGGTCGCGTCCGCCACCTCAAAGTGCACGCAGTCGAGCACGCCCGCGCGCTGCGCATTTTCCTCGGCCAGCGCGATGGCCTTCGGGTCGATGTCCGCGCCGACAATGCGGTAGTCGCCGTGGTATTCCTTCGCGCGGGCGGCCTCTCGTTCAGCCTCAAAGACCGCCTTGCCAATCACCGGCCAGTCCATCGCACGGAAGCTGCGGTTGAGACCGGGCGCACGGTTTTTCGCGATCAGCGCCGCCTCGATGGGGATGGTGCCGCTGCCGCAGAAGGGGTCGCAGAAATCGTCCCGTCCCCGGTAGCGCGAGAGCGTCACCATGGCGGCGGCCATCGTCTCCTTGAGAGGCGCGGCGTTGTGCGCCGGGCGGTAGCCCCGCTTGTGCAGGCCGTCGCCGGAGGTGTCGAGGCACAGCGAGACCTGATCCTTCATGATGGCAAACTGCACCTGATAGCAGGCGCCCGTCTCGGGAAACCACTCGATGCCGTAGACTGATTTCAGGCGCTCGACAATGGCCTTTTTGATGATCTTCTGGCAGTCCGACACGGAAAAGAGCTTGGAATTGAGACTGTAGCCCTTGACGGGAAAGGCTCCGTCGCGGGGGATGATCGTCTCCCAGGGCAGCGCGCGGGTGCCCTCGAAGAGCTCGTCAAAGCTCAGCGCCGGGAAGCGCCCCAGCTCCAGCAGCACGCGCTCACCGATGCGCAGGTTGATGTTGGCGCGGGCAATGGCCTCTGCGCCGCCGCGGAAATTGACGCGCCCGTTTTCGGCGGCCACGTCCTGCAGCTCCAGCCGACGCAGCTCGTCGGCGATCGGCCCTTCCAGGCCGAGCAGGCAGGGAACGGACAGTGAGTAGTTCATAAGCTTCTCCATACATAGATTCGACCTTATCTTACAACAAATATTTGAAGTTGTAAAGGACAGGCGATTGACGCAGCAGGGAAAAAACCGTATAATGGCGAAAGAAGACAGAAAAAAGGAGGAATCCTCATGAATCAGGTCGCTATCGTCACCGGCGGCAGCGGCGGCATCGGCCGCTGCACGGCGCAGGAGCTGCGCAAAGCCGGCTGTACGGTCTATGAATTTTCCCGCCGCGAAAAGCCCGCGGAGGGCATCATCCACCTGACGGCGGACGTTACAAACGAGGAGCAGGTGCGCGCCGCTGTGGCGGAGGTCATGCGCCGTGAGGGGCGCATCGACATCCTGGTCAACAACGCCGGCTTCGGTATTTCCGGCGCCGCGGAGAGCACCGCTTCGAAGGACTCCCACGCCCAGCTGGAGCTGAACCTCTTCGGTATGGACAACGCCACCCGCGCCGTGCTGCCGCACATGCGCAAGCAGCGCAGCGGCCGCATCGTCTGCATGAGCTCGATCGCCGGCATCCTTCCGATCCCCTTCCAGCTCTGGTACTCGGTGTCCAAGTCCGCCATCATCTCCTATGTGCTCGCGCTGCAGAACGAGATCCGTCCCTACGGCATCACGGTCTGCGCCATCATGCCCGGCGACATCGCCTCCGGCTTCACCGACGCGCGCGTCAAGTCCGATGCGCTCGACGGGGAGTACGCCGGCCGCATTGCCCGCAGCGTCGCGGTGATGGAGCACGACGAGCGCACCGGCATGAAGCCTGAGGATGCGGGCCGCTTTGTCGCGAAGATCGCCCTGCGCAAGCGCAGCCGCCCGATGATCGCGATGGGCTTTTCCTACAAGGCCGCGGCCATGGCGGCCAAACTCTTCCCCCGCCGCTTCTCCAACTGGCTGCTGGGCCTCATCTACGCGAAATAAGCCGTGCGCAGGAGCATCGTGCTCTGCGGGCGGCGCCTGGACTATGAGCTCGAGCGCAAGCGGATCCGGCGCGTCAATCTCCGCATCCGCCCCGACGGCAGCGTGTATGTATCCGCGCCGCTGCTGACGCCGACGCTTGCGGTGGAAAGCCTGCTGCGCGCCCGCCAGGACTGGATCCTGGAGAAGCTGCGCCTTGCCGATGCCCGCCGGGAGGAAGAGGAAAACGCCGTCTTTCTCTGGGGTGAGAAGCTCTCGCTGCGTCTGCGCGAGGGCGGGCGTCACCTCGTGGAGCGTGAGGGAGATACGCTGATCCTCACACTGAAAAACCCTGCGGACGGGGAGGAAAAGCGCCGCGCGCTGGACGCCTGGCAAAAGCGCCTCTGCGCCGAGCACGTCACGGCGCTCTGCCGGCAGTATTATCCCGACTTTGAGCGGCGCGGCGTGCCCTGTCCCACGCTGAGCTTTCGCCGCATGCGCTCCCGCTGGGGCAGCTGCCGCCCGCAAAAAGGCGCGCTGAGCTTCAATACGCGCCTAACCGAGCTGCCGCCGGACTGCGCGGACTATGTGGTGGTGCATGAGCTGGCGCATTTTCTGCAGCCGAATCATTCCACCGCGTTCTACGCCGAGGTTGCGCGCGTCCTGCCGGACTGGAAGCCGCGCAGAGACGCCATTCGCGCCTGGGAGCGAAGCCACCCGCTGTAAAGAAAAGAGATATTCTGCATGAAACGATTTGTTGCAGCCCTTGCCTTGCTGCTGCTGGTCAGCATGGCGGCTTCGGCCTTTTTTGACCTGCCCGGTCTGACGCCGTTTCCGCATTTTGCTGCGGCGGAGGCTCCGCCGGAACCGACGCCCAAGCCGACGCCGGAACCGACCCCGGAACCGACCCCGGAACCGACGCCGGAACCGACGCCGGAACCGACCCCGGAGCCCACGCCGGAACCGACCCCGGAGCCCACGCCGGAACCGACCCCAGAGCCGACTCCCGAGCCGACTCCGGAGCCGATGCCGGAACCGATTCCGGTGCCGACGCAGGAGCCAGACCCGGTTTCCACCCCGGAGCCGACGACAGGATGGCAGCCCGGCTATTATGTTATGGTTAATGTGGAGGCCAACACCGTCACGGTCTATACCTCGGACGAAGAAGGCAATTACAACCAGCCTTATATGGCGATGATCTGCTCTACCGGCGCGGCCACACCGCTGAGCGGTGTATACTATCTCGGCTGGCGGGCCGAATGGCGTGCGCTCTTCGGCGGTGTATACGGCCAGTATGCCACGCAGATCACCGGCAACATCCTCTTCCACTCCGTGCCCTATACCGAATTCGGCAACAAGGGCAGTCTGGAATACTGGGAATTTGACCTGCTGGGCACCAGTTCATCGATGGGCTGCGTCCGTCTGCAGGTCTGCGACGCCAGCTGGATCTATGACAACCGGGACGATATCGTTGCGGTGGAGTTTTACTGCAGTTCCGACCCCGGCCCGTTGGGGAAACCCTCTGCGCCGCTGATCTCCGACAACGAGCGATGCCGCGGCTGGGATCCCACGGATCCGGATCCGAACAATCCCTGGCTGCAACCCGAGCCGACTCCGGAACCGACTCCGGAACCGACGCCCGAACCGACTCCGGAACCGACGCCGGAACCCACTCCGGAACCGACGCCCGAACCGACTCCGGAACCGACGCCCGAACCGACCCCGGAACCGACGCCCGAACCGACTCCGGAACCGACGCCGGAACCGACGCCCGAACCGACTCCGGAACCGACGCCAGAGCCGACTCCGGAACCGACCCCGGAGCAGACTCCGGAAGCGAGCGCAGCCATTGAAGAGGAAGAACTGTAAAAAAGACCTGGAAAGCAATGCTTTCCAGGTCTTTTTCATCAGCAACATCAGAAGCGGTTGACCGCCTCGGCAAAGCGGCGGAAGGCTGCCTGTCCGGCCGCGTCGCGCTTAAAGACGCCCGCGTCCTCCAACACCTGCTGGAACACCAAACCGACCTCGTCCTCCAGAATCTGTCGGACGTTTTCCTTGGTGAAGGTGTGGCGGGCTTTCAGCTCGTCCACCCAGTCGGCGTGCTTTTCGAGCGCAGCGTCTGCGCGCAGGTCGCTGCCATCGAGGATCGCGCGGCTGAGAGCCTCCAACTCCGTTTTCAGGCGGGAGGGGAGCACGGCGAGGCCCATGACCTCGATCAGGCCGATGTTTTCCTTCTTGATGTGGTGGAGCTTCGCGTGCGGATGGAAGAGGCCGAGCGGGTGCTCTTCGGTGGTGAGGTTGTTGCGCAGCACCAGATCCAGCTCATAATCCTCGCCGCGGCGGCGGGCGATGGGCGTGATGGTGTTGTGGGGTGTGCCTTCGGTCTCGGCAAAGACGGACGCGCTCTCGTCCGTGTAGCCGCGCCAGGCGTTCAGAATGCGCTCGGCCAGCGAGGCCAGGCGCTCGCGGTCGGGCCCGGTGATGCGGATGACCGACATCGGCCAGCGCACGATGCCCGCGCGGATGTCCTCAAAGCCCGCAAAGCGCAGCGGCGTTTCCACCGGGGCCTTGGCCATGGCAAACTCATAGTGACCGCCCTGGAAGTGGTCGTGGCTCAGAATCGAGCCGCCCACGATCGGAAGGTCTGCGTTGGAGCCGAGGAAATAGTGCGGGAAGAGCGTGACAAAGTCCAGCAGGCGGCGGAAGCTGCCCGCGTCGATTTTCATGGGGATGTGCTGTCTGTTGAACACGATGCAGTGCTCGTTGTAGTAGACGTAGGGAGAGTACTGCAGGTACCAGTCCGCCCCGTCGAGGCGCAGGGGGATCAGGCGCAGGTTCTGGCGCGCCGGGTGGTTCATGCGCCCGGCGTAGCCCTCGTTGGTGTCACAGAGCTGGCATTTGGGATAGCCGCTCTGCGGCGCGAGACGGGCTGCCGCGATGGCGCGGGGGTCCTTCTCGGGCTTGGAGAGGTTGATGGTGATGTCCAGCGGACCGTAGGCGCCCTCGTAGACCCACTTTTGATCCTTGCGGATGCGGTCGCGGCGGATATAGTTCGTGTCCTGACTGAAGCGGTAGTACCAGGAGGTCGCCGCCTCCGGGCTCATGTCGTAGAGCGCGGCAAAACCGGCGCGAACCTCGTGCGGGAAGGGCGTCAGCACGCCCATGAGCTTCGTGTCGAAGAGATCGCGGGCCGTGGCGTTGTCGTCGATGACGCCGCGGCGGCAGGCGTCGTCGCACAGGGCCTCGAGGATCTCGTGCAGCGGAGCCTCGATATAGCCTTCGTCCTCCGCTTCGTCCAGCTCCATGACCTCCAGCAGGCGGTTATAGCAAAACACCCGGTCCTCCTTCAAAATCAGACCGGCGTTGACGGCGTAGTCCAGCAATGCGTCCAGATAAGCTCTCATACGGCTTCCTCCAACTATTTATATTTTTTTACCAAACTTATCATATCCGGCGGCACTTGTCAATTTTCATAAAAACTAAAAAGCGACGCATACTATCGGCAGGAAAGACGGGTGACAAACATGACCAACGAAGAATACAAACAATATACCGAGCGGCACGCGCCGCGCTCCCCGGTGGGGAAAAACGTGCTCTGGGCCTTCCTGGTGGGCGGGCTGATCTGCTGCCTGGGGCAGTTTTTACTGAACCTCTATACCTCGCTCGGCCTGGACGAGGAGAGCGCCGCTACAGCCGAGTCTGTCTCGATGGTGTTCCTCGGCGCGCTTTTGACGGGTCTCGGCCTCTATGACAACATTGCCAAGCGCGCCGGCGCCGGCACGCTGGTGCCGATCACCGGCTTTGCCAACTCCGTCGTGGCGCCTGCCCTGGAATTCAAAACCGAGGGCTTCATCACCGGCACCGCGGTCAAGATGTTCTCCATCGCCGGCCCTGTGATCGTTTTCGGCATCTCGGCCAGCGTCATCTACGGCCTGATCCTCTGCTTGATCGGGTGAAAAAGCAGACCTGCATCTACAGGTCTGCTTTTTCATCTCCGGCCATGGGTGCGGGGCGGGTCAGGCCGGCTCGTAGGAGCGGCTGATCTCATCGCCCTCGGCGTTGAATTCCACATCGTCCATCAGCGTGGGATCGACGCGGCTGCGGCGCTTGATGACCATGCCCTCGCCCTGGTTGTTGAAAACATAAATGAAATAGCCCGGATACAGGGGATCCGGCTTGCGGAACAGGCCGCTTTCGTTAAGGCGGCAGAATTTGGAGCGCCCCTCGGCCGTGTCGAGCAGATCGCCCTCCCCGGTGTAATACAGCTCGTCCTGTGCGGCCTTCTTTTTGAAAGCTTCCCAGTCCTCATCGCTGATTTTATCGACGTCATTCGGCTGGATCATGATGATGCCTCCTTTGAATTCATATTCCCAGTATAGCAGAAAACCCGCCCGGCGAAAAGGGCGGGTTTTGGCATATCGGATTATTCGTTGATAAACAGCACGCCCAGGGTCTTCGGCCCGCAGTGGGAGGAGACGGTGCAGCCGGCGCGGGTGTGGTGGATCTCCTTCACGTCGATCAGGCTGCGGATGTGCGCCTCCAGATCCGCGATCACGGCGGGGTCGATCTCACCGGACTCGGTGAGAAAAACGTGCCCGGGGCGGACGGACTTGCCGGCCAGACGCTCGGTGATGTACTGCTTGTAGACGGCGTTGATGCCGCCGCGGTATTTTTTGTAGACGCCGAGCTTGCCGTCCTTCATCTCCAGACCTGGCTTGAGGCGCAGGAGATTGGCGCCCAGCGCGGCCACGCCGGAGCAGCGCCCGCCCTTCCACATGAACTCCAGGGTGTCGAGCACGAAGCTCGTGTCCACCTTGTCGGTCAGGGCACGAAGATGCTCGGCGATCTCGGCGGCCGCCATGCCGCGCGCGGCGCACTCCGCGCCCTCGATGCACAGCAGGCCGACGCCGGTGGAGAGCATGCGGCTGTCCACGGTGTAAACGCCCTCCAGCTCCTGGGAGGCGATGAACGCGGCGTTGTAGGTGCCGGACAGCTCCGCGCTGATGTCCAGGTGGACAATCTCATAGCCCTGATCGATGAACGGGCCAAAGAAGTCCAGAAAATCCTGCACGGAGGGTGCGGCGGTCTTGGGCAGGGTGCCGTCGGTATGATAACGGGCGTACATGTCGTCCGGAGTGAAGTCGACGCCGTCGCGGAAGCTGTCGTCCCCGAGGAGAATCGTCAGGGGGATGGTGCGGATCTGATAGCGTTCAAGAAGCTCGGGCGAGAGATCGCAGGTGCTGTCCGCGGTGATAATGACCGGTTTGCTCATGAGAGAAATCAGCTCACTTTCTCAAAATTGCTAAAAATCACTATACCATACGGCACACTTTTCCGCAACGATTATTTCGGAAAAGGACTGAAAATGTGCCTTGTGCGGGAAAAACACTTGCTTTTTGAGCGCTTCTGCTTCATAATTAACATATACAAGCAGATGAGGAGCGTGAAAACATGAGTCAAAATCCCTTTTTCCCGGAGGTCAACAACCGCTTCGGCTTCGGGTGCATGCGCCTGCCGATGATCGGAGACAAGGTGGACATCGAGCAGTTCAAGCAGATGGTCGACCGTTTTCTGGAGCGCGGCTTCAATTATTTTGACACCGCCCACGGCTATATCAAGGGCAAGAGCGAGCTGGCGCTGCGCGAGGGGCTGACGAGCCGCTATCCCCGCGAGCGCTATATCCTGACCGACAAGCTGACCGCGAACTATTTTGAAAAGGAAGAGGATATCGTGCCCCTCTTTGAAAGCCAGCTTGCGGCCTGCGGGGTCGAGTACTTCGACTTCTTCCTGATGCACGCCCAAAGCTCGCAGAACTTTGAAAAATACAAGCGCTGCCGGGCCTATGAGACGGCCTTCGAGCTGAAAAAGCAGGGGAGGGTGCGCCATGTCGGCATCTCCTTCCACGACACGCCCGAGATGCTGGACGAGATCCTGACGACCTACCCTGAGGTCGAAGTGGTGCAGATCCAGTTCAACTATGCAGACTTCGAGGACCCGGCGGTACAGAGCCGCGCGGTCTACGAGGTCGCCCGCAAGCACGGTAAGCCCGTCATCGTCATGGAGCCCGTCAAGGGCGGCAACCTGGTCAATCTCCCGGACGAGGCCAAAGCCGTCTACGACGCGCTGGGCGACAAGAGCTATGCCAGCTACGCCATCCGCTTTGCCGAGGGCTTTGACGGGATGTTCATGGTGCTCTCCGGCATGAGCGATCTGGCACAGATGGAGGATAACCTCAACACCATGTCGCCCTTCGTGCCGCTCAGCGAGGCGGAAATGGACGCGGTGCGCAAGGTCAACGCCATCTTTCACGGCCGCCACCTGATTCCCTGCACCGCCTGCCGCTACTGCGTGGACGGCTGCCCGAAGAAGATCCTGATCCCGGACGTCTTTGCCTGCTACAACAACAAGGGCCTCTACCACGACTGGAACGCGAACTTCTACTATGAAGATGTCTGCACGTCCCGAAACGGCAAGGCTTCCGACTGCATCCGCTGCGGCCAGTGTGAGCGCGTCTGCCCCCAGCACCTGCCGATCCGCGAGCTTTTGCAGGACGTGGCCAAAGAATTCGAGAAATAAGTTTTCGGTATAAGTATAAGCCCGGCGAACTCCATGGAGTTCGCCGGGCTTTGTCATGAATAATGATCAGGAATTGATATCCGCCATCAGTTCTTCCGCGTTCGCGGCGGCGAACAAGGCTTCGAGCTTTTCCGTCGGCGCGTCCGTCCATGGCCAGAGCGTGCCCTCCGCGCCGCCGATGTCCTCCAGCAGCCCCTCACCGCCGTCACCCAGCAGCGCATCGACCGCGCCGCTGACTGAGGTCAGCTGCAGGGCAAATTCGGTGCGCTCGCGCTGCGTCATCGGCGCGAGAAAGTCCTCGACCGAGGCGCGGATCTGCGCCTCATCCCAATCCGTCTGCACGCACCAGTCCAGCAGCAATACCGCCAGCTGCGCCGCGGTCAGGCTGCTGCCCGCGGTGCCGGGATGCATCCGCTCGCTGATTTCGGCGAGGATCGGTGCAAGCTCCGGCGCGTCAATGGCAGGGGATTCGGCCGCTGCCGGCTCGCCGGTCTCCTGTTCCGGCTCACCGGTTTCCTGAACCGGCGCGGCTGTTCCGCAAGCGCAGAGACAAAGCAGGCATAGTGCCAGGATCAAAGACAAAAAGCGTTTCATATCATAGTTCCTTTCCTTATTAATTCCAGCCGGCGGCGCTTTGCGCCAGCAGCTTCTCCACCCGTTCGCGCAGCGCGGCGTTTTCCGGCTGCTCAAGCCGCGGATCGGCCTCCAGCAGAAGCCCGGCCTCTTTTTGCGCCTCCTGCATCACGTTCACGTCCGCGCCGAGATCGGCCACATGCATCTCGGGCAGGCCGTGCTGCCGTGAGCCGAAGAAATCGCCCGGACCGCGCAGCCGCAAATCCTCCTCGGAGATCTTGAAGCCGTCATTCGTCTTGCACATGATGCCGAGCCGAGCCTTCGTCTCCTCACTGTCGTTGTCGGAGACAAGGATGCACCAGCTCTTGTGCTGACCTCGCCCGACGCGGCCGCGCAGCTGATGCAGCTGGCTCAGACCGAAGCGCTCAGCGTTTTCCACCACCATCAGCGCGGCGTTGGGCACGTCCACGCCGACCTCGATCACCGTCGTGGACACCAGAATGTCCGCCTCGCCCGCGGCGAAGGCACGCATCACGGCGTCCTTGTCCTTCGGCTTCATTTTCCCGTGAACGCACAGAACGCGCAGATCGGGAAACTCTTTTTGCAGCGCGGCGGCGTGCTCCTCGGCGGATTTGAGCGGCACGGTCAGCTCCTCGTTTTCCTCTACCATCGGGCAGACGACGAAAACCTGCCGCCCTTCGCCGATCAGCTTCCGGATAAAGCCGTTGAGCCGCGCGCGGTAGCTCTCGTCCACGGCGAAGGTGTCCACCTTCTGCCGCCCGGGCGGTAGCTCGTCGATGACGGACACGTCCAGGTCGCCGTAGAGGATCAGCGCAAGCGTGCGCGGGATGGGCGTGGCGGACATGACGAGCACATGCGGCCGCGCACCCTTGCCGATCAGCGCCGAGCGCTGGCCAACGCCGAAGCGGTGCTGCTCGTCGGTGACGACGAGGCCGAGCTTGTGATACTCCACGTCGTCGCTGAAGAGGGCGTGTGTGCCGACGATGAGGTCGAGCTCGCCGTTTTTCAGCGCCGTTTTCACCTGCCGTTTTTCTTTGGCGTTCATCGCGCCCGTGAGCTTGCCGATCCGCAGCCCCAGCGGTGTGAGGAAGCCGGAGAGCGTGGCAAAATGCTGGTCGGCCAGAATCTCCGTCGGCGCCATGAAGGCGCTGGTGTAGCCGCCGCGGTAAGTAAACCAGATCAGTGCCGCGGCAACGAGCGTCTTGCCGCTGCCCACGTCGCCCTGCACGAGCCTGCTCATCGCCTTGCCGCTTGTCATGTCGGCCATCGCCTCCGCCACCGCGCGCCGCTGCGCTCCGGTGGGCGCAAAGGGCAGCGTGCGCCAGAAGTCCTCGGGATCGGCCGCCGGCAGGCGCAGGCCGTTATCGTTGTCACGCTCACGGCGCACGTCGCTCAGCGCGCAGGAGAGGACGAACAGCTCCTCAAAAATCAGCCGCCGCCGTGCCAGCTCCAGCGTGCCGAAGTCGGCGGGAAAGTGGATGTTTTCATAGGCGTAGCGCGCCTGCACCAGCTTCTGCCGCTGCCGCACCGCCTCGGGCAGCGCCTCCGGCAGCTGCTCGCCGCAGGCGTCCAGCCCCTGCCGCACGGCCTGCAGGATCGTGCGCTGGTTCAGCCCCGCCGTCATGCGGTAGATCGGCACGATGCGTCCGGTGACGCCCTTGCCGCTGCCCTCGTGCTCATAGACGGGATTGACCATGCTGCGGCGCGCACCCTTGCACTCCATGCGCCCGTAGAAGCAGACCTGATCGCCGCGACTCAGGTTATCCTTCACATAATTCTGATTAAAATAAGTTATGTCAACCGAACCGCTCTCGTCCACGGCGCGGAACTTCACCAGCTCCATGCCGCGCCGGATGCGCATCAGCCGCGGCGTATCAGCCACGAGCGCCCGGATGCAGACGGTTTCGCCGTCGAGCGTCTCGGCGATGGGCCGAAACTGGCTGCGGTCCTCGTATTTGCGGGGGAAAAAGGAAACAAGGTCATAGAGAGAAAAGACGCCCAGCTTGTTCAGCGCGAGCGCCTTTTTTTCTCCTATGCCCTTGATGTATCTAATGTCGGTATTCAGATCAGCCATTGGTGTTTACTCGGAAAATCTCAGCGTGTAGTTCTGGTTTTCGAGGCTGAATTCTTCGATCAGCCCGCTGGTGCAGACGACCTCGTTGTCCTTGGTGACCAGGATCATTTCGAAATCTCTGCCGTAGGTGCGCCAGTAGCGCAGGGCGTTGGTTTCGCCCAGAACGAACATTGCGGTGGACAGCGCGTCGGCCATGGCGCCGTCCTCACAGATCACCGTGGCGGAGACCAGGGAGTTTTCGGCGGGGCGGCCGGAGCGCGGATCAATGATGTGGTGATAGAGCTTTCCGGTGCGCGGGTCGGTGAAATTGCGCTGATAGCTGCCGCTGGTGACAACGGCGATCTCTCCCGCGGTCAGAATGCCCAGGTAGGTATCCGGGCTGTTGGGGTCGGCAATGCCGATGCGCCATTTGCTGCCGTCCGGCTTGAGACCGAGCGTCTGGATGTTGCCGCCGAGCGAGATGATGCCGCTGGTGACGCCGGCGTTTCGCATGGCGTCGATGACGTAGGCGGAGGTGCAGCCCTTGGCGACGGCACCGAAGCTGATCTCGCAGCCGTCCGGCATGCTCACCTCATAGCTGCCCGAGCTGGGGAAGCTGCTGAGGATCACCTGGTCAAACTGCAGGCGGGAGCGCGCGTCGGCGATTTCCAGGTCGTTGGGGACATAGTAGCTGCCGTCCACAAAGCCCCAGAGTTTGACCAGGGGATACACCGACAGGTCGAGCGAATTGATGCCAAGCTTGTTGCTCTGCTGATAGACGGTCTGCGCTGCCTGGATCATGCGGGCCACCTGACCCGGAACGGAGACGGAGGCGGCGTGCGCGTGGTTCATGGCATAGACGATGCTGGTGGGAAGTTCGGGATCGAGCATTGCATCCATGGAGAGAATGACGGACTCACCGGCGGTCAGCCCGGCCTCTGCCTTGGGGCCGTAGGCCGTCAGCGTCATGACGGTGTCCATGGCGTATACTTCCCGGTGATATTCGGTGCTCTCCCCGCAGGCGGCCAGCGACAGCGTTGTCAGAAGGCACAGGAGCAGGGCGCATACCCTGAGAAAAAATTGACGTTTCATATGTTCATCCCTTATTCCGCACATGTATGTATTCTGTCAGCATGTTACATCATTATAGCATACAAAAACAAAATTGAAAACAGCTATTTACTTTGCGCTGGAATTTTGTTATAATACACCCCGCCGTCAAGGCATATGCGGCTGTAGCTCAGCTGGATAGAGTGCCAGACTCCGACTCTGGAGGTCGTGGGTTCGAATCCCGTCAGCCGTACCAAAATCCCGGTACCCCATCAGGGGTACCGGGATTTTGAATTGGATCAAAGGGATTCGAAGCGAGCGGGAGTGAATGGCGTGCCGGTGGCACGCCAGAGCCGCGAGCCGGCCCGCCCGCAGGCGGGGAATCCCGTCAGCCGTACCAAAGAAAACCACCGATTTCATGAAAAATCGGTGGTTTTTCGTATTTTTTGAGCTTTTTATGATTTTACTCAGGCTCAATAATTCAACTTTAATTCAACTCACTCTGAAAATTCAACTATTTGCGAGGAAAATCCCGGCGAGCAGATCGGCGTTTTGGCGGTCGGCTTCGGCTATCACATGGGCGTATATATCCGTTGTCGTGCTAACCTGAGCATGACCGAGGCGCTTTGAAACGGAGACAGGATCGACGCGCTGATAGATCAGCATGGATGCCATTGTGTGCCTGAACTTGTGCGGATTGATGTGGGGCAGACCATGCCGCTTTGCGAAGCGATTGAGCCATGTTGTCATGCTGTCCGGGCACATGGGAGAGCCGTTCTCCTGCGTGAACAGAAGCTCGCTCGTGTTCCGGTAGAAATCGCCCTTTGTCTCTGCGTCTTTTTTCTGGAAGCCTTTCCAATCCCGGAGGAGCTTCATTGTCTCGGGAGGAACGGCGATCCAGCGATCAGAGGATGCCGTTTTCGGCGTGTCCTGATATGTGCCGCGATCTGGAGTATAAATCACATTGTTGCAGATGTGCAGACGATTTCCGGCAAAGTCCACAGCAGACCATTTGAGGCCGAGGATCTCTCCGCGACGCGCTCCGGTGATCAACAGCAAATGTGTGATAACCTTCCATTTGAGCGGCTCCTGATCCAGAGCGGACAGGATTGCGGGCAGATCAGAGGATTGCAAGCTGTTGATCTCTTTCTTCTCTGATTTCGGCATTTCGGCGTTTGCGGCAACATTAAACGGGATCAGACCTTCTTTCACGGCTTGCGTCAGAACAGCGGAGATCAGACGGTGGCAGCCGGAGATCGTTTTCGCTGAGAGCGTCTTGTTTTCGTTCAGCACCATGAAGCACTTGTCCATCTTCAAGCCGAGAACGGCGGAGGTGGCGGCGTCAGTTGCTGCGCTGCAATGATCTCCGTGGACGGCAATGCGGACGGTGTTCTCGGACAATCCGGTCGCTTTTGCGATGGCAGCGCGGGTGAGGTGCTTTTCTTTTAGGATAGCGGGAAGATCGACCATAGCTTTTGCGGTCGTTGCCTTGACGGTGGATTTTGATAGCTTGGTGTAGAGGCGATTGAGATGATCGGCACGGAGATCCTTCAGCTTGATGTGTCCGATCTCGGGATAGATGCGCTCCGTCTGCTCTTTGTACCAGACAACGGTGCTGTGCTTTGCCCCGCGTGCTTCTTTCAGATCAATTACATAATCGCAGTATTCGGAGAACTTCCGGCGGCTGTCGCTGGTCGTTCCTTCTCTGCATTCTTTTTCAAAGGTCGCGGCGAAAGCCTCGGCCTTTTTTCGTGCGCTCTTTTCCGTCCATGTAGGCTGCACTTCAAAAGTTGCCGTCCACGGTTTTAATTGTTTACCATCAGCGCCGCGCCCACGATGAAAGACATTCTGACCGCGCCCTTTATGGTGGGGATGATCCGCACCACTACGAATATGTACAACCACGGCTGGGATGAGCGCAACGGCGGCAACATCAGCCTGCTGCTGGATGAAGCGGAGGTCAAAGAGTACCTCGAAACCGATAAGGTTCTGCGCACCATCCCCACCGGCTTCTCCGCGCCGGAGCTGGACGGGAAGTACTTTCTCGTCACCGGCACCGGCAAGTATTTCAAGAACGTCCAGTATGCTCCCAATGTAAACCTGGGCCTCGTCCGCATCACCGACGGCGGCGAGACGGCGGAGCTCCTCTGGGGCTACACCGACGGCGGCAAGTTCACTTCTGAATTTCCTGCCCACATGATGAGCCATGTGGCCCGCATCAAGGTCGACCCCATGAACCGCGTGGTCATGCACTGCCACCCGGCCAATCTGCTGGCCATGACCTATGTTCACACCCTGGACGAGCGGGAGTTTACCCGCACGCTCTGGCAGATGTGCACCGAGTGCATTGTGGTGTTCCCGGACGGCGTGAACGTGCTGCCCTGGATGCTCTGCGGCACCAACGAGATCGGCGAGGCCACGGCGGAGAAGATGCGCACCGCCCGTCTGGTCGTCTGGTCTCTCCACGGCATTTACGGTGCGGGCAAGGATCTGGACGAGACCTTCGGCCTCATCGAGACCGCCGAGAAGGCTGCCGAGATCTACATGAAGATCGCGCATCTCCCGCGCGTGAACACCATCACCGACGACATGATGCATCAGCTGGAAGCCCGCTTCGGCCTCAAGGGCAGAGACGGATATCTGGTTTGAACCCATTTCTGTAAAGGAAAACACCTCACGAAGGCCCCCTGTATCGACAGCATGAATAATGAGGAAGCTGCCAAGACCACCATCGCCACCGTCAAGAAACTGCTTGCCGACGTGGGTATCCCCGCTGACCTCAAGGAGATCCTGAAGGATGAGGACGTGCAGTTCCTCTCCGAGAGCGCCTTTGCCGACGCCTGCTGCCCCGGCAACCCGCGCGACACCAGCGTTGAAGAGATCGCTGCCCTATACCGCAGCTTGATGTGGCCCCGGCGCTTCCATCTGTTATCATATAATAGAAATAAGCCGGCAGAACCAATTGTGAACAGCACCCCATTTGTGGTGTGCTATAATGATTAAAGCACATCTGCTTTGATTGGACAGCTTTCTTTCATTACACATTTTGTCAGCTGGGACAATGCCGATATGGATTGCGTTGAGCGGACAAGACAGTTTTACGTGTATTGATTCAGCTTGCTGATGCATGAAGAGTCGTTAGAAATAGGCTGCATTTTTCGGCCGTTGATTTCGTGTTGCGTCACCCGGCGAACCCGTTGACCATAACCGATGTGCATACGCCTTCGCCAACGAGAGCGGAGAAGCGACCGCGGAGAGGATATACAAAGGCTCATGCTTTGTGGTATAATACCATATACTTCTGCTGCCATGCGCAGGGAGAATTGTCCGCGGAGGAGAAAACATGAGTGAACAGAGACAGGCGCTGCCGGAGGCCATCGAGGTGCGCGGCGCGCGGATGCACAACCTGAAAAACATCGACGCGGATATCCCGCTGCACCGCATTGTCGGCATTGCCGGCGTGTCCGGCTCCGGCAAATCCTCTCTGGCGCTGGGTGTATTGTACGCCGAGGGCTCGCGCCGCTATCTGGAGGCGCTGTCCACCTATACGCGCCGGCGGATGACCCAGGCTGCCCGGGCGCAGGTGGACGAGGTGCGCTATGTGCCGGCGGCGCTGGCGCTGCATCAGCGCCCCGGCGTGCCCGGCATCCGCAGCACCTTTGGCACTTCGACGGAGCTGCTCAACAGCCTGCGGCTGATGTTCTCGCGCCTGTCGCACTATCGCTGCCCGAACGGCCACGAGCTCGAGCCTACGCTGGACTTTGCCGCCGAAAAGGAAGTCCGCTGCCCGGTCTGCGGCGAGGTTGTGCCTGTGATCGGTGCGGAGGATCTGGCCTTCAACAGCGGCGGCGCCTGCCCGAACTGCGACGGCACCGGCGTTGTGCGCACCGTGGACGAGTCGACGCTTGTGCCCGACGAGTCGCTCAGCATCGACGAGGGCGCCGTGGCGCCCTGGCAGTCGCTGATGTGGTCGCTGATGAAGGATGTGGCGCGCCAGATGGGCGTCAGGACCGACGTGCCGTTTTCCGAGCTGACAGAGGCGGAACGGGAGATCGTCTTTCACGGCCCGGCCGTCAAAAAGCATTTCATCTATACGAACGAGAAAACCAACACGGCTGCGGAGCTGGACTTTACCTACTTCAACGCCGTCTATACCGTGGAAAACGCGCTGGCTAAGGTCAAGGATGAAAAGGGCATGAAGCGCGTGGAGAAGTTCCTGCGGCAGGAGCCCTGCCCCTGCTGCCGGGGAAGCAGACTGTCGGAGCGGGCCAGGTCGCTGCGCCTGCGAGGGAAGTCGCTCGATCAAGTCTGTGAAATGCCGTTGTCCCGGCTGATCGACTGGGTGGACGGCGTGCCCGCCTCGCTGCCGGAGCCGATGCGGCCGATGGCGAACAATATCTGCGAGGCCTTCCGGGACACGGCCAGGCGGCTCGTTGATCTCGGTCTGAGCTATCTATCGCTCGACCGCGCGGCCTCGACGCTCTCCACCGGCGAGCGGCAGCGGACGCAGCTGGCGCGGGCGGTGCGCAACCGAACCACCGGCGTACTGTACGTGCTCGACGAGCCCTCCATCGGCCTGCACCCTTCCAATATCGAGGGGCTGACCGGGGTGATGAACGATCTGGTGGCCGACGGAAACTCCGTCGTGCTGGTCGATCATGATACGCAGGTGCTCGCACAGGCCGACTGGCTGATCGAACTCGGGCCGGGAGCGGGCGCCGACGGCGGCAGCATCATCGCGCAGGGCACGGTGGAGCAGATCAAACAGGATCCGGCTTCCCGGATCGGCCCCTTCCTTGCCGAGCCGGCCGGCCCGCCGGCCAGACCGCGAACAGCGATGGATGAGCTGTTCCATCTGGGCGAGATCCGCATGACGACCGGGCCGATCCATACGGTGCAGCCGCTGGAACTGCGCGTGCCGAAGGGGCGGCTGACGGCGGTGACGGGCGTGTCTGGCTCCGGCAAGACCACCATGGTGCTCGAGAGTCTGATCCCGGCGCTGGAAGCCGCGATTGAGGGCAGAAAACTCCCTGCGCACGTCCGCAGCATCTCCGCCGAGGGAATTCGGCAGGTCAAGCTGATCGACGCCACGCCCATCGGCATTAACGTGCGCTCCACCGTGGCGACCTACGCCAACGTCCACGACGAGCTGCGTAAAATCTATGCCAAAACCGAGGACGCCAGGTGCGGCGGCTATAAGGCCGGCGACTTTTCCTACAACACCGGCAGCCTGCGCTGCCCCACCTGCGACGGCACGGGCAGCATCAGCCTCGACGTGCAGTTCCTGCCGGACGTGGACATTCCCTGCCCGGACTGCGGCGGCTCTCGCTATGCCAAGGCGGCTTTTCAAATCCGGCGCCGGAACCGCGCCGGCGAGAGCCACTCTCTGCCGGAGCTGATGGCCATGAGCGTCAACGAGGCGATTCCGGTCTGCGAGGATCTGCCGCTGGTGCGCAGCCGCCTGCAGGTGCTGCGGGATATGGGCCTCGGCTATCTGACCCTTGGCGAGGAAACGCCCAGCCTCTCCGGCGGCGAGGCGCAGCGCCTGAAGCTCGCCAGCGAGATGGGACGCGGCCAGAGCGACTCCGTGTTCGTCTTCGACGAGCCGACCATCGGCCTGCATCCGCTGGACGTGAAAACGCTGCTGCAGGTCTTTCAGAGCCTTATCGACCATGGGGCAAGCGTGCTCGTCATCGAGCACGACCTGGACGTCATCCGTGCGGCCGACTATATTGTGGACATGGGACCGGGCGGCGGCGAACAGGGCGGGCGGATCGTTGCCTGCGGAACGCCGGAGGAAATCCGGAATCATCCGTCAAGCATCACCGGCAGATATCTGTGAGAAGGAAAAGCGCTGATTTTGAAACAGCAGATCAATCGGGAGGGATTTCGATGACGGAAAAAGAGAAAATGCTGGCCGGGCAGCTTTACGACCCGGCGGATGACGAGCTTGTGGCGCTGCGGCAGAAGGCGCACCGACTGAGCAAGGAATATAACGACACGCTGGAGACGCAGGAAGCCGAGCGTGAGGCGATTATGCGTGAACTGCTGCCCGGAGCGAGCGAAAATGCCTATCTGCAGGGGCCAGTGCAGTTTGACTATGGCTGTTTTACAGACATTGGCGAGAATTCCTACGCGAATTTCAACTTCACGGCGCTCGACTGCGCGCCGGTCAAAATCGGCAGCAATGTGTTCATGGGGCCGAACGTCTCACTCCTGACGCCGGTGCACCCGATGCGCTGGCAAAACCGCAATCTCTACCGGCGCGCCGACGGGACGATGACCGACCGGGAATACGCCCGGCCGATCACGATTGAGGATGATTGCTGGATCGCGGGGAACGTGACCGTCTGCGGCGGCGTGACCATCGGCCGCGGCAGCGTGATCGGCGCGGGCAGCGTGGTGACCAGAGATATTCCCGCCGGCGTCTTCGCGGCGGGCAATCCCTGCCGGGTGATCCGCCCGATCAGGGACGACGAGCTGTAAAAAACAACGGACGGGAAAGGAGAGACGCATGAAAGACTTTGAAAAGAAGAAGTATGAGGTGTTCGACCTGTTCAATAATCAGTGGGCGCTGGTGACGGCGGGCGATCCGAGCCGCTACAACACCTGCACGATCGGTTGGGGCAGTCTCGGCACGATCTGGGGCGGGCCGGGCCGCGGCCGCGCCATCGCGACCGTGTACGTCAACCCCGAGCGCTACACCTGGGAGTTTTTGAAGGACAGCGAGGTGTTCACCGTCGCCTTCTTCCCGCCGGAGTATAAGAAGGCGCTGGGCTATCTCGGCACGCATTCCGGCCGCGACGGGGACAAGATCGCCGCCGCGGGGCTCACGCCGAAGCCGCTGGGCGGTGGCGTGAGCTTTGAGGAGGCCACGCTGAGCTTCGTCTGCCGTAAGCTCTATCAGGCGCCTTTTGATCGCGAGGGCATGGCCGACGAGATCAACCACGGCGTTTATGAAAACTGGCAGCCGCACTGGATGTTCGTCGGAGAGATCATCGAGACGGAGGACCGGCGATAAGAGCATGAAAAAGCCGCAGGAGCTGAACTGAACCAGTAAAAACGGGCAATAGACAAAAGCCCCCTGATGTAGGAGAATAACTACATCAGGGGGTGTTTGTATGTCAGGGAAAAAAGGAATGAAGAAATATCCAGCGGGAATGCGGGAAAAGGTTCTAACAGAGTTAAGAGAAGGAAGCAGTCAAAGGGCGTTGAGCTTGAAATATGGGATTAGTCGGTGGGCAATACAGAGTTGGAACAAGGAGTCAGGAATACCGAAACAGCGTGGGAGGAAACCGGCGAAGACCTTACAGGAGTACAAGGTTGAAACATTGTAATCTGAGTACCACACCGAAAAAAGGCGCACAAAACCAAGCCCCCCTGGAAAAAGGGACTTTTCAAGATAGAGAGGACGCG
>CADCHN010000006.1 GCA_902801295.1 Oscillospiraceae bacterium | reverse complement strand
TCCCCATATTTTAGGTTGTGAACCTCACGGCTGCCGCGAGGTTCGCAACTCTTAAGCTAAAACTGTACCGCTTGCGCTCCCAGCTGAGCTACGCCCCCAAAAATCTCAAGCCTCTGTATTATATCACAAATTTTTCATTTGTAAAGAAAAAGATTGCACTTCCCGAAACTTTGTAGTAAACTATCACCGTGGCTTTTGACAAGGCTGCACTAGTCGGGGAGCCAGCGGTGCCCTGTAACCTGCAATCCGCTACAGCAGGGACGAATTCCCATCTTAGGAACTGTTCTGTGTCGACTGACCCCGGTAAGCAGCGTAGACGATCCGGTCTCGCGCAACGGGAATCCGTGAACCATGTCAGGCGGGGAACCGAGCAGCATTAAGCGGGGCCTCCCGTGTGCCGTGAGGGTGCCGGGTCTGAGCCGGCTGCCGGCGGTACGGATGTAGGGCATGTTTCAACGGTGGGTGTGCAGTCTTGTCAAGGGCCATCAATTGTTTTACGGGCAGGTGAGCGCGGTGTATCAGGCATTATATCGCAAATGGCGGCCGCAGACCTTCGACGAGGTCGTCGGCCAGCAGCATATTACCGAAACGCTGAAAAACCAGGTCAGAACCGGGCGCCTGTCGCACGCCTACCTCTTCATCGGCACGCGCGGCACCGGCAAGACCACCTGCGCGCGCATCCTGGCCCGCGCGGTCAACTGCGAGCACCCCGTAAACGGCAATCCATGCGGCCAGTGCCCGGCCTGCCGCGGCATCCTCGAAGGCTCCGTGATGGACGTGGTGGAGCTGGACGCGGCCTCCAACAACGGCGTGGACAACGTCCGCGCGCTGCGCGAGGAGGCGGTGTTTTCTCCCGCAACGGTCAAAAAGCGCGTGTATATCATCGACGAGGTGCATATGCTGTCCACCGCGGCCTTCAACGCGCTGCTGAAAATCCTCGAGGAGCCCCCGGCGCATCTGATGTTCATTCTCGCGACCACCGAGCTCAACAAGGTGCCCGCGACGATCCTGTCGCGCTGCCAGCGCCACAGCTTCAAGCGCATCGACGTGCCCGAGATCGCCGAATACCTCGAATATATCGCCTCCAAAGAGAACTTCACGCTCAGCCACGAGGCTGCCGAGCTGATCGCCCGGCTGGCCGAGGGCGGCGTGCGAGACGCGCTGAGCCTGCTGGATCAGTGCTCGTCGAGCGAGACGATCGACGTCGAGGCGGTGTACGCCGCGATGGGTCTGGCCGGAAAGCGCCGGCTGGCAGAGCTCCTGGATCTGATCCTCCGGCACGACGCAGCCGCCGCGCTGCAGCTCTTCTCGGAGCTGTGGATGGACGGCAAGGACCCCGGCACGCTGCTCGCCGAGCTGGCGCAGCTGCTGCGCGATGTGCTGCTGCTGCATGTGGCGCCGAAGGGCAGCCTCAACCTGCTCTCCTCGGGACTGGATCTGGATTCGCTGCGCGCCTTCGCCGCCCGGATGACCCGGGAGGAGCTGCTTTGCGCGCTGGAAAAGCTGCAGAGCACGCAGGGCGCGATGCGCACGGTGAACAATCCCCGCATGAACGCCGAGCTCTGCCTCGTCTCCCTCTGCGACAACACCCTGGGGGACAGCACGGCGGAGCTGCGCGCCCGCATCTCGCGCCTGGAGGACGCGGTCAGCCACGGTCTGCCCGCACCGGCGAGCGCGGAACGCGCCGCGCCGGTACCAACTCCCGCGCCGGAGCCTGTGCGCGAGGCGCCTCGGCCTGAGCCTGTGCGCAAGGTACCGCAGCGCGAAGCCCGGCCGGAGCCGCAGCAGGAGAAACCGCTGCCGTCCGCGCCGCCCGTTCCGGTCCGTCCGCCCGAAGCGGCGGCAGAGCCCGCGAGCGAGCCGGCAGAGGCGCCGGCCGACCTCTGGAAGGCGATCCAGAAGCGCCTGTCGCCCCGACTGACGATGGAGCTGCGGTCGATCCTCCTGAATCCCGACATGATCCTCGGCACAATGAAGGGCGAGGCGCTGCAGATCGAGGCCGCGCCGGGCTTCGCCTACATGCGCTTCAATCGCCCCGAGCTGCTGCAGCTCTTTGCCGAGGCGGCCACAGCGATCCGCGGGCGCGAGACCCGGGCGCAGCTCATTGACCGCAAACCCCGGCAGCAGTCCAATCACAGCCTGGACGAGCTGCGGGCCTTCAAGGAAGTACACTTTATCGAATCATAAACTATGGGAGGAAAGACAAAATGGCAAAAGGCGGATTTCGCGGCGGAATGCCCGGCAATCAGATGAACATGATGCGTCAGGCGCAGAAAATGCAGCAGGACTTCATGAAGATGCAGCAGGAGCTGGAGTCGAGCAAGTTCGAGTTTACGGCGGGCGGCGGCGCGGTCAAGGCCGTGGTGTCCGGCACGCGCAGCTTTGAGAGCATCACGATCGACCCCGAGGTCGTTGATCCCGAGGATGTGGAAATGCTGCAGGATCTGATCCTTGCGGCGGTCAACGGCGCGCTGAAGGCGGCTGACGACGAGACCGGCAAGGCCATGAACAAGCTGCAGGGCGGCATGGGTTTCCCCGGCCTGTTCTGAGCGGCCGATACAGAAAAACGGATGACTCCTCACGGGGAGTCATCCGTTTTTTGTATTTGTTCCGCCCTCAAAGCCGAGCGGCAGCATAGCCAGTGCGAAAATCAGAACAAACAGCGCCGAGTACAGCAGCCCTCGCCCGAGCGAGAGGCTGATCGCCTCTGCCGCCGCGCTGAGGACGGCGGCCGCCAGCAGCGGCAGCCAGAGCTTGCGGATGCGCGGCTTTTCAAAGGCGCCGAGCGCCGAGAGCAGCCCGCAGAGGGCGCCCGCGATCATCAGCGCGCACATCACGCGCCGCAGGGCGTATGCCCGGTCGTGCGCCGGTACGCGCAGCTTAAGCTCCTCGCGGGATGCGTCGAGGAAATCCTCCCCGGCCTTCTGCCGCTCGTAAATGGCGTCGTCGGCCAGCAGCTGCGCGCGCAGTGTGCGGAAGCGGTCGGATCTGTCCTCATAGTCGAGGATGACGTCCTCCAGCGCGTCCAGCTCGCCGCGTTCGGCTTCAAGCTGGCGGCGGGAGCGCTTCATGCTCCGCAGCTGCCGAAACAGCTCCCAGGCCTTCTGATCCAGCTGCCGGTAGCCGTCCTTCACGGCCGCCTGGCCGTCCAGGATCGCCTCCTGACCGAGCGCCAGCTGGTGATGGGTGCTGTCCATCGTCTGTTTGGCGTCGAGGATCGTGGGTTCCACCAGCCCAAGCAGGCGCTCGGAGGCGTCCAGCCCCTCTTTGTACGAGGCGACCAGCAGCTCCGCGGCGCTCATGTCGTGCGGATCGGCGCGGAAGGCCGCTTCTTTTTCACTCAGATCCCGGTCGCTGTCGGCCAGCAATCCGAGCGCGACGTCGATCAGATCACGGTCGTCGGGCATCTGCTCCAGCAGCAGATCGAGCATCTCCGGGGACAGCGTGCCGCCCTCGTCGGAATCAGCGCCGTTGCCCTCCGGCTCGTTTTCCTCGAGCCATTGCCCGACCTCGTCAAAGCTCAGCCCGAAGCTCTCCCGGCAGATCCGGTCGGCGGCCGCGCGGGCCTCCTCCGGGCTCACGCCCTCGGCGAGCTCGGCGTCCATGGCCTCGCTGGCGCGGTCGTACAGCTCCCGGGAGACGCCGTAGGCCAGCTGCTCCACACTGAAATTTTCCAGATCCGGGCTGACCGCTTGATACTCCTCCAGCGCACGGCGGATGAAGTCGCCTGCCTGCCGCTGATCGGCGGGAATGCCGTCCCGCAGCTGCTCGAGAAGTCCTCGCAGCTGCTCGTTGCCGCTGTGTCCGAGCTCAGCCAGCGCCAGCACCTCCTCCGGCGTGAAGCTGATTTCACCCTCGCTGTCCTCCGGCAGGCGGGAGGCCGCCTCCTGATAGATCGCGAGGCCTTGATCCAGGGTGCTCCGCAGCGCCAGATAGACGTTATAGATTTGGTCGAAGGCCTCCTTACCCTGCAGGAACATGATCAGCCCGGTCCGGAACAGCTCCATGCTCTCGTCGAGGGCGGCGGCCGTTTCGTCCAGCTGCTTGCGCCCGAGGATCAGACCGGCGCGGGTGGCGGTGTAGGTGGCAAGATCCATGCGGTAACCGGAGCTTTCGCTTTTGTGCGCCGCCTCCCGGCCCGGAAAAACGGACGCGGCGTCGTCATACTCCGCCTGCCGCTCCGCCATCTCGCGGCGCAGCGCCTCCGCTTGCGCGATGCGGCTTTCGAGCAGCTCGTCGCCGCGCCGCTGCTCGCGCCGGTCTGAGGCGGCCCGGCCGAATCCGAGACCGCCCGCGATGAGCGTGATGACGCTGACCACCGCGAGAAAAACGCCGAGCATGCGCGTCAGAGCGGGATGCCTCATGGCCGAACCTCCTTCATGTTGTGATTCATTTATTATATCCCGTAATTGTGAACATTCCAAGTCACGGCGGGCAATTTTTCTTGGCAGGGCAGGGGAAATATAGTATATTGTATGAGAGGTGAACCAGATGTTCTTGAGCTTTGCCCCGATGGAGGGCCTGACCGACGCAGTTTATCGCCGCGTCCACCGCCGCTTTTTTCCGGAGGCCGACCGTTATTACGCTCCCTTTATCGCGCCGGATGCCGCCGGGCAGTTCCGACGCAGCCATCTGCTCGCGCTGCGCCCGGAGGAGAACGGGGATATCGACCTCGTGCCGCAGATCCTCACCAACAGCGCCGATGCCTTCCTGGCCGCGGCGGGCACGCTGGCGGAGCTCGGCTACCGGGAGGTGAACCTTAACGCCGGCTGTCCCTCCGGCACCGTTGTCAGCAAGCACAAGGGCGCGGGGCTGCTGGGCGATCTTGCGGCGCTGGACGCCTTTCTCAACGCGGTGTTCAGCAAAGCGCCCGTGGCCGTCTCGGTCAAAACGCGCCTTGGCCTGCACAGCACGGCGGAGTTTCCCGCGCTGCTCGCGGTCTACAACCGATATCCGCTCTCTGAGCTGATCGTTCACGCGCGCGACCGCGAGGGCATGTACCGCAGCCGCCCCGACCGCGCGGCCTTTGCCGCCGCGATGGCGGACTGCCGCTGCCCGATCTGCTATAACGGCGACGTGTTTACCCCGTCGGATCACGCCTCGCTGCGGCGGGAGTTTCCGACGCTCGAGCGTGTGATGCTCGGGCGCGGCGCGGTGACGAATCCCGCGCTGTTTCGCGTGCTGCGCGGCGGGAAGGCGCTGGAGCGGGAGGAGCTGCGCGCCTTTCACGATGCGCTGCTGGAAGCGCGGCTTGCTGCCGGTCTGCCGCCGGTTTTCGCCCTGGCGCGGATGAAGGAGCTCTGGTACTACATGATCTGGCTTTTCCCGGACAGCGCAAGACTGTACAAGGCCGTCAACAAGAGCCGCAATCTCGCCGCCTACCGCGACGCGGTCTCCGCGCTCTTTTCCGGCGCGGCCTTCGATCCCGCCGCACGCTTCGGCGGCTGACGGGGAGAGGGCATTGTCACCAAAACAGCGGAAGGGTCTTTGTGCAAAGCGCCGGTAAATTGTCCCCGAACATGCGTCTGAATTGACAAAGATGGCTAAAGTTTTTATAATGTTCATAAATTGGGCGGCTCATGGCCGCCTGCCAAACGGCTTATGATCCAGGCGCCGCCGCGGAAAGAGATTGCCGCGGCGGATCAAAAGATACGTTGAGATTGGGGGAGTAAGAAAAGCAATGAGAGACCTGAAGCATCTGAATTATTTTGAAAAGCTGCTGCAGGAAGCGAACAACGCGCTGATCACCCAGGCCAAAAAGGACGGGAAGGTCTGCGTCGCCTACACCTGCGAAAACGTGCCCGAACCTCTGCTGAACCTGGACGGCGCTTTTTCCGTCCGCCTCACCGCGCCGAACACCGGCTCCATGGATATCGCCACCTACTACATGACGAACCTCCTCTGCGAGCCGAGCCGCGCCCTGCTGGAGCGTGCCATCGAGGGCGGCTTCAACTTCGCCGACTGCGTCATTACGCCGGACGGCTGCACGATGATGAACCGCGCCGTGGAGAACATGGAGCTCCTGAAGACCATGGGCAAGGATAATCCGCGCTTCTTCCACGAGTATATGGAAATCGCCTTCAAAAATACCGAGAGCGACGTGGAGCTGGCCGTGCTGCAGTGCACCAACCACATCCTGACGCCGCTGCACGAGAAATACGGCATCGACGTCTCGGACGAGGCCATCCGCAAGGCCGTTGCCGAACACAACAAGCTCTGCCGCCTCGTGCGCGCGATCGGCGAGTTCCGCAAGGGCGACAAGCCCCGCATCACGGGCTATGAGTTCCATGTGCTGTGCCTGGCGACCTACGTCTGCCCCTCTTATCTTGTGCTCGACAAGCTCGAGGAGACGCTCGAAGAGCTCAAGACCCGCGAGCCCGAGGAAAAGCCCTGGCGCGCCCGCGTGCTGCTGGTCGGTTCGGAGATGGACGACAGCGGCTTTGTCAAGCTGGTTGAGGAATGCGGCGCCTTCGTCTGCTGCGACCGCTTCTGCTTTGGCTCCTATCCCGGCCGCGTCGAGATCGAGCTGACCGACGACGAGGACGCGCTGACCCAGGTCTGCCGCCACTACATCCAGCACTGCCAGTGCCCGCGCATGATGAACCAGGAAAAGGTCTACGGCCGCAAGCAGTATGTGGCGGAGCTGGCGAAGGAATACGGCGCCGACGGCATCATCTACGAGCAGGTCAAGTTCTGCGATCCCTGGGCCTATGAGCGCACGCTCGGCTCCGCGATGCTGTCGAACGACTACGGCTACCCGGTGCTGTCCGTGGACCGCCCCTACAACATTGCCTCCTCCGTCGGCCAGATGCGCACGCGTGTGCAGGCCTTCGTCGAGAGCATTGAGATCAAGAAGATCCAGAAAGGTGGGAGAGCATGAAAACGGTCGAAAAGATTGTCAATCCCGTCAAGCGCGCCGGCGAGGAGTCGCCCGGCAAGATTTATAACGAGAAACTGAAGGTCCGCGGCCGCCGCGAGTGGCGCGGCCTGAAGGACACGCTTTACGATTACAGCCGCTGGCTTTACCTCATCAGCGTGCTTGGCCGCTTCATCATCGTTCCGCGCAACGTCAAGGGCTTCTTCCGCTACCGCTGGATGATGAGCTATCTCTTCGTCCCGCACGGCATGGACAAGTTCACCATCGGCCTGCGCGACGAGGCGCTGCGCATCGCCCATACCTCCTTCAACTTCGTCATTGCGGACGTGACGCAGGCCATCGCCAACTGCTTCCGCGGTGACCGCCGTGTCGGCAATGACAAGGCTTATTCCGACAAGTGCGTCATCACCGACGAGAACTCCATGGTCACCTTCATGATGGGCTTTGACAAGGAAAAGGTCCACACCATCCTGCGCGAGGTGCCCACGATGTTCGCCTCCAACATCTTCCACCAGTTCAACGTCATGCACTACCTCGACATCGCCCAGCAGTACGGCATCCCCGGCGACGTCTGCCCGATGCCGGAGGCCGAGGCCGGCATCTCCATCGACGACGACTTCTGCGTGCTCGGCTGCTGCGCGGTGCAGAACAACACCACCTGCGACGGCTCGCTGATGGGCAACGGCATCATCGCCAAGCGCCTCGAGCGCGAGTACGGCATCCCCACCTTCCAGCTGGCCACCCCGCTGCGCCACAAGGAGCCGGACGTGCTGGAGTACGCCGCCCGCGAGATCAAAAAGGCCATCGCCTTTGTCGAGGAGCACACCGGCGAGAAATGGGACTGGGACCGCTACTTTGCCGCCGCCAAGCGCGTCAACGACGCCACCCGCTGCCGCATCGCCCAGCTGGAGATCAACTCCACCCCGTATCCGCAGTTCTTCGGCGCGGCCTTCAGTCTCTATAACGACACCAACTACATGGGCAACTCCGGCCGCGATCCTCAGTTCGTCAAAATCGACCACAAGCTGCTGGCTCTGGCCGAGCAGGGCTACCGTGAAAAACGCATGTACGCCAAGGAGTACCGCCATCGCGCCATCGTCTGGGGCGTGCAGCCGCAGTATATCATCGACCAGCTCTACTGGCTGCTCCAGTGCTGGGGCGTGATGCCTCTGGCCGACATGCTCTCCATCATCAACACCGACATGATCGCCGACGAGGACACGCCTGCCAACCGCGAGCAGGCCTACCGTGACATGGCCATGCTGAACATGGAGATGATCATGCGCAACCACACGCACGGCGGCTATAAGGTCCTGCTGGACGACCTGTGGGAGCTGTGCGAGAAGATGAACGCCGATATGGTCATGATGTGGGAGCACATGAGCTGCAAGGCGCTGACCGGCATGCACGGCATGTTCGAGGAGCAGGCGCGCGAGCGCGGCATCCACATCATGTGGGTCTCCCACGACCTCTGCGATCCGCGCGTCTTTACCCGTCAGGCGATCCGCGACCAGGTCAACACCTACATGCGCACCGTCATGCGCGAGGAGCCGCTGGATCCGTCGCTCGAGGTCATCCCCGACAGCGAGGCCTACTAAAGAAGGAGTACAAGAATGAAGAAAAAAGTGCTGAACGTATTGCTGAAACTGCTGCTCAAGCTGCTGATCGCCGCTGTGGCCTTCTTCGTGGTCACCTTTACGGTTTATATCTTCAATCTGGACATGAAGGCGACCTCTCTGCTCGCCCCGTATCTGGAGAAGTGGTACGACAAGCTGCCGCGCAAGCAGTACATTTGACGGTTTGATAGGAAAGGCCGGGAGTTCCCCGGCCTTTTCTGTTGCGTAGACGCTCAAGCTGTGGTAGAGTGGAAAAAAACGAGCGGGAGGAGATCCTATGACCGACTATGCGCTGCTGCGCGAGCAGCTGCAGAGCCTGGGCGAGAGCGAACGGCACTGGCTGCCGCTGCTCTCAAACGCCTCGGCGCTGTTGTACGACACGCTGCCCGACCTCAACTGGGCGGGTTTTTATCTCATCGAGGGCGGCAGCCTGCTGCTCGGCCCCTTCCAGGGCAAGCCTGCCTGCATCCGCATTCCGCTGGGCAAAGGCGTCTGCGGCACGGCGGCCGAACGGGATGAGACCCAGCTTGTCGCGGATGTGCACGCCTTTCCCGGTCATATCGCCTGCGACTGCGCCTCGAATGCCGAGATCGTCGTGCCGCTGCACCGGAACGGCGCGGTGATCGGCGTGCTGGACATCGACAGCCCGCTGCTTGGCCGCTTTTCCGCCGACGACCGGGCGGGACTCGAGGCTTTCGCGCGCGTGATCGAGGAGACGGCGGAATGGAGAGGACTATGAAAACAAAGATGAAAACAGGTGCTATCGTATGTTTTGTGCTGGCGGCGCTGGTGATGCTCCTTCTGCTGGAGCTTGGCAAAAACGCGCTCTGGGGCTGGGCGCTGACGGCGGCGCTGTTCGTCGGCTTTCTGCTGCTGTACCCGCGCATCGGGCCGAAGGGCCTGCGGCTGCTGGCCTGGCTGGGGTTGATCGCCCTGTTCGCGCTGGTGATGAAGCTCAGCGTGCCGCCCTACCGCGCCATCCCGGCGACGGAGGGCAGAAACCCTGCCGTCACCGGCGTCGTCACGGTCGCGCAGGGCGATCTCACCGGCGTCACCAATGCCGACGGCAGCGTGGAGGTCTATGCCGGCATCCCCTATGCAAAGCCCCCGGTGGGTGAGCTGCGCTGGCGCGAGCCGCAGGAGCCGGAGCCCTGGGAGGGCGTGCGCGCCTGCGATCGCTTCGCGCCGATGTCGATGCAGCAGCGCCACTCCGAGCTCTACAACACGCTCTACCGCCTCATCGGCTACCACGAATTCAAACTCAGCCTCAGCGACAACTTCCGCGAGGGCGTGAGCGAGGATTCGCTTTACCTGAACATCTGGAAGCCTGCGGGCGAGCAGGAAAAGCTGCCGGTGATCTTCTACATCCACGGCGGCTCGCTGATGACCGGACAGCCCTCCTATATCGACTATAACGGCGAGTCGCTGGCAAAAAAGGGCGTCATCATGATCACCTTCGGTTACCGCCTGGGCGTGTTCGGCTATTTTGCCGACGAGGCGCTGGCCGCCGAGTCGCCCAACGGGACGACCGGCAACTATGGCCTGCTCGACCAGATCGCGGCGCTGCGCTGGGTGCATGACAACATCGCGGCCTTTGGCGGCGACCCGGACAACATCACCATCGCGGGCGAATCCGCCGGCTCCTCGAGCGTCAACGCCATCTGCGTCTCGCCGCTGAGCGAGGGCCTGTTCCGCCGCGCCATCGGAGAGAGCAGCGGCCTCACCGCCGTGCGGCCCTACCATACCTTCCGCCCGATGGACGAGGCGCTGGAGATGGGGCAGGCGATCAAGGCTGAACAGGGCGCTGCGAGCATCGAGGAGCTGCGCGCCATTCCGGCGGAAAAGCTCGTGCAGACGCGCTACTCGAACGACTCCATGACCGTGGACGGCTACGCCCTCGTCGAGCAGCCGTACCTGACTTACGAGCGCGGCGCAAACCACGAGGAAGCGCTCCTCAACGGCTTCAACGGCCATGAGGCGGACGTGTTCCGCCTGTTCCAGACCGTGGAGCCGGACCGTTATCCCGACACCGTGCGCCGCCTCCTCGGCGACGAGGCGGATCGTTTCCTCGCGCTCTATCCAGCCGCCGATAAAAAGGAGGCCACCGAGAACGTCAACACGCTCCTGAGCATCTGCTGGTTTGCCTACAGCCACCACGACTGGAGCCGCCGCCTGACCGAACAGGGGAGGCCGGCCTATGAGTACCTCTTCACCAAGCAAAACGGCGCCATCAGCGACTGGCACTCCGGCGAGATGATCTACGCCTACGGCAATGTCTGGCGCGTGCCCTCCAACTACGGCGCGGACGACCGCGCCCTGTCGGAGACGATGCTCAGCTACTGGGCAAACTTTGCCCGCACGGGTGATCCCAACGGCCCCGGCCTGCCGCGCTGGCCGACGGCAGGGGAGGCGCCGACCCGGGTCATGAATTTTGACACCGAGGTGCGGATGGTCGATGACCCCTACCTCGCCGTCTACGACATCGTGGACGATTACCAGCAGGGACTCAAATAACGATCGTTTTGCAGGATCGCGCACGGAATATGCGCGATCCTGCAATCTCTACTGGTATTTCCCGGGAAACTGTGCTAAGATCGAGGCAGAACATATCCGAAAGGAGAACCTGGAAGAATGAGCAATCATGAACCTGCGACGATCCGCGCGCGCGTGGCCGCGCTGCGGGAGAAAATGCGTGAAAACGGCGTGGACGCCTATCTGGTGCTGACGGACGATTTCCACGCCTCGGAGTACGTGGACCGCTATTTCAAGTGCCGCAAGTGGCTGTCTGGCTTTCGCGGCAGCGCGGGCACGCTCGTCATTACGGCGGACGAGGCCGGCCTGTGGACGGACGGCCGCTACTTCCTCGCGGCGGCGCAGCAGCTGGAGGATACCGGCATCGAGCTGCGCAAAATGGGCGAGCCCGGCGTGCCGACCATCCCCGAATACCTCAAAAACACCCTGCGCGACGGCCAGTGCCTCGGCTATGACGGCCGCACCGTCACCGACGCCTACGCCCGCACGCTGAAAACCGCCCTCACCGGCAAGACGATCCGCTATGCCGAAACGCTCGACCTCGTGGGCGAGCTGTGGACGGACCGCCCGCCCTTCCCGGCGCACCCGATCTGGGAACTGGACGCGGCCTACGCCGGCCGAAGCCGCGCGGATAAGCTCGCGTTCCTGCGCGCGAAGATGGCCGAGCTCGGCGCCGACTGGCACCTTGTCGCCTCGCTTGACGACGTGGCCTGGCTCTATAACCTCCGCGGAGGCGACGTGGCTTACAGCCCGGTGTTCTATTCCTATACGCTCCTGAGCGCGGATCACGCGATCCTCTACGCCGCGCCCGAGGCCGTCTCCGACGAGCTGCGCGCAAAGCTGGAGGCCGACGGCGTCACGCTGCGGCCCTACCTGCAGATCTATGAGGATCTGAGGGCGCTGCCCGCGGGCCAGAGCCTGCTCCTGAGCCGCGCCAAGACCAACGTCGCGCTGATCGGCGCCGTGGCCGAGGGCGTACAGCTCATCGACAAGCCCAACCCGAGCACGCTGGCCAAGGCCACCAAGAACCCCGTCGAGATGGAAAACGAGCGCCAGGCGCACATTCAGGACGGCGTGGCTGTCACGCGGCTGATCCGCTGGCTGCGCGAGCGGGAGAAGGACGGCTCCATTGGCCGCGGCGAGATCACCGAGCTCGATGTGAGCGCGCAGCTCCTTGCCTACCGCAAAGAGCGCCCCGATTTCGTCGATCAGAGCTTTTCGCCGATCGTCGCCTCCGGCGAGCACGGCGCCATCGTCCACTACGAGGCCACCGAGGAGTCCAACATCCCCGTGCGACTCAATAGCTTCCTGCTGGTCGATACCGGCGGACACTATCTCCAGGGCAGCACCGACATCACCCGCACCTTTGCGATCGGCGAGCTCACCGAAGAGCAGAAGCGCCACTACACCGCCGTGCTGCGCGGCCATCTGGACGTGGCGGCCGCCTGCTTCAAGCAGGGCTGCACCGGCGTCAACCTCGACATCCTGGCGCGCATGCCGCTCTGGGAGCTGGGCCTCGACTATAACCACGGCACCGGCCACGGCGTCGGCTACCTGCTGAACGTGCACGAGGGCCCGCAGGGCCTGCGCCTGAAGGACGTCAACGGCGGCGCGCCCTTTGCGGAGGGCATGCTGACGTCGGACGAGCCCGGCCTCTACCTCGCCGGACAGTACGGCATCCGCATCGAGAACCTGATGCTCTGCGTCAAGGGGCAGAAGACCGAGATGGGCCAGTTCATGGGCTTCGAGATGGTCACGATGGTGCCCTACGAGCGCCGCGCCATCCTGCCCGAGATGCTCACCGAGCGGGAGCTGCAGCAGCTCAACGACTACCACGCCAAGGTCTGCCGTCTGCTCTCTCCCTGGCTGACCGAGGACGAGCGCGCCTGGCTCGCAGCCGAAACCGCGCCGATCACGAAGTAAGCCATGACCGAAATATACGTAACCCTCGGCCCGGCCTGCGCCTCCGCCGAGACGCTGGAGGCCATGCTGCGCGAGGGGATGACGGGCGTGCGGCTCAATCTCTCGCACGTCACGCTGCCGGAAGCCGCCCCCATGGTGGAGGCGCTGCACGAGGCCGGGCGGCGCTGCGGGCTCAAGCCAAAGCTCCTGATCGACATGCAGGGGCCGGAGCTGCGCATCGGGGCGCTGTCCGCGCCGATCGGGCTGCGCGACGGCGAAACCGTGTCCCTGAACTTCGTTCCCGCGGCGATCCGCGAAACGATCGCAGCCGGACAGGAGATCCTGCTCGACGACGGAAAGCTCCAGCTGCGCGCGACCGACGACGAGCATGCCGCGGTGCTGCGCGGCGGGCTTCTCGCCTCGCGCAAGAGCATTGCCCTGCCGGGACTCGAGCTCCGGCTGCCGCCGCTGACGGAGAGCGACCGGAGCAATCTCGCGCTGGCGCGCTCCTACGGCGTCACCGGCGTGATGCAGCCCTTCGTGCGCTGCCGCGAGGATCTGGAGGCGCTGCGTCAGGCGCTGGATGAGAGCAGGGGAGAGGCGATCCGCATCTTCGCCAAGATCGAAAACCGCGAGGGCGTGGCGCGGCTCGACGAGCTGATGGACGCCGCCGACGAGATCGTCATCGCGCGCGGCGACCTCGGCAACAGCGGCCCGCTGTGGGAGCTGCCTGCGCTGCAAAAGCGCATCGCCGCGGCCTGCCGCCGCGTCGGCAAGCCCTTCATGGTCGTCACGCAAATGCTCGCCTCCATGGAGCACAGCCCGGTGCCGACCCGCGCTGAGGTCAGCGATATCTTCAACGCCGTGCTCGACGGCGCCGCCTCCGTCATGGTCACCGGCGAGACCGCCGTCGGCGCATACCCCATCGAGACTATCCGCTATCTGACCCGCACCGCTCAGGAAGCGGAGAGTTACGGTAATAATATTATGTAAACTGCATTTTGCCAAAAAGCGACCGCACCGTGGCTTCGGTGCGGTCGCTTTCTATGTTATCAGGAAACCGGGAGTTCTTCTTCGGCCTCTGCGGTCTCGGCCTCCGCTTCCGGCGCAGCCTCGGCCGAATCCTGCGTTCCCTCCGCGGTATTTGGGGCGAGCGCGGCGCGGCGCTTCCTCTTTTTCAGCAGATGGATCACCAGCACGGCGAGGATCAGCAGCAGCACGGCAACGCCGACGGCGCTGGCGATCATCAGGTTGCGGTTATACTCGCAGACCTGCACGTAGAAGCACAGCTCCGAGCCGGTGGCGTCGAAGATCATGTAGCTGCCGTCCACGGTGTAGGGGCGCTCCACGGGTATTCCGTCTGCCACGACGTACAGCTGCGGCCTGCCGCGCAGCACGGAGGTCTTCGGGTAGAGGTAGTGCACCGAGTAGGACTCCAGATCCGCCGCGTGGCTGCTCAGCTCCAGCTTCATGCCCTCGCAGAGCATGTAGTGCGCGGGCACCTCGATGCCCTCGTTCCAGGGACTGACTGTGACCAGAGCGTCCGGCTCAAACAGACCCTCGATGATGACCACGGAGAGGGGAGAGCCCTCGCGCTGATAATCGGCGGCCAGGCCGGTCAGCCGGTCGAGATAAATCGCGTCGACGCTGACAGAGGCACTGAGATTCGTCAGATCCGTCTCCGGCCAGTAGCCGCTGTAGCCGTGCAGCTCCGGTACCGGCGGGATATCCGCGGGATCGACGCTGCCGCCGTAGGGGACGCTGAGCTCGCGGATCACCATGCCCTCGGCGCGGAAGCTGACCTTCAGGCTCTTGAAGCGCTCGGGCAGGTTCTCGTTTTGATACAGCTCGCGATAGCTGATCGGCTCGGCCGCGCCCTCGTAGCTGATGCCGTCGACGCCGCCGAGGGTGTCGCTGACAAAAGTGTTGCGGTAGATGAACAGATCCTCGTCCGAGCCGTCGGCCCAGCCGCAGATCGCGCCGCTGCAGGCGATGGTTTCGTCCAGCGACACAATGGAGCTGCAGAGCGTGACGCGCTTGCCCTGGCCGGCGATGCCCCCCACGTATTCGCCGCCCTCCACCGAGCACAGCGCATAGCTGCCGGTGACGATGGACTTGGACTGTCCGATCACACCGCCGGTGTAGTTGCCGCCGGCGCTGACGTCGCCGTAGTTTTCGGAGGATGAGATGACGCCCAGCTCCGCCAGCCCGCAGATGCCGCCGGTGTAATCCTTTTTGCCGGTGACGCCGCCGTCGTTGACGCATTTGCGCACGATGCAGCGGGCAAAGTAGGAGTCGGTGGAAATCTGCACGGTGTCGGTAATGTTGGCCGTGAGGATCCCCTCCAGGTCAAACTCGGCCTCCACGCCCATGGAGCCCGTGATGCCGCCGGTGTTGGTGTCGCCGTTGATTTCGCCGTGGTTGACGCAGGAGAGCACCTTGCCGTCCATGTCCTGGTCGGTGTCCAGGTCGGAGATGTCCTCCATCACGCGCATCTGCAGGTTGCCGGAGAGGGCGTTGGTGAACATGGTCAGGATGTTGCTGTAATGCGTGTTGACATTTTTCATGTCCCCGGCCAGCCCGGACATCGTGCCGTGCAGCGTGCGGCCCATCGTGTTCAGTCCGGTAGCCAGCGAGGCGTATTCGGCCCGCATCCGGGCGTTTTCGGCCTCTGCTTCTGACTGTTCGCGGGATTTTTCCTCCCGACGATCCTCAATCCGGTTGCCCAGCGCTGTGCCGCCGTCATTGACAAGACCGGTGCCGACGGTGCCGATCTTCTCGTAGTCCTCGTCGGTGAGATTGCCCTCGGTGATGTTGCCGATGGTGTCCTCACCCAGGTTGTCGGCGGTTTCGCCGACCTTGTCGGTGCCGGTGTTTACGGCGTTCTGGAAGTTTTCGCGCTTTTGTTCGCGTTCGGCGTCCTTTTCCTCCTGGGTCTGGGGGTTGATGTAGTCTTCGCCGTATTCGTCTGCGTAATGGCTGCCGATGTTGGTGCTGCTGGAGCGAACCTGCTGGGCCGAGGAGCCGAGAGCGGCGGAATTGGCGTCCATGTTGTTCATGGCCAGATCCATCGCCGCCTGCAGCGCTTTGATTTCATCGACCAGGGAGGAGGAATCATCCAAAATCAGATAGGGTTCCATCTGGCCGACGATGCCGCCGACGTCCTTGCGGCCGAAGACCGGCGCGTAGTTGGCGCATTCCTCGATAAAGCCCGATTGCCGCCCGGCGATGCCGCCGATGTTGTAGCCGTAGTGCTGATATCCGACGGTGCCTTTGTTGGTGCAGTGCTCGACGGTGCCGAGGCTGATTCCGACGATGCCGCCAATGTCTGAGACGGTGTTTCCGTCCTCGGTGGAGACCAGATTGATGCCGATGAAATCCTTGATGTCCAGCGTTTCGATATCGACGGCCTCGTCCTTGATTTCAATGTTGACCTCCGCCTTGTTGGTGCAGTGGCGCAGGCAGCCCTCGTTGTATCCGGCGATGCCGCCGGTGAAGTGCTTGCCGCTGACCGAGCCCTCCGCGCTGCAGCGGCTGATGACGCCGAGGTTTTCCCCGGCGATGCCGCCGATGGAGATCAGGCCGTCCACAACGCCGCTGAAGCTGCAGCCGATGATGCTGCCGCGGTTGGTGCCGACGATGCCGCCGACGCTGCAGCGGCTGCCCTCGGGCATGATCTCGCCGCTTACCTTGAGGTTGACGATGCGCCCGTTGCTCTCCACATAGCGGAACAGGCCCTGGTGGGAGCCGTTGGCGGCGCAGCTGAAGTTCTCGATCCGGTGGCCGTTGCCGTAAAACTTGCCGGAAAAGGAGGGAACCGGCATAATGGCCCGCCCCTCAAAGTCAATGTCCGCCAGCAGTTTGACGGTCAGTCCGACCGACCAGGAGCCGCTGCGGCAGTCGCGCGAGAAGGCCTCAAATTCCTCCGCGCTGCTGATGGTGATCGTCCGTTTCTCGACGCTGTCATCGGTGCCGATAACCAGTTTGCTTTCAGGCGCATTCTGGGTCTCGGTTTCCTCTTCGGCCGCTTCCTCCGTTTCCGGCTCGTCGGCAAAGCAGGCGGCGGGCAGAAGAGAGAAAAACAGCGCAAAGAGGCACACGAGCGCCAGAATCACGGAAAGCGGTTTGCGCTTCATACGGTTTCCTCCTCTCGTTCCTCCGCCGACCCGGCCGGATCGTCAAGCGCGGAGACGGTGGTGTCAATGTCCAGGTTGGCGTTGATTTCGCCGCTGAAGCGGCCGTGGACTTCGGCGTCGATGTAGCCGTTGACGTAGCCGCGCAGGCGGCCGTCCAGGTGAATGGCGCCGGAGGCGCGGAACAGATTGCCGCGGTGGGTGGTAAAGCTCGTTTTGTTGATGAAGCGGTCGCCCAGCAGAAGAATCTGCGGCAGGACGCAGGTGACCAGCAGCATGGAGATCAAGGTGCCCTTGCCGAGATAGACGCCGATGGCGGAAATGGTCTCGTTGGAGGCCACCAGCGCGATCACGACGCCGGCGGCGGCCATCATCGTGCCGGAGGTGACGACGGTGGGGAAGGCCTTGTTCAGTGCGTCGGTAATGGCTTCTTTCGGCTCCAGGTGGGCGCGCGCCTCCAGATAGCGGTCGGAGATGACGATGGCGTAGTCAATGTTCGCGCCCATCTGGATCGCGCTGATGATGAGGTAGGTCAGGAAGAACAGAGGCTTGTGCAGCAGATAGGGCGAGGAGAAGTTGATGAGGATACTGCCCTGGATCACGACGATCAGCAGCAGGGGCAGGCCCGTGGAGTGGAAGGTGAAGATCAAAATCAGCGTGACAAAGACAATCTCGAGGATCGTGATGACGGTGTTGTCCTTTTCAAAGGAGGACTTCAGGTCGCTGCAGCTTGTCGTGTCGCCAACGATAAAGCTCGTGTCGTAATAGCGTGCCGCGATGCCGCGCAGGGCGCTGAGGTATTCGTAGCTCTCCGGCCCCTCGGAGGACACGTCGGACTCGATGACGATGCGGCTCCAGTTGTCGCTCAGAAGCTGCAGCTTGCCGTCGTCCAGCTCCTCTTTCATCTTGTCGATCTTGTCCTGCGTCTCCTGGTCCAGATTGAGCGTCAGATTGTCCTTGCTCTCCAGCAGGTAATCGAAGATGTCCAGCAGGGCGATGCGGTAGCTGTCCATGCCGGTCACGGCCTTGCCGTACTCGTTGTGCTCCAGCGCGTAGCTGCCGTAGGCCAGCTCCGCGACCTCGTAATCGATGTCCATGAGCTCGGCAAACTGGCGCGGCGTCACCTCGTCGAGCAGCTTGTAGTCGTCGATGGCGTCAATATCGGACAGGCCGATGACGGACTCCGTGTGCCGCAGTTCCTTGATCTCCGCGACGATTTCCTTTTCACTCCGGTTGTCGCCGGCGGGGATGATCATGGCGAAGGTGTTGGGCGTGCCGAAGGTGGATTTGATCTTTTCGCGGGCAAGCTGGATCTCGTTTTTGCGGATGGATTCGACGCTGTACTGGTCATAGACGTAGTTGGCGCGGCTTGAGCAGAAGTAGGAGCCGATCAGCAGTGCAATAAAGAGGAAGGGGATCACCTTGCGCGTTTTGTAGGCAAATTTGCCGAGGAAGGGCACGTCGGGCAAAAACTTGCGATGAGCGGTGCGGTTGATGAGCCCGGAGAACATCACCAGCAGACCGGGCATCAGGCAGAACACGGACAGCAGACTGATGAGTACGGCCTTAATCAGCACAAAGCCCATATCCGCGCCGAGACGGTACTGCATGAAGGTCAGCGCCAGCAGGCCGGAGATGGTCGTCAGACTGCTGCCGGCGATTTCAGGGATCGCCTTGCTCAGCGCGGCGATGGCGGCCTCCCGCGGCGCCTTGTCGGCCTGCTCCTCGGTGAAGCGGTGGCAGAGGATGATGGCGTAGTCGATCGCCAGCGCCAGCTGCAGCACCAGGGCGATGGAGTCGGTGACAAAGGAGATCTCGCCCATCAGGAAGTTGGTGCCCATGTTCAGCAGGGCCGCCGCGCCGAAGGTCAGCAGCAGCACGGGAATCTCGCCGTAGGTGCGCGAGGTAATCAGCAGGACGATAATGATGATGACAAAGGCGATGATATCGACCGTGACCATCTCGCTGTCGATGATCGCCTTGAGCGGGTTGCCGACCTTGGTGTTGACGTAGAGGTCGTAGTCGGCGATCAGCCGTTCGATCTCGTCCAGCGCGGCCTTGCTCTCGGCGGCGTCGCCCGAGCCGGTGAAGGTCACGTCATAGAGGGCGGACAGGCCCTCGTAATGCTCCGGGCTGTCGTCAAATTCCACTTCCTTGACGTTGGCAACATCCTCGATCAGCGCCGCGATCCGCTCCGCCTGGTCAAGGGAAATGTTGCGCACGACGACCTGGGCGGTATCATAGGTGACGAATTCCTCATCCATGATGTCCAGCCCGAGCCGCGTTTCGGTGTCCGGCGGGAGAAAGTGCTCCAGACTGTCGTTGGTCTGAACCAGCGTGCTGGTATAGATGCTGGCCGCAGCCAGCACGGTAAAGAGAATCAGAATCATCGTGCGCCGGTCGACGATATACTGCGCGATCCTGTTCATCAGCTTGTTTTTACTGTTCATGCAGATCCAGTTTCCTTTCCGCGGCAGAGCGGGGAGCAGAGCCTCCGCCCCGGCAGAGATCATTTCACTTCAAACATTCATTATACAGGAATTTGGCAAAAAAACCAATAATAGATATTTATTTATCAATAAGAAAAAAAGAACACCGGCCCCGGAAAAAATCCGGGGCCGGCAGGGTCGGAAGCGCGTTCAGTTGTTTTTCCGGTACAGGGTCCAGAGGCCTTTCAGCAGGAGCTGATCGTCGCAGATGATGCTGCGTTTGCAGTAGGGCGCGATGCTCGCGGCAAGGCCGCCGGTGGCGATGACCTTGCAGGGCTGCCCAAGCTCGGCCTCCATGCGATCGACCATGCCGTCGATGGTGGCGGCGGTGCCGAACACGGCGCCGGAACGCATGCAGTCCACGGTGTTCGTGGCGATGCACTTTTTCGGGGCGGTGATGGAGATATCCGGCAGGAGGCTGGTGCCGGCGGCGAGAGCCGAGTAGCTGAGCTTGACGCCGGGCAGGATCGCGCCGCCGCGGAAGCAGCGGTTCTCGTCGATCAGGGTGATCGTGGTGGCGGTGCCGAGATCGACGACGATGAGCGGCGCGCCGTACTCCGCGATGGCGGCCACGCCGCCGACGACGAGGTCGCAGCCGAGCGTGCCGGGGTCGTCGATGCGCACGTTCATCCCGGTTTTCATCCCCGGGCCGACGATCAGGCACTTGACGCCGGTCAGCAGCTCGATGGCCTGGCGCAGCGGCTCATTGACCGGCGGAACGACGGAGGAGAGGATCGCTCCCTCAAAGCCGTTCGGGTCGATGCCGAAGAAATCGAACAGCTGCTTGAGCTTGATGCCGTATTCGGCGGCGGTCTGTCCGGGCTCGGTGCGCACGCGCACGGTGCTGCGGATCTCGCCCTGCTCGATGCAGCCGATCACGATATTGGTATTGCCGACGTCTACTGCGAGGATCATGGTTTTACACCTTGCCTTTTCTGCCGATTCGAACCAGCCGCACGATCACGGGGCTGAGGACGATGCTGATGGCCATTTCAATCAGGAAATTCACACCCACAAGGCCGAAGATCATGAATTTGCCCGCGCTGGCAAAACCGGCGCCGGCGGCCCACTCGTTGATGGTGGGCATGAAGAACAGCAGGCAGCCGAGCAGGAAGATGCCGGTGTTCGTAATCGGCGCGGAGATGGCGGCGGCGACCACGGAGGGGATCTCATGCCTGGACAGCGCTTTGCAAATGAGGCCGGAGACGAGACCGGCGCAGGTTCCCTTGGCCAGAACGGTGATGATGGTGCCGGGAATGTTGACGGCCAGGAAGGCTGCGGCATCACCGCTGATCAGGACCACGGCGCTGAACACAAAGCCCAGCCATGCGCCGGCGCCAACGCCGTACAAGGCGGCGCCGACCACGATCGGCACGAGAGCCAGCGTGAAGGTGAAGATGCCAACGTGTCCGACAGCGGCGGAGACGGCCTCAAGGACGATGACAATGGCGGTGAAAATCGCCAGCCCCGTCAGGGTGCGGGTTTTCATGTGCTTGTTTTCCATATTCAGTTCCTTTCTGCTGTCGCCCGGGTCAGGCCCGGTGCGGCGCAGGGATATGATAGTATCTTTGCGCGCGTTTGTCAAGAAAAGCGAAGGGAAATGCTTGATGCGAAAAGCACGCTGTGGTAGGATAAAGAAAACAGAAAGGAGCGATCGACATGGCCTGGAAATGCATCGTGGAAGGAAAGGAGCTCGCGGACGTCCGCGCAGACCGCAAAGACTCCGAGAGCATTGAAAAATACAGAATCTCCAAAAACGCCGTCTATTTTGAAGGGCAGTATCTGCCGACGGCGCTGGTCACCAGCCTGCGCGCGCAGCCCTCGCTGTATTATCCCCAGTGCTGCTGCGGCCGCGGCGTGCCGGTGTTCAAGGTCCGGCTGGATTACGGCGCGGAAAAACCCCTGATCCTGATGGTGGAGCGCGAGAAAAGCGCGGAGAAAATCGTCGAGGCGGTTCGCGCGGCCAATCCCGCCGTCATCGTGGAGGAATACGTGGACCCGAACGGGGAAGAGAAGGCATAACTTTACGTAAACCACATTATGTAAACCAAATAGACGACAAGCAAGCACCCGCCGCGGCGGGTGCTTGTCTGTTTTAGTTCAGTTGAAGATTTTGTGCCTGGCGCCGTAGGAATCCTCCTGCAGGGGCAGGAACTGATAGCCGTTTTCCAGGCCCCATTTGATGATATCCTCCACCGCCGCCACGCTGAAGTCCTTGACGTCGTGCTGCAGCACGACGTTGGTGTCGTACTGGGCGCAGCCGTTGATGACGTTGCGGTAGACCTCGTAGGTCGGGATCTGCACGGGCTTGGCGTCGCCGCTGGAGACGTTCCAGTCGAAGTAATAATAGCCCATGTCGCGCATATAGGTCGCGAGCATGCCCATGATGCCGGGGTTGAAGCTGCTGACGGTGTTGGAGCTGCCGCCGGGGAAGCGGAAGAGCGTCGTGTAAGTGCCGGTTTGCTCGTAAATCAGATCCTCGCAGGCCTTGAAGTCGTCAAAATAGGCCTGCACGCCGCGGTAGATCTGCCGATAGTCGTGGCAGAAGGTGTGCACGGCGATCGTATGCCCTTCGTCGTAAGCCCGGCCGATGCAGTCGTAGTAGTCCGGGTAATTGCCGGTGACGAAAAAGGTGGCCTTCACGTCGTATTTGGCCAGCAGGTCCAGCAGCTGATCGGTGTACGGCCCCGGGCCGTCGTCGAAGGTGAGGTAGATGGTCTTCTGCTCGGGGATGACAGCCTCTTTGCGCTCGGCTGCGACGACATGCACCGTGCGGGAGGCGCGCAGCGTGTCGCCCCGGCTGTTGCTGAGCTGATAACTCAGCGTGTAGTCGCCCAGCTTATAGGGCGTCACATACCCGCTGACCTGCACCAGCTCGCTCAGGTCCGTGCCGTCGCTGTCGATGACGCTGTAGCCGGGCTCGACCCAGTCCATGGCCGCGGTGAAGGTATAATCGCTGCCGCCGGTGAGCATGATCTCCGGGGCGACGCTGCCCTGGGGCGGCGTGCGCTCCAGCACGGCCTCATTGCCCTGCGCGTCCGCGACGGAGTAGATGACCTTGCCGTCCAGGTGCGTGATCTGCACCGCATCGCTCAGATCGCCGTCCACCAGGTCGTAGGCGCTGATCTCCGGCTCGGAAAAGCCGTTCATCCAGCTGCCGCCCTCCGTCCCCTCGGGATCGGTCACGGTGATGGCCGGAGGCGTGGTGTCCACCACATTGACGATGCGCTCAAAGCGCTGCTCCTCGCCGTCGTTGACGACGAGATAATGGATCTTGAACTTGCCCAGCGTGTCCGTCGTCATCTGCTCCACGGCGGGCACCAGCTCGGTCTCGTTCATGAACTTGAACACCTTGCCGGTGCGGACGATTTCCACGCAGGGATCGACAAACTCGCTGCCGTATTCCACGTTCATTTCCTCGTCGCCGAGCATCAGGACTTCCGACTTCTCTCCGTTGAGACCGAAGAGCAGCGCGGATAAGGCGGCCAGTACCAGAAAGGCAATCATCCCGGCTGAGCCGCTGCGTGTTTTCTTTTTCTTATGCATTGTTTGATTAACCAGCTTATCCTCAGAATCAGTTTATTTATATCATTTATTTTTCCGCGTGTACAGAGTTTTTACTAAATTATGATCTTATACTAATACCTGATAGAAATCTTTAAAGTCTTCCGGCCAGAATTGCGCCATACTTCGTTGCCTTCCTTGACCATATATCTCCATTATGCTCTGCGGAAGACGCCTCGTCTGGCACAATTCTGCCTCGGGATCCTTTTAAAGCTTCTTATCAGATATTAGTATTAAGAAGCGCTCTGTTAATTTTCAGATAATATTGCCCTGACAGATTCGGGGTGTTATAATAATTTGTCGTCGGAAAATCCGGCGGACTATCATATCTCCGCGGCAGCCAGCCGCGGGAAAGGACGAAGCATGAACAATACCGAAAAAACGATGGACAAGATCATTGCCCTGTGCAAGAACCGCGGCTTTATTTTCGCCGGCAGCGAGATCTACGGCGGCCTTGCCAACACCTGGGACTACGGCCCGCTCGGCGCCCGGCTGAAGAACAACGTCAAGGACGCATGGCGCAAGCGCTTTATCCAGGAGCGCCGCAACAGCTACGAGGTCGACGCCGACATCCTGATGAACCCCCGCGTGTGGGAGGCCAGCGGCCACGTCGCCAGCTTTGCCGATCCTCTGCTCGACTGCAAGGAGTGCAAAATGCGCTTCCGCGCCGACAACCTGATCGACGACTTCGATCCCGAGGCCCATGCCGACGGCATGAGCAAGGAGGAGATGTTCGACTATATCAAGGCCCATCACATCCCCTGCCCGAACTGCGGCAAGCACAACTTCACCGATATCCGTGAGTTCAACCTCATGTTCCAGACCTACCGCGGCGTGACCAACGACGCCAAATCGGTCATCTACCTGCGCCCCGAGAACGCCCAGGGCGAGTACGTCAACTACCCCAACGTCCAGCGCACGATGCGCGCCAAGCTCCCATTCTCCATCGGCCAGATCGGCAAGGCCTTCCGCAACGAGATCACCCCGGGCAACTTCACCTTCCGCACGATCGAGTTCGAGCAGATGGAGTTCCAGACCTTCTGCAAGCCCGGCGACGACCTGGAGCTGTACGAGTACTTCAAGGGCTACGGCAAGCAGTTCTTCGAGGATCTCGGCCTGCCCGCCGAGAATCTGCGCTTCCACGACCATGAGAAGCTCGCGCACTACGCCAAGGCCGCCTGCGACATCGAGTTCCTGTTCCCGTCGATCGGCTGGGGTGAGATCAACGGCACCCACGACCGCACCGACTTTGACCTGAGCCGCCACCAGGAATACAGCGGCCAGAAGCTCGAGTATATCGACCCCTTCACCGCCGAGCGCTTCGTGCCCTACATCGTGGAGAGCACCTACGGCCTCGACCGCACGGTGCTGGCGCTGCTGTGCCAGGCCTACGACGAGGAGCTCGTCGACGCGGAGAAGAACGACGTGCGCGTCGTGCTGCACCTCCATCCTGCCATCGCGCCGATCAAGGCCGCCGTGCTGCCGCTCAGCAAGAAGCTCAGTGACAAGGCGCTGGAGATCCGCGACGAGCTGGCCAGGGAGTTCATGTGCGACTTTGACGAGACCGGCTCTATCGGCAAGCGCTACCGCCGCCAGGACGAGGTCGGCACGCCCTTCTGCGTGACCTACGACTTCGATTCCGAGCAGGACGGCTGCGTCACCGTCCGCGAGCGCGACAGCATGGAGCAGATCCGCCTGCCGATCTCCGAGGTCAAGGCGTATATCGCCGAGCGCGTGAAGCTGTAAAGGAGCGGCCATGAGAGACGGATTTGTCAAGGTCGCGGCGGCCTCTCCGGTGATCCGGGTCGCCGACTGCGACTATAATGCGGATCGGGTGATCGAGACGATCCAAAAGGCCGACGCGCTGGGTGTGAAGGTTCTGGTGTTTCCGGAGCTCACCCTCACCGGCGTGAGCTGCTATGACCTCATCACGCACCGCGTGATCCTTGACGGCGCGAAGAAGGCGCTGGACAAGGTCGTCGAGGCGACAAAGGATACGGACGTGCTGGCTTTCGTCGGCCTGCCCTGGGCGGACGGCGCCGAGGTCTTCAGCGCGGCTGCGGCGATTTGCGGCGGCGAGCTGCTCGCCGTGCTTTCCGGCGACGACGATGAGGATGAGCGGCTGTTTTCCCACAGCGCGCTGGACGAATTGACCGTTGCCGTGGAGATCGGCGCGTCGCTTGACCGCATCAAGGCCGAAACCGACGATCTGGCCGCCTCCGGCGCGACGCTGATCTGCCAGATGGCCTCGTTCCCGGCCACGACCTCCTCCACGCAGGAGGCGGAACTGAACGTCCGCTATGAATCCCGCAAGGGGAAGGCCGGCGTGATTCTGGCAGCTCCGGGCCGGGGCGAGAGCACGACGGATAACTGGTATTCCGGCCTCTGCCTCGTGGCGGAAAACGGAAAGATTCTGGCGCAGGACGAGCGGGCGGACAGCCTGGCCGTCAGCGAGATCGACGTGGAATATCTGACCAATCTCCGCCGTGCGTCCGGCGGCTTTGACGGCGCTCTGGCTTATGAGACGATCGTTTTCGGCAGGGAACCCGTCGAGACCGCCATCACCCGCAAATACCCGATGCACCCGCATCTGCCCGATGATCCGAAGGATCTGCCCGCTTACTGCGAGCGGATGCTGGACATCCAGGTCGCGGGCCTCGTCAAGCGCATGGAGTACGCCCACCTCGACCACTGCGTCGTCGGCATCTCCGGCGGCGTAGACTCCACGCTCTGCGTGATGGTCTGCGCGATGGCGATGAAGAAAATGGGACTGCCCGCGGCGAACGTCATCGCCTGCACGCTGCCCTGCTTCGGCACCTCCAGCCGCACCAAGTCCAATGCCATCGTCGTGGCCGAGCAATGGGGCTGCGAAGTGCGCGTCATCGACATCGGCAAGAGCGTCTACCAGCACTTTGACGACATCGGACACGCCCACGACGACTATTCCGTCGCCTTCGAGAACGCCCAGGCGCGCGAGCGCACCCAGGTGCTGATGGACATCGCCAACAAGTGCAACGGCCTTGACGTCGGTACCGAGGACTTGAGCGAGTACATCGACGGCTGGTGCACCTACAACGGCGACCACACCAGCATGTACGACGTGAACCTCGGCCTGACCAAGACCCAGGTGCGCGCCGCCGTGCGCCACATCGCGGACAAAACCGACGATAAGGTGCTCAAGGCCGCGCTCTATGACGTGCTCGACTGCCCGGTCACGCCGGAGCTGCTGCCGATCCACGACGATATGATCGAGCAGAAGAGCGAGGATTCCGTCGGCTCCTACAGCCTGCAGGACTTCTTTACCTGGCAGATGCTGGTCTGCGGCTTCTCACCGCGCAAGACCTTCCGCCTGGCGCGGATTGCTTACGGCAATGACTTCACCGACGCCGAGCTCATCCGCTGGCTCAGAAGCTGGTGCAAGCGCCTCTTCACCCAGCAGTTCAAGCGCAGCTGCCTGATGGACGGCCCGGCGGTGATGGATTTCTCCATCTCTCCGCGCAACGGCTTCCTCATGCCCTCGGACGCCGAGGCGACACTCTTCCAGCAGGAACTGGACGAGCTTGAGGCCGAGCTGCAGTAAGAACAGAAACGAAAAAATCCCCCGGAGTTTCCGGGGGATTTTTCTATGTACGGGGATCATTCCAGACTCAGCGTCGTGCCGAGAAACAGCACGGGCAGCGCGCACAGCAGCATGTATACAAACAGGAACGGCACGCCCACGCCGCCGGCGGAGACCAGGCGAAGGAAGCACAGCAGCATGCCGAGCACCGCGCTGATCGCGGTAAAATAGAGGCTCGTGCGCGTGGCGACGTACATCCGCCGCCCGAGGTTTGCCATGTTGCTCAGCGGCCCGAGCCCGTCGCGGCAGACCACCGCGGCGACCTTGCTGTCCTCACCGGGCTTGACCGAGGAGATCGCAAAGCGCTCAACGTAGGGCGGGAAGTCGTAGCCGTCGGTCGCCACGTCGAAGGTATCGTGCAGCATGACCGGGGTCACGTTGAAGTCGCGGATCGCGAAGATCGGGTGGCGGCCGGAGCGCATCAGGCCGATGAGCGCCTTTCGCACCTGCGGGTCGGCCGTGTACTTCATGTTGAAAATGCCGTACAGCACGCCGTCCACCGCCAGAAGAATACTGGTGCGGTTGATGAGCCGGAAGGGGATGCGCACGTTCATCAGCTGCATCAGATCGCTGCTGCCGCAGAGGATGACGCTCGAGTCGATCACGCCCTTCATGCCGCCGCCGGGCAGGTACTCAAAATCCTCGATCTGCCGCATGGCGCAGTTGTTGCGCGCCATCAGGTCGGCAAAGCTCTTGGACACGCAGCTGCCGCTGGCAATGATCATGCTGCCGGCGTAGGAGATGATGCGTTCGGGCTTGGCGTCGGCGAAAATGCGCACCTGCTCGATCTCTACCGTGCCCTCCGGGAAGAGGTCGCGGTCGGTGACGATGAGGTTCCGGCTGCGGCCCACGTCGCACAGCCCCGACCAGCCGGCGATGGCCGCGCCGCTCGGGAAAATGCGGAAGGAGCCGGTGAAGAAGGGGAGGGCAAAGCACAGCAGCGCCCCGAAGGGAACGGCCGCGCAGAGAAGCGCGGAGAGGATGTAGATCAGATCCTTGATATTGCGCGTCGCGGCCATGGTCACCAGCGCGAGGAAGCCTGCCAGCAGCACAAGCGGCAGACCCATCTTCTGAAACAGCGTTTCGTCGGCGGGAGCCTCCTCGCTGCGCCGCACAAAGCCGGAGTAGGAGCGCTGGGACTTGAGGATCGTGGTGCCGCGCTCTTTCATGCTCATCTCGCCCGTGACCGTATAGGTCCGCTTGGCGATCGCGGGCACGCGCATGGATTTGCGCAGGCCGCGGCAGCTGAGGAACGAGGCCAGCAGCACGCCCGTCAGGGAGAGCGAGGAGATGAAGCACAGCGGCATATGCGGCTGTGTCAGCTTGCCGGAGCCGACCAGCAGGGCGTCAAAGCCGGTGAGCAGGCAGGCGAGCACCGCCAGCGAATCCGCGCCGAAGCGGCGGCGCACGGCGTTGAGCACGCCCCCGGTCAGCACGTCCTGGCACAGCAGCATGACCGTGCCCTGCAGCGCAAAGCAGAACCAGGCCGCCACGCGGATGTTGGCCAGCTGCCCAAGAACGGGCAGCCCCAGGGAGATCCAGCCCAGCACAAGGAGCAGCACGGCGCACAGGCGCAGGCGCAGCCGCATCGAACGGACGAAGCGCCCGTAGTAGCGCGAGGCGTAGGCGGGCGTTGCCTCGGGGCCGAGATCCTCGTCGTCCTCCTCGGCGGTCACAATGGTTTCGGCGCCCTTGCGCAGGCCGTAGAAGGCCGTCGTCATCAGCGTCGTCAGGTATTCCTTGAAGCTTGCGGGGAAAAAGCTGTCCTTTTTCAGCGGGATGCTCGCGTCGCCGTCCTCAGTGAGCGTGTCGTCCGCGGGCTCCTCGGCGTAAATGGCGGGGGAGGCGCTGGTGTCGGGAAAGAGGGAGACATATTCCTTCGTCGAGGCGGGCGTGCGTGTCCAGCTCGGGGTAAAGCGCGGCTTCTCCGGCGCTCTGTCATCTGCGGCCTCGGCCGCAGCCTCCGCGGCTTCCGCGGCTGGCGCTTCGGCGTCCGGTTCAGGGGTCGCCGCGTTTTCCTCCGCGGTCTCCGTACGCGGAGCGGGCCTTGGTGTCTCTTCCTTCGGCGGCTCCTCGCCGGGCAGGATCAGCTCCTGCGGCTCCGGCACCTCGAGCTTATGGGCCGCCTCGCGCCGCTCGGCCTCCTGCCGCTCGCGCTGCCGGCGCTGCGCCTCGTATTTGTCGCGCAGCTTTTGAAAGAGCTTCGGCTTGACCGGCTCGTCCGGGAGTTCCTCCTCGTCGGAGACGTCGACGTTGGTGGAGATGGTGCCCTCGGCCTTCGGCGGACGGTAGTTCTCGTCGGCGCTGTTGTCGACCGCGGCGCCGCCGTAGCGCAGACGCCGGCGCTCGGCGCGGCTCTGGGCCGTCACAAAGCGGCTGTCCACCTCGGGAGGCTCCGGCCCGGCCTTGCGCCGCGGCTCAAAGGAAGGCTCGGCCTCGCCGCGGGCGTAGGATGCGAGATAGGCGCGCACCTCTTCCTCCGTGGGCAGGCTGCTGCGCTTCGGCGCGGGCTGCTGGGGCGGGATCTGATAGTCCGCTTTGTCGGCAGGCTCGGCGTCCTTCCGGTATTCGTTTAAGATATCGTCCAGGGCAAAGGCTTCGCTCTGACCCTGCACGGATTCAGTCTGGCTCATGATATCCTGTCCTTGTCTGTTCAGCTTCTCTGACGGAGCACCTCGTACATGACGATCGCCGCGGCGGCGGAGGCGTTGAGGGAGTTGATCTGCCCGCGCATCGGCAGACTCACGATGAAGTCGCAGCACTCGCGCACGAGGCGGCCCATGCCGTCGCCCTCCGAGCCGATCACCAGCGCCACAGCGCCGGAGAAGTCGGTGCTCCACAGCCCGCTCTGCCCGTCGGCGGCGGTTCCGTAGACCCAGAGCCCGCGCTTTTTCAGCTCCTGCAGCGCGGCGGGGAGATTGGCCACCCGTGCCACGGCCATGTGCTCGGCAGCGCCCGCGGAGGCTTTGTCCACAATGGCGGTCAGACCCGCGCTGCGGCGCTTGGGGATAATGACGCCATGCGCGCCGGCGCACTCCGCGCTGCGGATGATGGCGCCGAGATTGTGCGGATCGCTGATCTCGTCGCAGACGATGATGAAGGGCGGTTCGCCGCGCTCGTCTGCAATGGCGAAGATATCGTCAATGCTGCAGGTGTCCCGCACGGCGCAGAGTGCGATCACGCCCTGATGCGCGTGGGTCTTGCTCATGAAGTCCAGCTTGCGCCGGTCGCACTCGACGACGACCACGCCCTTTTCCCGGGCCTTGGAAGCAATGTGCCCCAGGGTCTTGTCCACGTCGCCCCGGGCCAGATAGATTTTATCAATAGACCGTCCGGCCCGCAGCGCCTCGATGACGGCGTTGCGGCCTTCGATCAGTTCGTTTTCCACTTCAAAATTGCGTTCTTCCGACATAATTTCTCTCCAAAGACAATAATACGCATACCATCATACCACAGCTTTCCAAAAACGCAAAGAGGTTTTTCCTGTTTTACAATTTTTTCATAGACTTCTTTTTCAAATCGGGGTATATTGTATCTGTTACGGAAAGGAGGCGTGTCCATGAAAGATCCGATGACCTATGTGGAACGCTTTTGCTACAAACATCCGCGCTTCGGCATTCCCAACCTGATGCGCTATATCGCCATCGGAAGCGCTGCCTACTGGGTGCTGGGCCTGGTCAATCCGCTGCTCGTCAGCTACTTCAGCTTTTCGGCCGAGCGTGTGCTGCATGGCGAACTCTGGCGGCTGCTGACTTTCTTCTTCATCCCGGAGGATATGGGCTGGCTGGCGCTCATCTCGATATATTTTTACTATTGGATCGGCACCACGCTCGAACAGCACTGGGGCACCGGGCAGTTTACGATCTATTTCTTCTCCGGCGCGATTTTGACGATGCTCTACGGCATCATCATGTATCTGGCTCTTGATGTTGACGTCTTCCTGACGCCGACCTTCGTGTATCTGGCGATGTTCTTCGCCTTCGCGGTCTTTTTCCCCGACCTGCAGGTGCTGCTGTTTTTCATTATCCCGATCAAGATCAAGTATCTGGCCTATTTTGATGCGGCGCTTTTCGTCTACGGCGTCATCAGCAATCCCTTCCCGTACAATCTGCTGCCGGTCGTTGCGACGCTGAACTTCCTGATCTTCTGCGGGGGAGAGCTCTGGCACATGGTGCGCGGAAACAGAGTCAGCAAAAACGCGGTCAATTTCCGGCGCGAGTCGCGGCGCATCCGCCAGGAGCAGGCGCACAAACTTTATAACCACAAGTGCGCGGTCTGCGGCCGCACGGACACGGACTATCCGGAGCTGGAGTTTCGCTACTGCTCGCGCTGCGCGGGCTACCATTGCTTCTGCCAGGATCATATCAACAATCATATCCACTTTACGGAGTAACAATCGGGCCTCATTCGAAGGCCCGATTTTTTTAAGAAAAAAGAAAAATAATGCTTGCATTTGCGCACGCATTGTGCTAATATAATCGGGCGAACGCGAGAGGCGTTCTTTACATACCGGGTCGCGGCTCCACGGGAGCGCGATTTGGAGTTATCCGGGTGTAGCGCAGATGGTAGCGCGCTTGAATGGGGTTCAAGAGGCCGCTGGTTCAAATCCAGTCACTCGGACCAAGAAACCGCTGAAATTATTGAGATTTCGGCGGTTTTTCGTCTTTAAAGTTAGGAAGTATAGACGGAGAAGAATGCATACCCCCTAATTACCCCTTGAGCAAAAGAAACCAAAAGCAATTGATAATATAAACCAGCCTCCCGTCGCACCAACTTGGTGCCCGGGAGGCTGGTTTGTTTATGTATTTGTCTTTAGATCCGCGCTTATGTTATAGGCCGATCTTGGCGAACAGAAAAGCAGCAACAGCGCCGATGACGAGAAAGATAACTTTCTCAACGACGGCGTCCCACCGTTTGCCCGGCTTCGCTTCCTGCTGCGCGATCCTTGCGCTGACTTCCTTCAGGCTGGTGTCCATGGTCTCCAGTTTTGTGGCCATGACCTCAACGCAAGTGGTCAGTTTGTTCAAGGCATCGTAGTTTGCTTCGAGCCTGTCGATGCGCTTTGTGTTGCTCTTGCTCCTCTGCTCGCACTCCACCAGAGTCGTGATCTGATCTTCGTTCATGCGAAGCCCTCCTGTAAACGGTTATTTTTCCGCGAGCTGCTTAAAGGTCTGGTGGATGCCGGTGGCCGCGAAGCCGCTGACAATTCCGATTGCAATGGCAGTCAGCACATCGGTTGCGGGGATCAGCTCCGGCGACACATACCGTGCCACCACGCCGAGCGCGCCGCCGAGCGTGCCGCAGATAATCGGCAACCACTTGTTGTCGAGCGCCGTTGCTTTGACCGCCTCCGCGATCAGATAGCAGATGATCGTGATAACGGGGATTGCCGCAATGCCGAGAATGTCCATAGTTATACCTCCAAAAAAATAAATTTTTATCCCACGACCTCGACGTAAAGGCCGACGAGGTTTTTGAGTGGTTCATACACGGGATTGACCGTGTCGCGGGTGCAGCGGTAGGTCACGCCGTCCTGGCTGTAATACTTGCCGCTGACGAGCGCCATGTTGCCGCTGTACGGAATGGGGTTGCCCGGAGAGTCGCCCTGCCCGGGTTTGGCCACCTCGGCAAACAGCGCGGGAGTCTTATCCGGCGTCCAATCTGATTGCGAGGTATGCGCCTGTACCACGCGATACAGCTTGTCGGCATAGCGGATGTTGGTTTCAGCAAGCCGCGTTTGGACGGCGGCGGTCAGCTCAGTCTTTGTCATACGCGCACCCCCAAATCTGCGAGGGCTTGTTCGTAGTCCTCGGCGGCGGCTTCATCGTCATCAACAGGCTCGACTGGCCGCTTGGCATAAGCGAACCCGCTTGCTGTCTCGATCACGCCAAAGCCAGGCTCGGCCTCGCGGTACATTTGCACGATGGTGTCATGCTCTTCTTTCGTGCTGTTTCCGCCCGTCTCCGCATTGAGCGTGGACACGCTGACAAAGCCGTTTTCGTCAGTCATTTTGAAGTAAACCATCACGCCACCTCCACGATGTCATTGTTCGGGTCAGAGCCAAAGTAGATAATCTCCCAGTTGTAATCAACTCCAGTCAAAAACGTATATTGGTTGTTTTTGCCGAGACTAAGGACAAATCCGGAAGCATCCCTGATGATTTTCAATGCATTGATCGCCTCTGCCGACGGCGTTACGGAATACCGTACAAATGCGCCTTGAGCGATATTGAGATTCGGTGTCCGGTTTGTTGTTGTGCCAGCTTCAGAATTAACAACCGGATAGGTGCATTGACCGATGGTGTTTTTTGTGCCATTGGTGGACAGATCAAATTTCTGGAATCTCTTTTGCACCAGGACTTGTACATAAACGTAACTGCGGTTTGTCACTACGGCAGGAGACGTAACTTCTGTTCCGCTCGGCACCCAGAGGGAAAAAACGAAGTCACACTCCGGCATTGTTTTGCCGATTGGGATGAAGGCATTACCGCTTCCGTCCCCCGTGAACGTGCCGGTGGCGATCGTCTGCGCACCGCCGCCCCCGCCCGTCGGGATGGCCTCCACCGCGCTGACAAAGCCCGCCGGGAACTGGAGCTGGGCGCTCGTGCCGCCTTTGGTGCGGATCGCGCCGGCAACCGACGCGAGGCCGGCGTCAAGCTGTGCGCTGTCTACGAGTTTATCCAAAGCCATCAGTAGTTACCTCCCTGCCAGGCGGTCAGCGTGGCGAGCGTCACGTTGCCGTTTTCACCGACAACGAGAAACTTGCCCGCGTTGGCTGCGCCCTGTGCTTTGTCGAGCTTATTCGCAAGGGAGGCAGAGTCAGCCTTCTGGTCCAGCGCGGCCTTGACCGCCTTGTTTTGCACCGGGTTTTCGCTGGTGGCAGAGAGCGCGGCATCGACGGTAACTGAGCCGCCGCCTCCGCCGCCGGCGTGCTTGCACAGGTAGTCCAGAAAGCACTCCAGCCGGTTCCGCGGCGTCAGAGGATACACGGCACCTTTGCCGCAGAGGTAAAGTAAATACTCTTCCAGCCGATTGCGGCCGCTTTTAGGCAGATCCATATCGATCAACCCTCCCTAAACATAATTTTGCAGGTATCCGGTCCGAAGACGCCGTCGGCGTCCAGACTGTGCTCGGCCTGGTACTTGCGCAGCGCCGCGTCGGTGTTGCCGCCGAAGTCGCCGTCGGCGCCGTCCGGGCCGCAGCCGTAGCCGCTGGCGATCAGCGCACCTTGCAGAGCAACGACCGCGGGACCTCTGCAGCCCAGGCGGAGCAGCGGCAGCTGCACCGTGAAGGTCGGCACCGAAGCAGGCGCAGCAGAGGGCGTGTCCGATTCGGACGCCTTTTCCACCTCGTCGTCTCTGGTATAGCGCAGCACACAATCCCAGGGGTGATTGTAATAGCTGCGTACGCAGATTTCGCGTCCGGTCTGATCGCCGGTCTGCCCGCCGGTGATCGCCCCCTTCTCGTTGATGCTGGCATGCACGAGCTGGCCGTTACCGACATACATGGCCATGTGCTGCGTGTAGTTCACCAGCAAATCGCCCGGCTGCAGGCCGGAGCCGGTGCGGAGGTTAACCTTTGCGGTGATGTCGGCAAAGCCGAGGCGCAGCGCAGGACCGCGCACGTTGCCGGTGTAGCTGGCGCCGGCGGACTTGAGCTTGACGCCGACCTGTTCCCAGACGTGGATCAAAAAGGACGAGCAGTCAAAGTCCGGACCCCAGCGGCTGCCCTGGTCGTAGCCGTGCGCCGGGTCGTTCGCGAGATCGATCGCGAGTTGCACGGCAGATTGTGATGTTGTCATAGGATTTCCTCCTTGGCCATAAGCACCCAAATTTCAACGGATACGAGGGCATCTGCACCCCCGTCGTTCCTCAAATAGACTCTTGCATTTGGCGGCGTCGTGTCGGCAAAAAAGTATTCGAGGATCAAACACTGAGCCGCGCCTGTTCCGCGTTTCTCAACGCCGAGAATGCCAAGCGGTATGTATCCATTTTCATTGCAAGTTATCCTTGCAACATTTCTTGTACCGACCGGGATTTCGACGGTATCAGAAATGAATGTTGATACTTTGACGATGCTTGTCAGCCCGAGATTGGCCCTGGCGCGCGCTTTCTGAGCGTCGGTGAGGTTCTGACCGCGATCGTAGGAAACGGCACAAAGGGGCACGTCGCCGCTTGTGCCTGCAAAGACACCGTCAACGGAGTTAGCCGCGCCAAGGCTGCGCGGGATTCCCAGCGTGAGGATCCCGGTTTCGGCATTGTAGCTGCCGGTGACGTCGGAGCCTTCGGGCAAAGTCAGAGCGCGAACGCCGAGGATGTTGCGGTCGATAAACGCCTTCAGCTGCTCGCCGGTGATGTGCATGGCAACGCCGCCCTGCTCCATCGGGATCTTGTCGTTGTCGTCGATGTATTCGGCCAAGGGCAGCTCGCCGATCGCAGAGTCAGGCATCGTCGCTCACCTCCTCCGCGCGCGGCTCGGCCTCCTCGGCCTCCTCAACAAGCTGCTCGAGCACGTCGATGCAGCCGGCAATGCGTGACATGTTTTCGTCGCCGCGCCTGGCTGCCTCAAGAGGAAACTGCAGACTGTTGAGGGTGTAGATCACGCTTTTGATGATGACGATATCCTGGCAGGGTGCTTTAGCCATTGCCTGTCCCTCCAATCTCGTTATAATACGGGCGACGCAGAGAGACACGGAGCCCCTCACGTTCCCGCGCGATGGTGGTGATGACAGAATACGCCGAGTAGTCCGTCTCCTTGTCATTCATGCGGTGCAGCAGGCTGTCGACCTGGGAAAAGGCGGACGCAGCGTCGACAATGCTGGCGTCAATGATGATATGCAGGATGTCCAGACTGGACGGCCAGCAGAAGTGGCAGGGGAATTCCTGCCCGTTGATGATGATAATTCCGTAGGATCCCATGGTGATCAGCTCCAATACAAGATTTGTGCGGTGGCGGGGAGATTTCCGCTCAAGGCGGAGTGCAAATACAGGTTGCCTTTGGACACGCTCACGCTGTCCAGCATATTGAGATAGCGGACGTTTCCGAGCCGCGTGACGTAGAGATAATCCACGACGTGGCCGCCGGCAAAGGCGTCCGCCGCGTCGTAGCCGTTGGCAATGCCGGTGTTGATGTAGCTGTTAGTGTTGCCGGCGGTGATGGTGTAGCTGCCGATGTTGCCGCCGGTCACCGTCCCGGAGGCGATCTGCGTGCCGAGAATCGAGGCCTCGCCGATGCGAGCCGACGGCAGCGTACCCTGAGTGATGTTCGCTGCGTTGAGGTTCGTGACGTTGATGGTATCCGCGTCCAGCGTGCCGGTGATGTTGGCCGCGGAAACCTTGAGACTCGTCGCGTCGATCTGCTCAGCGGTCAGTTTGCCAGTGATGTTCGCGGCAGAGACCTTGAGGCTTGTCGCATCGATCTGACTTGCGGTCAGCTTGCCGGAGATGTTTGCGGCGGGGACGGTCAGCTTCCCGTTCGAAATCGTACAGTCACCGATTTTGCCGGACTTGGCGATGATCTCGCCCTCGACCTTCAGACCGCTGCGTTTGATATCCATGACGAGGCTGCCGTCGGCATACCAGGCATGCCGGGAGACGTCCATAGACCAACCGAAGGAAGCGTTGCTGCCGCCGGTCTGAGATACCTTGGCGCTGATCTCCCGATCGGTGAGATCCATGCGCGTCGTGAGCTCGGACACCGCGTCGATACGGTTTGCGACCTCGAGGGAGATCTGCCCGGAGATCAGCGTAATATCCGCGCGCAGCGCCTTGGTCTGGCGGGTAAATTTACGCGTGGTCGGGGACTTGTACGGGTACTCGTGGTTGACCTCCTGCTCGCCCGGCGCGCCGATCTGAGAGACGGCGCCGGCGGTGAGCTTCGTGCGCTGCTGGTACAGCACGCCGTAGACGCCGCCGATGCTCAGCGCATCACCCAGCTCAACAGCAGGGTCAAGCTGGGCGTCGCTGGCTTTGTAAGGCTGATAGGCTTTATCAGAGAGGCTGCGCAGGATGTTTTCGGCCATGGCCTGCGTGCCCCAGGGACATTCGATCTGCAGGGTATAGCCGGAATCGTTGCCGGCCGAAACGGCCGTGTCGTCATCAATGTTGATCACGACGCGGCTGTACGGCGCGAAAGGCTTGACCGGGGTGAAGGTCTTGAAGTTGCGGCCGAGGTATTTGTAATCAGACAAGGATCCTCACACCTCCGATCGTGATCGGCTTGCCGGACTCGGTCACCAGGTAGTGCGTCGCCTCGGCCATGCTGTAGAGAGTGATCAGCTGCAGCTGCGCGAGGTCCGACATGACAAAGCAGCCGGCATACATGGCCGCGATATAGCCGAGCACTTCGCGCATGGTGTACTGCGCGGGTAATGGCACCGGGTACCGGTTGGTCATCAGGGCGACAGTACGGGGGTCGACCGTGACGCCCATGTGCCGTGCGATCTCCCGCACGACGTCGATGTCCGTAGCCGGCCAGCTGAGAGAGCTGCCGGGATACGGAGTATCGGCTTTGAGCATGTCGTCATAGGCAACAAAGGAGAGCTGCCCGGGCGGAGCGTTGGGATCCCGGGTGTCAATGTAGTAGACGCCCTTCGGGATCCACTCGCTGGCGCGAACGCCGTCGGTGAGGCGGCTCATGGGCTCAAGCTTGGCCATAGTCGGTATTGTGAGACCGAGGTCGACAATGGTCGCTGTGATTTTTCGGGACGGGCAGGCGCCCACCTGAAGCGTGTTGCCGGGGATGACGGCGCCGCTGAGATCGATCGAGTAATAATTGCCCTCGGCATAGTCAACGCCATTGACCACGAGCTTGTGCTCGGTGTAGTGAGGCAGCTGCAGCAGCTGCTGATAGAGTGCAGATGTCTGATGCATGCAGCCACCTCATTTCTCGACCAGCGGAAACTTGGTGTCGTCAAAATAGGTCTTGCTGCCAATGGTACCAACTACCGTGGACTCGATGTCCGTGCCGTAAAAGGTCTTTGTGACGATGCCGAGGCGCAGATCCAGGAATTTGATTTGCACAAAGGGTTTGTCCAGGGCGACGGCCAGCGCATGACCGCGGGCATATTCCAGCCGCTTGCAGGTGACCGTGAGCTGCCGTTTTTTTCCCTTGACATGGCGGTGCATGACGGTATCATCCGTGCGACCGGATTTCTCGTCGTCCAGATCGCTCTTTTTCCACTTGAGGCCGCAGACCTTCACGCAGTCGGAAAAATCCTCGCCGTCTACCCAAAAGCAGGCTTTGATTTCTTCCATGGCGCCCTCCTTATGCGAGCACGGCCAGACCGGAGCTGCGCGCGTCGGAGGCCAGGCTTTCACGCATGATGCGGCCAGCGACCTCGCGGTCGACGGCGATCACCTTGCCGGCACGGATCGCGTCCAGAATGTCGTCCATGGCATCCAGGATCCGGCTGTTGTCGTTCTCCTCTCGGACGATTTGGCGCAGCAGATCCTCCGGCGTCTCGATGTTCATGCCGCGCGGCTGGTCGCCCAGGATCGCCATAAACTCGTTATTCGGCGGAATCACGGCGCCGGTTGCCAGACGCGGCAGGGAGATCGAGCCGGTCAGAGGAATGTTGAAGCCGACGCGGGCGCCGCCGATGCCGGGCACCCATTCCGGGATGGTGAAGGACAGGGAATTGATCGCGGATTTCAGCAGGTTAAAACCGGCGATGATACCGTTGATAAAGCCCTCCATCCAGCCGAGCAGCCCGTTGATGATGCTTTTCGCACCGTCAACGATCCCAGTCCAAATATTCGTGAAGATTTGGGAGATCTTCTGCCCGAGATTCTTAAACCAGTCGACGATATCCGACCAGTGCTGCTTAATCAGGACGACAGCCGTAGCAACAGCTGCGACGATTGCCGCGATGACTGCCGCAACAGCTGCAGGGGCCCCAAGAATGACCGCTCCGATCGCGGCAATCGCAATGCCGACCACCATCAGGGCTTCGTTGACCCAGCTAAAACCGTTTTTCAGCATGGATACAAAATTGGTGATAGCCAGAACGGCACCGCCGATCAGAAGGCCGACGCCGGCGAGGATGGATTTCTTGCCGAAGACGGCATCCATGGCCTCGTGCAGCGTACCGGCGCCTCCGGAAACGAGGGCGAATACCTCAGCAAGCTTGCCGAGACCGCCGGTTAGCGCGGGAAGCTTCCCAAGTGCGCCGATGCCGGTGATGGCGAGCCCCGCAATCTCTACCGCTCCCAGAGCCGCAGCGACGGAGAGAAGCCCAGCCTGAAGCGGGTCCAGCTGCGCGATAAAGTCTCCAAGGCTCAAGTCTCCCGAAATCAGATCTGCAATGTCGCCCAACAGATCGGAGATCTCACCGAGGACGTCGACGATCACGCCGCCCGTCCATTCGGCGATCGGCTGCAGGAAGTTTTCCCAGAGCCACGCACCGGCAGGCGCGAGAGCTTCAAGCGCAGAGGTGAGAACATCGACCGCACTGCTCAATACGTCGAGGGACGCAGGGAGCAGGTCTGACACCGTCCAGGACGCCAGCGGCGCCAGAACTTTGTCAAAGGCCCAGGAGAGGCCGCTGCCGATCGTTTCGGCCAGGTCGCGGGCAGAATCACCCAGACGGCCGAGACTGCCCTGCAGGGGCTTAAAATCGAGCCCTGCGGCAAAATCGCGGAGCTTGCCGAGGGCCTTCTCCAGCCAGCCGACGCTTTCGACCGTTTCCTCGGCGCCGAGGAGCATGCCGCCACCGCCGCCGAGACTGACGCCGCCAACGTCAGTGTCGTCATCGGAACCACCGCCGCCTCCGCCGCTCTTGGACTTGTCGGCCAGGATGTGCAGCGTGTCAAAGCTCGCGGTGCTCAGCGCTTCCTTTGCCGCGGAGCCGGCCTTTTTCGTGGCCGCGGCCAGCTTGTCCATGCCGGCGGCGCCGGCCGCTCCGGCGCCTGCAGCCGCTGCCCCATAGTCGACGGCCTGCGTGGTGACGCTGCCGCCGAAGACATTGGCAAAGGCCTGCGCGACGCGGTTGGCCAGATTGGCGAGCGTGGCCAGCGTCGAAGCCACGCTGTTGAGCATGGGAATAAAGGCGGTGCTGCCAATCGTGAAGGCCTGGCCAAACTGCGCCTTGATATCGTCCAGCGTGTTGCTGACCTGCTTGAGGCGGCCGCTCGGCGTGCTGCCCAGGGCGGCGTTCATGCCGCCGACGCTCTGCGAGACCACGTCGGCCAGGACAGCCGCTCGCTCCGCCTCGTCGCCGTACTTGAGCACGGCCTCCTGGGCTTCGGTGAAGGTGTAGCCGTAGCGGCTCAGCGCGCCGGTCTGACCCTCCATGACCTTGCCGAACATCGTCGCGATCGACGTGGCCTGCTCCGCCGATGCTTTCAGGCCGTACTGCTGAGCGACCGTATCGTTAAGTACCGGCAGCAGCGTCTTGAGGCTGCTCGGCATTTTCAAATAGGTGGCCAGCTCCTGGGCTGCGGCGATCTGTGTATCCGCGCTGATGACGCCGAGCTTCTGCTGGGCGTCGGCCAGCTGGGAGATCTCGGCGACCTCCTTGCCGGTGGCGCCCATGGTATTCTTCATAACCTGGGCAAGCTTGGCTTGCGCTTCGGCCTGCTGGTCATAGGATTCTTTGGCTTCCTTGCCGGCGCTGACAAGAGCTTTGGTAGCAGCTGCGAGCGCGCCGAAGGAAAATGCCTTTTTGATCGTTGCGCCGACCTTGTCAAAGGTCGACTGCATGCCGGATAGAGACTGGTTGACCTTGTTGGCCTGCTTGGTGATCGCCGAGAAGTCGGCGCCGGCGCGGACCATCAGGTTTTTTACGACAGCCATCAATCGACCTCCTTTCCGCCCATGGCCGCGTTGAGCGCGCGGATCGTGGCGTAGATTTCGTCGTCTGTCATGTCTTTTGGTTTTTCAGCATCGCCCGGGAACGCCGTCTCATCGCCCGGGAACGCCGTCTCATAGGACGGCGGGCTCTTGGCCCATACCATGGCGCGGATCAGGACGGAGAGGGAATACAAATTGCCGCGGACGGCCTTCTGTTCGGCGCGGATCCGCTCGCCCTGCGCCCTGGCGTAGAGATTGAGCTCCGCGGGCGTCATGTACTCCCAGTCGCGGACGCTGATGCCGAGGGTGGCGGCCAGGCTCAGGCTTTTTCGCCAGTCCCAGCCGCCTCCAGAGGGGTTTCCTCGCTGCCGCCGGGCGCGTCATCATCTTCATCGTCGAAGGCAGCGCGAGCGGCCTCTGCGACCGCTTTGATGACAGGCACGAGCTTCGGCTGCTTGTCCAGCCAGTCGTCGACCTGCTCCGGCGTGACAGAGGGATCATCGGCGTGCAGCATGCAGTAGAGCAGCGTCGTCAGCTTGTCATAGCGGCGGACCTCGTTCTGCAGGTCGTCCATGGCGCACTCGGTCAGCGCGCTAAACTGCTTGAGCGCCTTGTGGCCGCAGCGGAGCTCGCGCGGGCGGTCGAGCTCAAGGATCACGGTGGTGTTGTTGTCCATCTGTCAGGCCCTCCTTAACCGTTGCCCTGCTCCTGCTGCGTGGCGGCGAGAACAGGCTGGCCGCTGACAGCGAGGGTCATATCGAACTTGACCGCATCGTTGACGTCGATTGAGGTCGAGAAGCGGATCACACCGGCCTTGAACGACCAGGTCTTGCCGATCTTGGCGGGGAGCACGATGGAACAGTCGACGACGTCGCCGCTGGCCAGCAGGGTATAAAGCTGGTCCTGACCCTGATCGGCGCCGTCCATGAAGCCGGATGCGGTCATGTCCGAGACGTCTTTCCATCCGGGCAGCTTTTCCTTGTAGCCGGTGGTATTCGAGAGGTCGGAGACGTCGATACTGTCGGCGTTGATGTCGATGCCGTTGATACTGGTCAGACCGCCGACAGTTTTGCCGTCGACGATCAGCTTGGTTCCTACGGAATTGGATTTGCTCATAGGGGGATCTCCTTTCCTTATCTGGTGTATTGATAATCGATGTGCAGGATATAGATCCTGCGGTACAGGTTGACCTCGGTTTCTTCGAGATCCGGTGAGGCCTGCCGGACGGTGACGGACTCGATCAGGAGACCGTCGCGCTCTACGCCGCGCAGCGACAGCAGCGCCGCCCGGGCAGCCATGCAGTAGGCACTCAGCTGCTCATAGGTCGCGACAACGATCGAGATCTCAAAGTCCGCGCTCATCAGCCCGGTGGGGCCGTCGAGCGCATCCTCCTCGCTTTCGGCGCTGCGGCGGTAGTATCCGAAGGGTGCTGCAGCGTTTTTGAGCGCCGAGAACGGGTAAAGCTTCATCGGCCTGTGCTCCATTTGCTCCAGAGCCTCGGAAAACAGCTTTTCAGGGGTCATTTCTTGAGCCATTCGTTCTGCAGCTCCTTTACTGCGGTGTCAATGACGGTCTGGCTCGCCGGCGCTGCCGCGGCCTCGGTGCCCTTGTCCATGAACTGATAGCCGGGCACGTAGGAATAGCCGCCGCCCTTGCTGCGGGTGAGAAAGCCGTACTGCATCGACGCGGGGTAATAGGCGTGGCCGCCTTTTGTGCTGGTGCTGCCGGCCTCGCCCGGATGCTTGACCGGTTTCTGGAAGACGGAGTTTTTCGCCGGGTCGAACATCAGGTCGTAGACCTTTTTGCCCTTAATTTTGCTGCGCTCGCCCTTGCGCTTGATGCCGCGCTTCAGCTCGCCAGTCTCGCCGACCGGGATCCGGCTGCGTACCTCGCGGCGCACGACCGTGGCTCCTTTGCTGGCGGCCTTGGTGGCCACCTTGGTCGGGATCCCGCCCATGCGCTGGATGGTCAGTTGGAAAGCTTTGAGCTCGCGGGTGTCAAAGGTGACGCTCATTCAACCAGCTCCTTTGCCATGATCAGCAGGCTCTCGTGCCGCTCCTCCCAGTCGATGATCGACACGATGTGGAAGCGCCTGGATCCGTAAAAGATCCGCATCTCGTTCTTGAGATCGGGGCGGTACCGGCAGCGGATCTTGTGCGTGACCTCGCTCTGGCTCTGCCCAGCCTCGTAGAACTCGCGGCCACTGATCGGGTCGATGGCCGCCCAGACCGTGGCGACGTCCGCCCAGTTTCCCTCGTCGTGATCCAGAGGATCACCGTAGCCGTCGCGCTCGCCGTTGAATTGCTTGAACGTGATGCGGTGCCGCATCTTGCCGGGATCGATCACGGATTTCACCTCCAAAAGAAAAAGCCGGGGCCACGTGTCCAAATCGGACACGCGGCCCCGGCTCTCCAAGCACCGGCCTTAACCGTAGTTAAAATTTGTCTGTTTCAGCTGATCGATCTTCAGCCGGATGTTCGCAGGGTATGCCTGGATGCTCTGCACGTCGTCCCGGTGGTCGTAATCGTGCAGAGTCATCCCGAAGAGGATGAGCCGGTACTGCGGATCATCCTCCGGGATGTTGTTTTTGGCCAGATAGCTGGCGGCGCCGGCCATGAAATCCTTGAAGAGCGCAAGCTCAGCAGGGTTATCGGCGATGTCCTCCAGCTTGCAATACTGCAGACAGCGCGTCACCAGCTCGTCGCTGACCTGCGGCGCAGCTAATTTGCGCTTAGCCATTCACTCAGCCCTCGCCGCCGTCGGCCTCGTCCTCGTCAAGGCCGCCGGCAAGCTGCAGATACTTGGCGGCATCGGTGTCCATAGTCTGCACGTCGAGACGCATGATGGCGCGGCCTTCGGTGCTGTTGGTGTTCCACGCATTGCCGCCGACGTTGGTGCTTGCAAATTCCATGGCCTGGCGATTGAAGATCGTCATAAACTGCTTCAGATCGCCGATGAACAGCGGAGAACCGGCCTCCGTGTTGGCGAGGAGCGCATCGGAAACACAGTGGATGGGGCGCTTCTTGAAGCGCTCGAAACCGTTGTCGGTGAGATCCGGCTGAATCAGGCTGCGGTGCATGCTGTCCTCGAGCTGATCGAGGCAGTCATAGGCACTCTGGTTGGCCAGCAGGATGGCACCTCTGGAAATAGCGGGATCCAGCCCCTTGTTCAGAACGCGTTTGATCGCTTTGATTTCGCCGTCGGCAGCAACCGGCGTCGGGGCCAGCGCCTTGAGCTTGGTCAGTACGAGAAGATTTCGGGTGATAACCGCTTTTTTCGCCATCCAGCGGGCGAGGTATTCCATCAGACCGGCATCGTTGTCGTTGAGCAGGTCATTGGAAATAGGCACGATCAGCGAATACTCTTCAACAGAGTAGGGGACACGGCGGAAGGCCGGCTGATCATCCTTCGGGATGGCGCGCATTTCGGACACTTTGGTAAAGCCGGTGGTGGGTGCCGTATCGATCACGCGATAGCCGGACAGCGTTGTCACCATTTCTTCGTTGACCAGCTGGCCAAGGTCGATGTTTTCACGCATCAGCTCAATGATACGGGTCTGCATGTCAACGGGAACCAGGAAGCCGCCGTCGACGCCGTCGTTGCCGCTTTCAGTGAGAGCGTTCATCAGAACACCAAAGCGGTCGTTGTTCACGTTGTTGGGGGCAACGCGAGAACGAACAGCATCGCAGAAAGCGCGCGCATATTCGTTCGAAGCGCGGACAACACTCGCGCGGTTAAACGCAGCTTCGCCGCGCTGCTGCTCGGCCATGGCGCGATCAATGTCCGCGGGCGTCGCCTCGTGGGCGTCAATGAGGTCTTTGACCTGCTGGATCTGAGCGTCCAGATCTTTGACCTGAGACCATGCCGCCTTGTACGCTGCCTGGTCATTGGCCTCGAGGGCCGCGTCGGCCTTGGCCAGCTGCTCGGAGCGCTGAGTCGTCAGGTCGATCAGTCTCCGCCTGAGTTTGTTTTTCATGGTAGGATCCTCCTTAAATAAATTTGGCTTTTTCTATCGACAGGCGGGCACTGTTGCGCCAGTCGTCTTTCAACGCCTTTTCGGCGGGGAAAGCAGGGGAAGCGGCCGAATCGCCGTTAGCCGGCGGCGTGAGGCCGAGTCGCTGATACTTGTCGCGCAGCTCCGCTGCACTGGGCATGCTGCCGGCGGAGAGGGCCAGAGCCCGGATCCCTCCGCCGAGCGCGTTGGTGATGCTGCCGGGGATTGTCAGAGGCGTTTCGCCCTCCTGATACAGGATCCCGTCGGCGAGGCCTGCCGCGACGGCGTCCTGTGCCGGCATCCAGGTCTCTTTTTCCATCATCTGCCGCAGCGTCTTGCGATCGGTGCGGCCGGCGCAGCGCACCTCATAGGCGTTGAGGATGCTCTCGCCGATGCTCTTGAGCACCAGCGCGCTGTGCTGATGATCGTGATAGTTGCCGTCGGAGACCACCGCGGGCAAATGAATCATCATCTGCGCGACGGGGCTCATCATGACGCGGTTGCAGCCGAGGATCGCGTAGCTCATGGCGCTGGCTGCCAGACTCTGCACCTCAGCAACAGCATCAACGCCCTGCAAGGCGCGCAGGATGCTGTACATCTCATTGCCGGCCATGACATCGCCGCCGGGGCTGTTGACCTCAAGCACGAGCTCCTCGCCGGCGGGGTTCTTCTCAATGGCAGCGCGCAGATCCGCGGGGCAAATGCAGCTGTAGCCGAACCAGCGATAGAAAAATGCATCGTCGTCGGCGACGACGTAGCCGTTAAAGGGTACTCTCATGATTTCATTCCTTTCCGGCGCCCGCCTGCGCCATGCTGATCTCGCGGAACTTATCCAGCGGGGCAAAGTTCTTGTTTCCGTAGTAGATATCGCCGCCCTCAATTTTCGGCAGATCCTCCAGGTCTCGGATATCGTCCGCGCTGAAGGCGCCGACTTCGCGCATGGCCTTGTACCAGTTGCCGCGAGACTCGGAGTCGCCCTTGAGCTCTGCCATCAGGTTGATGCTCAGCCAGAGACCGTTGCGCAGTTCCCAGTCCGGCAGCAGCTTATAGCTGTTTTCCTCGTCATACTGCTCGGCAACCGGATGCAGCGTGCTCGTGACATAGTCGATCGCGTTCTGCTCGTTGCTGTTGTAGGCCTGCTTCCCGGCGTAGAGCTTCGAGAGCGGCACACCGAAAAAGCGAGCAATATCGGCCACCGTTACATCCTTGGACTCGACCAGCTGCGCGTCGACGTTGGAGATTGTGATAGGCTTGTACTTGAGCCCGTGGTCGAGGATGGCCACGCGGTGCGAGTTCTTCGGGCCGGAATGGACCTTTTCCCACTCCTCCCGCATGATCTGCCGATAGGTGACGGTTTCCGTTGTTCCATCCTGCTTGATGCGCTCCTTCATGCCGTTGAGGTCAGCGTCCGTTTCCAGCGTTCCGCTGGGAGCGCCGCCGTTGGCAAAGTAGGAAAGCTCATACTGCTGCGTCGCCCGACCGGCGGAAATCACCTCCGCCGCCCGGCTCAGCACAGAGATCCCGTGGATCCCGTCGTGTGTGTAGGACATCACGCGCTTGACATCCTCATTGTGCAGTACCATCGGCTCGCCGGTGATCGGATTGACGACGCCGAACCACATGCGGCCGTTGGCGTCGCGCCAGGGCGTCACAAGTTCCCAGGGAAGGGGAATCAGCTCAACCGGCCGCCCGGTGCGTGGGCTGCGGATGATCCACTCGTAACCGCTGCCGCCGGAAAGCCGGTTGCCGTCGACCATCTGACGTTCCACGCTGGGCGTCATGGCCTCGTTTGGGCGGACGTTCAGCAGATAGAGAATATCGTGGTCGACGCGCTCATGCGTCTTTTTGTCGACGCAGTAGATAGGGAGCTTGGCCACCGACTGGCTGATCAGCTCAATGCAGCGGCAGACGGCCGAGATCTTCATGGCGCTTGTTTCCGACACGCCGCTGATACCGGCCAGGGTCGACGGCCAACCGGTGGCGTCGCCCAGGGTGAGCGCGGGGGAAGGCGAGGGGGACGCCTCGTCCCGGATGCCAAAGACGGCCTTAATTCCTCTGTCCAGTCTCATCAAACGACCCTCCGATGATTGTCAGAATAGCCAGCGCCGCGGCCTCGACGCCGCCGACGATAAAGCCAGCCGGCGGGTAGATCAGCCAGGCGCCGAAGGCAACGGAGGCAAGGCCAATCACCAGGACCAGCAGGACCAGGACGTCCGCCAGCTTGCTCTTTTTCTGCTTCACAGTCTTCTCCAGTCTGTGTCCAAATCGGACACTTTCTACATGCCCCACGCGCCGGAGGCGATCGCGTCGCCCAGCGTGGGGTTTTCTTTCCTCACCAGCGCCCGCGCCAGGCCGTTCATCATGCCGGCCACGGGGTCGATGCGCTCAGTGTCGTCCTTGTGCTTCTTGCTCAGCTTGATATCGCCGTAGTTGTTTTTGATCTCCACGGCGTTTGCCAGGCACCAAAGCACCAGAGGACTGTATTCAAGGACGAGCTTCCGGGCCAGCAGCAAATCGCGGAAGCCCTTGACCGCAATATTCTGACCGGCGCAGCTCTGTGCGATCTCCACACAGAGATCCTCGTTGTTGTAGTGCTCACAGAGAGCGATGGCCAGGTCCGTCGCGTTGTGGCCGTCGTAGCAGATTTCCACCAGGAGCCAACCGTGCTGCAGCTCGCCGGCCTCGATCCAGTCGGCAATATAGCTGTTGTCGGTGACGTCACCGGGCGTCAGCGTGCAGAAACCGTCTTTCGCCCAGGCGATATAGGCCACGCGGTCGGTGTGCTCGTGGCGCTGGGCGGCTCCTTCCGGGAGGAAGCCGTGCATTTTCACGGCGACGCGCCCGTCCGGCAGCAGAAAAACCGCGCCGACGCCGGAGAGGTCAATGCGTTTGCCGAGGTCGAAGCCGATCCAGCATTCCAGCCCATCCGTCAGAGCCGCGAAATCCTGTGGGGATATCATGGACTCACGGACAAGCTGCATGCAGTGCTCGTCGAGGTAGTGATTGACGGCGCCGACCTGCCAGACGCACATTCGGCGGATCAGGAAGTTGCGGATCTTATCGGGGTCGTTGCTGCCGTAGGCCTCGGTGTAGTCGTCGGTGATGGTCTGCAGCATCTGCCGCCCATAGATGGCCGCCTCTCGGAGCGCGTCCGCACCGCCGAAGAGCTCCGCAGCCTTCTCGGCGGAGGGGAGTCCGGCGGCCAGCTCATCGGCAAGAATAACGGCGCGCAGCGCGGGGTTGGCCTGCAGCCACACAGCCTTGTCGTGGACGTTGGCATCCGGCGCCATCTCGCGGATCATCACGAAGTAGTGCTCGGCGGTCTGATCGCCGTCGAGGATCTGCTTCGCGTACAGCTCTTCGCGGTAGCAGGGCTTTGACTGCGCGTCGTCGCCGGCTGTGGTGATCACATCGAGCAGGCACTGCGCCCGCTTGCCCAGGGAGCTCTTTTCAATGTCGTAGATCGCACTCGTGGGGTGGGCGTGATACTCGTCGATGACGACGTAGCACGGGGCGCCGGAGTCCTTGTTCTTGGTATCCCGGCTCAGCGGCCGCATAAAGCCGCCCAGCTTTTTGTGCTTCAGCGGCGCCGTCTCGCTCTTTGGGATCTTCAGGCGTTTCGAGATCTGAGGGGAGGCGAGGGCCATCAGCCTGGCGTCTCCGAACACGCGCTTGGCCTGCTCGCGGTCGACCGCTGCGCATTCCACCTCCGGGGCCATCTCATAGACAGCCTTCTCCGGCTCATAGGGCGGGTACATGGCGTCCGCGCACATGTGGAAAAGTGCCTGACCGGATTTCTCGGTGCTCTTCCACATGCCGCGGGCGCGCTTGTTGTAGGTGATGCGGAAACGCCTGGCGCCGGTCTCCATGTGGACCCAGCCGTAGACGCAGCCCAGGTCGAAGATCTGACAGGGATCCAGGCGGATCGGCTGCCCGGCCAGAGGGCCGCGCACGTGCCGGCAGATCGTTGAAAACCAGCGGATGATGCGGTCGGCGCGCGTCGTGTCGAACACATAGGGGAAATCTGGCGTTCCCTGGCGCTCCAGATCGCGCAGGTGGCGCTCATAGGCCTTGATCTCATACGGAGCGCAGAAGCGGCGCCAATCGCCCTGCGCGCACTTCTTTGCGACCTGGGACACGATATGGTGTTTTCCGCTTTTCCACCGTTCCGACATCTGGATCCTCGCTATTTATTCGCCCGTTGCTTGCGCTCGGCGCGGGTGCCTTTATCCCGGGCGTATTCATGACACGGCCAATCCTTCCGCTTGGCCTTCCGGCGCGCCTCATTCTTGGCGTTATACTTCGCAAACTTCGGGCAGTCACCATGACAGGTGCCGCTTCGGCCCGGGCAGTCCGGCGTGCAGGGATTGTCTTTCAGTGCAATCGTCGTCATGCGAACATATCTCCGTCCGGGTCCTCGTCGGGCGCCTCAACGGCATTGAGCGCCAGGCGTGCCCGACTCTCCGGCGTCAGGCCGAGCTTGGTGGCGTAGCTGAGGATAGCGCCTTCCAAACCGCGAATCTCTTTGCTGAGTTCGAGGATGCTCTTTCCGTCGCGCTGATTGCGTAGATACCCACGCAGCATCTGCAAACGCACGAGCTGCCTGCAGTAGATCTCCAGCACATCGGTGTCCAGGCGGTCGAGGATCTTGTAGCCCTCCATGTCCTGGATGATGCGATCCCAGATCCTGCGCTCGGCGCTCTTGACGGTGAAGCCCTTCGGCGGCGCCGGCGTCCTGGTCGGCAGGAAGTCGGTCTCGGCCTGGGCGCGCACTTCGAGCTCTTGCTGCGTCAGGTGCTTGGCCATGTTGGCCGTCGTTTTCGGCGGGGTCGGCATTTTTCTCACCTCGATCGGGGAAATTTCTGCACGTTTGATGGGACACGGGGTATCCAGGGGGAAGCCCCGAAACTTTAAAGCCCCGGGGGGAGGGGTCTGGCCCCGAAGGGGCCGCGCCCGCGCGGCCTCGCATCGTGCGCAGGATGCCAGGGCGCGCCCGCTGCGCGCTACGTAGGCTGCGGTGAAAATCAGCGGCGATATTTGTCCGATTCCCGGCGGTCCTGTGCCTGTTCCAGCGCGGTCTTTCGGTCGTGGCAGCTCTTGCACAGGCTCTGCAGATTGCCTGGGTCGGTGAACAGCGTCCAGTCCCCCCGGAAGGGACGGATGTGGTCGACGACGGCGGCATAGGTGCGGACGCCTGACTTGGCGCACTCCCTGCAGAAGGGCTCGCGCAGCAGCTGCTCGGGCCTCAGCTTGTCCGTCCAGAGCGGCAGCAGATACCATCTGTGCCACGCCACGCTGATGCGCCGCTTATGCTGCGGCCGGTGCTTGGGGCACCATCCCTCGCGCGTGAGCACCTGGCATCCCGGGTGCCGGCATGGGCGAAGCGGTTTCAACGCCATGGGCTATCACCTCCATGGATCAGCCGAAAACGCAAAAAGAGCCGGGGCCAACAACCATTTCGCATGTCTCTGCGTTGGTCATTGGCCCCGGCTCTCAAAGCACCGGCCCTCGGTAATCGTGATATAAAATTCTCGCTTGCACTCCCGCGCCTTGCAGTACACAAGCACGCGGTCGGCGGACTCGTCAGGAGTGATCCTCTTGACCTTGTGTCCGCAGTGGGGGCAGATCAGGAACCCGTCCTCGACTGTCAACATCTTACCACATTTTCCTTTGGGAATCAATGCTTTTTCCTCCTTTTATCCTAAGAATAATATATTTTCCAAGGCTGAAAAATTAAATAAAAAGGATCAGGCCCTGGCCTTCCGGCGCCGCCGTTTGGCGCGCACCGTCGGGCGCTTCTGCCAGCCCGGCGCCAGGTACTTGATGACGCGGGCGCTGCCGTACTGGTTGCTGTCGCTGAAGACGGAGATCTCCGTCGCGCCCTTCGGGACCTGCACGGTGGTGTCCTCCTCCACGCGGAAGGTCTCGACCTCGGGCTTTCGGGCGTTGCGGGTGTAGCTCCACTTGCGCTGCCCGAGGCGTTCGCCCTCTTCCTTGCACATGTACCGTGCGAGGGTCTCGTAGTTCTTCTCCTTGTCCACGCGCAGCGGCTTGATCTCAATATCGCTGCCGTAGATCCAGAGCCTTCGGATCAGATCGTAGTCGTCGCCGGTGGCGTTGAGCACCGTGTGATGGTGCCAGCGGCCGTCGCCGTGTTTGTGCTCCGTATTCCAGATCATCACGAGGCCCTGGCCGGTCATGAGCCGGTGGGCGGCCAGCTGCTGCCGGAAGTATTTGAGGCGCAGCTCGGAGGCCTTGCGGCTCTCCGGCAGGTGGGCGTCGTCATAGGTCAGCGTCACGACGAGGTCCCCGGGGCGGAAGTTTGCGGCGAGCATCAGCTCAAGCTTTTGCCAGCTGTAGATCTGGTTCATCCGCTTCTGCGCCTCAGTGCTGGCCTTTCGCTTGGCCGCGCGGGCGCGCTCGCTGTCCCGCCGATCCATGCGGGGGTACACCGCCTCGATGACGAGCGCTCCCGCATGGATGATCTTTTTCATTTTGTTCTTTGCCACGGTCTGATCTCCTTGTCAGTGATATCAGACCGCAGCGCTTAACGCATCCGTCCGGGTGTTATTCGTTGATGAAAGTTAACGTGACCTTTCCATCCGGAAGGCGCATCGGATGAAGGTCGAAGTCCAGAATCGTTTGGATGACCTCATCGCAACCGTATTCCTCGGAGACGCTTACGAGGGACGCCTTGACTGTCTGCACGACAGGCCGTCCGCCGACCATGAGCTTGATCTTGAGGAAAACCGGCTCGCCCATCAGCTGCACGGCAGCCAGGTCGAAATACGAGGTGCCGCAGTAGGGGCACTTGTTCAGCTCCACGTCATACGGCGCCGCGCAGTTGGGACAGTTGCGATATTTACTCACAGTGCCCAGCCTCCGTGCTGTAGTTGTTTACGAGGTCGGCCCAGGCTGCTGCATAGCTGCCGCAGTCTCTTGCGCCGGCTGCCGCTGCTGCCGCGGCATAATCCCGCGGAACGCCCAGCGCCATGAGCCATTTGACAAAGCGCTTCCTGCTCAGCTTCCGGGGCAGAGGCTCCAGCATAAGCAGCCGTCGGAGCATGGCCAGCCGTCCAGCAAGCTCACTGTCCTGGGCCACCATGACGGTAACGGAAAAAGAAGAACAGTCGAAATTGCACCGATCGCCGTCCGGATCGGCCTCGTCGAGTCCTACGTAGGGGATCGTGTCGAATGGGACGAGCTCTCCGTCTGCAGTCTTGCAAAAAATGGCCTTCTCTTCGTTGTCAGTCCCCATCCTGCACCTCCGAATCAGAAGTAAACAGCGGCGCCGGCGGAACCGGAGCGCCCAGCACCGTGGGAATGAAAGCCGGATGCTCATCCTCATAGGCGAGGAAGTCATAGTCCTCGGTCAGACGCTGCGGCTTGCCGTTGTCGTGGCTGTCCCAATACGCGCCGTGTTTCTCCGGCACGTCGATATAAGCATAGCTGCAGCCGTTGATATCCTTGGCCATGTACAGATAGCCGGCGCGGTAGAGGCCGGCCAGCTCATGGCGCTGCGCCTCCGTCAGCGGGATCCCTTCGGGCTCATCCGCATCGGGAAGCGGAAGCAGCCCGGCGTTGATCAGCGCGGCCTCAAGCTCGTCTTCGTTGATTTTGATGTTGGCACTGCATCCGCTGTCCATGGAGACAATATAGTCGCAGGGAGGGCTGTCTGGAAATACGACGGGATCAGGATAGATCGCCTCGATCGCCGCGGGGTCAAAATAAGCATCCCCGAGTTTAATCATGCTGAGGATCTCCTTTCTCTGATGGTGTGTCCGATTCGGGCACGTGGGCCGGGCAGTAGTATTTGTCGCCGACCTTGCGCAGTGGCTTGTCCGTCTCGCCGCAGCGGGCGCACCCGACAAATCGGATGCGCCCGGCCAGGGCCTTTCTTGCGCGGCGGTTCATAGCAGCTGCGGCGCCAGGAGCAGCGCCAGCATGGCGGCGGCAGCCGCTGTGAAAATGATCGCGTACTCGATCCGGATTCTGTGCTGCGTGTCCCCGAAGAGAAAGAGCACGCAGGCGAGCATAACGATGATCAGCGTGATTTCAAATGCAATGGTCATGATGTTGATTCCTCCGATCCTTTTAAGGCGTTTATAAGTTGGCGGGTGGCGGCTGCACAAGCGTCCCAGTCGATGGCCTTCAGGGCTTTCGCCATTTGACTCAGCGCCCGTGCTGCGGGGAGTGTGGCCTTGTGAAAACTGAACTTCAAGGACTGACGACGCCAGTATTCAGCATAGCTCGGATAGCCTCTGGCGCTGTCTGCAAGCAGCTGCGCGGCGTTCCGGCTGTAGCCGCAGCCCATGATGAGCTTGACCAGGCGTTTTCGCGTCATAGCGCCGCCTCCAGATCTTCCGTGCTGATCTCAATGGCGTCAGCCTCCGGGCGGAGGATCCAGTCGGCGAGGCCGAGCTGGCGCCCGATCGCATAGACGGTGAGGCTGAACTCCGCGAGCTCGTCCGGCGTCTTGCCATGGATCTCCTGCCCGCAGCAAGGGCAGCGGTCGCCGTTCTTGAAGCGATAGATCTTCATGGGCCATCCTCCTCTTTCGGTGTTATAACTGCGGCAGTTAGACGCAGCACGCTGTTGTATGCTTCCAGCCCTCGCTCATCGAGTTGGGCGCACAAAGCCTCGGCGGTTATGTGAAAAGCTGCTGCATAAAGGGGGATGTCGATTTCAAAGGTGCCTTCAAGGAAATCGTTCAGCTTTTTGCTAAGGTCTGTCATGGCTTCTTGCAGGATCTCGTGATAATGCCGGGGTCCGGCCATCACAATTCGTTCCGTGTAACTGCTCATCTCTTCACCTCCGGAATGGGATACCAGCCGATGGCGATCATGCCCTCGATCGGCTTGTTGCTTTTTTCGGCGCGCCACTGGACGCCGTCCCAGCGGGCAAAGACGCTCAGCTCACCGGGCGCTGTTTTGCTGACCTTGAATCGCACAGCGCACAGGCCAGGCGCATACGGGTCGCCGGTGAACCATCTGAGCGACCCGGGTTCGGCCGGGGCTGCCGGCTGCGGCCCGTCGGCAAGATCCGGCATGCTGTCTTCCGGGATCGGCCACCAGCCGATGCACTTCTGATCGATCGTGCTCAGCGCGCTCTTGCGGTCGCCGGCATACCAGACGCCATCCTCGGCGTCCCAGGTGGCGAGCATCGAAAAGTCCGAGGTCGTCTCCTCGTCCATAAACTTGGCCCAACACTTCGCACCGTCGGGTGCTTCGCCGGTCACCCAGCCGAGGCGGTCCAGCGTAACCTTGGCCGGCGCCGCTGCCGCCTCGCCGCGGTTGATCTCCGGCACGTCGGTGCGGAGGAAAAGATAATCCAGGCTGCAGCCGAGAGTGTCGGCGATCGACAGGTAGATCTCAACCTCGCGCAGGTAGCATGAGTTGTAAAACGGCAGACAGGCATCCGCCTTTAGCTTCGGCGCATACTCGCCGGCCTCCAGTGATTTGACCTCCGCCTTGTCGAACTGATACATCTTGTGACCGGTCTTTTTGCGGAGATCTTCGTCTTTCATTTTTGCCCAGCGCAGCGCATCGCCGAAGCGCTTCCAGATATCCCGGACCCGCTGGACGCGAGGCGCTTCTCGTGCCTGCTTTTCTGCAGCTTCCTGTTTCCTTTCGGCGCGCAGCTTAGCCTTCAGCTCCTGCTGCTTCGGCTTCAGTTTTTCGCACACCTTGGTGCAGCTCGACAGCTGATCGCAGTCGGCGCAGCATTTCTTGCCGTAAGCGCAATGGCAATAGGCCCGATAAGAGCCAGCCCACACTTTGTCCTGCAGGTTCTGCTTGTTGCTGCAGGGACCGCCGCCGAACTTCTTGGGACAGGTGTACTCATCAAAGCGGAGGACGTCCTTGCCGTAATCCTCGATCGTGCTGGCATACCAGTATTCAGGCTTCGCGTTCCGCACGGCCCGGAGCCAGTCGACCGTGCGCCGCTGCACCTCCGGCGGAAGCTGCGCCAGCTTGTAGGCGGCGTCCTCTTTGAGCTTGCCCTTGTCGTAGTAACCCTTTTTGATACTCGGCTCCAGATTGTCCCGGATCACTTTGAGGCGGGCGAGCTTGGATTTGCTCATGCCGCAGAGCTGGGACACCCAGTCGCGCCGGCGGCCGGGGAAGGGGTAACCGAGCTCGGCCAGCCGCGCCACGATGCGTTCGGTGCCCTCGGCCTCGCGGTTCTGGTCCGCGCTGGTTTTGCTGCGGTTGTCGGTGTTGGCCAGCAGCAGGCGCAGCTCGTGCAGCAGTCCGACGACCTCCGGATCCTGACCGACTTCGTCGGCCTTGACGATGCAGGGGACGCCGTCGGCGAACATCTGAGATCCGTCCTGGATGATCTTCCCGATGGCTGCATGGCGCCGGTGGCCGCTGACGAGCATATAGCGGTCGAAGGCCTCCGGGCGGACGACCAGCGGATCCAGGAGGCCGATGGTCTCAATGTTGCCGGCCAGCTCCTCGATGCCGTCCATGCTGTAGCCGTTGGCAACATCGGGGCGGATCTGGTCGTAGGGGATATACATGATCTGCATCTGACCGCTGCCGGTGCTGAGCTTGCTCAGATCTCCGAGCACCGCGCTCAGATCAAAGCCGTTTGCCTCAGCCATTGTCGTCACCTCCGATCTGCTCGTGCAGCGGAATTTGCCTGCCGGATGCCTCTGCGATAATCCGCTTGGCCAGCCGCCGATAGGCCCGGCAAGCCTCGCTGCGCGGACTGGACACAATCAGAGGCTGCTGACGGAAGGTCATGTCGTCCACCTTCACCGAGCGCGGGATCCGACCGATCACGCGGAGGCCGCTTTCGCGCAGCGTGCGCTCAGCCTTGATGTTCTCTTCACTTACGTACCACATGGTCGGCAGCACGCCGAGCAGCTGCAGCCGCGGGTTGATCTTGCGCATGTTGCTGATCTGCCGCAGCAGGTTGGCCATGCCGCGCAGGGAAAAGGCGTCCAGCTTGATCGGGATCAGCACACTGTCGGCGGCCAGCAGCGCCGCGGCCGAGGCCGCGTTAAAGGCCGGCGGACAGTCGATCAGGCAAAAATCATACAGCTGCGCGATCACATCCGAGCGAAAGCAGTCCCGCAGCACCGCCGCGTCCACGTCCTCGCTCTTGAGGCTGCTCAGATCGAGATCCATCAGACTGTCGTCCGCCGCGATCAGATCCACGCCCTGGATGTTGGAATACTGCACGCTTGGGAAAAACAGCTCGCTGCGGCTTAGATTCTTTCCGCCCCACCGCAGCAGCGCGCTCAGGCGCCCGTGCTGGGGATCCCCGCCGAAAAACTCGGTGGTATTCGCCTGGCTATCGGCGTCCACGACAAGTACCCGCTTGTCATGGTCGTGGGCGAGGATCGCCGCGATGTTGACGGTCGTGACCGTCTTGGCGACCCCGCCCTTGAGATTGCAAATTGCGATTGTCTTCATGGTCTCCTCCTTGTATGTTTTCAGCTCCATTTGGCTTTGCCGAATCTGCCGTTGCTGCGCCGAGTTTTGTGATAGCCGTGCTTATGAGGCTCCTCCTCAAACGGCGTGTCCGATTCGGACTCCGCCAACGGGAAGCACTCGTGATAGGTGCGGCCGCGCATCGTCCAGGCGACGCGGAACCAGTGATGCGCCGCGTGGATCCGCTCGGCCGTGCCGGTGACGCGCCGCGGGGCGTCCTTCGGCATGTAGCTGGTGCCCGGCTCGGTCATCAGCAGGGCGTGCGGGACGAACGTGTAGCTGTCTCCTCGTTCCATGTTGCCCTCCTTATGCCGGCGAGACTTCGGCAAACGCATAAAAGCGATAAGCCGTCCATTCCGTGTTCAGCGCCTTGCCAGCTGCGACGATTGCGGAAGCCGAATCCGGCGCGCAGGCCGTCACCGATTCTTTGTAATCGGGGTGCGTGACCTTCCAGAGCTTTTTACCCGTATAGCCCTCATAGGTCGCTTTCAGTGTCTTTGTCTTCATGATCTGTCTGTCTCCTTAAAACGGGATCTCCTGGTCGTCCGGGAGCTCCACAAAATTTGTCTGCCCGTCGATCTGACCGCCCTTGCCGGTTTTCTTTTGCGGCGCCGACGGTGGATCGTCCTCACGGTAATAAAAGCGCATGTGCTCTGCATCAAACTTGAGGAAGAAGTTGCCGATCGGGCCGTCCTTGTTCTTGTCGACAATCAGCACGCGGTCGCTGTTTCGATCCAGGGTGTTTTCAAGATCCATCAGGATGATCGTCTCGCCGTCCTGCAGCAGCTGCTTGCTTTCTCTCAGATCCTGCATGCTCACCCAGCGCCGCTTGCCGGATACTGATTTTTCCGGCAGCGTCACCTGGCTGAGCGCGATCACCGTGACGCCGAGCTCCTGGCACATGAGGTGCAGCGTCATGCTGGTGTCGGCAACGATGTCCTTCCGCTCCTTGGAGCGATTCTGCCCGGGGATGATCTGCACATAGTCGATAAAAACCACCTGGTAGCGATTGGCGAGGACGTCCGCCCTCAGCTCATCCACGCCCATGTGGGCGCTTTCGATCAAGTCGAAGTCATAGCGCTCGGCGCGGGATCCCTCATAGACCGCGTTTTCCCAGTCGTCGGCGCTCAGCTGCTTCTCCTTGATCGCCTGCAGGCTGATGCTCGCGGCGTTGGCCATCATGCGGTCACCGACGTGCTCCTCGTTGGTCTCGTAGCTGTAAAAGCCTACGCGCTTGCCGTTGCCGCTGATCGCTCGCGCCAGCTGCAAGGCAAAGGCCGTCTTGCCGACGGAGCTGTAGGCACCGAGGATCACAAAATCGCCCAGGCCGACGTGAACGCGCCGGTTCATGACATCCATGCCGAAGTCCAGATAGTCCCGCGGTGTCTCGTCGTTTTGGCGGTCGAGGAAGCGGCAGACGATATCGAGGTAGGAATAGCGGCGGGTGCGCTGGCTGCCGTGTACCAGCAGCCGGGCGGCCTCGCTGAGCTTCTGCCGCGCCTCGTCCAGATCGACCGTGCCGGTGGCAATGTCAAAGCAGGCGGCCTTGATTGCCTCAAACTCATGCTGCCGGACGACAATTTCGGCATATTCCTTGCAGTTGGCCGCTGTCGGCGTCAGCTGCATCACGGCAGCGATAAACTCGGAATACCGTTCGCCGCCCATGGTGTCCAGAATCGTGACCGGGTCGATCGTGTCGTTGGCGCCCCAGAGCTTTTTGATGGCCTCGAAGGCGTGCCGGCATACGGGATCGCTGAAGCAGTCCGCCGTCAGCTCCTGCATCATCAGGGGCACGGTGCGCGGGTCGATCACCATGGAGCCGATCACGGAGACCTGCGCGGTCGGTTTCACGTCCATCGCTGATACCCTCCGTTCTGCGGCTCGGCTGCGGGCGGGGCCTTCTTCTCGCTCTCCGGTGTGAACTGTTCGGCGTCTCGCCATCGCTGCTGATTGAGGAAGGTGGAAAGGTGGGGAATGCCGATCCCGCGCTTCCATTCCGGATCTTCCTTCATGCGAGTCAGGCCTTTGGCGAGCACGTCGATCTCTTCGTCGGAAAGGCGGAGCTTGTCCCAAGCTCGAATCTCGGCCTGCTTGTCTTTGCAGTAGCCCTTCGGGTAGAACTCTCGCAAACCGGCGAACCGGTCCGGCTTCCAGTCGGGCTTGTCCTTCAGCGCCGGATTCCGTTTCCTCCGCGCTTTCCCCTTGGGGGGATTAAGGGGGGATTCTGATAATATTTCTTGTTTTACAATAGTGGTTTTGACAATTTTGTCCGAACCGGTGGACAATTTTGTCAAAACCGAATCGGCATTTTCCCCGGTTTTGACATTTTTGTCAAAACCGATTTCCGTGTCTCCGAGAGGGTTGATGCCCGCATAAATTCGCCGTCCTTCGATGGCGTTGTTCGGCCCTCGCTTCACCACGAGCCTTATGTATCCGGCGGCATTCAGAGCGTCCAGAAGACGCCGAATTGTGCGCAGGGAGAACCCGAATACCCGATGGAAATAGTCGTCGTCGGCAAAGCAATAACCGGTCTTGTGCGTCAAACTGGATATCTCGGCATAGAGAATTTTTGCATTCGGCGGGATGGACTCATCGTAACGCACCGGCGCGGGAACGACGGCCCAATAGGATGGCTCTATCGCGTTGTTATCCATCTGTTATCCCTCCCTTGCATTTGTTTTTGAATTGTGCTATATTATGTCTTGTCTTCATGGTCTTTTAGATCGTGAGTGCCCTTGTCTGTGTGCCCGCACAGGCAGGGGCATTTTTATTGCCTCCGGCCTCGATCCCGAGACGGAAGCCCTCATAGCGGCCGGCAGCCACGGCGGCCGTGATCTGCGCGTCGATCATGCAGGCGGCGCAGTAGGCGTCCAGCTGGGACTGATCCGAGAGCAAAAACGGAAAGTGGCAGTTGTCGCAGATCGCCTGCATGATCTCATTGATCCGGTCAAGCATCGCTTTTCACCTCCTCCCGCAAAAACGCGAGCAGTGCCTCCTTGGATGGAAATTCGCTCAGCGTGTAGAAGATGGCGTCGGCGAGGCCTTCATCCGACTCGGCACGGAGGAGATCGGCGTTGGTGAGGGGCTTCCTCGGCTCAAAGTTTAGCATTGCAATTCCACAAGTCCTGCATGGCTCAGCCATCGGGGATTTGTTTTCGTGGACGCAACGCTCGCAATCTCTCTTCATGTCTCGCCCTCCTTTGCCTCAAATCCTCTGCACGGCGGCTCATAGATAATCGTCATGTCAGCATCACACACCTTGCAGTATGGCAAGCGATACCAATAGCCATTGACATGATGCACACCGCTTCCGTCTCTGTGTTTGCAATGCCAGCATTGCTCAACGCCTTGCGCCTTGAATTTCGGGACATCGCCAGCTTTCATGTTTCGCCCTCCTCTGCCGGGATGATGGCATTGGCATCCCCGACGATATCCAGCACTTCCTGCACAATGGCGGCCTCTTTCGGCGCTTTTCTGCCGGATAACACCGTGCTGCAAATGATATCGTCCATAAGCGCTTCGCGGTCTACCAAATCCACATGCGGTGGGACGGGGATGGCGTCCCCTAATTTCAAATGCGAAAAATAGTGGCGTACTACCCCGTCCGCAAAAATAATAACGGGAACGGCACCGAGCGCGCCCTCCGGCATCTCCATGCCCGTGATAAGAATGCTCACAATTATCACCTCCGATCTGACAAGGAGCCGATTGACAGGATGCAGTAGCCGTCGGCAAGGCCGTATTCGGGGCAGTTGCGGAGAATGTGCGTGATCCTGACCGCGAGGGCGGATCCGGTGTACTCATGGCCGTCCCACTCGCGAAGAACAAGGACGTCGCCGACTGCATACCCTCGATCGTCTTTACGCAGCTCGGCCCGCTTGTCACCGTTCCAGACAGCCTGGAAGTGCTCCGGCAGGATTTTTAATTCGTGTGCATTCATGCGTCTTCATCCCTCCAGTCGAAGTCTTCGCAGTTATAGGCGAACGGGCAGCCGGCTGCCGTCCACCGGGGGCAGCTCTCCACGGAGCACGGGAGCGTCTCGGCATCATCCATGGTCAGCCTGCTCCTCAAGCAGCATAGCCGCCACGGCTTCCTCGCGCGTGCGAAAGAAGTCCTTCGGTTCCATCGCCTCATACCAGCCGCCGCCGTCAGTGCACACGTCGGCAACCGGGCCCTTGCCGTCTGCAATGATAAACCGGTCGATCTCCGCCTTGGCGACAGTCTCCCCGATCTTCTTCCGTCCCGCGTAGACGGACTCGATGAGAAAGACCGTGTCTTTGGGATTGCACGGCAGCGTCACGAGACGCCCGGCTTCCTCCAGATCTTCATAGCGCTTGAGCCGCGCCCGGAGCTCCGCCTGGGCCCAAATCGAACGGTAGAACAGAGCAATGAGCCCGAGAGGCTCTTCAGGGCCGTACTGCAGGGCGTCCGCCATGAACTCGTCGAAGTCGAGATCCCCATGGAATTCCCCCTCAAGGCCGCAATACTCATCCACCAGACGGGTGCACAAATCGCGCGCATCGACGTCCATATCGAAATCGCGGTACCGAGCCAATCCGTCCACGCCGTAACAGGCATTGTGGGCAAGCTCGGTATTGTTCATTTCCCGGACGGGTTTATCAGTCGTGAGTCTTTCCATGCCTCTTGTTCCTCCCCGGCGTCATATCGATCCCCATAAGTTTATTCCACCTCATATCTGCCGCTGTAGATTCTTTGAGCAGATTGCCCGCCTTTTTGAGCACGGAAGAGGGAACTTCCGAAATGGGCTTTCCTTCATAGGGCTTCATTAGCTCCACATACTCGCGGCTTTTCTGTGAGGCCAGATGCGAAAGTCGCCTACACTCCTCCATCTTTTTCTCGAAGCGCTGATCTTCAACATCGTTCAAGGCTCTATGCAGATAGTGCTCGTTGGATAAACTGTAAAACATCAACCGTTCAATAACGAAGATCAGCTCCTCGCGGGTGCACTGTTTGAGCGTCATGTCTCCTTGCCCGCCTCCTTAATCTTCGCCACTGCCGCCTCGGCGGCCTCGCGGGTGCGGAAGGCGTCGCGGCCCAGGCAGCTCCAAACGTAAATGTCCGTCATGTCGTCGGGGTCGTCTGCCAGAGAGCTGCAGCAAAAGCCGCGGTACCCGACGCCGTTGACCTTCATCGGGTCGCTGACCTGCAGGCCGCCGTATTCTTCAAGCTCGTAGATCAGAAAATAGACCTTGTCGCCGAGCTTGAGCGGCAGATCCGGCACGCGCTGCATCGCACGGATCCGCTTGAGCTCGTCCATGCAGGCCTCGCCGTAGCTCTTGTCAAAAGGTGCGAAGTTCTCCGGGCCGACGATCTTGAGGATCAGCTCGTCGCGCTTGGCCTTGGCATACTCGAGCTGCTTGTCCTTATTGTCGTCGCAGTCAGAAATGAACATTTCCGCCAGCCAGTCCATGGCCTCGTGATACGCCTCCGAAAAGGCGGCGGAGCGGCCGGGACCCATATGCAGCGCTTTGTTGGCGGCGATGATCGCCCCGTCGAAGGAGATGGCGATGCGCGCCCGGGTCTGCTCGGCAATGATCTTCCGCGCGATCCTGTCAGCCAGGATCATCATGCTGTTCTTGCTGCCCATCGTCACACCACCTTCATCCCGGGGACATAGGTGCAGGGGCGCACCGCCGGCGTCTTACTCCTGCGCTGAGGGAGAACGGACTCGACGCTCGTTTTCCGCGCCGCGAGATATGCCTCCACGTCCGCGCGGTCGATGCGAACGGCCTTTGGCGTCACCTTATAGGACGGCAGCTTCTTGCTGGCAATCAGCTTTTCGAGGGTGCTCTCGCTGATGGCAAGGAGCTCGGCTGCCTCTTTTTTCTTGATCAGTTCCATAAGCTCCTCCTATTCGTCCGGCTTCGCAAACTTCAGCTGCATGGCCGCCTGTACGATGACCTCGAGCTCGTCCACGATCTGATCGTAGATCTCGCGCTCTTTGGGATCGATACGGCCGTCCTGGGCGATCTGCATCAGATCCTGGCTGCGGTGACGGCGGTCAAAGTCCTGTACGCGGAGGATCAGCTGAATCACCGCCTGGGGCAGCGAAAGCCGTTCCACCTCCGGCAGCAGATCGGAGGCGACGCGGGACTTGTTGAGCAGGTGCCAGTAGCCCAGCACGCGCATCCCGGAGACTTCGATCATGCTGGTGACGACCTCGTCGGAGGGCATGATCGTCCCGGCCTCGTACTGCCGCACCGCGTCGTAGCTGACGCCGATCATCTCGGCAAAGCGCTCCTGCGACTGCCTGGTAGCCGCCCTCGCGATTTTGCAAATATTCCGGTAGTTGGACTGCATGGATTTCTCTCCCTTCGTGGGGTAGACTGACTCTGTAGGGCAGGTCGTAACGGGATCGCTCACGCGCTGCTCACCTCCCCGGTGCCCGAATCGGGCACAAACAGCTCGTCGATGCTGCAGTGCAGCAGCTCCGCCAGCCTTGGGAGCAGGGCCGCCGACGGCAAGCCCTGACCCGTCTCCCAAACGGCGACGGTACTGCGGTTGAGCTCCAGGACGTCAGCGAGCTGCTGTTGGGTCAGCCCCTGGGCAATCCTCCTGGGCCGCAGCCCCTCCAGTTTCGGTGTTGTCTTCATGGTCTCCTCCTTAATGGTAAAAATCAATTTTAATTTGCTCCAGGGGCGGCGCGTAGTTCATCCAGATCGTTTCCTGAGCCATTTCCGAAGAGGTGGTCTGAGACAGCGTAGTATCCTTATGCCATCCGGCCAGTGCATGGTTATACAGCTCACAGTCATAGCCGCTGAGGATGATCTTTGCGCGGCTCGCAGTGATCAGCTCCAGAAGCTCAACATGCCCCGCGTCGTCCATTTCATGGCGATAGAGTTTTCCGGATTTTCGCGTTGAACGGACATAAGGAGGATCCAGGTACATGAGGACCTCCGGGTAGTTGTACTGACGAATCAGTTGAAGGGCATCTCGGTGTTCAATTTGGACAAGGTGAGTGGTGTCGCCGCGGAGCCGCGCAGCGGCTTCGCCAATCGTGTCTGCAATGCCGCCCCATTTACAGGCCGTGCCGCCGATGTTCATTTGCTTGTGGTTTCGCCATCCGCATTTGCCGTCCATCTTTGCGCCAATGGCCTGCGTTGTCTTCACCATAAAACGGCGGGCCTTCTCTATCGGATCGTCGCACGGTTCAAAGCTCAAATCGTACTCCTCCCGGCTATACGGTGTGAGTTCAAGCACACGTTTTAGCTCATCAGGCGATTCGCGCAGGACTCTAAAGAGATTTGTAATGTCGCTCTCTAAGTCGTTCACCGTTTCGACCGCTCCGGGGAGCTTGTTGAAGAACACTGCACCGCTGCCGCAGAAGGGCTCCAGATACACCATCTTTTCGTAGCCAGCGGGGAAATGACTTATGATCCAGTCTGCAATGGACCACTTGGAGCCGGGGTAACGGAATACTGCTTTCGTCCGATCACCTCCTCCTGTTAAAAACTCTGTTTGAATTGTTGAAAAATAACCGAATCGGTTACAATCCAGAATATAAAACCACGATGGTTAATTGTCAAGCAGATTCACAAAATAAATAACCGATTTAGATAAAATGCTGAAAAAAAGAATTCAGCATTGTATAATTTTCATACAAAAGGGGGCGACCGCATGAACCGTATTCGCTATCTGCGAGAGAAAGCAAACATGACGCAGGCGGATCTTGCTGCAAAAATGAATTGCACCGGAATGACGATCTCCCGCTACGAAACTGAAAAGCGTGAGCTTGATCCGGCGACAATAGATGCTCTCTGCGATCTTTTCGGTTGCACATCAGATTATCTCCTTTGCCGCAGTTCCTCACCGGTTGCTGCCGTTTCGGATGAAGACGCCGCCTTGCTGGCTGCCTATCACGCAGCGGATGACCGGGCGCGTGCGGTCGTGGATCTGACGCTGGAGCCGTATAAAAAAGACGGCCAGCCGGAAATGATCCAGCTGGCCGCCCGGGGCAAGCGCATTGATAAGCTCAGCGGCGCGCCCGACCGGGACGAGATCCGCGAGGCTTTGAGTCAGGTCAAAAGCGAGACTGAATAAATGGCATAAACTGACGGAACACCCGCCGCTCTAAGGGGTGTATCAGAAACTTATTCCGATCCCGGAGCTGGGCAAGGCGCCCGGCGCGGTATCCCGCCGCGGTGATCGACAGACCGCACAGCTGCGCGATCGCCTCCGGCGTCTCGGCGTCCAGGGCGTGGAGCACGCAGGCCGGCGCCAGCAATCGCGCGGCGAACTGGTTGGCCTGTGTTTCGGCGGCGTCCGGATCCGGCGCCCTGCGGCGCCAGATCGCAAAGCGGCCGGCGTCAAAATGCCCGAGGACGACGTGGCCGATCTCGTGCGCGATCGTGAAGCGCTGCCGCCCGATCGGTGCGGCGTCATTGAAAAAGATCCGCGGCACGCCCTCGTAGACAACCGTGAAGCCGTCCGACTCCCGCGCCTGATCCTCGACCCGGAAGGCCGCAATCAGAGCGCCGGCCTTGCTGTAGGCATACAGCTCATATCCCAGCTGCCCGCATATTTTGCGCAGATCAACCGGCAGCGTGTCCACGCCGCAGGCGATCAGCGTTCGCCATGCGGCGTTTCTTGCTTTTTTATACTGTCTGTAATTTGTATTTGGCATAAACATCCCTCCGCTGCCATTGTAGAGGGATGCTGTCGAATAATCTGCAAGTAAATTCTGGTAATGTGCCCGATTCGGACACGGGGAGGATGGAGAGAAATATGAGTGTAGGCGTTAGAATTGTTGTCGAAGACGACGGACGCGTAACAGTGCAAAATGATGCTGGTATTAAGCGCGAGCAAAAGGGGAAAAGCCTTCTTCTCGCAACCCGTGATTTTGTCGCGATCGATGTTGAAACGACAGGTCTTTCCCCTATGTTTGATGACATCATTGAATTGGCTGCGGTCAGATATGCAGATGGAGTTCAGGCGGAAACTTACGAGCAACTCGTAAATCCCGGTTATGAAATTGATGCTTTTATATCTGCGCTGACGGGGATCACTAATGATATGCTCAAGGACGCGCCTGCCCTTGATTCCGTTCTTCCTGAATACATAAAATTCCTGGGAGAAAGTGCCCTTGTGGGGCATAATGTAAATTTTGACATCAACTTCCTCTATGACGCTTGTGTAGATCTAAATTTACCTCCGTTGAAAAACGATTTCATTGACACTATGCGCATTTCGCGCCGTATGTACAAAGACTGGCCAAACCATCGCCTTGATACGCTCATATCAGAGCTTGACTTGCCTGCGAGATACGAACACCGGGCTGCTCGTGATGCCATAATTGCCGGTGAAGCGTATCTCAAGATGTCTGCTTCGGACTCTTTTGTTGACGCAATGGAGCCGACTGCAAAGAGTTATAATTCAATGGCCAAAAGCATTGTGGCTAAAGAGGGATACTCGAATGAAAGCAGCCCACTATATGGCAAGGTTTGCGTGTTTACTGGCGCGCTTGAGTCTTTCACTCGCCGTGATGCAATGCAGCTGGTAGTTGACATCGGTGGCATCTGCGGAGATGGGGTTACGAAGAAGACCAATTATCTCATCCTCGGCAATAACGACTATTGTAAAGCAATCAAAGACGGGAAAAGCAGCAAACAGAAAAAAGCGGAGAAACTGATCCTCGAGGGCGCTGATCTGAAAATAATACCGGAGTCTGTTTTTTTGGAATTGATCGATGCTGAATAATATGTGTCCGATTTGGGCACGGAAGCGGGGGAGTATATGAAAACACTGAAAATTTTAGGTCTGATTTCTGCGGGACTACTAATGCTGCTCTCATTTGGCGCGTTTGCAGCCGGAGAAATAGCGGCAGGCCTCGTGATATTCATTATCTCTGCGGGCTTTGCTTTAGTGATCTGGCGCTCAAAGCCGCCAGAGAAAGGGTGGGCTAAGAAAGCCGCAGCAGATAACCGTGCCGCATTCCAGGCGATTGCCGATGAGCAGCTGTCGAAAAAGCAGGCGATCAGGGCCCGCATTGCGGCGGCCGAAGCAGCAGGGGAGGCCTACTGCCCGAAGTGCGGCAGCACCTCGCTCACGGCGAACAAAAAGGGCTACGGCATCGGCAAGGGTGTGATCGGCGCCGCGGTGGCTGGGCCGATCGGACTGGCGGCCGGCAACCTCGGCCGCCAGAAGGTCCTCGTCACCTGCCTTAACTGCGGCTACCAGTTTGAGCCGGGGGAAAAGTAAGTATGTAAGCATACATACAAACCTGAGCAATCGCGAAATAGGCTCGGAGGATCAGTATGCCGAAGAAATCAGAACGTAAATACGGCAATTATTATCGCAAACGGGTCCCGCTTCCCGATGGCGGTTATCGAGACGTCTACGGTAAAACGCTTGCGGAGCGCGATGAAAAGGTAGAGGCTCTGCAACGGCAGCTTGCCGCGGAAAAAGCCGAGAGGGAAGAAAAAGGGGAGGCTGTGTATTTCTTCGAATACGCTGCCGCCTGGTATGGCCGGCAGGCTCCGCACATGAGCGACCAAATGAAGGCGGTCCACGCCAGAAATATCAACTCTGTGATCTGTCCGGTGATCGGCCAGAAGAAAATGAACGAGATCACGACCGACGACCTGGCGGACGTAATGGTGGGAGCTGCAGGTAAATCCAAGTCATATCAGAAAAAGCTGGTTATGACGATCAAGCAGATCTTCACGGCAGCGGTCGACGCCAACCTTATACCGAGATCTCCTGCGTCAAAGCTGCAGCCACAGGGGAGTGACCCGGCGGAGAAAAGGGCTCTCACGGAAGGCCAGCAAGATACTCTGCTGCAGGCAGTGGCCGGGCTGCCCGTGGAGACGTTCTGCAAAATTGGCCTTTACACCGGAATGCGACGGGAGGAAATCCTCGGCCTTCGGTGGGACTGCGTCGAGCTGGAAGGGAAGGCCCCGCACGTCACGGTCCGGCGCGCTTGCCATTGGCCGGATAATTTTAAGCCTGTCGTTACGGAGGAACTGAAGACGCCCAACGCATTCCGCACCATTCCGATTCCACCGCAACTGGTCGAACATCTGAAGGGCGAACTGCAAAAGCTCGACAAAGAAAAAGCCGAGTCGGGGAGCGTCTATGTTATCCATGATGAGGATGGCGGTGCTCTGACTTACTCGGCATTCCGATCCATGTGGCACGCCGTCGATGTACGCTGCGTCTCGGATGATTATAAACTTGGAGATAAGATCCGAAATCATAAGATCATTGTGACGATGGACTTCAAGGTGACGCCTCATATCCTTCGGCACACTTATATCACAAGGCTGATCCTTGCCGGCGTTCCGCTGAAGCGCGTGCAGTATCTGGCGGGGCATTCGGATCCTCAAATCACAATCAAGATCTACACGGATCTGATGGGCCATGCCCCGGAAGATCTGATCGGCGACATTTTGTCTGCTTTTGCTTCAGAAACAGCAGCGGACAATAAAAAGGGGAGTACCCCGGAGAGTACCCCTAAAGCGTAAATCCCACTAAAATACCCCTTGAAAATGCTGCCTAATTATTCATTTTACGCCATAGGAGGCGATGAGTTTTCAGGGGAAAATGCAGCGATTAAGCGGATTTTCAGCTGTTTCAACGATAATTGGCGTTCTGCATGCGCGGTTGACTCTATGAATGGGGTTCAAGAGGCCGCTGGTTCAAATCCAGTCACTCGGACCAAGAAAAACAGGGGATGTCTTTCGACATCCCCTGTTTTTCTTGCTTTTCGTGCATTTTCAAGGCGCCTGTAAGCTTCGAACTGTGAGAAAACTGACAAAATCCAGGAAATTCTATGTGGGTTTTCTTCGGACGAAGGCAGAGGATAAACACAGCGCGCTTGCAATCTCGCACGGGCTGTATTATCATGGGTAAAAAGCCTGACAATACTGAGAAAGAGGGGGATTCCCATGAAAAACGTGTTGGTTCTGCTTCCGCTGACGAAGGAGCAGAAGTCCCGGCTCGAGGCGCTCGGCCCGGATTGCCGCTTCCGCTATACGGACGGCGCGAGCGCAGAGAGAACAGACATCCAGGAGGCCAATATCATCATCGGCTTTCCGAACCCGGCGATGATCGCGGCCTCGGAAAAGCTGGAGTTTCTGCAGTTGTCCTCCTCCGGCGCGGACGCCTATGTCAAGCCCGGTGTACTGTACCCCGGCACCGTCCTCGCCAGCGTCACCGGCGCTTACGGCCAGGCGGTCGGCGAGCACGCCTTCGCCATGACCTGGGAGCTGCTGAAAAAGCTGCATCTCTACCGCGACGACCAAGCCAGAGAGCACTGGGGAGACCGCGGCACGGTAGGCACGCTGCGCGGCGCGACGGCCGTTGTGGTCGGTCTCGGCGACATCGGCACGGAATACGCCCGCCTGGTCAAGGCGGTCGGCGCGCGGGTCATCGGCGTCAAGCGCCGTCCCTCGGCCTGCCCGGATTTTGTCGACGAGCTCTGCCTGACCGAAGAGCTCGACCGCGTGCTGCCCGAGGCGGACGTTGTGTGCAGCGTCCTGCCCGGTACGGCGAGCACCTACCATCTGTTTGACGCCGAGCGCTTTGCCCGCATGAAGCCCTCCGCGATCTTCATCAACTGCGGCCGCGGCACCGCGCTGGACGCGGACGCGCTCTGCGACGCGCTGGATCGCGGCGTGATCGTCGCCGCCGGCACGGACGTGACGGAGATCGAGCCGCTGCCCGCCGGGCATCCGCTCTGGAAGCAACCCAATATGGTCATCACGCCCCACATCTCCGGCGGCTTCCATCTGCCTGGCACGCTGGAGCGCATCATCGAGATCTGCTTTGCCAACTTCGCGGCATATCTCCGCGGCGGCGAACTGCAGAATCTGATCGACTTCCAGACGGGATATAAAAAATAAGGTTCTGAAAACAGACAAAACCCACACCGAGAGGCGTGGGTTTTGCTGATTGTATGGACGAAACTCAGTCCGCCGGGACAAAGCGGCGCAGGATGGCGTCTACGAGGCGGGAATAGCGGGCGCGCAGGCGCGGGACCGCGCCAAGCAGGGAGCACGCCTCAGCCAGAGCGATGCCGGAGGCGACGTCGGCCAGCACATGCTGGCGGGTCGTCAGCGTCGAAACGCAGACCGCGATCGAGAGCAGAAGCACGAGCGTGCGCAGCCAGAGCGGCAGATCCTTCCTCCGCCGCATGCCGACCCAGCACAGCCAGGCCGTGGAACAATGGAGCGAGGGAAAAAGGTTTTCCGGGCTGTCCACCCAGTAGACGACGCGCATCAGCCAGTTCCAGAATCCTCCGCCGGTGACAGCGGGGCGTTCCATCGTTGTCGGCAGCAGAATAAAACAGAGAAAAGACAGCGTCACCATCAGCATATGCGCGCAGAAGAAGGAATCCGCTTTCTCGCGCTGCTGCCGGGAAGTCAGAACGAAACAGAGATACCAGTAGACGAAGCTGGCAAGATAGATGCTGACCGTCCAGGGCAAGAAGGGGACAAGAGCGTCCCAGGCGAGGGTCATATCCCAATGCGGCCGCCAGAAAATAAGGAGCTTTGCCAGTGAAAAGCTGAGCGTGCTGTATAGAAGGGCGGCGATCGGGATCACAACAGAGTAGGTTTGTTCTTTCAGAAGATTTTTCATGGATGCTTGCCTGTATAAAAGGTTTGCCGGGCTTGCCCGGGGCTTGATAATATAGCACATCTGCGCCTTTTTGTCCAGCTTGAGAAGCGATGAACCCCAAAGACAGAGGCTGAAAAACCGGCTGTGCATGCACAGCCGGTTTGCGATTTCTCACACGGCTTTATTGATCGCCGCCGCGACGGGTCAGACGCTGCCAGAGAGCGAGCAAATCGTCCTTCTTTGTCACGTAGAGATAGGCCAGCAGCGCAACCAGCGCGACCAGCGCCGTAAAGATGATGACGAGCAGCATCGTGCTGCTGGCGCGATCGGCGCGCTGATCGGGGCGCGGCGTACTGTCCGGGCGGTCATTGTCCTTTGACGGTTCCGTATCCTTTTCGGTGGGCCGGGCGGTGGTCTCGGGCTTATCCTCCACGGGAGCGACGGTCAGCTCCATCGTGCAGCTCTGGCTGCCGTAGCTGACGGTGATCGTCTGCACACCCTCGTGGGTAAAGCGGCTGGGGCTGCAGGTAAAGCCGCTGCGGACGAGCTCGTCGCCCTGGTCGGTGGTGACGCGCAGCACCATACCGCTCGTGTCAAAGCTGTCGCCGACCTGATAATTGAGCTTGGCCGGCAGCGTTTCAATCGAGATCTTCTGTACGGTCTTCTCGCCGCCCTGCACGGTGACGGTGAAGCTGGTGCTCTTGCCCTCATAGCTGACCGTGATGGTCTGGATGCCGGCGGTGTTGAGTACCTCCGGGCTGCAGATGAAGCCGCCGGTCAGCGGGCTGTGATTGCCCTTGCTGGTGATCGTCTCCAGCGCAAGACCCGTGGTATCCAGGCGCTCGCCCAGCTTGTATTCCCGCTTGGTCGGCAGCGCGGTGACGGCGATGCCTTCCAGCGTCTCCTTCTCCTCCTTGACGATGACGGGGAAGGTGACGGTGTTGTCCTGATAGGTGACGGTGATGGTCTGCGTGCCGACGGTCGTCAGCTTGGTGGGGCTGACGGTGAAGCCCTCGTCGTCGGTGACGACCATGCCGTTGGAGTAGTGGACCGTGAGCGTCAGACCGGCGGTGTCGATCGTGTCGCCCTCCGTGTATTCCAGCTTGGTCGGCAGGGCGGAGATGGCGACGGAGGTGATGCTCGGCTCGGTGACGGTGACGGTGACAGCCGGGGTAGTGACGGTTTCGGTCAGACCGTTATTGTTGTTTGTCACGACGCAGTAATAATAGCTCTGGCCGACAAACTCGGTGTTGAGCGCAAGCTCCGCCTCGGTTTTGCCTTCCAGCCGCTCGCCGTCCACATTGTCGCGGATTTTATTGGAGTACCATTGATAGCTCAGCGTGCCGCTGTCCTCTACGCTTGCCTGAAGGCGGATCTTCGCGTCCTCGCCGACAAAGCAGTCGACGTCCTGCACCGTGCAGCTCGGAACAGCGGGCAGCACACTCAGCGAGCAGGTCAGCGTGGCGATGGTGACCGTCTCGGTGACGGTTTCGGGTTCGCCGGACGATTCGTTTTCCTCGGACGATTCGCTCTCCTCGGACGATTCGCTCTCCTCGGACGCTTCCGGCGTCGGCGCGGGCACCTCGATCGTATCGGTCACGACGAGGGTGAACTCAAAGTTTCCGGCCAGACCCGGTGTGCCGCGCAGGTAATGGGCGGCGGAGCCGCCGCGGTCCTCGGTGACGATGGAGCAGCTGTCCGGCAGCGTGCCGCCGGAGAGCGTGGCTGTACCGGACTCCGTGGTGGCCATCTGCAGATCGAGCGAGGTGCCGGCGCGCACCGTGCCGAGATTGACAACAATATTGCCCTCGGCAAAGGCCGCCGCGGGCAGCAGCGCCATCAGCAGCAGCGCAGAGAGCAAAATCGAAAGCATACGTTTATTCATCAGGCATAGTTCCTTTCAAAGTTTACATTGCGGTAACATTATACCGCGAACGACAGAAAAGGTCAACCGGAGGCAGCGCGCAAAAGCGTTGCTAACAGGTCCGTTTTATGGTAAAATAAGAAATATTAAGGAAATCCCGCGGCAAAGGAGGACTCGGTATGGACGGAAAACGCTGGTATAAGGAGATGTCCGTCTATCAGATCTGGCCGCGCAGCTTCTGCGACGGCAACGGAGACGGCATCGGCGATTTGTGGGGCGTGCTCGGCAAGCTCGACTATATCAAAAGCCTCGGCGTGGACGCCATCTGGTTTTCGCCGCTCTATCCCTCGCCGAACGCGGATTTCGGCTACGACATCGCCGACTACCGGAACATCCACCCGGACTACGGCAATCTCGAGGTCTTCCGCCAGGTGCTCGACGGCGCGCACGAGCGCGGGCTGCGGGTGTTCATGGATCTGGTGGTGAACCACACCTCCGACGAGCATCCCTGGTTCATCGAGAGCCGCAAGAGCAAAGACAATCCCTACCACGACTATTATTACTGGCGCCCGGGCAGGAAAAAGAACGGGAAAACGCTGCCGCCGAACAACTGGACCAGCATCTTCGAGGGCGGCGCCTGGGAGTATGACGAGCAGCTCGACGAATATTACCTCCACCTCTTTGCCAAAAAGCAGCCGGATCTGAACATGGACAATCCCCGCGTCCGGCAGGAGGTCAAGGATATCATGCGCTTCTGGCTGGACATGGGTGTGGACGGCTTCCGCGAGGACGTGATTACCTTCATCTCCAAGGCACCCGGCCTGCCGAACAGCTATCCGCAGAGCCCGATCGCCAACGGCATGAAATATTATGTAAACCGCCCGCAGGCGCATCAGTATCTCGCCGAGTTCAAGCGCGAGGTGCTGGATCACTACGACTGCTTTACCGTCGGCGAGAGCCCGCTGACCACGGCGGATACGGCGCTGCGCTATGTGACCGAGGGGCCGGATCAGGTGCTCGACGAGATGATCGGCTTTTCCCACATGGAGGCCGACTGCTTCATGACCGACATGATCCGGCGTCCCTTCAACCTGCGCAAGATGAAAAAGGCCTTTTCCGACTGGCAGCTGAAGCTGCAGGACAAGGCCTGGCCGGCGCTCTATATCGAAAACCACGACCATCCGCGCATCATCAGCCGCTACGGCAGCGAACAGTACCGCACGGAAAGCGGAAAGATGCTCGCCGCCATGTATATCCTGCAGCGCGGCACGCCCTTTATCTACCAGGGGCAGGAGATCGGCATGCTGAACATCGCGCTGCCGCGCCTGGAGGACTATCCCGACGTGATGGCGCAGAACAACGCCCGCATCCTCTCGCGCTTTCTGCCGAAGGCAAAGGTGCTGGAGATCACGCAGCGCTCCAGCCGCGACAGCGCGCGCACGCCGGTGCAGTGGTCGGCAGAGAAAAACGCCGGCTTCAGCGAGCACGAGCCGTGGTTCCGTGTCAACGACAATTACACCTCCATCAACGTCGCTTCTCAGGAGGACGATCCCGATTCGCTGCTGAATTTCTACCGGCGGCTGCTGAGCTTCCGCAAGAAAAACAGCGCCGCGCTCTACGGCGATTATCGGGAGTATTTTCCCGAAAGCCGCGATTTCTACGTCTATGAGCGGCAAAGCGAGCAGCAGCGGCTGCTGGTGATCTGCTCCTTCTCGCCCGAGCTCAAGCGCTTTGACGCGCCGGAGGGGATCGATCTGGAGCGCTGGAGCCTGGTGCTGCACAACTATGACTTCAACTTTATTATCGAAAACGGTTTTACGGCCCGCCCCTACGAGCTGCGGGTCTATCAACTGAAAACCGGGATGTGAGCCATGACCATACAGGAAAAAGCATACGCAAAAATCAATATTTCGCTGGACGTGGCCGGCAGGCGGCCGGACGGCTACCATGAGATGATCATGCCGATGCAGACCGTCTCGCTCTGCGACGAGCTGAAGCTCCGTTTCGAGGGCGAGGGAATCCGCGCCAGGAGCAACCTGCGCTATGTGCCGGGCGACGAGCGCAACCTCGCCGTCCGCGCGGCAAAGCGATATCTGGAGGCCATCGGCGAGCCGGATCGCGGGCTGCGCATCGAGCTTGACAAGCGCATCCCGGTCGGCGCCGGGATGGGCGGCGGCTCGTCAGATGCGGCGGCTGTACTGCGCGCGCTCAACCGCGCCTGCGGCGAGCGCCTGAGCCGGGAGAAGCTGACGGCGCTGGCCGGCGAGATCGGCTCGGACGTGGCCTTCTGCCTCGTCGGCGGCACGATGCTCGCCACCGGACGGGGGGAGATCCTGCGGCCGATCGCGCCGCTGCCGCCCTGCCGCATCGTGATCGTCAAGCCCGGCTTTTCGATCTCGACGCCGGAGCTCTTCAAAAAGCTCGACTGTGCGCCGATCCGCATCCATCCGGACACGGCGGGACTGATCGAAGCCATGGAGCAGGGCGACCTGCAGGGCGTCTGCCGGCGGCTGTATAACGTCTTTGAGGACGTGAGCGACCGTCGCATGCGCACGATCCGCCAGATCAAGGGCGGGCTGCTCGACGGCGGGGCGCTCGGCGCCGTGATGACCGGCACGGGCTCGGCGGTGTTTGGCCTGTTTGACGACGCCGAGGCCGCCGACCGCTGCTGCGCGGCCATGAAAAAGGATTACGGCTTTGCCTGCGTCGCCGAATCGGTCGGCGAGCTGCTGTAAGGGGGCGGGACAGTGCCGCAGGTATTTGAAATCGCGGACCTTGCCGCGCCGGAGCTGGAGGTCTACGCCCGGCTCACCGAGGGACAGCTGAAAAACCGGGCGGAGCCCGAAAAGGGACTTTTCATCGCCGAAAGCCCGAAGGTGATCGACCGGGCGCTGGACGCGGGCTACGAGCCCGTGTCGCTGCTGATGGAGCGCAAGCACATCGAGGGCCAGGCGCGGGAGATCGTCGCACGCTGCGGGAATATCCCGGTGTATACCTCGGAGCTGTCGGTGCTCAAGGAGCTGACCGGCTTTCCGCTGACGCGGGGCGTGCTGTGCGCGATGCGGCGAAAGCCGCTGCCGACGGCGGAGGCCGTCTGCGCCGGGGCGCGGCGCGTGGCTGTGCTGGAGGAGGTCGTCAACCCCACAAACGTCGGAGCGATCTTCCGTTCCGCCGCTGCCCTCGGCATGGACGCCGTGCTGCTCACGCCCGGCTCCTGCGATCCGCTCTACCGCCGCGCCGTGCGCGTGAGTATGGGCACGGTGTTCCAGATCCCCTGGGCCTTCATCGGCTCGGACGTTGCCGACTGGCCGCACCCGGGCATGGATCGGCTGCGCGCCCTCGGCTTCAAAACCGTCGCCATGGCCTTGGAGGACGACTCCGTGTCCATCGACGACGAGGCGCTCGCTGCGGAGGAAAAGCTCGCGCTGATCCTCGGCACCGAGGGGGAGGGGCTCGCCGCGCGTACGATTGCCGACTGCGATTACACCGCGCGCATTCCGATGTCCCACGGCGTCGATTCGCTCAACGTCGCCGCGGCCAGCGCCGTTGCCTTCTGGCAGCTGGGAGGCGGCCGGCCATGACCGCGATCTATCCCGATTTCTACGACCGCTTTGCCTGCAAGGCGGGGGACTGCCGCCACAGCTGCTGCCGCGGCTGGGAGATCGACGTGGACGGGGAGAGCGCCGCGTATTACCGCGCCCTGCCCGGAACCCTCGGCGACGACCTGCGCGCCGCTCTCGTCGAGACGGAGGACGGCTGCCATTTTCGCCTGACAGACGACGAGCGCTGCCCCTTCCTGCGCCCCGACGGCCTATGCCGTCTGATCCGGGAGCTGGGAGAGGAAGCGCTCTGCGATATCTGCGCCCTGCACCCGCGCTTTTACGCGGAAGTGGGCGATGCGGAGCTCTGCGGCCTCGGCCTGAGCTGCGAAAAGGTCTGTGAGCTGCTGCTTTCCTCGTCGGCGCCGCTGCGCTTTGTGGCGGAGGACGGAGAAAGCATGGACTTTGCCGCCCTGCTGTGCTGTCTCGGACTCAAAGCGGGGGTGACGCCGCTGCGCTTTGTTCCCGTGCCCTCAGAGGCGCGTTATGCCGAGATCCTGCGCCGCCTTGCCGCGACCGAGCCCATTGACAAGGCCTGGCCGGAACAGATCCGCGCACTTGAGGCCTGCCTGTCCGATCTCGTCGAGAACGCGGCCGAGTACGCCGCCGTGTGTGACCGCGCCCGCTACGACCGCATCTATCAGTACATCCTCTTCCGCCAGCTCGAGCGGGCAGGGGAGGATGGCCTTTCGGCGCTCGCTGCCTACGCCGGGCTCAGCACCGAGTTTGTGTTCATGCAGGATGCGCTGCTGGGCGCCGATCCTGAACATTTGCGCCGCTGGTCGGAGCAGATCGAATACAGCACCGAGAATGTCGACCGCCTGCTGGAGAATTGATCACGCCGCTTCGTCCTCGCTCACCGCATCGTAGTAATCCGCCTCCGAGGCAAAGAGACGGTACTGCCCGTCAACCAGTCCGTAATAGCCGCCCGCTGTGAAATATCCGCGCATTGTGATGCCCTCCCGTGTTTCTTTTATGCTCTGAGTATAAAACAAGCACTGTCCAATAAAACGGACAGTGCTTGCCATTATTTTTCTCGTTTTCAGGCCAGCCCCGGCTTGCAGGGACGGCCGATTGCGCGGCGGTGGGCGTAGTAGAGCTCCTCGGTGGCGATGGCCATTTTGGTCACGGCAAAGTCCCGGCCGTGCGGGTAGATGTACCAGGTGTCCTCGAGCGTGTTCAGATCGACGCAGTCGCCGAATTTGCCGAGGTATTCGTATTCAATGTGGCAGGAGTAGAGGCTGGGCACGGGCTTGAGCATCTCAAAGGGATCGCCGTCGGCGTCCGTGCCGCGCACGGTAAAGCCGTTCATGTCGTGCACGAGCGTCCCTTCACCAAGCCGGATAAACTTTTTCGCGTTCGGCAGCGTGTCCACGTGCACCTGCAGCTCGCCGCTGGAGTAGGTGCCGGCCTCAACCTCGGCACGCACATTCGCGCGCTCCCACTCGTACCAGTCCGGAATGTGCGAAAACTCCGTCTCGCCGCTTTCGGCCACCAGCTCCCCGAGCTCTGTCATGCGCCAGCGCTTGCCGCAGCTCTCGCAATAGAGCTCCGCGCCCTTCGAGGCCATGCGAAACTCCGTGCCGCAGTGCGGGCATTGATAGAGCACCTTGTGCAGGCCCTCGGCGCGCCCTTGATACGGCGTGCGGATGCCGCGTTCCTTCTGCCAGGCAAAGTCGTCGTATTGAAAAAGCTCCAGGATCTTCGCGTTGACCTCGTCGGCCGTGGCCTGCTCGAGCGCCTCCGCCGTGAAAATCTGCGTCAGCTCGGCTTCCGTGGGCTTCACACCGCGCTCGTGCAGGTTCCAGAACGGGGAATTCACATGGTGCCCATGGCAGATCAGCGTCACGACAGGCACCTTAAGCAGTTTACATAACTTTCCGAGCGAAGCGGGAAGCACGGCGGTGGTGCCGCAGAGGGAATAGCGCGCCTCGGGGTAGATCATCGCGATATCGCCGTTTTTGACGACCTGTCGGAGCTGGCGGATCAGCGTGAGATCGTTCGTGAATTTTCGCTTGCAGATGCAGCCGACCTGACGCAGCAGCTCCTCGCGGCCGATGAAGCCGTCGATGGCGACGACGTAGTTGGCGCGGTGGGGGAAGGTGGCCATGGTGGCGACCTTGAAATCAAGAAAGGCGTTGTGGTTGCACAGCAGCACATAGGGCGGCTTGAGCCCCTCGGTGTTGATCTTCCGGATGACCGCGCGGTGCTTCCACACGTCCGGCGCGCTGAGCAGCCAGGTCAGCGGACGGAGAAACCAGCGCGTGCGTACCGGTGCGCGCTGCATGTCGAAGCGCTCAAAGTTCTGGCTCACGTTCATCCCTCCCTTTTTCCACAGCATAACACAAGTTGCCGCGCCGTACAATGTTTAAAAATGCAAAAAGCCGCCGATACTATGAGTAATCCTACATAGACAGGCGGTTTGATGAAATGAAACAGGAAAACGGAAAAAATCTGCGGGCATGGGAGGTCGCGCTGCTGATGGCGCTTTGCCTGACGCTGTGCGTGGGGCTCTGGGCGCAGAAAAAGCAGAGCGAGCTGGCCTCGCAGGTCGTGCGGCTGCACGTGCTGGCGGTGGATGATACGGAGAGCGAGCAGGCGCTCAAGCTGCGCGTGCGCGACGCGGTGCTGGCCTATCTGAGCCCAGCGCTCGAGGGCGTCACCGATCGCGACGAGGCGCGGGGGATTCTCGCTGCGCATATGAAGGGCATCGCGGAGGCGGCCGCCGACGCCGCCGAAGGCCGTAAGGTGTCGGTGAGCCTCGGGCCGGAGAGCTATCCGCTGCGGCGCTACGAGGGCTTTGTGCTGCCGGCAGGGACTTACGAGTCGCTGCGCGTGGTGCTGGGCGAAGGGGCAGGGCATAACTGGTGGTGCGTGGTGTTTCCTCCGCTGTGCCTGTCGGCTGCCGACGCCGATCGCGTGCAGAGCGTGATGAAGCCGGACGATTTCGCGCTGATTACCGGGGAGGACGGCTATGAGCTGCGCTTTCGCATCGTCGAACTCTGGGGCGAGCTGCAGCGTTGGCTGGCAAAATAAACCGCAGGGAGGATGTCCTCCCTGCGGTTTATTCATCGGTTTTCTTCCAGGCAAAATCCGCGGCGCGGAGCAGCGCCTTTCCCTCGAGCACGGCGCGCAGCTCTTCTTCGACCGGTGGCAGATAGCGTGTGATAAATTCATCCATCATCGCGCGGCTCAGGAAGGTGAACTCACCCTCCGGATGCTCGATGAAATCCTGTGCGAGGTCGGTCTGCAGCCCGGCAAGGTCAAAGCGGGCAATGCGTGAAAGGGGCTCTGCGTCGAAATCGGCGGGAAGGGTCAGACGATTGACGAGCGCATAGCGCTCCACAAGATAAGGATTGAGCAGATGGTAGTCGCGGTGAAGGGCACGCACATCTTTTTCGCGGATAAAGTACAGATGGTAGTCCCGATGGCAAAAGGCGCGGTAAAAGTTGTCCTCCGCGAGGTGCATGTAATAGCCGAGATAGAGCGGGTCGTCAAACCGGTCGGTAAAGTCGCTTCGAAACCTGTGAAAATCGTAATAGCGCGAGCCGTCTACGCCGCGAAAGGCATAATGGGAGACATCGCGATCCGTTTTGCTGCGGATCGCGTCCGGCAAGAGGCAGCCGAGCAGAAAGCGCGGCACGTCGTCCAGTCCGCAGCGCTCCGCCAGAATGTGCCCGAATATATAATGAACCGTGCGCTGAGCCATGGACGTCGCCTCCTTTTCTCTGTGTGGTCAGTATAAAACGCAGACAGGGGAAAGTCAACGCGGCGCCTTCGGGAAAAAGCGGAAAAAATCTCTTGCAAAGCGGGGAAGGATGTGCTAATATATAAAAGCTCTTCGGAGGGTTAGCTCAGCTGGTTAGAGCGTCCGCCTCACACGCGGAAGGTCGACGGTTCGAGTCCGCCACTCTCCACCAGGAAAAGATCCACGGCCAAAAGGCCGTGGATCTTTTCCTGCATGTGGAAGTCGGACGAGAACCGTAGGTTCGATAAGAGAGGCTCCAAAAAAACAAACGAAGAGCAGATTTTTTGGCAAGCCGAACTTATGCAAGCGAGCGGAGCGAGTCGCAGTCCGCCACTCTCCACCAACATAAAAACCGACAAAAAACGACGTGTTTTGACACGTCGTTTTTTGTCGTCCGGTTTGTCGCGTGAACTGATCCGAACGGCTGGTTGCATCTTTTGGGTTAAGACAAAAAACGCACAGAATTCAAACCGTTTTTTTCTTCGTGCTAAACAGGAATCGATTTTGTGCTTTATGGGGCTACGATTGATCTACTGAATCTGCATAATGACAAGGTGCGCAGAAACCGGTCGTGTTCCTCCCGCCAACGGCGTGATGGTATAATGCTCGTGTTTTTCCCCCTTTTTCAAGGTTTATTTGCTTCTTCGAGTGGCAAACTATCCTTGAGGTGATTATGATGAAGTATGTCCCAAACGCTTCCGAAGACTTTTTGGCTGAGCTTGACCGAAATGAGCCGGCCAGGAACAGATTTTATGCTTTGAGCCAGCAGGAACAGCAGCGCATCATAGATCAGGCGCGTTCTGTCAAGGATGTTTTTGAAATGCGTTCCCTTGTGGACAGTATCCAGGCTTGATCTTATACAATCCACCAACAAAACGCTTCGAAATCTTCCGGCCAGAATCGCGTCATGTTTCATTGCTGCCCCTGCAAATATCAATCCATTATTCGCTGCGGGATGCGCCTCGCCTGACATGCTTCTGACTTGGGATCATAATCAAGCGTTTTACCGGTGAATAGCATGAAAGCGCAGAGCGATCATCCGATCGCTCTGCTTTTTCATGCGTTCCCGAGCTTTATCGCTCCGCATGTGGCGGAAATTGGCGCACTGGAATCGACCCATGCTTTTCAATGGAAAAGGTGATGGACATTTTATCTGTTTATATGTCGATTATATCCCCCCCGGGGGCTTCTATAATCCGTTTGCTCGTGGTATATTGAACGCATCATGAATCACTTGCTCTGTGGAAAGGAAAAAGAAAATGAAAAAAAGATCTGTTCTTGCTTTTCTTTTGACCGTGCTGATTACAGCATCTATGCTTGCAGGCTGTGGCGCTAAAAATGAGGCTCCTGTCAACGCAGAACCCCAAACCGTTATGGAGACCCCTCAAGCAGAAAAAACGACGGAGGAGTCCGCCCCGGTCGATGAGCATGAAACGCGTATCATTGTGGATGGTCTTGGGCGTGAGGTGGAAGTCCCCGCAAAGGTTGAGCGCATTGTGACTCTTGGCAATGCCAGCCGTATGGCGACCTATCTGCTGCTGAGCGATAAGATGGTCAGCGTCGCAAACGGCGATCAGAGCAGCAGCCTCTTTATGGCCTACGGCGTGTTCCATCAGGATGAGTGGGCCAATCTTCCGATCGTCTCCTCCGGCGGCTACGGTGAGATTAACCCCGAGGCGATTCTTGAGGCAGAGCCCGACGTGATTCTCTGCACCTATGAGGAAGATATCGTAGCCAACATTGAGGATCAGCTGGGACGGATGGTCGTGGCGGCGCCGCAGGGCACTCTGTTTGCCGAGGATTACGAACTGGCTCTGCGTGTTTTTGGAGACGCTTGCGGTGTGTCTGAGCGCGCCGAGGAGATCATTGCCTTCATCCATGCCTGCTTGGACGACCTTGACGCCCGGACGGCCAATGTTCCTGATGATCAGAAGCCTCTCTGCCTCGCTGCCGCGGCTACCTTCCGCGGCGGTCACGGGATCACAGGCGTCTATTCTGACAGCGCGATTCTCACAGCAATTCATGCCAAAGATGCGGCCACCGGCCTTGCCGACCGTCCGAAAGGCGTTGAGGTGGATAAGGAGCAGATCCTGTCCTGGGACGCAGACGTGATCATTCTGGATGCCGGCAACGTTGGCCTGGTTGCAGAGGAATACGCGGAGGACCCCGCCTTCTTTGAGCAGCTAAGCGCCTTCAAAAATGGCCGGGTCTACCAGTGGCCAAACGCTACGGCAAATTACACCAATGTAGAGGTTCCTCTGGTGAACGCCTATTATGCCGGATCCCTGCTCTATCCGGAGGCCTTTGCCGATGTGGACTTTGAGGCAAAAGCGGAAGAGATTTTCACCTTCTTCCTTGGGCACGAGGGCTATCTTGCACTGCTCGCGGAGAATGGCCTCGGCTATGGCCCTGTGTCATTGGGAGAATAAAAGGAAGCTTATCTGTGCAGAAAATAACGGAACAACTGAAACAATACGACCGCTACATCCGGCGGAAACGAGCAGCGCTAATGGCAGCGCTGCTCGTGACGCTGCTTGCCGCGGTCCTTTATATGGGGATCGGCTCCATCCGGCTGAGCCCCCTTGAGATACTGCGCGTCTTTTTTGGCACGGCGGAACGCAAGCACACCACCGCGGTGATGAACATCCGTCTGCCGCGCGTCCTTGCAGCTGTTTTGATCGGAGCGATACTCGCGGCCTCCGGGACGGTGATGCAGTGTGTCCTGCGAAATCCCCTGGCCTCGGCCTCAACGCTGGGAGTATCCCAGGGCGCGGCCTTCGGCGCAGCGCTTGGGATCATTGCCTTCGGAGGGGGCATGATCACAAATTCGCTCTCAAACAACACTGTCTCGGTCAGCAATCCTTATATCGTGACGCTCTGTGCTTTTGTGTTCGGATCCGTCTCCTCCCTGGCAATCATCGCAATCTCGCGAATGAAACGCGGTGTCGGGCCGGGCGGACTTGTTCTCGCGGGCACAGCATTGAGCGCTATGTTTGGCGGCGGCAGCACCCTGCTGCAGTATTTTGCCGACGACACTTCCCTGGGCGCAGTCGTTTTCTGGACCTTCGGCAACCTTGGCAATGTGGGTTGGCAGGACTTGCGTTTCCTGGCATTCGTCTTTGCTTTCTGTTCCCTGTTTTTCCTGTTCAACCGATGGAACTATAATGCCATGGAGGCGGGCTATGATACGGCCACGAGCCTGGGCGTCAATGCACGGCGTCTGACGCTTGTCAGCATGGCCGTCTGCTCGCTGTCCGCTGCCGCAGCGGTGTCCTTTGCGGGAATCATCAGTTTTGTGGGATTGATCGCGCCGCATATGATGCGCTTTTTCGTCGGCAACGACCATCGCTATCTGATCCCCGGCTCCGCGCTCTGTGGTTCTTTGCTGCTGATCCTCGCTGACGCAGCGGCAAAGCTGATCGACCCGCCGGTGATCCTTCCGATCGGCGCGATCATGTCCTTCATCGGCGGTCCGGTATTTTTGATCCTTTTGTTCAGGGGGAGGGGCGGTCATGATTGAACTGAGAGATCTCTCTTTCGCCTATGGGCGCAGCACGGCTCCGGTGCTCCATAACATCAGCTTCTGCCTGGAGAACGGTCATGTTGGCGCGATCCTTGGGAAAAACGGCGCAGGCAAGAGCACCCTGCTCAAATGCATTGATCGGATCTTACGCCCCCAGTCTGGCAGCGTGTTGGTGGACGGGAAGGATGTGCTCAGCCTCTCCGGCCCCGAAATGGCGCGGCAGGTCGCCTATGTGGCGCAATCTGCGCGCAGTTCAGACCTGAGCGTTTTCGACACGGTGCTGCTGGGCCGCCGCCCTTATATCCGCTGGGACGTTACGGCCGCCGACCGCGAGATCGTCATGGCGCTGCTGGCACAATTGAACCTGGAACCACTGATGCTGCGGCAGCTCTCACAACTGTCCGGCGGCGAGGCGCAGAAGGTACTTCTGGCGCGAGCGCTGGCGCAGCAGCCTCGGCTGCTGCTGCTCGACGAGCCCACCAGCAACCTTGACCCGCGCAACCAGCACGAGGTGATGCAGCTTGTGCAGAAAATCGCGCGCGACCAGAATATCTGCGTCATCTGCGTTCTTCATGACCTGAATCTGGCTGTTCGCTACTGCGACCGCTTCCTGCTGCTCAAGGATCATTCCGTTTTTGACTCGGGTGGTCCGGAATGTCTCGACCCGTCGCGTATTGAGGCCGTATACGACATGCATGTCCACACGATTGACTATATGGGCATCCCAGTGATTGTGCCGTTCCCGGATGTAAAAATATCCCACGAAGGAGAGAAATAAGATATGGAACTCACTTCATCCGCAAGATGGGACGCGGCTGCGGACGACTATCAGAAGGTCTTCCTTCAGGGACAAAACAGCTATAACAAAGCGATCTTTCAATATTGGGAGCAGAATGACATGCTCCGTCCCGGCTTCCGCGTGCTGGATATCGGCTGTGGTGTCGGGAAATACGGCGTTCTCTTTGCCGAGCGGGCTTGTGATGTGACTCTGGTTGACTTTTCGCCGGAGATGCTTCGACACGCGGCGGAGAACATGGCCCAATTCTCCGCCCCCTGGCGCACCTACTGCTGCGATTTCACGAAAGTCCGGGGCGACGAACCGATCTTTGCCGAGGGCTTTGATTTCTCGATTTCCACAATGTCTCCTGCCGTCTGTGATGTTGAGACAGTAAGGAAAATGAGCGCCATAACGCGAGGCAGCTGCTTCCTGTCCCGCTTCCGCAGCTGGGAACAGCCGCTGCGGAACGAGGTGCTGCGCCGAGCAGGCGAGGAACCGCACGGCTCCTTCGATGACCCCGAGGGAGAGTGCGAAAGCATGATCCGCGCTGTCCGCGAGGCGGGCTTCGAACCGCAGGTGAAGACCGTGGACTACAACTGGTCTGATCTGCGCAGCCCGGAAGAAATGGCCCGCGTTCTCCAGCACGGCAGCCGGACGCTTCATTGCGGCACAGAGGCGCTTATTCGGGCAGCGCGCAGCCTGAGCGACGCCGGTGTTGTCAATGACGCGGTGTATACCACGGTCGCATGGATCAGCTGGAGGACGTCAGTCTGACCGCTCGCGATCTTTTCACTGCGCCGGCTTCCCGAATCAAGCCTACGCCCGCTGCGATGGGCGTCGATTCGGTGTTGGCATCTACAGCGTAAGATTACACGAAAAACGACGTGTTTCGACACGTCGTTTTTCTGTTCGATAGAAAACGCTTTGACGATAGACCTGTTTCATCGTATAATCAGGTTATATAAAGTATAATCAGGTTATATAAAGACAGACCGTTTTTTGACTAAAGAGTTCATTTGCTGATGAGGTAACGGATATGCGACAAATGATTGTGAAGCTTGCTAAAATGCTGACAGACTGCATGGATGTCAAGATGGGCTTTGTCAGAATGGACGAGGGCCGCTGGGAGTATAAGATGCTGGACACTCTGCTGACGGACGAGATGGCGGAGCTGATGCTGAAAATGGGACGTCGGAAGCCGACCACAGCAGCGGAACTGTCAAAGAGAATCGGCTGGACGGAGTCTCGGATCCAGACAATTCTGGACGAATTGTCGAAGATCGGCCTCGTGGAGTATAACCGTCACAACAGCGACCGGCACAGGCAATATGTGGTACCGATCTTCGTCGTGGGCAGCGCGGAGAATCTGGTACTGAACAAGCCGCTCCTGGAGAAGCATCCGGAAATCGCGGAGTTTTTCTATCAGATGGCGGAGGAGCCGTTGAAACTGATCTCCCATATGGTGCCGCCCGGCGGCGCGGGACTGGGGTTCCACGCGATCCCGATTGAGCGCGCAATCCCGCGGGAGAGCCGAGCCCTGAACATTGAGCAGCTCTCCTACTGGCTGGAGAAATATCGGGATCAGCTGGCCATCAGCGATTGCGTCTGCCGTACGAGCATGATCCTGCGTGGCGAGGGCTGTGGGGAACTGCCGGATAAGGGTTGTATTCAGCTGGGCGATTACGCCGACTATCTGGTGGAGACCGGAAAGGCGGAACGGGCCAGCCTTGACGAAGTGATCGCCCTGCTCAAGCGTTCGGAAGAAAATGGCTTTATGCACCAGGTCACCAACGGCGACGGTGGAGAGGATATCTTTGCCATCTGTAATTGTTCAGTGGGTAACTGTTTTGCTCTTCGCTGCTCGCAGCAGTTCAACAACCCCAACGGCTCCGCCTCCGCTTACCGGGCTGTGGTGGACAGGGACAAATGCGTCGCCTGCGGCAAATGCGCCGAGGTCTGCCCCGCAGGGGCGGTGCGGCTCGGGCGGAAGCTGGACACAAAGAACGGTCCCGTGGTCTATGAAAACGAGCCGCTTGCGGCTGAGACAAAAGGCTGGAGCGAGAAAAACTGGCACCCGGACTACAGAGACCGCAACCAAATCAACTGTTATCCGATCGGCACGGCGCCATGCAAATGCGCTTGCCCGACTCATGCCTCCATTCAGGGCGTTTTGCAGCTCGTCAAGGACGAACGCTATCTGGATGCTCTCAAGCTCCTGCGGCAGGATAACCCGTTCCCGTCCGTCTGCGCAAGCGCCTGCGACCGCCGCTGCGAGAAGGTCTGCATGCGGGGCAGTGTTGATACCCCCATGGAGATCAGTGCGACCATGACCCGCCTGGCTGATATGCAGCAAGAGCTTTGGGAGGAGCTGGTTCCGCATAAAGTGCGACTGAAGGGGGGAGAACAAGGATTACGATCTGCCCGTAGCCATTGTCGGATCAGGCTATGCCCAGCTCAGCTGCGCCTATTATCTTGCACAGATGAGCTATCCCGTGACGGTGTTCGAAACTGCGGAGCTCATAAACCAGGCGGAGCGCATGATTCTGGAAGAGCTGGGCGTCCGATTTTCGGATGGCAGTCCAAAGCCGGAAGCATTTGCTGCGGTCTATCCGGAACTGTTTCCCTTCAAAAGGAAAGATCCCGCCGGGCAGATCGAAGAAGGACACGAGGCGGCCAAGAGCATCCATCGCTATCTCCACACCGGGCACAGTCAGACACTGGCGAGAGACCCGCGCAGCTTTCGCGCTTTCCGCCGGGACGACGTGTTATTGCCCGTCGAAAAACTGGGAACCCATGACTGCCTGTCCTGCGGTGTGAGCTACGTGGACCCCAACCGCTGCATCGGCTGCGGGATCTGCACGACCCGCTGCTTCTTTGACGCGATCCGGCTGGAGCGCAGTCATCCCGAATTTGCCGATTACTGCAGCGCAGACTATACTGTAAAAAAAGTCGTGCAGGGAGGGATTCGCCGGGCCGGAAAAATCGCGATCAAGAGCATCAGGAAACGAAGATAAGCGTTGTCTTAAAGGAAAGTCCGGCTTTTGCCGTTCTTCCTTTGCATCCGATACGCCTGCCCATAGGCTTCTTTAGCGTGCGGAATAGACATTCAAACAGGCCGCTCTGACGGGCGGCCTGTTGCCATTCTGATTGCCCGGATCGAACTGAACCGCCTGCGCTCTCGTGATATCTGAAAGTCGGAACAAGTCGTCAAGTTCAATCCTGCACAAAAATCTCTTAACAATCTTGTAACAAGTGCCGGAAATGCGCCGGACACTTGACTTTGTACGGAACGGGGAATAAAATATCCAAGAACGGGTCAATTGACCCTGTTTTTTCCGTTTTTGCAATTGATGAGGACGCAATACGGAAAAGCAAATATTTTAAAAAAGGAGTAATCAATAATGAAAAAGATTCTGGCACTGATTCTCTGCCTGGCCATGGTCTTTGCTCTGGCCGCCTGCGGCGAAAAGCCCGCAGCGGAGACCAAGGGCGAAGAGAACGGCGCAGCCGCCGGCTCCGTCTACTGGCTCAACTTCAAGCCCGAGAGCGATGAAGTCCTGCAGAAGGTCGCTGAGCTGTACACCTCCAAGACCGGTGTTCCCGTGAAGGTTGTCACCGCCGCTTCCGGTACCTACAGCCAGACCCTGACCTCCGAAATGGATAAGTCCTCCGCCCCCACTCTGTTCGTCGTCGGCACCCAGGCCGGCGTGAAGGATTGGGCCGACTACGCTCTGGACCTGACCGGAACCCCGATCGCTCAGGAGCTCAACACCGACGCTTACAACCTCTATGACGAAAACGGCAAGCTGGTTTCCATCGGCTACTGCTATGAGTGCTACGGCATCATCGTCAACCCCGATCTGCTTGAGAAGGCCGGCCACAGCCTCGACGAGATCAAGAACTTCGAGACCCTGAAGGCTGTCGCTGAAGACATCCACGCCCGTGCTGAAGAGCTTGGCTTCGACGCCTTCTCTTCCTCCGACATGGATCCTTCCTCTTCCTGGCGCTTCACCGGCCACATGGCTAACCTCGAGTACTTCTATGAAGAGCGCGACGCCGGCGGCTGGACCGAGTGCCCTGCCACCCTCACCGGTGCTTACATGGACAACTTCAAAAACCTCTACGACCTCTGCATCAACAACAGCCTGACCGATCCGAAGGATCTGGCTACCGGCGGTCATGATGCCGAGAACGAATTCAAGACCGGCAAGGCCGTCTTCTTCGTCAACGGCTCCTGGGAGTACGGCGCTGTTTCCGAGGCTGTCCCCAACGCCACCATGATCCCGTACTACTGCGGTGTGGAAGGCGAGGAGAAGGCCGGCCTGAACTGCGGCACCGAGAACTGCTGGGCGATTAACGGCAAGGCTTCCGAGGCCGATCAGAAGGCCACCATGGACTTCCTGGTATGGTGCGTCACGGATCCTGAGGCTTCCCGCATGCTCGTCGACTCCTTCGGCGTTATGCCTTACACCCACGCTGCCGAGTCCACCAACGGCTTCCTGGCCGCCGCCAACGAGTATAGCAACAATGGCTGCTACGTCATGGATTGGGCCACCAACTATCAGCCCAACGTTGACGACTACCGCGCCGCTCTTGTCTCCGCGCTCAACGCGTACAATGCCGACCAGAGCGCCGAGAACTGGGCCACGGTTGTGACCGCCTTTGTCGACGGCTGGGCCACCCAGTATCAGAACGCCAACGGCTGATTCATCCCCATTACAGAGAACTTGCGGGGCGGACGGGTTTCGTCCGCCCCGTTTTCCGATCCGCACCGTTTGATTCGCAGTAGAGAGAATAGGGAGATGATATCTTGAACAAACAATCGCCCCTGCGTCGATTCTGGAAGACGCCGCTGCGCCGCTGGGCCTGGCTGTTCCTCGGCCCGGTGACGGCGGCCTTCGCGATCGGGTTTGTCTGGCCCTTCCTGCAGGGCATCTGGCTGTCCTTCTGCAAGTTCAAGCTGATTAAGGACGCAAAATTTGTTGGTTTTTCCAACTATGCCAAGGCGCTGACAGACCCGAGCTTCATGCACTCGTTCTGGTACACGGCTCTCTTTGCGCTGGTGAGCCTCGTGCTTATTAACGTGCTGGCCTTTGCGGTGGCGCTGGCGCTGACGCAGGGCATCCGCGGCAGCAACCTGTTCCGCACCGTATTTTTCATGCCGAACCTGATCGGCGGCATCGTGCTCGGTTACATCTGGTCGATGATTTTCGACGGCATCCTCTCGCGCTACGGCACTTCGATCCTGATGGAGACCAAATACGGCTTCTGGGGTTTGATTATTCTGATGTGCTGGCAGCAGATCGGCTATATGATGATCATTTATATCGCGGGGCTGCAGGCTGTGCCCGGCGATATGCTGGAGGCGGCAAAGATCGACGGCGCCAACAAGTGGCAGACGCTGTTTCGCGTGACGATTCCGAACGTCATGCCCTCGATCACGATCTGCACCTTCCTCGGCCTGACCAACGGCTTCAAACTCTTTGATCAGAACCTCGCGCTGACTGCCGGCCAGCCTTTCCTGATTCAGGCGGACGGCTCCTCAATTAAGACCACCGAAATGCTGGCGCTGAACATTTACAACACCTTCTATACGTCCAACTCGGCCTCCCAGGGCACCGCCCAGGCCAAGGCCGTTCTGTTCTTTATCCTGGTGGCCGGACTGGGTCTTGCCCAGCTTGCCTTCACCCGCAAGAGGGAGGTGCAGCAGTAATGAATAACAAGTCTACACTGAGCGCCGAGCGCCGCAACAAAACGATCCTGTCCGTCGTTCTGACTGTGATCTGCGTGATCTATGTGCTGCCGGTGCTGACGGTTGTGCTCAACTCCTTCAAGCTCAATACCTATGTCAAAACCGATACCTTCGCTCTTCCGAAGGGAGAAATGTGGGCCGGCTTTGATAACTTCATCAAGGGCATGACCTTCGGCAACTACCCCTTCTGGAAAAGCGTGGTCTACAGCGTGGTCATCACCTTACTCTCCACGGCGCTGATTCTGCTATTCACTTCAATGGCGGCCTGGTACATCGCGCGCGTTAACTCCATCGCCTGCAAGGCGATCTACTTCCTCTGCGTCTTTTCGATGGTCGTTCCGTTCCAGATGGTCATGTTCACGCTGTCGAAGACGGCGGACGCGCTGCGGCTCAACACGCCATGGACGATCCCGATCGTCTATCTCGGCTTCGGCGCGGGGCTGGCGATTTTCATGTTCGTCGGCTTTGTCAAGTCTATCCCGCTGGAGATCGAGGAAGCGGCAGCCATCGACGGCTGCGGTCCGCTGCGCACGTATTTCAGCGTTGTGTTCCCGATGCTTAAGCCGACGATGATCTCTGTCGGCATCCTGGAGATCATGTGGGTCTGGAACGATTACCTGCTCCCGGTGCTGGTGCTGGATATCAACGAATACCGCACCATCCCCATTCACATCCAGTACCTCAAGGGCAGCTACGGCACGGTGGACCTCGGCGCGACGATGGCGCTGATTCTCCTGTCGATTATTCCGGTTATCGTGTTCTATCTCTCCTGCCAGAAGCACATCATCAAGGGCGTGGCTTCCGGTGCAGTCAAGGGCTGAGCACAGAAATAGTCTCAAAAACCGGCGCTGTGAAGCGTCGGTTTTTTATGTCTGGAATGAAAAAACAGGAAAAGAAGGACAGGCGTTTTTTCGCCATTTACTTTTACCGAAAAACGGTGTATACTTCATAAATGTATATATTTTTGCGAAGATTTCCAAGACTGGAGGTGCTTCGGATGGAAGAAAGCAATGTCCTGTTTTCCATCGGCCCGCTGCAGGTGACAGGTACGGTGGTCAGCATGTGGGCGATCATCCTGATTCTGGCCGTTGTCAGTTTCCTGGCTACGCGCAAGCTCAGGGATGTGCCGGGCCCCTTGCAGAATCTGGCGGAGATGGCGGTTGAAAAGCTGCAGAACTTCTTCGCCGATTCGCTTGGCCAGGCGCACATGCGCAAATATTTTCCCATTTTTGCGACCTTTTTCATCTTCATCGTCGTCAGCAACTACTCGGGACTGATTCCCGGCATGGGACACATCAAGGGAATGGCGCTGCCTACGGCCAGCCTGTCCGTCACGGCAGGACTCGGCGTGATCGCCTTTTTCACCACCCATGTCATCGGCATCCGCGAGCGCGGCCTGAAGAAATATGCCGCCAGCTTTACCAAGCCCCTGATCCTGGTGGTGCTGATGCTGCCGCTGAACCTTCTCGAGCAGTTTATCCGCCCCATGTCCCTGGCCCTGCGACTCTACGGCAATATGTACGGCGAGGAAATGGTGACGGAAAAGCTCTATGAAATCTTTCCGATCGGCGTGCCGCTCATCATGAACGTGCTGAGCCTGCTGTTCTGCTTGCTGCAGGCTATGGTGTTCACAATGCTGCTTTCGATCTATGTGTCGGAGGCTGCGGAAGAGGAAGAATAAGTTTTTATTACTATATTTCAGGAGGTACTACTTATGGCATCCGGAACTATTGCAATCGCCGCCGCGCTTGTGCTGTGCATCACCGGCGCCGCGACCGCTATCGGTCAGGGCATCACCGCGTCTCACGCGATGGACGCCATTGCCCGTCAGCCCGAGGCCGCCGGCGATATCCGCGGCTCTCTGGTCCTGTCGCTGGCGCTGATGGAAGCGCTGACCATCTACGGCATGCTGGTCGCGTTCATGCTGGTCGGCAAGATCTGAGACAGGAGCCGTCTATGCTGAGCATCAATCCGTCCGAGCTGATCTGGACGATATTGGGCTTTTTCGCGCTGCTCTTTTTGCTCAATCAGTTCCTTTACAAGCCCATCGTGCGCTTTATGGACGAGCGCCGTGCACGCATTGACGCGGGACTGAACGAGGAGACCGCGGCGCGCGCCGCCCTCGAGGAGGACGAGCGCGGCCTGGAGCGGGAGCGCGAGGAACGTCTGCAGGAGGCCAGAGACGAGCTGCGGGCCGAAAAGGACCGGAACGAGCAGCGGCATGCGGAAATGCTGCGCGAGGCAAAGCAATTTGCCGCCGAGACCGCCGAGCGCGGCAAGGGTGAGGCCGCGGCGCTCCGCGAGCAGACCGACCGCGAGCTGCAGCTGCGCCGCGACGAGCTGGCGGAGCGCCTGGTCCAGCGTCTGCTGAACGCGGGCAACACCGAGCAGTAACACAACAGGAGGTGCCGCACATGAGCGGATGGACAATCCTATACGGCATCATCAACTTTGCGATCCTTGCGCTCGCGCTTTATTTTATCGGGCGCAAGCTGGTCGCCAATATGATCTCCGGCCGCCGCGAGAAGATCGAGCGGGAGCTGCAGAGCGCCGAGGACGCGAAAGCGCGCGCCGTTCAGCTGCGCGAAAGTCTGAAGAACAGCCCGCAGCGCCGACAGGCGCAGGCGGAGGAAATCCGCTGTGAGCTGGATCTGCGCCTCGAGGAATCGCGCGGTGAGGCCAGAGAAATTGACCGCGAGACCCGTGACGACATGGAAAACCAGGCGCGCCGCGGCGCCGAGCAGATGCTGCTGGAGACTCGCCGCGCGCTGACCGACGAGCTGTCGGCCGTGATGACGGAGGCCGCAGCCGAAAAGCTGAAAGGCGAGAGCGGCGGCCAGGCTCTTCGTGAGCTGGACAAGCGCTTTCTGCGCCGTCTGGAGGACAAAGCTGCACCTACCGGTGCGGACAAAGCCCGCCTGATGGACGAGTCGCAGCTCAAGGCAGTGCTTGATAGCAGCACGGAGCCGGAGAGTGCGGAGCTTTCCCGCGTGATCGAGCTGTTGCGGCAGCGCTTCGGCGTGGAGAACGTGCAGCTTGATCTGCACGTCGACCCAGCGCTGATCGGCGGCATGAAGCTGCAGGTCGGCGACACCGTTTACGACGGCACACTCTCTCACATGCTGGAGAAGGTGCGCCGCAGCTTTGCGGAGGGCGACAGCCTCGAGGGCGACGTGATCGCCGAGGCCATGAACCGCGTGGACGAGATCCCGCTGGACGTGGATGTGTTCCAGACCGGCCGCGTCAGCTCCCTGTCCGACGGCATCTGCCGCGTGACCGGCCTGAGCGACGTCATGGCCGGTGAGATGATTCGCTTCAAGGGCGATCTGCGAGGCATGGTCATGGACCTCGACAGGGACAACGTCGGCGTCGTGCTGCTGGGCAACTATGACAACGTCCAGGAGGGCGACGAGGTCGTCCGCACCGGGCGCATCATCGAGGTGCCCGTGGGCGAGGCGCTGATCGGCCGCGTGGTCGATGCGCTGGGCCGCCCGGTGGACGGTAAAGGCCTGATTCACGCCACCGAGGCCCGCCCCATCGAAAACCGCGCGCCCGGCGTTATCGAACGCAAGAGCGTCTCCGTCCCGATGCAGACCGGTATCAAGGCCATCGACGCCCTGGTGCCCATCGGCCGCGGCCAGCGCGAGCTGATCATCGGCGACCGTCAGACCGGCAAAACCGCCATTGCCCTCGACACGATCATCAACCAGAAGGGCAAGGACATGATCTGCATCTACGTCGCCATCGGACAGAAGGAGTCCACGGTGGCGAGCGTGGTGGAGAAGCTGCGCCTGCACGACGCGCTGGATTACAGCATCGTCGTCTGCGCCAACGCTTCCGAGCCCGCGCCCATGCTCTATATCGCGCCTTACGCGGGCGCCGCGATGGGCGAATACTTCATGCACCAGGGCAAAGATGTCTTGATCGTCTACGACGACCTGTCGAAACAGGCCGTCGCCTACCGCGAGATCTCCCTTCTGCTGCACCGTCCGCCCGGACGCGAAGCCTATCCCGGCGACGTGTTTTATCTGCACTCCCGCCTGCTTGAGCGCGCCGCGCGGCTCGCTCCCGAATACGGCGGCGGCAGTATGACGGCGCTGCCCATCATCGAAACCCAGGCGGGCGATATCTCCGCCTATATTCCGACGAACGTCATTTCCATCACCGACGGCCAGATCTTCCTGGAGACCGACCTCTTCAACGCCGGCGTCCGGCCCGCCATCAACGTGGGCCTGTCCGTGTCCCGTGTCGGCGGCGCGGCGCAGCTCGGCGCCATGAAGCAGGTGGCCGGCCGGCTGCGCATGGATCTGGCGCAGTACCGCGAGCTTGCGGCCTTCTCCCAGTTCGGGTCCGATCTGGACAAGGCCACGCAGGCGACACTGCACCGCGGCGACCGCATGACCGAGCTTTTGAAGCAGGGGCAGTACGCCCCGATGGACGCGGCCGATCAGGTCATCGTGCTCTTCGCCGCCAACGAGGGCTATGCCGACGATGTGGAGCTGAAGGATATCGCCGCGTTTGAGCAGGACGTGATCCGCTATGTGCGCTGCCATATGCCAACGCTGGACGATGAGATCATGACCGGCAAAAAGCTCAGCCCGGACACTCTGCGGCGGCTGAGAGATTGTATGGAAGAGTTTAAGCATCAGGATCGCTGACTGACAGCGCAGGGGAAAGGAGGTCTTGACCGTGGCCAACATGCGCGCCATTCGCAACCGCATCAAAAGCATCGAGAGCACGCGGCAGATCACCCGCTCCATGCGCATGGTGGCGGCCTCCAAGCTCCGCCGGACGCAGGAGCGCTGGCAGCAGCTGTCGGATTTCTCCCGCATCAGCCGCGAAGTGCTGCAGAAGCTCTGCGCCGGCATGGACGGAACAGGCAGCCCTCTTCTGAAGCCAAGGGAGGGCAATCGCCTCTGCCTCGTGCTTTTCGTGGGCAACCGAGGACTCTGCGGCGCGTACAACACGGCGATCGTCAAGGCCGCCGAGGAACGCATCGCCGCGGCGGAAGGTGAGAAGGTCTCCCTGGTCGTCTGCGGGCGCTGGGGCCGCGAACAGATCGCGTCGCTCGGCCGCCCAGTGCTGCGCGTGTTCGACACCCTGTCCGACAATCCCACGGCTGCGGAGGCTGAAGAGATTGCTGCCTATTTGAAGAATTTGTATCTCGTCGGCGAGACCGACCGGATCGAGCTCTTGTATGAGCATTACCGCTCCGCGCTGACGCAGGAGCCGGACATTCTGCGCCTGCTCCCGATGGAGAGCGAACGCGGGGGAGGGAAGCTCGACGTGATTTTCGAGCCGGACCCCGAAACTCTGCTCGACCGCCTGTCGGAGCTGGTGCTGCTCAACACCCTGCACGCCGTGCTGCTCGAGGCCAAGACCAGCGAGCACACCGCACGGATGACGGCTATGTCCGCCGCCTCTGACAACACCGACGAGCTGATCGCTGAGCTCAGTCTCAAGCTCAATCACGCCCGCCAGGCAGCCATCACCACCGAGATCACGGAGATCGTCGGCGGCAGCAACGCACTGAATCAGAAGTAAGGGAGGATATCCCATGGAAAAAGGCATCGTCAAACGGGTTATCGGCCCGGTTGTGGATATTCATTTCCCCTCGGGGAACCTGCCGGAGCTTTATCACGCCGTGCATATCCGCCTGCCGGAGCGCACGGTCGTGCTCGAAGTCGTGCAGCAGATCGGCGAGGGCAGCGTGCGCAGCATCGCGCTCTCGTCCACGGACGGCATCTCCCGCGGCATGGAGGCCCTGAATACCGGCGACACGATCCGCATGCCGGTCGGCAAGGCTACGCTCGGCCGCATGTTCAACGTCGTCGGCGAGCCGATCGACGGCAAAGGCCCGGTCGAAGCGGATAAAACCCTGCCCATCCACCGCGATCCGCCGCCCTTTACCGAGATCCTGCCCGCGACGGAGCTGCTCGAGACCGGGATCAAGGTCGTCGACCTGCTGTGCCCTTATGCCAGAGGCGGCAAGATCGGCCTCTTCGGCGGCGCGGGTGTCGGCAAAACGGTGCTGATCGAGGAACTCATCCGCAACATCGCCTACGAGCACGGCGGTTATTCCGTGTTTGCCGGCGTCGGCGAGCGCAGCCGCGAGGGCAACGACCTCTGGAACGAAATGAACGAGAGCGGCGTCATTGACAAGACGGCGCTGGTCTTCGGCCAGATGAACGAGCCGCCCGGAGCGAGACTTCGCGTGCCGCTGTCCGGCCTTACGATCGCGGAAAACTTCCGCGATGAGAGCGGCCAGGATGTGCTGCTTTTTATCGACAACATTTTCCGCTTTACCCAGGCCGGCTCCGAGGTCTCGGCGCTGCTGGGACGCATGCCCTCCGCCGTCGGCTATCAGCCGACGCTGGCCACCGAGATGGGCGCCCTGCAGGAGCGCATCACCTCCACGCGCAACGGCTCTGTCACCTCCGTCCAGGCCATCTACGTGCCTGCCGACGACCTGACCGACCCCGCGCCAGCCACGGCATTCGCTCACCTGGACGCGACCACCGTCCTTTCGCGTGCGATCTCCGAGCTCGGCATCTATCCGGCGGTCGACCCGCTGGAGTCCAGCTCCCGCATTCTCGAGCCGGGCGTTCTCGGCAAGGAGCACTATGAGACGGCGCGCGCCGTGCAGCAGGTGCTGGAGAAGTACCGCCAGCTGCAGGACATCATCGCGGTGCTCGGCATGGACGAGCTCGGGCCGGAGGATCGCGCCACGGTCAACCGCGCCCGCCGCATCCAGCGTTTCCTCTCCCAACCCTTCCACGTGGCCGAAAACTTCACCGGCATCCAGGGCAAGTACGTCAAGCTCTCCGACACCATCAAGGGCTTCCAGGCCATTCTCGCCGGCGATGTGGACGATCTGCCGGAGCAGGCCTTCCTGATGTGCGGCAGCATTGACGAGGTCATCGCCAAGCGGGGGAGCTTCTGATGGATAAGATTCATCTGCTGCTTGCCACCTCGGGCGGCGAGACCTGGGAAAAGCAGGTCTGCGCCGTTACGCTTCCCGGTGCGCTCGGCTCGCTGGGCGTGCTCGCCGGTCATGCGCCGATGCTCTGCGCACTGAATGAAGGGGAGCTCGTCTGCCATACGGAGGCAGGGGAGATCACCCGCATCCGCATCAGCGAGGGCATTGCGAATGTGGCGAACGATGAGGTCACACTGCTGCTGTCGCATATGTCCGTCGACAACGGCTGACAGTTATCTTGATACCGACACCGGGGCCGGAGAAACAAGTTCTCCGGCCCCGGTGTTTTAATCTGCGCCCTTGTATTTTCGCCGGGTGGCGAGGCCGCCGCGGATGTGCCGCTCGGCCTTGTTGCGGTCAAGAAGCGCCCGCGCCTCGTGATACAGCGCGCGGTTGATCCCCGGCAGGCGCTCGGTGAGATCCTTGTGTACGGTGCTCTTACTGATGCCGAAGTGAGCCGCCGCGGCACGGACGGTAGCCTCGTTCTCGATGATGTACGCGGCCAGCTCACAGGCGCGCTCTTCGATGCTGCTTCGAATGCTCATCACTCCCCGTGCGCGGCCTCGCCGCGCGCATGTTCTGCTTCATGTATATGAGCCGTGGAGGAGATTATATGAGAAAGGGCGGCTGGGGACACATCCGACTTGTGTAAAGCGCCGATTTTTGGCAAAAATATCACAAGCACATTGATTTCCAAGGGAAAAAATGCTATCTTTACTATAGGCAATTTTGAGCAAATTCTTTTATTCGCAGAGAAGGAGATGCCATGAAAAAAGTACAGTTTACCGAAACCGTTTTGCGTGACGCCAGCCAGTCCCTGGTCGCCACCAGAATGAGCTATGAGCAGTTCAAGCCGATCCTTGAGACCATCGACAAGGCCGGCTACTATTCCGTCGAGTGCTGGGGCGGCGCCACCTTTGACGTGTGCCTCCGCTACCTCAACGAGGATCCCTGGGAGCGCCTGCGCAAGATTCGCGCCGCTATGCCCAACACCAAGCTGCAGATGCTGCTGCGCGGTCAGAACATCCTCGGCTACAAGCACTATCCCGATGATATCGTCCGCCGCTTTGTGCGCGCCTCCGTGCGCAACGGCATCGACATCATCCGCATTTTCGACGCCCTGAACGACACCAACAACCTCAAGGTCGCTGTCGAGGAGACCGTGAAGTCCGGCGCCATCGCCTCCGGCGCGATCTCTTACACCACGAGCCCCGTGCACACGCGCGAGAAGTATGTGGAGATCGTCAAGGAGCTGCGCGAGATGGGCGTCAGCACGATCTGCATCAAGGACATGGCCGGTATCATGAGCCCCAAGGCCGCCTATGACCTCGTCAGCGCCATCAAGGACGCGGTCGACCTGCCCGTCGTCATCCACACCCACTGCACCACGGGTCTTGCGTTCATGACCGAGCTCAAAGCCATCGAGGCCGGCGCCGACGTCATCGACACCGCGATCTCTCCCTTCTCCGGCGGCACCAGCCAGCCCGCCACCGAGACCCTCAACTACACCCTCAAGGAACTCGGCTATGAGACCGGCCTGAACGACGACGGCCTCTTCCAGATGGCCAACTTCTTCAAGCCAATCCGCGCCGATTTCCTCGCCAAGGGCACCCTGAACCCGATCTCCATGGCCACCGACACCCAGTGCCTGACCTATCAGATCCCCGGCGGCATGCTCTCGAACCTGCTGAGCCAGCTCAAGATGATGAACGCGCTCGACCGCTTCGACGAGGCGCTGCTTGAGACCCCGCGCGTGCGCGAGGACATGGGCTATCCTCCGCTCGTCACCCCGACCAGCCAGATCATCGGCACCCAGGCTGTGCAGAACGTCCTGGCCGGCGAGCGCTACAAGAACGTCGGCGCCGAGCTGAAAGCCTACTGCCGCGGTGAATACGGCCGTACGCCCGCGCCCATCAACCCCGAGATCCAGGCCAAGATCCTCAAGGACGAGAAGCCCATCGTCGGCCGCTATGCAGACACGCTGCCGACCGACACCTTCGAGAAGGCCGAGGCGAAACTCGGCGATATGGCCCGTTGTGAGGAAGACGTGCTCAGCTACATCTCCTTCCCGCAGGTGGCGGAGAAGTTCTTCGAGCAGCGTCAGGCCGAGGAAGAGCGCAAGGTGCGCTACACCATCACCGAGATGGAGTAAGGAGCGAAGACGATGGATCTTGTCAATCTCTCTCTCGGAAACGGCGCCGGAATTGCCCTGCTGGGCTACTGCGTCGTGTTCCTCGGGATCGTCCTGCTGATGCTGGTCGTCATGCTGATGGGCCGCATCATGATCGCCGGGCAGAAGAAGGAGGCCGCGAAAGCTGCCGCTCCCGCTCCCGCTGAGACGCCGATCGTTGTTATTCCCGCGCCCTCTTCTCTGGCGCCCGGTTCGGCCGGCGATCTGAAGCTGTATGATACCGACCCGAAGGACGCTGCCATGATCATGGCGATCGTCGCCGATACGCTCGGCAAGCCGCTCAATGAGCTGCGCTTCATTTCCATCAAGGAGGTCAAGGACAAATGAAATATAAGGTGACTTTGAATAACCGCGTATATGAGGTCGAGGTGGAGCAGGGCGAGGCCATGCTGATCGACGAATACGAGCTGAAGGCGCCCGCCGCTGCGGCTCCCGCTGCCGCACCCGCCCCTGTCGCTGCGGCTCCCGCCGCTGCGCCTGCCGCTCCCGCCGCGGGACTGGCCGCCGGTGAGGTCGTCAAGAGCCCGATGCCCGGCAACGTGCTGAAAATCAACGTCCAGCAGGGCCAGAAGGTCAACGAGGGCGACGTGCTCATCGTTCTCGAGGCTATGAAGATGGAAAACGACATCGTCGCCCCCAAGGCCGGCACGGTCGCGCAGATCGTTGTCAGCAAGGGCACCGTGGTCGAAACGGGCGCTCCGCTGGTCGTCATCGCGTAACAGGAGGGGCATATGGATATCATAGGCACTCTGCAAAAGCTGGCGATGGAGTCCGGCTTTGCCGCGTTCTTCATGGCCGGCGGCTGGAAAAACGCGGTGATGATCCTCATCGCCTTTGTGCTGCTCTATCTCGGCATCGTCAAGAAGTTCGAGCCGCTGCTGCTGTGCGGCATCGCTTTCGGCTGCCTGCTTGCCAACCTCAGCTACTTCATCGCGCAGGGCGGCAGCAACGCCATGTACCACCCGGAACTCTGGGCGGAATTCCTGGACGCGAACAGCCCCTACTACCACAGCTACGGCCACATCATGGCCAACGCCGGATTGCTGGACTTCTTCTACATCGGCGTCAAGGCCGGCATTTATCCCTCGCTCATCTTCTTGGGCGTCGGCGCGATGACGGACTTCGGCCCGCTGCTTTCTAACCCCAAGAGCCTGCTGCTCGGCGCCGCGGCGCAGATGGGCGTGTTCGTCGCCTTCTTCGGCGCGATCCTGCTCGGCTTTACCGGCCCCGAAGCCGCCTCCATCGGCATCATCGGCGGCGCGGACGGCCCCACCGCCATTTACCTCACCACCAAGCTCGCTCCGCATCTGCTCGGACCCATCGCGATTGCCGCCTACTCCTACATGGCTCTGATCCCGATGATCCAGCCCCCGCTGATGAAGCTCTGCACCACCGAGGAGATGCGCAAGGTGAAGATGGAGCAGACCCGCGAGGTCTCCAAGAAGGAAAAGATCATTTTCCCGATCGTCGTGGCCTCCTTCGTCATCCTGCTCCTGCCCTCCACCGCGCCCCTGATCGGCTGCCTGATGCTCGGCAACCTCTTCCGTGAGACCGGCGTCACCGACCGCCTGAGCGATACCGCCCAGAACGCCCTGATGAACATCGTCACCATTTTCCTCGCCACCTCCGTCGGCGCGACCATGGTCGGCGACAACTTCATCCAGTGGCAGACCCTGTTCATCATCGCCCTCGGCCTGATCGCATTTTCGATCTCCACGGTCGGCGGTCTGTTCGGCGGCGTGATCATGTACTACGCCTCCGGCAAGAAGATTAACCCCCTGATCGGCTCGGCCGGCGTGTCCGCCGTCCCAATGGCCGCGCGTGTGAGCCAGGATGTCGGCCGCCGCTATAATAAGTCCAACTTCCTGCTGATGCACGCCATGGGTCCGAACGTGGCCGGCGTCATCGGCTCCGCGATCGCTGCGGGCTTCCTGCTCTCCGTATTCGGAGGCTGATAAATTACAAAAAAGAACCGGAGTCAGCCGGTTCTTTTTTGTTGTAAATGTGTTGTTTCCTATGTATAATAAGATCATACAAACAGGGGGTGTACCTATGAAACAATGGAAGATCATCCTGCCGCTCGGGCTGGCCGCCGCCGGCGCCGCGGCTGCGCTGCTGCTGATGAAAAAACCCGACGAGGCTGCCAAGGCGCCGTCCGCCGCCGCAAAATCCGGCGCGAAGGAGACGCCCGCCGTGCCGCAGAATCTCAAGCAGGGGAGCTACAGCTTCATTTCCGGCTTTCAGGACGCGGTGACCGTGGATATGACGATCGGCTACGATCCCGAAAAGTTCAGTTACGCCGTCATCTCTGAGGAATACCTCAACCCCTCGAGCGACTCGCACGTCGCGGTGCTGTGGGGCGAGGATTATCACGTGCAGCTCGAGTATGCCGCTTACTATCAGGGTGAGGGCTTCGAGGCTCTGGCGAAGCACGCCGCGGAGAAATTCAAGGGCTTTACGCCGGTCCGCTGCGGCGCCAACGAGGGCTTCCGCTATCTCGACGGCGACAGCTACAGCTACTGCCTGCGTATCCCCGGCGACGAGCAGAGCTACCTGCTCGTGACGGTGATCCGCGCCGCGGCCGATCCCGAGGACTTTGCAGCTCTGCCCGACGATCCGGCCTTCCAGGCAATGCTCGCGAGTATCCGCTTTGAGCTGAAGCGCTGAAAACAGGAGAAAAGCCGCCGATCTGCGTTCAGATCGGCGGCTTTTTCATGGCCCGATATAGGTAAAGCGTTTGCTCTGCACGCCGTCGCGCTCGACGGTTTCGTTCCACATCGCCGCGGGGCGCACCCAGATGCCGCGCTCGCCGTAGAGTGCCTGGTAGACGACCATCGGCTCCAGCGTTTCGGAGTGCCGCGCCACATAGAGCAGGCGGTATTCCTTTCCTTTGAAGTGACGGTACAGCCCGGGTTTGAGTTCATCCATGGTCATTTCCTCCGTTTTCCGCAAAATAATGGGTCATTGCGTGCTCAAAATGGAGGAGAAAGCTCGCTTTGGCCGCTTCTCCGGCCTCGCTGTGCGGGCGGAACATATCAAAGGCGTGGAATTGCCCGGGAAATACGTCCAGGTCAGCTTCTACCCCAGCCTTGCGCAGATGCTCGACAAAGCTCAGCGTCTCGTCGTAAAATGGCTCGGCGTCTCCAACGAAGGTGTAGCAGGGCGGCAGATTCCGGTAATCGGTCTGCCTGCCTGGCACGGCGTAGGGACTCAGATGCTCCCGATCCTGCCCCGCGAGGTATTTCGCCCAAGCGCTGTGGTTTTTCGCCGTATTCCACACCGGGGCATGGTTATCGCGCGAGGAGGGCGTGTCGCGGTCATCGAGCATCGGGTAGAGCGGCATCTGGTAGGCGATATGGACTTCGCCGCGGTCGCGCGCGAGCATGCACAGCGCCGCCGTGAGTCCGCCGCCCGCGCTCTCGCCGCCGACCATGATCTGATCGGAGCGCACGCCGAGCTCGGCCGCGTGCTCTTTCAACCACAGCAGCGCCGCATAGCAGTCGTCCAGCGCGGCAGGGTAGGGCGCCTGACCTGAGAGCCGGTAATCGGGCGTGACGACCACGGCGTGAAAATAGCGCACCAGGTCCGCCGCCCGCGAGAAGAAGGCCATCTCCGGCATACCGCTTCGGTAGCCGCCGCCATGGATCCATAACACCCCGGGGTGGCCGCCGTCCTCCCGACGTCCGAGAACAAGGAGCTTCATTTTGCCGCCCGGGCCGTCGATCCGGAGGCGTTCGATTGCATGTGCCATTTGCATCCGTCCTTTTCTGATGTCTGTCTGATTATACATCAGGGCCTCCGAAAATCACAGGGGTAAGCTGAGAAAATCAGCGCATTTTCTCTATACAAGGGCAAAAAAATATGCTAAACTAAATAAGATGGAAAGAGAGGAGTGCTGTTATGCAGGAACCGACTCTGGTTATTCTGGCTGCCGGCATGGGCAGTCGCTTCGGCGGGCTCAAGCAGATCACGGCCGTGGACGATCGCGGCCATGCGATCATCGACTATTCGCTTTATGACGCCTATCGCGCGGGCTTCCGCAGGGTGGCGTTCATTATCAAGCACGAGATCGAGGAAGATTTCAAGGCGCGCATTGGCCGCCGGATGGAGAAGTACTTCGACGTGAGCTATGTCTATCAGCAGCTGGACCGGCTGCCGGAAGGCTATCAGGTGCCGGAGGGGCGACAAAAGCCCTGGGGCACCGGACATGCGGTGCTCTGCTGCCGCGGCGTCGTGGACGGTCCTTTTGCCGTCATCAACGCCGATGACTATTACGGCCCGAGCGCCTATACCGCGCTCTATGAGTTCCTCTCCGCCGCGCGCCCGGCCAACGAGCACGCGATGGTGGCCTACGAGCTGCGCAACACCGTGACGGAGCACGGCTCGGTTGCCCGCGGCATCTGCCAGGTGGAAAACGGGCTGCTTTCCGACGTGGTCGAGCGCACGAAGATCGTCAAGCGCGGCAGCGATGCTGCCTTTACCGAGGACGGCGAGCACTATACGGACATTTCCGGCGATTCGCCCGTATCCATGAACTGCTGGGGCTTTGGCCCGGGCATGCTGGAGGAGCTGGAGCGGCGCTTTCCCGCCTGGCTGGAGGAAAACCTCGCGGTCAATCCCCTCAAGGCCGAGTATTTCCTGCCGTTCGTTGTCAACGCGCTCATCCACGAGCACGAGGGCTGCGTCCATGTGCTGCCCTGCCGCGAGAGCTGGTACGGCATCACCTACCGGGAGGATATGGACAGCGTTGTGAGCCATCTGGCCGCGCTGCGCGCCGAAGGGCGTTACCCGGAGATTTTACTGGATTAAGGAGAAAAAAGGTTGAAACATTGTAATCTGAGTACCACACCGAAAAAAGGCGCACAAAACCAAGCCCCCCTGGAAAAAGGGACTTTTCAAGATAGAGAGGACGCGGT